>JAJTHB010000005.1 GCA_021299465.1 Rickettsiales bacterium | reverse complement strand
GAAAGCATGAGCATGGCCATTCACGGCATGCATCTTCGCGCCGGTGTGAAGATGGGTAACGGCGCGATGGTCGACACCATGATTAACGATGGCCTCACCGATGCGTTTTCGATGAAACATATGGGGCTGACGGCGGAGAACATCGCCAAGCAGTTTAATATTTCGCGCGCTGAGCAGGACGAATTTGCGGCAAGTTCACAGCAGAAAGCAGGCGCGGCGATGAAAGCTGGTAAATTCAAGGATGAGATTGTGCCGGTCGTGATTCCCAGCAAAAAAGGTGATGTAACAGTGGACGCGGATGAATATCCTCGCCCAGACACTACGGTGGAAACGCTCGCGAAATTGAAGCCTGCCTTCGATAAAGAAGGAAGCGTGACGGCGGGCAATGCCTCCGGCATTAACGACGGCGCGGCGGCGGTGATGCTGATGACGCGCGCAGAAGCCACAAAGCGTGGCTTAAAACCACTTGCCACTATCAAAAGCTGGGCGCATGCGGGTGTGGATCCCGCGATCATGGGCACCGGCCCCATCCCCGCCAGCAAAAAAGCGCTCGAAAAAGCGAGCTGGAAAGTTTCTGACCTTGATCTGATCGAGGCGAACGAAGCCTTTGCCGCGCAGGCCATTTCGGTCAATCGCGGTATGGAATGGGATTTGACGAAGGTCAATGTCAATGGCGGCGCAATCGCGTTAGGTCATCCCATTGGCGCGTCGGGTGCTCGCGTGCTTGTGTCACTGATTAATGAAATGCAAAAACGAGATGCTAAAAAAGCGCTTGCCACACTGTGCATCGGCGGCGGCATGGGCGTTGCCATGTGTGTTGAGAAATAGGAGTTGATATGTCTAGAATTGCTCTAGTTACTGGCGGCACGCGTGGTATCGGTGCTGCTATTTCAATCGCATTGAAAAAAGCAGGCTACAAAGTGGCCGTGAATTATGCCACGCGCCATGACGCCGCGCAGGCATTCACCAAAGAACATGCTATCCCAGCTTTCAGCTGGGACATTTCAAACTTTGAGTCCTGCAAGGAAGGTATTCGCAAGGTTGAAGAATCACTCGGCGGCGCGATTGAGGTGCTCATCAACAATGCCGGTATCACCCGCGATGCGGCGATGCATAAGATGACGCCGGAAAACTGGGGCGCGGTGATCGAGACCAATCTCAATTCCTGCTTTTACATGTCGCGCGCGGTGATTGAATCGATGCGCGATAAAAAATTCGGTCGCATCGTCAATATCAGTTCGATTAACGGCCAGCTCGGTCAGTTCGGCCAGACCAACTATTCGGCCGCCAAAGCAGGTGTGATAGGCTTCACCAAAGCCCTCGCCCGTGAGACAGCAGCGCGCGGCATCACGGTGAATACCATCGCCCCCGGCTATATCGAAACCGATATGACAAGCGCCGTTGCGCCGGATGTGCTGGCGAAAATCGTCGCGGGTATCCCGGTAGGGCGCATGGGGCATCCGGAAGAAATCGCCCGCGCGGTGATGTTCCTCGTTGCTGAAGATGCTGGCTTCATCACCGGCGAGACCATCTCGGTCAATGGCGGCCAGTACATGGAGTAGTGCCTAAGTCATTGATTTTTATAACGCGGCTCATGCATAATGTAATAAAAGCTTCATAATTATCAGGTGGTTGATGATTGCGTGCTATGAGATAATGAGCATATGCAAACATCCAGCGCATCAACTCAAGAAAAACCTGCCGCACAAAAGCGAAATTTCCACGATCTTTATGACGATGGAGGTAGTTTTGAGCGCTTACTTGCCCAAAAATTCAAAGGGGGCGACCTAAGCGAAATTGAGTCCAAATTACATCAAGACGCCAGCTCTTCTCGCAACGGTGGTTTTAATCAGATTCGTCGTTACCTAGTTTCCATCGGCCTAAGGCGTATGGAACCGCTGGGCAGAAGTGGATCATTCAATATGCTTATGCGCGCTCCAAATAATCAAGTTGTCCGCATATCACTACATGATTCACCTCACCATGATCGCCCCTACTGTCTTAAACCACTATTGCTTAAGCAAATTGGGGATTACGATATCGAAATATTGCCAATGGTAGATACGATTGGGATTGATGCTCATGATGTTGCGCAGTTGGTTAAAGATGCAGCAAAAGATGGCTATTTTTTTTGGGATGCGCATGAACACAATGTTGGAAAATTATCGGATGGCACACCCATCGTTATTGATCGTGATGCGCTAGTACCACTTGCGAAAATGAATGACGAGTATCAACCAATCGAAAGAACCTATTGGCGGCATTTTTTGGTAAAAGCGCCGGCGATGGTTTCTCACACATACACTCAAGAAAAGCTTAATAAGCTAGAGCAATCGACAAATGGTTTGTCATGTGATTATGAACAAAAACAGCGTGATCACATTGAATCGAGTAAACTTGAGGAAGGAAAGTTGAGCGGTGTATTTAGCGCAGCTGATGTTAAATCGCTTAGAAAAACCATGCAACCTGCATGTAAGGCTCGCGAAAACTCAATTACGCGCATTATTCTTGAGGGCGGTCTAAATAGAGAATCGTTTGCTGAGCTTTCGGATCGTGCGACAGCAATTGCTGCTAAAGGCGATAAAAGCTGGAAAGAGGCATTGCTAGAATGTCATGATAAAGATATGGCTTCCCGCGACCGCGTCAGATCATCTATAAGCTGAAGTATGTATTATTCATCGGCCTTGCCCATAAGGCTACTTCATAAAGCCATTTCGGTCAAGAGCGGGCAATATATGGAATAAGCCAAACCCCTCACTTGTTTGGGGATTCGGTCCTGTAATGTGATTCAGGCGGGCTTCGTGGCCTGCATGCTCTCGCGCTTCGAAAAATCATCCAGCCATGCGGCAAGCCGCGGATGCTTGCTTCGCCAATCAAGGTGCGGCAGTCGGAAATCGACATAGCTGAGCGCGACGGCAAGCCCGATCGATCCCATCGATAGCGGTGTGTGCGTCATATCAATAGCGGAAAATTTTTCAATCGTTCGCATGATCGCCGCTTCTTTGCGCTCGCGCCACATGGCGTATTGAATTTCTTTTGGCCTGCGGCCTTCCAGTACGCAGGCTACTGCCGCATCCATGATGCCGTCACTCATGGCCACAAACGCAAGCACACACTCGCGGGATTTTGGCTCAGGTAGCAGCGCAGGCGCAGCAGATGGCAACGTATCAAGATACTCGCAGATCGCCGTTGAGTCACATAAATGCAGCCCCTGATCCGTCACGAGCGCAGGCACCGTGCCGAGCGGATTGACGGCGAGTAACTCCGGCGGATTTTCCAGCGCATTGACTGCCACCATCTCGCAGACCAGGCTCTTTTCCGCAAGCACAACCCTGCATTTTCGGGCATAAGGCGAATTAGGTGAGTAAAAGAGCTTCATCTTAAAACGCCAGCGCTTTCACCTGCCTTACCCCATGAATCGCAGCGATTTCAGAAATAATTTCCGGTGATACGGGTTGATCGATTTCCACCAGTGCAATCGCCTCGCCGTCATCATTACGACCCAGATGGAAATAAGCGATGTTAATTTTATGTTTGCCGAGCAGCGAGCCGAGCGCACCAATAAAGCCCGGCTTGTCGTCGTTATTGACATAGAGCATGCGCGCACCAAGGCCAGCTTCCAGTTTAATACCGTTCACCTCCACCACGCGCGGTTTATCACCAAACAACGTTCCGGCAACGGTACGGGTGCGTTTCTCGGTTGTAACCGTAATACGGATCATGGTTTGGTAGTGGCTTGCCCGTTCATGGCTGGCGGTGCTGACTTCGATATTACGTTCTTTCGCCACCATCGGCGCATTGACCATGTTCACATTATCAATGAGCGGCGCAAGCAAGCCTTTCAGCGCCACAGCAGTTAGCGGTCTGGTATTGAGCTTTGCAGCCAGGCCTTCATATTCAATGGTCACTTGCTTCAGGCCAGTCTCGGTGAGCTGGCCAGCAAAACCGCCGAGCTGGTCGACAAGTTGAAGATAAGGCTTAAGTTTTGCGGCATCTTCAGCTGACATCGAAGGAATGTTAAGCGCGTTAGTGACTGCCCCTTTGGTCAGGTAATCCGCCATTTGCTCCGCGACCTGAACCGCAACATTTTCCTGCGCCTCGGTCGTCGATGCGCCAAGGTGCGGCGTGCAGACCACCTGCGGCATTCCAAAGAGCTGATTGGTTTTTGCCGGTTCTTCTTCAAACACATCCAGTGCCGCACCTGCAACATGACCGGATTCAATCGCAGCCTTTAAGTCTGTTTCATTCACCAGCCCGCCACGTGCGCAGTTGATGATACGTACGCCTTTTTTACACATGGCAAGCGTATTTTTGTTGATAATGTTTTTAGTGGTTTCGGTAAGCGGCGTATGGAGCGTAATAAAGTCGGCGCGCTCGAGCAGCGCATCCAGCTCTACTTTCTCAACATGAATGTCATCGGCGCGCTCCTTGGATAAATAAGGATCATACGCGATCACTTTCATCTTAAGTCCCTGCGCGCGATCCGCCACAATGGAGCCAATATTCCCAGCACCAATCAGCCCCAGCGTTTTGCCGGCCAGCTCAACGCCCATGAACGCATTTTTCTCCCATTTGCCAGCATGGGTGGATGCGTTGGCGGCAGGAATCTGGCGAGCCAGCGCCATCATGAGCGAAATCGTATGTTCTGCTGTTGTTACGGAATTGCCAAATGGTGTGTTCATCACCACCACGCCGTACGAGGTCGCAGCTGGCACATCGACATTATCTACGCCAATGCCAGCGCGGCCAATCACACGAAGCTTTTTGCCCGCTTTGACAACATCGGCGCTAACTTTGGTTGCAGAACGCACGGCAATACCGTCATATTCCCCAATACAGGCCAGCAGCTCTTCTGGCTTCAGCCCAACCTTGACATCCGCCTCCACACCGCGCTGTTTAAAAATATCGATGGCTTGTGGGGAGAGTTTATCAGCAATTAAAACTTTAGGCATTCTTTTCTCTTTCTTCTGTCTTTAGTTAGGCGGCTTTCGCCATAGTGTTTTTAATTTCACTCCAGCTCCAATCAAGCCAGGGTAGCAGTGCTTCGATATCGCTGGTTTCAACGGTTGCGCCGCCCCAGATACGTAGGCCTGGCGGTGCATCACGATACGCACCAATATCAAAGGCCACGCCTTCTTTTTCCAGCATGGATGCGATTTTTTTCGCGCCCTCAGCCTGCTGCTCAGGTGATAGTGATTGATACCACGGATCAATAATTTTCAGGCAGATGGAGGTTGAGGAGCGCGTAGCTTCATCTTCTGCTAAAAAGCTAATCCACTTGGAGCTAGACACCCATTCTTCAATCGCATTCAAATTACGCTGTGAACGCACCACTAATACAGGAAGACCGCCATTCGAATCCGCCCATCTCAGGCCATCCAGCGCGTCTTCAACACAAAGCATCGATGGCGTATTGATCGTCTCACCTTTGAAAATACCTTCGATCAGCTCACCTTTTTTGCTCATCTGGAAAATCTTGGGCAGCGGCCAGTTTGGCGTATAAGTTTTGAGGCGCTCTACGGCGCGGGGAGAAAGTGCGATCATGCCGTGCGCGCCCTCGCCGCCGAGAACTTTCTGCCACGACCATGTCACCACATCCAGTTTGCGCCACGGCATGTCCATGGCAAAAACCGCCGAAGTCGCATCGCAAATCGATAATCCTTCGCGATCATCCGCTATCCAGTTTCCATCAGGCACACGCACACCAGAGGTGGTGCCGTTCCAAGTGAAAATGACATCGCGCTTCCAGTTGGCTTTAGCGAGGTCGGGCAGCTTGCCGTAATCCGCTTTATAGATATTGAGATCAGCAAGTTTAAGCTGGCTCTTGCAATCCGATGCCCAGGTAGAGCCGAAGCTCTCCCAAGCAAATACATCCACGCCCCGTGCGCCTAGCAGCGACCACATGGCCATTTCAATTGCACCCGTGTCGGATGCGGGCACGATGCCGAGGCGGTAATCTTCCGGCATGCCAAGGATTTTTTTGCTAAGCTGAATGACTTCTTCCAGCTTGGTTTTGCCGAGTTTGGCGCGGTGCGAGCGGCCAAGAGCCGCGCCCTTAAGGCCGTCAAGCGACCAGCCCGGGCGCTTGGCGCAAGGGCCGGATGAAAAACAGGGATTGGTTGGTTTGCTGGTGGGTTTATTCATCTTCAAAACTCTGTCTAGCGTGAAAGCAATTCTTCTAGCGTTTTGCAGAGTAATTGCAAGTTATTCGGCTCGCTCAGGCGATGACCGGCGTTTTTGATCACATGCAGCTCGACATCATCAGACGCGAGTTTCTCCATGAGTTCTGCCGATGTCTGCCAAGGCACATCAGGATCCAGCCTTCCATGGAGCAACCGCACAGGAACGCGAACGTCAATGGCTGAGTTCATGATCAGGTGATGCCGCCCCTCCTCCACCAGCTGGCGGGTGATAGGGTATGGGTCTTCGCCGTAGCATGAGGGAGCGTGGTAAATCCCCTCTTCCATAAGCTGCCTGCGTGCCTCATCACTGGATTGCTCCCAGATTCGCCGCTCGGTAAAATCCGGTGCGGCGGCAATGGTAATAATCCCTGAAACTTTCTCTGGCCGTGCAAGCGCGATGAGCAGCGCAATCCAGCCGCCCATGCTGGAACCGATGAGGATGTTTTTCTCTGTGCCTAATTGATCCAATACCGTGAGTGCATCTTCTTTCCAGCTGCCGATAGTGCCATCCGTAAATTTACCTGATGACTGGCCGTGGCCGCTATAGTCAAAGCGGATAAAACGCTGGCCGCGTGCTTTGCAGAAAGCTTCCAGCGCGAGCGCCTTGCCGCCCTGCATGTCCGACTTAAATCCGCCAAAAAATATGACCGTCGGTGTTTTGCCTTCGCTTAAGTGATAGGCGAGTTGATGTTTTGATGTAAGGCTTAGAAAAGATGGTTGCATAATGCCCAAATTTTAGGTGTCATCCCGAGCGAAGTCGAGGGATCTTTGTTGCGAGAGATCCTTCGACTCGCTACGCTCGCTCAGGATGACAAAAAAATGAACTACAAGCCACCGGTTATATTGCAGGTATTGCCAGAGCTGCGCAGCGGCGGGGTTGAGCGTGGCACGATTGAAATTGCCCGCGCCATTATCCAGGCCGGAGGCAAAGCGATTGTGGCATCCAGCGGCGGAGCTATGGTTTCGCAGTTGCTTCATTCAGGTGCCCTTCACGTGAAACTGCCACTGAAACGCAAAGATCCGATCAGCTTATGGCTGAACCGGAAACGGCTCGCAAAGCTAATCCGCGAGCATCAGGTAGATATTGTACACGCACGATCGCGCGCGCCAGCATGGAGCGCCTATTATGCCGCTAAAGACGCTGGCTGCCGCTTTATGACCACCTTCCACGGCACTTACGGTCTGCAGAATGAATGGAAGAAAAAATATAACGCCATCATGACACGCGGCGAACGCGTGATTGCGATTTCGCATTTCATCGCCGACCACATCAAAGCCAATTACGAGATGGATGCTTCGCGTATGCGCATCATCCACCGTGGCGTGGATTTAAAACTATTTAATTTGCAAAACCACTCGCTGCTCAGGCTGATTGAACTCACCAAGGAATGGCGCCTGCCGGATGCGATGCCGCTTATACTGTTTCCCGCGCGCATCACTCGCTGGAAAGGGCAAGATGTTTTCTTGCGCGCGATTGCCGCACTACCACACCGGAATTTTTTTGCAGTGATTTTAGGTGATGACAAAGGGCATGAAAATTATCGAGCAGAACTAGAAAAATTGATTGTTGAGCTGCAGCTTGAAGGTCATGTGCGTATCGCTAAACATACACATCAAATCACCGAAGCCTACCGTTTGGCGCGTGTTATTGTCGCAACCTCGATCGAGCCTGAAGCCTTTGGACGAGTTGTGTTAGAAGCGCAGGCCATGGGCAGGCCAGTGATCGCAACCAACCATGGTGGGCCGATGGAAACCGTGATCCCCGATACGACCGGCTGGCTGGTAACGCCCGGAAATGTCGACCAGCTATCGGCCAGAATTGATTATGCGCTTAGGATGGATCAAAAAGAATTGGAATGGATGGGCGAGCAAGCCATTCAAAATGCCCAGAATTTCTCACTGGATACCATGGCTGCCAAGACCATTGATGTCTACAAGGAGTTGCTACCAGCAACATAAGAAAAATGTTTCACGTGAAACATTTTTGCAAAAAAATAAAAGAACGAGCCTTATTTCTTCTCTTCCTGAGCAACAAAAAATATGGATCGACTCAATGCCGTCCCACCGCTTTGCTCATCTCCAGCATACGATCCAGCGGCTTTCGTGCGCGGATGATGAGGTCGGCGTTGAGTTCTAGCTCTGGCGTTTGATCACGCATGCAATGATATATTTTTTCCAGCGTATTAAGCTTCATGTAAGGGCAGTTATTGCAGGAAATGCAAGCGCCGCCATCCATGCCCGGAACAGGATAAAATATACTGCCTGGCGAGCGTTTTTTCATGGCGTGGAAGATGCCGGGCTCGGTGAGCACGATGAACTCCTTGCCCGGATTAGATTCGCTATACCGAATGAGTGATGAGGTGGAACCAATATGTTTCGCATGGCGAAGCAGCGTCTCAGGGCATTCCGGATGGGCAATCACATGCGCTTCAGGATAGCGCGTGATCATTTTAATCAGCTCCTGCTCAGAAAAGCGTTCATGCACCATGCAGGTGCCATTCCATAAGAGCATGTTACGGCCGGTTTTTTTATTCAGCCACGCGCCCAGATATTTATCAGGCGCGAAAATGATTTTCTGATCAGCCGGAAGCTGATTGATGATCGCCTCTGCGTTGGACGAAGTCACGATAATATCGGAGAGCGCTTTCACCTCGGCTGAGCAGTTGATGTAGGTGACGACGATGTGATCCGGATGCTGCTCTTTGAAAGCCTTGAAAGCAGCGGGTGGGCAGGAATCCTCCAGCGAGCAACCGGCCTTCATGTCAGGAATCAAGACCAGCTTGTCTGGATTCAGAATCTTGGCGCCCTCCGCCATAAAGCGGACGCCGCAGAACACAATGACATCGGCAGTTGTTTCTGCTGCGCGCCGCGCAAGCTCCAGCGAGTCACCGACATGATCCGCTAAATCCTGAATGTCATCATCCTGATAGTAATGTGCAAGAATCACAGCATTTAGCTTTTTCTTGAGCGAAGCAATCTCGGATTCATAGTCCACACGCAAGGAGCTATGAACAGGCTTTGCTTTTTCTACCTTGGTTTGAACAGGTTGCATGATGGAATAGTAAGGAAAACCAAGGCTTATGACAAGCTTTCGTTGATAAATGGCCGTTCTAACAGCTCATAGATGACGCTATCGACGGTCGCGTCTTCATAGAGAACGCGGTAGACCGCATCGCAGATAGGCATGGAAACAGAGTGTTTTCGAGCGAGTTTAGAGACAGACTCCGCCGCAACCACCCCTTCGGTTGCCACGCGACCACGTCCGCCCAGAATATCTTCCTTGGTCTTGCCCTCGCCAATACCAATTCCAAACGACATATTTCTTGATTTTTTACTGCTAGAGGTCAGGAGCAAATCCCCCAGCCCAGAAAGCCCCATTAAGGTTTCGTAGCGACCGCCTTTCGCAAGCGCAAGTCTGGCTATCTCAGCAAATCCCCTGGTCACCAGAGCAGCGCTGGCATTTTCGCCAAGCTTTTTACCAATGGCGATGCCGCAGGCAATGGCAATCACGTTTTTGACCGCTCCGCCAATCTGTGTGCTGATGATATCATCCGTCATATAGGGCCTGAAATAACGGCCGCCAATGGCATAGGCCGCTAAATCCAGCAGCGCCGGATCCTGACTGGCGATAGTGGTAGCTGTTGGAAGTCCTTTTGCCGCTTCATCCGCAAAATTAGGACCAGAAAGAATACCTACCGGATTATTAGGCAGAATGTCTTGTGAGACCTCACTCATCAGCATCAGGCTACCACGCTCGATACCTTTACTTGCGATAATGATGGGTATTTTGGGAGATATTACATCTGAAATTGCGATGCATACCCAGCGCACTACCTGTGATGGCACAGCGATGATAAGCAGATCGCTGTCACATGAGTCAGCTAACTTGTCGGTTACCGTAATTTTAGGATCAAGATAGACGTCTGGAAGATAGATATCATTAACACGGCGATCAGTGATCGATTGAATGACATTATGATTGCGGGTGCCGAGTGTTACTAAGCTGCCTGCACGATTGGCAATCACACTCAGTGCCGTGCCCCATGATCCACTGCCTATAACCCCAACATGGTAGCTATTTGTTGATCCGGTCATGATGGCATGCTAGCGGGGAGTGCGGCTCAGCATGGTCTCATTGAATACGCATACAACGTTATTACCATAACGAAGTGTCATCCGCTTGCTGACTCGTTCAACGACAATATAATCACCACGCGTACGGTAATTGATCATCGCTTCGTTGCCTTGATCATCAACCCAATAGAACGCAGGAATATCGGCGTTTTTATTTTTGAATTGGAAAAAAGTAAATTCGCCGTCGTCAAAAATACGAATCGGAGCATACTGCTCTGTACCAGCAATTGTATAATTGAAATTATACTTCTCGGCGTTTTCTTCGAGATCCGGAGATGGCACTGGATCAATATGCTGGCTAAGCCCCTTTGCTTGCTCACTATCCGGATAGATGAAGCGCATAATAAACACCATATCCTTATCCTGAATATCATCGGTCTCGCGCGCATGCAGTTCAAGAAGATAGGTGCGCCGATTGGTGATGAGCGTCATATTGGTGGTGGCATCCTGCTCGATCGGTTTCAGAAAAAGGCGGTTTCCTGTTGGATTTAGCATCCATGCTGTCGAATCACCCATTGAAATGGTCTGTATGGTTTCACCTTCTTCAAACTCAATCGAAGACTGATAGCGATAATGACCCGTGAATTTATAAACTTCATCTGGCTGATACATGACTGTCCGGACACGATGATCAATCTTGATTGGGCGAGCTTCTCTGCCTGCCCAAGCGGTTTCGTTCGATACTAATCCGAAACATAAGATGGCAGCGATACTTAAGAAAACATGTTTCATCATTGAATATCCTGTAATCGTTTCGTACGATAACCCGTTATTTTTAATTCTACGGGTATTACTTTGCCGGTTTCTTCATCTAAAGCAAGACCATTATAGGTAAAATTAACATCTGCCTGCCAGCGCGTTTTCTTGATTTCATTTTTACTGGTGACGATCGCCTCATAGACTACTTCCATCAATGGTTCTGCAGCATCTGGAATGCTTGATGAAATGATATTAATTTCACGTTTGGAATGTCGTTGGTACAGTGTGATCGGACTTTCCGGATTGCGAGGATCCATTAGTCGCTGGTAGTCATTAAACACCTCTTCCGTGCTGCTGCTCTTGATCCCATTAGCGTTGCGCTCAAAGATTTCTATGTCATATGACTCATAGCTATTAACGTAATTCCTAACCAGAAAACGAAGTAAAGCCTGACTGGGATCTTCCCCTTTATAATCCAGCAAAGACTTGATTCGAGGTACATCATTTGCCAGATCACCGGCTTTAACCGCAAAAGGGATATCGGTTTTCAACGGATAGAGTGATTGCATGGCAAAAAAAGTAATGACGAAGGTCAATATCGCAATTGATGTGATGAGAGCAAAGAAATAGCGCTCAGCCATCGGATCATGCACCTGCACATCATACATCGCGCGCGCTTCGCGAAAATATTCACCTGTGCGAACCTTATCGGCGATTTCAAGATATTCTTCCGGCGGAAGCTGCGGGTTCGACGATAGTTTGGTCATGTATTGATTCTAACCTAAAAAAAGTAAGAAACTATTGAAATATCTGTTGGTTTGTAACTTGACAGACATATGCCTGCCACGCTACTGGATTGATTCATAACATGGAAAAGTTAACAGAAGTTTTAGCCATGGGCGGTTACGGTGCATTTGTTTGGCCGTCTTATGGCATTGCCGCGCTGGTGCTCATCTCTCTATTTTACATTAGCAGGCGCAACCTGACACGTATGCAGGATAGACTCCGCAGGGTCGAAGCGGCCAAGAACCATGAAACCTAAGCACCAGCGGCTTATTTTTGTGTTTGTCAGTGTCATTTTTCTTTGCACGGCAACACTTCTCGTCATGCGTGCTTTTAGCGAAAATCTGGTGTTTTTCTACAGCCCAAGTGACCTCAAGAATCAAACCCTCGAAGCTGAAAAAATGATTCGCATAGGCGGATTAATCGAAACAGGCAGCATCATACGAAGTAAGGATGATCGTATATCATTTGTTGTCTCTGATGGTAAAGAGTCGCTTAAGGTTCACTATCAAGGTCTGCTTCCCAATCTTTTTCGCGAGGGTCAGGGCGCGATTGCTGAGGGCAACCTGATTTCGCAAGGTGAATTCAATGCGATACGTATTCTCACCAAGCATGATGAAAATTATATGCCAAAAGAGGTTGTCGACTCACTGAAGAAAACCGGCCACTGGAAATCTGAAGGTGGCGGTTATGATCGCTGAGATTGCACTTTTTTTAACGGTTGTGGCGCTGGTGGTCTCGCTAATTTCGCCGCAAGCTATACTAGCTAAGCGTTTCGTGATTCTTTTGCCAGCGATTGCGCTTGCTCAGGCTATGGCGCTTACCTTCGCATTGCTGCTCTTGATGATGCTTCGAATTCAAAATGATTTCAGTGTTGAAAATGTGCTTTCACATTCAAATCTCTCTATGCCCCTGCTTTATAAGATCACCGGCACCTGGGGAAATCACGAAGGCTCAATGCTGCTCTGGGCTTGGGTAATGGCGATGTTTGGCTGGTGGCTTGCTTTCCAGCGCTCTAGTGATGAACAAACCAATCAGATACGTGATCTTGCTTTGATTGTGCAATCCATTCTGCTTGCTGGCGTACTCATTTTTATTTTATTCACCTCTAATCCATTTGTAAGAATATTCCCGCCACCGCCGGATGGCCTCGCTTTAAACCCACTCTTGCAAGACATCGCACTCGCCATGCATCCGCCGATGCTCTATCTCGGCTATGTCGGATTCTCGGTTGTATTTTCACTAGCTGTCGCGCTTATGCTGCTGCCCGAAAAGCAGAGCGTGGATATGCGTCGCTGGGCACAGATGGCGCACCCTTGGATCATGGTATCATGGGCAACACTTACGCTAGGTATTGGCCTTGGCAGCTGGTGGGCGTATCGGGAGCTTGGCTGGGGCGGCTGGTGGTTTTGGGATCCAGTGGAGAATGCCTCGCTCATGCCTTGGCTTTCGGCAACCGCGCTGCTTCATTCCAATCTGGTGCTAAAAAAGCGAGGCCTGCTCGCGCCTTGGGTGGTGCTGCTCGCTATCCTGACCTTTGGTCTTAGTTTGCTTGGAACATTTTTGGTTCGTTCCGGTGCGCTGACTTCGGTGCATAGCTTTGCCAATGATCCGGCGCGCGGTCTTTATATTCTGGCTTATATCGCCGTGGTTATGGGAGCGGCTCTGGCATTATACGCGCTTCGAGGTCAGCGATTGCAAGCAAGCGAAACAATGGCGCCCGTTTCGCGCGAAGGCATGATTGTCATCAATAACCTTTTCATACTCACTGCCTGCGCTACAGTTGTGCTTGGCACGATGTATCCGTTAGTTGCCGAATGGATCAGCGGCGCGAGGCTAACCGTTGGTGCGCCTTACTTTAATGCGACCTTCCTGCCGATTATGTCGATTGCATTACTATTTGCGGCGCTGGTGCCTTTCATGCCATGGAAAAAAGCCAATATAAGAGAATCCCTAAAACGATGCCGCCCTGCACTGCTTGCTGCCATGGTCGCTGTGGTTTTGGTTCTGGTGAGTGTGTCATCGCATGTTCCCTACGCTGTATTCGGGTTTGGCCTATCCGTGTGGCTTTTTGTTGGAAGCCTCAAATGGCTCAAGCAATCAAGCAACGTGGATGGTCGCTGGGCTGTGTTTCTTGGTCATGCTGGCGCTGCCATCATGGTGGCCGGCATCACCGGCGCCTCCCTATGGAAAGTCAATATTGAGCGCAGCCTAGCCGTAGGTGAGTCTGTTGAAATTGGTGGTTATACGATGACGCTCGATAAGATTGAAGATCTGCGTATGCCTAACTACAGCGCCATACGTGGCCATATCAGCGCTAATTACGGCAGCAATGAAGCGGTGATCAAACTATACCCGGAATATCGCACCTACGATATTCGTGGCGCGACCACCAGCGAAGCATCGCTTTATGGTACGTTTTTCTATGATCTCTATGTGGTTGCTGGAGAAAAACAACAAGATGGCAAGCTCGCCTTGCGGGCCTACTACGTGCCAATGATCAGTTTTATTTGGATCGGATTTGTGTTAATTGGCATGGCTGGTTTTATTTCATTAAGGCGTAACTATCCATGAACCGCATTTACCTTCGCTTTCTTCCGCTTATCATCCTGATGCTGGTCATCATACTCGGCGGGCTTGGGCTTTGGGGGCGGATGGATCCTGCACGTGCACCTTCACCAATGTTAGGCAAGCAGGTTGCTTTTTTTGATATGCCCATGGTGATGGGCGATGCATCTCGCTTTACAACAGATAATTGGCGCAACAGAATCATTGTGCTGAATATTTTTGCGACATGGTGCAAGCCTTGTATTATTGAACATCCTGAACTGATGAAACTTTACGCCAGCGGCCAAGTGGAACTTCATGGCATTGCCTGGCGCGATAGTCGTGAAAATGTCATGCGCTGGCTTAAAGAGCGCGGCAATCCTTACCGCATGGTTGGTCTTGATGTATCAGGCAAGAGTAGCATCGCGCTCGGTGTGATGGGGGTTCCGGAGACCTACATCATCGACAGTAAGGGCCGCATACGCTATGTTTACCGCTCCAATCTCACTGCCGATATTATTCAAAAAGAAATCATTCCGGCCGTGCAGAAGTTGCGGACTGAGCGGTGAGAGTCTTCTTCTATTGTATTTTGATGATTTTACTGCCGGTGTCGGTGATGGCCCTTACTGTCGATACGCCGCTTGCCGATCCCGCGCAGGAAGCGCGGGCCAAAGCATTGTTTCATGAAATTCGCTGTGTGGTATGCCAAAGTGAGCCACTGGCAGACTCGCCATCTGATATGGCAAAAACCATGCGTCTTGCAATCCGTGATCAAATTGCAAGCGGGATGAGTGATGATGAAGTGAAAACATTTCTTGTGTCGCGCTATGGTGATTTTATCCTAATGAGCCCTCCATTCAAACCAACCACCTACCTGCTATGGTTTGGGCCCTTGATTATATTTACGCTGGCATGCTGGTTTATGCTGCGTTTTTTTCGTAAGTCGCGGGCTTGATGCTATATATTATTCTTTTTTTCATCGTAGTTGCCGCTTCCTTATTGCTGCTATGGCCTTTGCGTAAAGAAAAAGCGCCAGGGGCGTGGCTTCTATTGTTTATGATCGCCTCAAGTTTTGGGATATATCTGACAATCGGTAAGCCAGACATCATACCTTTAATGAAGGAACGAAACCAGCGCCTTGCCGAACTGCGCATCCAGATTCAGGAAGATTCCGGGCAGGTCAAGCGTGATACTAAAGATGTTGCGGCATGGATCAGGCTCGGTACCGCTTTCATGCAAACGGGGCAATATGGTGCCGCGGCAAATGCCTTTAAACAGGCGGTATTGCTTACGAATGGCGCGCCGGATGTCATTATGGCTTATGCCAAAGCCACCATTGCAGCGGACGATGGCAAGGTGAACGACGCAAGCAAAAAAAGCTTAGAGATGGTGCTGCTACAAAAGCCTGAGCATAAGGAGGCGCGCTACTGGCTGATTGTGCGCCGCGTGCAGGATGGCGAAGGCGAAACCGCCATGAAAGATATGCAAAGCCTCTACCGCTCGTTGCCGGACGATTCGCCGCTGAAAGCCATGATTAATCGGCAGATTGGTAGAGAGTAATCAGCTCTGAAAACGTGATGGATCGGCCGGGTATACCCCCAGCACCTGCACTTTTTTGCAGAAAAAGCCAAGCTCTTCGAGCGCATTCTTAAGTGGGGTGTCGGACGGGTGCCCCTCGACGGTGAGGAAAAACTGCGCGGCCTCCCGCTTCTGGCCGGCGGGAATATAGCTTTCAAGCTTGAGCATATTCACGCCATTGGTCGCGAAGCCGCCCATCGCTTTGTATAAAGCCGCCGGAATGTTGCGGATGGTAAAGAGTAGCGTGGTAAGAATCACCTCACCTTCTTTGGGCTGGGGGTCAACCGGCTCACGCGCGATAATTACAAAAACGGTCGTATTATTATCTGAATCCTGCAAATGTTCTTTGAGGACGCTCAGGCCATAAAGCTCTGCCGCCAGCGGTGAGGCAATCGCAGCTTTGGTTGTGTCGTTCCATTTGGCGACATCCGCAGCGGCGGCGGCAGTGTTAGAATATGTGTGAGCTTGGTATTTTAGTTTTAAAAGATTCTGGCGGCATTGAAGTAGCGCCTGCGGGTGGGAGTAGACATCCTTGACCGACTCCATCGTGGCGCCTTTTGGAGCAAGCAGCTGGTGTTCAATCGGTTGGAAATACTCGCCGATGATATGCAGGTTGGTGCGTGGAAGCAGCTGGTGTATCTCAGCAACGCGGCCAGCCTGCGAATTTTCAATCGGGATCATCCCCAGCTGTGCCTTGCCGCTGGCAACTGCCTCAAACACATCTTCGAAGCTTGCGCATGGCAAAGTATGCATATATGGGCAGGCCTGCCTGCACGCTAAATCAGCATTCGCCCCCTCCATGCCCATAAAAGCGATGGTGTTCTCTGGATCAAGCACGGTTGCACTGGACATAAGCCCTCAAAAACTCTACATAAGAGCGCTCTGATTAGCACAAATTTATGACAAAGCAAACGACACAAAAAACTTGGAATCCCGATAGCTGGCGCACGCTTCCTATCAAGCAGCAGCCGAGCTATCCTGATGCTGCCCAGCTGAGAGAAGTGGAAGAAACGCTGCGCGGCCTGCCCGCGCTTGCCTCGCCCACTGAAGCGCGCAGCTTAAAGCGCGAGCTGGCGGATGTGGCGCAGGGTAAAGCTTTTTTGCTACAGGGCGGGGACTGCGCCGAGAGTTTTGCTGAGTTTTCTGAGGAAAATTTGCGCTCGTTTTTCCGAGTGCTGCTGCAAATGACCATGGCGCTGATGTATGGCGCGGGCTGTCCGGTGGTGAAAGTCGGCCGCATCGCAGGGCAATTTTCAAAACCACGCAGCGATCCATTTGAAAAAAAGGGTGATCAAGAATTGCCAAGCTATCGCGGTGATATGGTGAACGGCATGGAGTTTGAAGAATCCACGCGCGCGCCGGACCCAGAGCGCTTGCTGCGTGCATACTACCAAGGCTCGGCCACGCTGAACTACCTGCGTACGCTCGCTCGCGGTGGTTATGCCGCGCTACCACGCATTAATGACTGGAACATGGAATTCGCCAAAAGCTCCGCGCAAGGCAAGCGCTTTCAGGAGCTGATCGATCGCATTAACGAATGCATCAACTTCATTCGCGCCTGCCGCCTGCCGATTGATGAGGTGGAGCAGTTTTCTGAAGCCAGTTTCTTCACCTCGCACGAGGCGTTGCTGCTTGGCTATGAATCCGCCCTCACCCGCCGCTCCGAGGCGGATGGAAAATTTTATGCTTGCTCCGCCCATATGCTGTGGATCGGTGATCGCACCCGCTCGCCCGATGAGGCGCATGTGGAGTTCATGCGTGGTATTGCGAACCCCATCGGTATGAAGGTAGGCCCGAGCATGATAGTGGATGGCCTGCTGAAACTCTGCGATATCTTAAACCCTGAGAACGAGCCTGGCCGCCTGACACTGATTTCGCGCATGGGTTCGGCCAAAGTGGGTGAGCTACTGCCGCCGCTGGTGCGCGCGATTAAAGAAAATGGTCGGCAGGTGGTGTGGGCGTGTGACCCGATGCACGGCAACACCATCAAATCACCCAACGGCTACAAAACCCGAAAATTCACCGATATTCTCGCCGAAGTTCGCCAGTTTTTTGCGATTCACAAGGCCGAAGGAACTTTCGCTGGCGGCGTGCATTTTGAAATGACCGGGCAGGATGTTACTGAGTGCCTCGGCGGTGCTCAGGCCATTTCTGAAGTGAACCTCTCCGACCGCTATCACACGCATTGCGACCCTAGACTTAATGCTTCGCAGTCGCTAGAACTTGCATTTCTCATTGCCGAGACACTAAAAAAACAGAAAGGATGATTATGAAAAAAAATCGCGTTGGCGGCGTTGCCGTGGATCAACTGAAGTCGATCATTGGTCGTGTGGAGAAACTGGAAGAAGAAAAAACCGGCATCAGCGCGGATATTCGTGATGTATTTGCCGAAGCCAAAGGCAATGGTTTTGATGTGAAGGCGATTCGCACCATCATCAAAATGCGTAAAATGGATGCATCCGAGCGCGAGGAAGCCGAAACCATCCTCGATACCTACCTGCATGCACTTGGCATGATTGAATCAGCAGAAGAGCGTGAGGAAGAAGCAGCCTAGTCTGTCACCCCGCATTCATTACGGGGTCTCATAATGATTCATGGAGATGCCGCAACAAGTGCGGCATGACACATGCCTAGCGCCTTTTTTCTAGATATTTCGCAATGCGAATGAAGCGGCTGAAGGCATAGACCATTGCATTGGTGAAGCCTTGCGTGCCTTTAAGCGCGTAGCCACGAAGGAGATAAGCTTTAAGGAAAGCAACCGGAAATTCGGTGATAAGTCTGAGATATGGAAGCGCCATGCCCTTCTGTATCATGTCGTTTGCCTGCATGGTGGAATAGCGGTTGATCTTATCAAGGCTGTGCATGAGCCCGCGCGAGGAGCGATGCTCAACGATATGCGTTAGCTCGCCAATCGTGCCGTTCGTCATATGCACGCGGTCATGTACGGTTGAATCGCTGTAGCGGCCGCAGGATTTACGGTAAAGCCGCACCGCGCGTGTGACGTGCGCGCCAATGCCTGGCTCGCTTCTGCCTGGCAGAATTTCAACAATGTTCATCATGAAGCCAGCATGTGTGGTGGCGGGCAGCGCCTGTAAGATTTCTTGTTTAAGGGATGCGCTCACAATTTCATCGGCATCAAGGTTCAGGACCCAATCATTGCGGCACTGTTCCTCACCAAAACGTTTTTGCATGCCATAGCCCTGCCATGGGTGGTATATCACCCGTGCACCATGTTTCTCTGCAACTTTAACTGTATCATCATCGCTTCCGCTATCGATAACGATAATCTCATCCACCCAGCCTCTGACACTTTCAATCGTATCCGCAATACGATCAGCTTCATTCAAAGCGATGATAAACACTGATATGGCAGGCAAGTTATTCATATTTTATGTATATGCGAGGGTAGCAGGCAGCAAGGCTTAGGCTATACCAAAAAAGTATTGCCGGCCAGTTTGTGAACAGACTCTGTGTAATAATGACTGGCCATAATAATATACAAAATGTGGCAATTGAGAAAATTAGTGGAGATTTTAAAAAAACTGGCGCAGCGATGTGCCTAAAGCTTGTTCTTACCACCGAGACCATGGCAACTATAAATAATACAAAGCCGACCAAGCCAGTTTCGCTCAGCAGCTGAAGATAGATGTTATGAGCATGCACATCACAATAATTGAGTGACAAAGCTTCAGCTGCAACCTGGCATTGTGACAGAAACTGACTGGTACCAATTCCAAAAAATGGATTATGGGTCCATAAATAAAAGGCGGCTTGAAAAAGTTGGCCGTATACCGTGTCCATAAGTGTAAAAACCTGATGAACCAACTGGCTACTTCTCGCATGAACTACAGTTTGTGTCGATAGTAAGACCAAATACATTCCCACGAAGAGTAATGTCGATAAAACAACATATTTTCTGGAAGCTGGTTTGGTCAGAAAAAAAGTGGTAGCGATAATCAACATTGACAGTAGCATCAGTAAAGCAGCTGATCTTTCACCGCTGACGATGACAAGTGATACGAGTAGCAGAATAAAAACGGCAAGTGCAAATTGAGCTAATTTACGTTGCCGAAGATTAGCAGCATAAATAACCCAAATACCGCAAAGTGGAACTGTCGTTTTCAGCAGGAGATTCGCAATATTAGGATGGCTCATCGGCCCGCCAATACGATGCGGATGCGGATATTCGCGCCCTGACAATGAGATACCGGTCAGGTATTGCCAGTAGCTGTCTATAACTAGCAATGCGATAATTGGTATGGCGGCAAGTGCCACAAATTGAATGGACTGCCGATCAACCAGCAGCCAGTGCGAAAGCGCTGCATAAAACACAATGAACCTTATCCAGACGATCATGCGTAATGAAATAGTCTGATCGGTTAAAAAGAATGACTGGCAGCAGAGATAAAACCAGAAAATAAGCAGCAGGCAAACATCATTGGATTTTAGCCAATCCCATTTTCTATTAATAAAAGAGTGAAGGATAAAAATGATGGCAATCACCGATAAGGCAATATCCGCTCCCGCCCTGCTGATAGCCAGGAATAATGGCATCAAAGCTAGAACCCACAATGCCATCTTACTCATTAAAGAGACGCTAGCCACTACGCCTAACCCCTGCCAGATCAGCAAAAAAACGATCCATCTCTAAGAGCTCATGATTATTCACATTGTTCAAAAAAAGTTGAGTCCTCATATAGCGTACAAAAGCGCGAGTAAATAACGCCGCAGGAAATTTCTGACTGTCTCTCACCTGTTTCCACGCCGCAGATACGCAGCGGCGATAAAACAGGCGGCGATGTTCCTCTTTCAGATCAGAAAAATCAGTAATCATATGGCGATTAGCAAGGTAGCGATCGTGATTGAGTTGCGAGCGATTGCCAGAGAGCTCTCCTTCAATTTTAGGCACCAATACTACCGGCTCATCAATCAACACAAAACGTTTGGCGACACGCGCAAGCCGCAGCGCGATTGATTCATCCTGTATAAATACCCGTTCGTCACAGCCGCCGGAATGATGAAATGTATCGCGATCTACAAGCTGGGTCATGCGAAGGATACGTTCATTAAATTGGAAATCTAATGGGGTATCGCTTACTTTATATGGCGCATCATCATGCATGCGCGTGCCCAGCAGATCCTTAGACAGAATATCGGTTTTTCTCCAGCGACCATAGACGACATCCGCATCATGCTTCTGTGCAAGGTTCAGCATCGTCAGTGAGGCATTGGCTGCCATGATATCATCCGAATCAATAAACTGCAGATAGCGGCCACGAGCCAGTTTGGCACCCTGATTAAGCCTGATACTGGGCCCTTTGTTTTCGCTGTTTCGAATGATGGTGACGTTAGGTATCCCTTGCGTTACCTGCTCAACGACATCCAGCGAGCGATCAGGCGATACATCATCAACAAAAATATATTCTGACGGCAATCCACCTTCCTGCTGAAGTAGTGATTTGACCGTGTAGCCAACATAGGGCTCTTTACGGTAAACCGTCACAACATAGCTGATAACAGGATCCTGCATCACAAACTTGAAACGATCGTTTGGGCTGCTTTGGAGGCATGCGCTGCGCCTGTAATAGGGCGTCCAATTACCAGATAATTTGCGCCTTGCGCTAACGCTTCCTTCGGCGTCATCACACGCTTCTGGTCGCCGTTTTCTGAGCCTTCTGGCCGAATTCCCGGCACAACCAACGTAAAATCATCGCCGCATTGCTTGCGTAGTAATGCGATCTCATGCGGCGAGCATACCACGCCATCAAGCCCTGATTGTTGTGCAAGGTCCGCAAGCCGCTTCACCTGTTCTTCAAGCGCTCCTGATACACCAATACTTGCTGCATCGGCACCATCCATGCTTGTGAGCATGGTCACGCCAACCACCATTGGCCTTTCTTTGCCAGTGATCGAGGCAACCTCCATCGAGGCCTCGCTTGCTGCCTTCATCATCGCTTTGCCTCCTGCGGCGTGCACCGTCATCATGAAGCAGCGTATCCCCGCTGTCGCTCGCACTGCGCCAGCAACTGTATTTGGAATATCATGAAATTTTAAATCCAGAAAAATCGGAATGCCGTGCGAGGCCACAAAATCCGTGCCTGCCGCACCGTGTGCTGAAAAAAATTCCAGTCCGATTTTCAGCGCACCTACCTGCCCTTTGAGTGATATAGCTAATTCTTCGGCTTTTTGTAAATCCGTCGTATCAATGGCACAAATAATTGGATTTTTTTGCATGATCTAGTCCAGCCTGTAGACAGTTTCGCCGCCAACGATGGTGCGAATAGCTCGCCCCTTGGTTTGATAATTGTCGTATGGCGAGTTGTGGGATTTACTTGCGAATTGTTCCGGATCCATCGTCCAGATCCGGTCGAGATCAATCAGGGTCAGGTCCGCCCGAACGCCTTTTCCAAGACGGCCTGCGGGGACATGAATAATATCTGCAGGTTTATAGGTCATCGCTGCGATAACGTCGCGAAGCGGCATGATGCCTTGATGATAAAGCCCAAGCGAGAGCGGTAACATTGTCTCCAGGCCGACAATACCGTAAGCAGCCGAGGCAAGCGGTACGCGCTTGCTTTCCTGATCATGAGGCGCATGATCGGTAGCAATCGCATCAATCGTGCCATCTTTTAATCCTTCAATCACTGCGAGCCTGTCTTTTTCAGCACGCAGCGGTGGATTCATCTTGCTGAATGTACGGTATTCTCTAACGGCTTCATCCGTAAGCGTGAAATGATGTGGGGCGGCTTCAGCGGTAACCTTAAGGCCCTTCTTTTTAGCGCGGCGTACGGCATCAATAGCTTCTGCTGTTGAGATGTGCAGCACATGGTATTGGCCACCTGTCAGTTCTGCTAGCAGAATATCGCGTTCAACCATCACCGCTTCGGCAACATTAGGTGCGCCAGCAACACCAAGATGCGCTGAAACGATACCTTCATTCATGCAGCTGCCATGCGACAGGTGTAAATCCTCGGCATGTTGAGCAATCGGCACACCAAACTCACGCGAGTAGGTAAGTGCTTTTCTCATGACGCCGGCATTCATAACCGGCAGCCCATCATCAGTAAAACCTACCGCGCCAGCTTCCGCAAGCAGCCCCATCTCGGTGATTTCATCGCCTTTTTGTCCTTTGGTGATGGCAGCGTACGTGCGCACATTCACATAAGCTGTTTCGCGTGCGCGCTTATGGATGAAAGCAACCAGCGATACGTCATCGATCACCGGCTTGGTATTGGGCATGCAGGCAACCAGTGTTACACCGCCGGAGGCGGCCGATTTACTTCCTGTTTCTATTGTTTCCTTAAATTCTTGTCCGGGTTCACGGAAATGAACCTGAATATCGAGCAGGCCGGGGGTGAGTAAATGCCCCCCGCAGTCGATAATCTCGGCATCATCTGGAATGTTGCCCTCTTTGATCGCCTTGCCAAAATCAGCAATGGTTGAACCTATGGTGAGCAGGCCGCCTTTTTCGTCCATACCGCTCGCTGGATCAAGCAGCCGCGCGTTAACATAAGCGACTTTTCGTGAAGGGCTTAACTTATGGGTAGGTAAGGCGAAATGTTGGGTCATGGGCAAAACCTTATCCCATTTACCGCCGATGACAACTTATTTTCTTACTGGTGTAAGAACACTTGCTCGCGGCGTGGAAACAGCACCGGTCACAAACTCCTGTGGGTAGTCAATGGTGCGTTCTTCTGCATAAAATCCGTGCAGTTCACGTAAGCGAAGAAAGTTGCCAGCAATAACGGCGCTGAATTCCTGATTCTCAATTGAACGTCGCATCTCATCTATGAATGCTTCTTTAATGAAATTCTTCTCGCCCAGATCCGAGCGAGTAATATCAAACCCCGCCATACCAAAGCTGTAGTTTTTTTTACCGACAATCGTCTGGATATACTGAGTTTCCACAAAGAGGATATCACCAGAGATATTGGCGATTTCCTGTAAGAATGCCCGGCCTTTGGCTTCGGCTTCATTGCTAGGTATAAAGCGAACCGGATCATAACGCATCGAGACGAATTGGGCTAAAATCAACACCGAGACTATGAGGCCATAGCGCGGATGAACAGAAGATAATTTAACCATCGCAAAACCAGCGCATAGTGCAGCTATAAAATGTGCCGGCATCAGCACATTCATCCAGCCAAAAGCATGTAGCCGCGAGAGATATGCACTGCCGATAAAGCCGATGATGCAGGCGCTATACCAGATCAGAATACGTTTGTTATGATAAAAGAGATAAAATAGCCATGCGAGTGCGGCCACTAGCATAAACACGATTTCTTTCATATCGCGCAGCCAAAAACCGCTCAGCATCCGCATATCGTATGCGTGCCCCGCCGGTACATCATAAATAAAAAACCAAAACCACCCTGCCGATTGCCATTCAAAAAATGCACAAACAAGCAGTGTAACCCAGAAGGCTACAAAGCCCGCTTTGAAGGCTCGATTCTGATCCAGCCATAAGGCGGCCAAAAATGGTGGAGCAAGCGCCAGTAACGCTGACTGTTTGGTCAGAAATGCTCCGGCAAATAAAAGCCCGGCCAAATAAGCACTACGATTCGTTTGACCAAAATAATAAATGTAAAGCCCACAGACCATTAGCAATAAATAGAAGCTGTCGATTCGCCCGACATCAAACCAGCGGCTGCTTAAGCCATAGGTTCCAAGGTAAAGACCGGCGGCGACAATGCCCGTGATTTTGTTGCCGCCTTCACGCCTCCCCCAGAGATAAGCGATGATTGCCACACCAATTGTCGATACTATCGATAGAAGGCGCGCCGGAAAAAAACCAATGCCAGTTATCCATGAAAGGGCCGCAGAAACAAAGAAATAAAGTGGTGTGTAAATGTAGGGGATGAACTCCAGGGATGGTTTGGTATAAATAGGCAGTCCATCACGCAGGCGCTGAATAATTTCGATTGAATGCCCTTCCATCCATTCTAGATTGTAAGGATAGCCGAGGCTGGAAAAGGCAATCCAAACAAAACTAAAGCTGTAAATGATCGCAAACAATGCGCATACCCAACCCATCCACTCGGCTGGTTTGAATAATGAAAAGCTAGGCATGCTTTGAGAGTAATTCCAATACCGCTTGGCGCACGGCCACACCCATCTCGACCTGATCCAGGATAATGCTGCGGTCAATGTCATCGGCCAGCTCGGTATCGATCTCGACACCGCGATTGATGGGGCCGGGATGCATAATCAGCGCGTCAGGTTTGGCATAGGAAAGTTTTTTGCGATCCAGCCCCCAAAAGTGGAAGTATTCACGAATGCTGGGAATGAAATTACGCTGCATACGCTCCATCTGCAGGCGCAGCATCATGATGATATCCACACCTTCCAGACCTTTTTTCATATCAAAGTAAGGCGTGACACCAAACGATTCCGGCGCGGTGGGCATTAGTGTGGCTGGGGCAATGATACGGACTTTGGCACCGAGAAGATTAAGCAGTTTCATATTAGAGCGTGCCACACGGCTATGAAGCACATCGCCACAGATCGCAACGGTAAGGCCTTCAATTTGATCGCGGTGTTGTAAAATCGTGAGTGCATCAAGTAGCGCCTGCGTTGGGTGCTCATGGCAGCCATCACCGGCGTTGATCACCGAGCAATTAACCTTCTTTGCCAGTAAATGTACCGCACCTGATTCAGAGTGACGAACAGCGATGAAATCAGGGTGCATGGCGTTGAGCGTCATCGCGGTATCAATCAACGTCTCACCTTTTTTCGTTGATGACCCTGCGACCGACATGTTGATTACATCGGCGCCAAGTCGTTTGCCCGCTAGTTCAAACGAGGTACGGGTACGGGTGGAATTTTCAAAAAAGAGATTAATCAGCGTGCGACCTTTGAGAATGGCGTGCTTCTTATCGGTCGCGCGGTTTTTATCGATGTAGCTCTGGGCGAGTGACAGGATGGTCATAGCGTCATCGCGCGAAAGGCCATCGATACCGAGCAGGTGATGTTGGCTAAAAGGCTTATTAAGGTTTTTGATGAGAGCGGCGTTCATGCAAAATAACTATAAACAAGCCAACAGACTTAGGCAAATGATTTGCAACTTCATCGCTTTAGCGATACAGCATTGGCATGCGATATCCTATTTTATTTGCCAGCTTATTATTATTTGGGTGCGAAGGCGGTGTAGGCGCTATTGATGCCAAGAAAGTGCTCTCAAGCATTGAGGGGCCAAAGGTTCCAACTGTGTCTGAAACGATGGCAGCAAGTGCAGCACAAGCTGAATCGCAGGGGGATTACGCCAGCGCCGCACAGTTTTATGAGCAGGCACTGGAAAAAGAACCTGATAATAAAGTATGGATGGTTTCCCTCGCAGAGAGTTACCGGCGTTCTGGTAATCTTCAAAAGGCGATCGCTGTGTATGACGCCGCTTTGGCTTTGGATGCTGCTTATATCCCCGCCAAGGAAGGTAAAGCCCTGGCACTGATGGAAATGGGGGATTTTGAAGCACCCGTCCTGCTGCTTGATGAGGTCATTAAATCCGAACCCAAGCGTTGGCGAACGCTTAATGCTCTGGGGATCCTTTTCTCCATGCGAGGTATGCAACCAGAGGCGCAGGCTTACTTCACTGAAGCCCTAAAACAAAACCCAAGCAGCGCATCGGTGCTTAATAACACCGGCCTTTCGCTTGCGCTTGCCAAACAGTACGATGCAGCGATTGCAAGCCTGCTAAGATCAGTAAGCCTTGCTGGCATCGGAAATATTGAGCGCAAGCGTATCGAGTTAAATTTATCTCTGGTCTATGCAACAGCAGGAAAAGTAAACGAAGCAAAAGAGATCGCGCAGCGTTATTTTACTGGCGCTGAACTGAATAACAACCTCGGACTCTATGCGCATCTGGCCAAGGATGATCAGCTCGCCAAGGCCTACCTGAACATGGCGCTTACAGATAGCAAGGTGTTTTACGAGCGCGCGTGGGACAATCTGCAGCTGATCAATAGTCAGGGTTCTGCAGCGCCAGCGATGCCAAACTAAATAAAATGTTTGCCGGCTTTAGCGAGCAATAACCGCCCCGCCTCTTCACCAAGTTCACGGAAATTGATTGCCCGGTCTTCCAAGGTCACTGTGTGATGTGCGCTGCCATCTGGTTTTGCAATCAGGCCGCGAAATTGAATTTCGTCGCCATTTAAATGGGCATAACCCGCAATAGGCGTGCGACATGAGCCATCGAGCACCTTCAGGAATGCGCGTTCACAATCCACGGCCCGAACGGTTGTTTCGTTGGTAATGACAGCGAGCAAATCATTAATCCTCTGATCACCCATACGACATTCAATCCCCACGGCGCCCTGTGCTATGGCAGGAAGAAATTCATCGGTGGAAAGTGCTGCCCCTGCCCCTTTGATACCCAGACGGTTCAAGCCTGCCTGTGCAAGCATGGTTGCACCGATAAGGCCTTTCTGAACCTTGCTGAGGCGAGTTTCAACATTGCCGCGTAGTGTAACGATTGAAAGGTCTGGCCGTTTCATAAGGATTTGTGCTGCTCGCCTGAGCGATGCTGTGCCAAAGGTTGCACCTTTGGGAATATCCGATAAGCATTGCCTGCCGATCAGGACATCACGTGGATCTTCTCGCTTCAGCATCGCGCCAATCGTCAGTCCGTCTGGTAGAACGGTTGGCATATCTTTCATTGAGTGTACGGCGATATCGATTGATCGATTAAGCAATGCCTCTTCAATTTCCTTAGTAAACAGGCCTTTGCCGCCAATATCGGCAAGTGGAAACTCCGTAAATTTATCACCGCTAGTGGTGATTTTGACCAGCTCGACCTCCAGATGCGGCCAAGCCGCAAGAAGCTTTGCCTTTACTTCCTCTGATTGTGCCAGCGCTAGCGCGCTTTTTCTTGTTCCAAGACGTATTTTCATCTTGCCAGTTAACACCAACAGCCAGTAACAAGCAACCATGCTCATACTCGGCATTGAAACCAGTTGTGACGAAACAGCAGCGGCCATCGTCGCTGATGATCGTCGTATTCTGTCGAATATTGTGCTTTCGCAGACCAAAGAACATCTGGCTTATGGCGGTGTTGTGCCGGAGATTGCCGCGCGCGCACACATGGATTATCTGGATCAGGTGATAACCCGCGCCTTATCAGAAGCAAAAGTCAGCTTTGCTGATGTGGATGCGATTGCAGCAACCGGTGGCCCTGGGCTTATCGGTGGTGTTATTGTGGGTGTAATGACCGCTAAAGCCATTGCCAGCAGCTACCGCAAACCTTTCATTGCCGTCAATCATCTTGAGGGGCATGCGCTCACAGTGCGGCTAACACAAGACACCCCTTTTCCTTATCTGCTGCTACTTGTTTCCGGTGGTCATTGCCAGTTTCTAATGGTTGAAGGAGTTGGTCGTTACCAGCGTCTTGGCGGCACGATGGATGATGCGCTCGGTGAAGCCTTCGACAAAACCGCGAAGCTCCTTGGGCTTGGTTACCCGGGCGGGCCAGCCGTGGAAGCATTGGCAAAACTGGGTAATCCTTTTGCGTATGCATTCTCACAACCACTCAAAGGCAGGCCGGGCTGCGATTTTTCTTTCTCAGGACTCAAAACAGCTGTGCGCACAGTGGTCAAAGAACTTCAGGCATTAAACCAATTAAACCAAAAAACAATTCAAGATATTTGCGCTTCATTTCAGCAAACCGTTGCCAACACGGTATGCGAGCGAAGCCTTAACGCTATCAAAATGGCAAAAATCTCTCAACCTGCCATTCAATCGATGGTGCTTGCTGGCGGCGTCGCGGCGAATCAATTTATTCGTGGTGCGCTCGAGGGCATATGCGCCGAGCATGATCTGCTGCTGAGTGCCCCACCTATTGCTTTATGCACCGATAATGCAGCGATGATCGCCTGGGCTGGCATGGAGCGTTTCAGGCTTGGTATGACAGATGATTTATCGTTTGAACCGCGGGCACGCTGGCCACTTGCAGCCTAATCCACAAAAAAGCCATGGCTGCGAAGAATCACTTTGGCTGTATCACTGTTTAAAAACTTCATGAACAGCCTTGCTTCTTGCATGTTATCACCTGCAATGACAGCAGCATGATAATTAATTGGTGTATGCGATGATTCAGGCAGCAAATCGATCATTTGCAGGTTACGATTATCGCTGACTGATGAATTAAACATCAATCCGATCATTCCCTGCTGGCTGATCATGGATTCCATCTGCGCGCGCGATTTGATGTAAAGAGTGTATTCCTCTAAATCACCAGCCACTCCAAGGTTGCGCAAGGCTTCTTTGCTAAAGCGTCCTTCGTCCAGCACATCGGGATTCCCAACAACAAAAGATGGCTCCCAGCTGAATAATTTGAGCATTTCGTTGAGTGGAAAAACACCGTCATTACGAGGTGAAATCGCCCCTCCGTGCTTGCTCACCAGTGCCAGGCGATTGCGGGCGATCAACGCTTCTGAATAGACATCAATCAGGCCTTGGGTTTTCAAATCTTCGATCCAGTGCGCGCGAGTCGTAATTAGAATGTCTGCTTCGCCACCTTCTTCAATTTGCTGCTGTTGTTCTTGTTGTGAGGCAAAGGATGCCCCAACCATCACATCCGCTTGTTTAGAGTAAGACCGCGCTAATTCACTTATGGCAAGTGACAGAGAGCTTTCAGCAAGCACAGTGACGGTTGGCATGGCGGCAGCTTGTCGTGCCGAAAAGGCGGCAAACAAATACAGGCCAAGGAAAACATAGCGTGAGATTCGGTTAATATAGTGAAGAAGCATAGAGATGTTCGAAGCGGCTGGTGTTCTCTTTTGAGAGTTGTACCTTAACTTGCAGCCGGTCGTCATCTATTTCTTGGCTTGTGATTTTGCCATGTGCATGCAGCCATGCCAACGCCTTGCCATCATCAAGTTTGAGTGTGAAGGTTGAAGGGATGTAGAAGCGCTGCTCGATTTCGCGTTCAATAAAGGTAAGCAGCTTATCTATCCCCTGTCCGCTGATCGCGGATATGCCCAGCCCTTCAGTCTGATCCTGATGCTCCAGCAGATCAATTTTATTGCGCACTTCAATGACATTATCCGGCACATTCTCAGACTTGAACAAGCTTCGCAAGACTGACTCGACATCATGTTTTTGCGCCGCAGAATCAGGATGAGCAATATCTCGTATATGAAGTAATAATTCTGCCTCAAGCACTTCCTCCAGCGTCGCGCGGAAGGCCGCGACCAGCTCTGTCGGGAGATTGGATACAAATCCTACGGTGTCAGATAGAATAATTTTTTTACCAGAGGGCAATGTGAGCTGGCGCATGGTTGGATCCAGCGTGGCAAAAAGCTTATCCATTGCCATCACCGATGCGCCGGTTAGTTTATTAAACAAGGTCGATTTGCCGGCATTGGTATAACCAACCAGCGCCACCACCGGATAAGGTGTTTCGCGCCGTACTTTGCGGTGCAGCTCGCGCGTACGTGTCACCTGCTCAAGCTGCTTTTTGATTTTAGAAATTCGGTCGCGGATCAGGCGCCTATCTATCTCGATCTGCGATTCACCCGGGCCTCCAAGAAAGCCAAAGCCGCCGCGCTGGCGTTCCAAATGCGTCCATGAGCGAACCAGCCTGCCTTTCTGGTATTCCAGCGCCGCCAGCTCAACCTGTAATTTGCCTTCGTGTGTGCGTGCCCTCGCCCCGAAAATTTCAAGAATCAGCGCGGTGCGATCAATGACCTTGCAGTTCCATGCTTTCTCCAAATTACGCTGTTGGATGGGGCTCAGGGCATGGTTAACGATCGCAAGGCCTGCCTCAAGGCTTTTAATCTCTTCAGCAAGTTCTTCAACCTTGCCTGAACCGATGAGTGTAGCTGGAACGGTTTTGGGCAGCGCCACAGCGGCGGTGCCTACGACCTTTAAGTCAATTGCGTGGGCAAGACCAATGGCTTCTTCAACGCACGAATCAGCTCCACGCAGCATCATCTCCTTGGGTTTTTTCAGCCAAGGATGAACGATAAAAACTTGCTCTGTGGAAGTTGTCAAAGAGAGTTAATCGTGAAGAGCCGCATCGCTCATTGCCGCGTCTACACCCTCTTCATCCTGAAGGCTGACCGGAGCGGATGGAACCACAGTGGCAATGGTATGCTTATACACCAATTGAACCTGCGGCCCGCGGCGAAGCAGTAGCGAGAAATTATCAAAGGCAGTGATATTGCCCTGCAACTTCACGCCATTTGACAAAAATACCGTCACCGGAATTTTCTTTTTTCTCAGCGTGTTGAGAAACACGTCTTGAATATTTTGTGATTTTTCAGCCATAATCTCCCTATTCTATAGCTATAGTACATCAGACTACTATGCCCCTTGATTCATCGCAATAGTTTTGTCAAGGTGCGCCCCCCAAACAAACTTAGAAAGAGGGTTTTTGTGACTAAATCAGTGAATAAAGTCGTGCTTGCCTACTCTGGCGGGCTGGATACCTCGATTATTCTTCGCTGGCTACAGGAAACCTATGGCTGCGAGGTGGTCACATTTACCGCTGATCTTGGTCAGGGCGGCGAGCTGGAACCAGCGCGCCAGAAAGCTGAAATGATGGGCGCGAAACAAATTTTCGTGGAAGACCTGCGCGAGGAATTTGTTCGTGATTATGTGTTTCCCATGTTCCGCGCTAATGCGCTTTATGAGGGTGTTTATCTTCTTGGCACCTCCATCGCACGCCCGCTGATCGCCAAACGGCAGATTGAAATTGCCATTGCCACCGGCGCCGATGCGGTGGCGCATGGCGCAACCGGCAAGGGCAATGATCAGGTGCGCTTTGAGCTGGGCTATTATGCGCTGAAGCCTGATATTAAAGTCATCGCCCCGTGGCGGGAATGGGATTTAACCAGCCGCACTAAGCTGATTGAATATGCCGAAAAGCACCAGATTCCGATTGCAAAAGACAAGCGCGGCGAAGCCCCCTACTCTACTGACGCGAATCTGCTCCATATTTCCTATGAAGGCAAAGTGCTGGAAGACCCTTGGATTGCGCCGCATGAGGATATGTTCACCCGTTCTGTGGCGCCAGAAAAGGCGCCTGATAAGCCGGAGTTTATCGAGGTAGAATTTGAAAAAGGAGATGCGGTGGCAGTGAATGGCGTGAAATTGACCCCCGCTGCGCTACTGACCACACTCAATGAACTAGGCGGCAACCATGGTATTGGCCGCCTCGACATGGTTGAAAATCGCTATGTCGGTATGAAATCGCGCGGTGTGTATGAAACGCCGGGCGGTACCATTCTGCTAAGCGCGCATCGCGCCATCGAATCGATTACGCTGGATCGCGGCGCATCACACCTGAAAGACGAGCTGATGCCGCGCTACGCCGAGCTGATTTATAACGGCTACTGGTGGTCGCCAGAGCGCGAAATGCTGCAAGCCCTGATCGACAAATCACAAGTGAATGTTAGCGGCACTGTGCGCCTGAAACTCTTCAAAGGCTCGGTGTCGGTCGATGGTCGTAAATCCCCCAAATCACTCTACAGCGAAAAAGTAGTGACCTTTGAAGATGACCGCGGCGCTTATGACCAGAAAGACGCTGCTGGCTTTATCAAGCTGAACGCGCTGAGGTTAAGGCTGCTTAAATGATTTAAATTTAAAATCCTGCGCGTACAATCAATGCGCAGCTTTCTGCGGCTGGCTTCATGTTATTTACATACACGGATGGAGTTACACTGTCATCGATACATGAATTGTCTGGATCGCCATCACTCGTGAAAGGGCCATAATCAAGCACCGCATAGCATATGCCACCTGAACACGAGGCACTAGATGCATTCCTCACTCCAACAATATTGCCACTTGTTGGTGCGCCATCGTCTAGTTTGAAATCAATAGAGCGTGCATAAACTCCAGGATAGCCACCAATTGCTTCAGTATCGTAGCTTGATGTTGCCATAAGCCATGCGTTAGTAAAAGGTAGATCCATAATGTCTTTATACATTCGCGAATAGGCGACAACAATGCCACCAATATTATTTCTTTGGGATGGTGTGCCGTTGCCATCCAATGCAATCATCGGAAGTTTAAGCGCAGGAGAATCTTTTCCTGGTAGTGGGCCAAAGTAAGGATCATATGGTACTGGCTGATTATAAGTGCCATTAATTAGGTTCGACCTGCTGAGATGATGCCAGAATCTATGGGTTTCGAGTACTGATCCCGCACCAACATCCAGCTGTCCATTGCCATTGCCATTATCTCCGGGTCCTCCAGCGGTTCCAAGATTAAGTTCAGATGCGTTTTTGATATCCCCTGGAATGGCATTATATTTTAACTTAAATGTATTGGTTGCCACATCCAGACTTTCGATTTGAGAAATTTGCTGGCGAACCTGTGCTGCAAATATGAGATCTCTGCCGACCAGCACACCACCAGTAATTAAACCGATAATAACAAGAACAATCGAAAGCTCGACGAGCGTAAAACCAGAAATTTGCGAGCGCTTCATGAATCAGGCTGCTGCTTTGGATGCGCTGGCGTAGCGCTTCAGCCCTGCCTCTAAGTCTTTGATGATGTCATCCGGATGCTCAAGCCCGATATGCAGGCGGATGCCCGGGCCGGAATATTTCCACTGCGTCGCCACGCGGCCTTTGAGGTTATTGGGCATCACAAGGCTTTCATAACCACCCCAGCTGTAGCCAAGGCCAAACAGCTCAAGGTGATCCACCATCTCGGCCACGGCTTTTTTGTCGCCGCCCTTCATAGCGATGGCAAACAGGCTGGAAGCGCCGGTGAAATCGCGTTTCCATATTTCATGCCCGGGCGCGCCCGGCAGCGCCGGAAAAAGAACTTCCTCTACTTCTGGTCTTGCCTTCAGCCATTTTGCTACGATCATCGCATTGTCATATTGTTGTTTCACGCGAACGCCCATCGTGCGCAAACCGCGTAGTGCGAGGTAGCAGTTGTCGCCGCTGGGGCATGGCCCAACATTGCGGAAGGTCATCACCAGGTTTTTATAATGCTTCGGGCGGCAGGCGATCGATCCCATAACAAGGTCTGAATGGCCGGAAAAATATTTGGTCGCCGAATGGATAACAATATCCGCGCCCAGTTCGAACGGGCGGTTGTAAAACAGCGTCGCCCACGTATTATCCAGCATCACGATGATGTCATGCTCGCGCGCCACTTTCGAAATGGCAGGGATATCCTGCACCTCAAAAGTTAGCGAACCCGGGCTTTCGCAATAGATCACTTTGGTATTTGGCTTGATTAGTGCTTTGATACCCGCGCCAATGGTGGGGTCATAATAAGTGGTTTCAACACCAAAACGTTTCAGCTCGTTGTTACAGAAGCGACGCGAGGGACCATAAACGCTATCCGCCATCAATACATGATCGCCGCTTTTCAAGAAGGCCATCAGCGAAACAGCAATGGCCGATAAGCCAGACGCTGTTGCAATCGCATGCTCCACGCCTTCCAGCTGCGCGATAGTATCTTCCAGCGCGGCGGTGGTGGGGGTGCCATAGCGGCCATACGTGACATCGGGAATATCCTTGCCCTCCGCCGCTTCCAGCTCCGCCATGGTGGGAAATAAAATCGTTGATGCGCGGTGCGGCGGCATGTTCACCACGCCGCGATGATGTTCTGGCTGGCAGCCGAGTGTCGCCAGTAAAGTCTCTTTATGCATAGGATATACGCCGTTATTTGAAGGGCTTAATATATCGCTGATTCACACGCTATCGTCAATCATTCGTTAGAAGTAGCGACAACTTATTCCAACGATAATATGTGTTACTCCCTTTTTTTTGTTACCAAGCGGCAATATGGAGGCGCGGTATTTGATGAGTTTCCCAGCTTCATTGATAAAATGCCCATCATCAGATAGCGGCGATTTACAATCCAACACCTGATCAAATTTGTAATGCAGCACCTTGCCGGGAAATTGCTTGGTTGTTTGGTCCACGACTGTGCCGGTTAAATCCCTGCCATACATTTCAGCAACCGGCTCGCCCATGTAATCGTAATGATAAATAGGCTTTTTCCCACGCCCATTAACTTCAACACGAAAACATGAAGGCCAAACATCCTCGATTGCAGCGGGGTTAAATTTCCTGCCATCGGGTATAGCTTCGGTACCTCTGGTTAAATCCCAATATGCCAATAACCTACGTGTTAGTCGCTGTTCGTGCATTGCGCTTATGTTGCTGGTTGCAAGTGATGCCTTAAAACGATAGAAACACTAGTCTCTAAACCTAACTAAACTATTAAAATAATGACCAAGAAACACTATCCTGACGTCGATCCCAACCCGGATTTTGCCAAAATCGAAGAAGCGGTGCTTGCGCGCTGGAAGGCTGAAAACAGTTTTCAGGCCTCGATTGATAACCGCAAAGACGCCAAGGAATTCATTTTCTACGATGGCCCGCCCTTTGCCAACGGCCTGCCGCATTATGGCCACCTGCTCACCGGCTATGTGAAAGATCTCTACGCACGCTACCAAACGATGCGCGGGAAAAAGGTGGAACGCCGCTTCGGTTGGGACTGTCATGGCCTGCCCGCCGAGATGGGCAGCGAAAAAGAGCTCGGCATCTCTGGCCGCGCCGCGATTACCAATTATGGCATCGGCAAATTCAACGAGCATTGCCGCACCAGCGTGATGAAATACACCCGCGAATGGGAAGATTATGTGACGCGCCAAGCGCGCTGGGTGGATTTCAAAAACGACTACAAAACCATGGATAAAAATTTCATGGAATCCGTGCTGTGGGCATTTAAGCAGCTTTATGACAAAGGCCTTGTCTATGAAGCCCACCGCGTGATGCCCTATAGCTGGGCGGCGGAAACGCCCTTAAGTAATTTTGAGACGAAGCTGGATAATTCGTATCGTGAGCGCGAAGATAAGGCGATTACGGTGGCGTTTGAACTTACAGAAGCCCCAAAAGGCGCGCCGAAAGCCGATAAATATTATGTGCTCGCATGGACGACAACGCCTTGGACATTGCCAAGCAATCTGGCTTTGGCTGTAGGAAAAGAAGTTGAATATGTTTATTTACTGGATGACGATAAGCCCGGCATCGTAAACATATGCGCTAATAACTTTGCTCAAAAGCATGGCAGCGCAGAGCATATGCGAATCATAACAGGCATAACTGCTAATGATTTAGTCGGCCTCTCCTACAAACCTCTCTTCCCTTACTTTGCTAATCACAAAAACGCCTTCCGCATTCTCGATGGCTCGTCATTCGTCACTGATGGTGATGGTACGGGCATCGTACATATGGCGCCGGGCTTTGGTGAGGATGACCAGAGATGCTGCGAAGCAAACGGCATCGAGCTGGTCGTACCGGTTGATGGCCAAGGCAAATATACGGATGAGATTTTTGATATTCCATTTCCTGTCATCCCGAACGCGCCAGCGGAGGGATCTAAAGATTCCTCGCCCTTGGCTCGGAATGACAAATTACAATTACGTGGCCTTAACGTCATTGCGCAAACAGAAGGCAAGCTGGAAAGCGAGCCTTACAAACCGGAGCAGCTCGCAAAATTCGGCCTCGCGAATCTGCGCATCATCAATTACCTCAAACAAACCGGCCAGCTGATTAAGCAGGAAGATTTCAAACACAACTACCCGCATTGCTGGCGCACGGATATGCCGTTGATTTACCGCGCGATGCCAAGCTGGTATGTGGAGGTGACCAAATTCCGCGATCGCGCAGTTGAGATTAATAAGACGATCAACTGGATTCCTGAACATATCCGGGATGGCCAGATGGGGCATATGCTCGCTACCGCGCCGGATTGGAGTATCTCGCGCAACCGCTTCTGGGGCACGCCGATTCCTGTTTGGCGCGCGAAATCCGGCAAACTAATTGTAATTGGTAGCATTGAAGAGCTGGAAAAACTTTCCGGCAAAAAAGTAACTGATCTTCACCGCCCTTATATCGATGACATCACGATTGAGAAAGATGGCGAAACTTACACGCGCGTAGAAGATGTGTTCGATTGCTGGTTTGAATCTGGCTCGATGCCGTTCGCGCAGGTGCATTATCCGTTTGAAAACAAAGACTGGTTTGAAAAACATTTTCCGGCGGATTTCATCACCGAATATGTCGGCCAGACGCGCGGCTGGTTTAACACGCTGATTATGCTTTCGACTGCCCTTTTCGACAAAGCGCCGTTTAAGAATTGTATTTGTCACGGCGTGGTGCTGGACTCTGAAACTGGCCTTAAATATTCCAAGCGCCTCAAGAACTATAAAGACCCGATGGAGGTGATGGATAAATATGGCGCGGACGCGCTACGCTGGCTGATGATCTCCAGCCCTGTGATGCGCGGGCAAGATTTGGCCGTTGACCCTGAGGGCAAATTCATCCGCGATGTCGTGCGCCTCGCCATCAAGCCGATCTGGAACGCCTATAACTTCTTAACGCTCTATGCGAATGCGGATGGAATCAGTGCGCAGTTGGCAGTTGGCAGTTGGCAGTCAGAAGAAAAACATCTGCAAACTGCGAACTGCGAACCGCCAACTAACATTATGGATCGCTACATTCTCGCTAAATGCGCGCAGGCTACTGATACGATCCGCACGGCGCTGGATGCCTACGACACACCAGCTGCATGCGACGCTGTAACGCAGTTTTTTGATGTGCTTAATAACTGGTACATTCGCCGCAGCAAGGAGCGTTTCTGGGCGGAGGAAAAATCGTCGGATAAGCAAGCAGCTTACGACACGCTTTACACCGTACTCGAAACGATGTGCCGCGCCGCCGCACCGCTTCTGCCGCTCACGCTCGATGAAATTTATCAAGGCCTAACCAGTAAGAGCTTGCATCTGGCTGAGTTTCCATCATTTCAGACAGTACAGAAAATTTCCTCTCACGAGTTAAGTCATGATGAAGTCAATGTAGGACTTATGGATTGGACTCGAAATGTATGCAACGCAGCGCATGCGATTCGTAATCGTGTAAATATACGGGTGCGTCAACCATTGAATAAGTTGAGTTTTATCGGATCCTATTTCAAAGAAGCACCCAATAGTGAGTATTACAAAAAAATCATTGAAGATGAAGTAAACGTGAAGCTAGTGAACTCAGAATTAGATATTTCCAAATATGCCACCTTCAAACTATCCATCAATAACCCCATCCTTGGGAAACGTCTGCCGGAGAAGATGAAGCAGATTATTCCGGCTTCAAAAAAGGGCGAGTGGAGGCAGGTGGATGGTACGGTGGAGATTTGTGGCGAAAAGTTGCTCGCAGGAGAATATTCGCTGCTGCTCGAACCCAAGCCCGAATATAAAGACCGCGCGCAGGCGCTTTCGACTAACGATGCGCTGGTGATTCTGGATACGACAATCACGCCGGAACTCGAAGCCGAAGGCATCGCGCGTGATATGGTGCGGGCGATTCAGCAGGCGCGAAAGGATGCGGCGCTACATGTGTCGGATCGTATTTCACTCCATATCGATGCGCCCGATAATATCAGCGCGGCGCTGGCGGCGCATAAGGATTATGTGATGGAGCAGACGCTCACCACCGCGCTGCTCGCGCAAAAGCCGGCAACAGCCTCCTTCTCGACCGAAAGCGAGATTGATGATAAGAAGGTCATTATTTCAATTGCTAAAGCGGCATAAGAGGACACGATGACATCATCTTCACAAGCAAAACACATGGCGCTCGGCCAGCTTTATACCAATGAAATCACCGACCCGCGCATTTTGCAGGCCATGGTGGATGTGCCGCGCGAGCATTTTGTGCCAGCGCCACTCAAGGGAGTAGCTTATGTCGATGAAGAGCTTCCTATCGGCCAAGGCCGCTTCCTGATGGAACCGCTTACTGCAGCTAAACTGCTACTGCTTTCTGGTATCAGCGAAACTAACCGCGTTTTAGTAGTCGGCGCAGTTACTGGCTATGTCGTAGCGCTGGCGGCTAAAATCGCCCATCATGTGGTGGCCACCGAGACTGATAGCCAAATGCTAGAAGTTGCAAAACAAAATTTAAGTAAGCTTAATCTCGGTAATGTTGATTTTCAGCATGTGCGATCTCTAGCAGATGGCTACGCGCTTTCTGCGCCGTATGACGTCATTATAATCACGGGTGCAGTAGAAGTGATCCCCGAATCACTTGGCTCTCAGCTTTCCATTCACGGTAAATTGACAGCTGTTTTTAAGGTTGCAGGTCGCCCTGCTTCCGGCCTTGGCCTTGGCCGTGGTACGGTGGTTACGCGTGCAGCTGGCGGACTTCAGTTTCGTGAAGTATTTGATGCCAGCTCTGCATTGCTGCCGGAATTTGCAAAACCTGCTGGTTTTTCTTTCTAAATACTTGTCTCGTCAGCCTGCTGCGATTATACATTATTACATGATCCGTTGCTGGCTGTTGTTATTTATCTGGTTTTTTTCGTTTGCTGCTTTCGCTCAGGAAACGCTGCCACCGCCAGCTGTCATTAGTAATATCCCACCTAATCTACCCAAATTATTACCAACTGGTGAAAGTGAATCCAGCGTTGCTCCCTTTGTTGCCGTTGAATCAAATCAAAAAACCGAAGCAAAGCAACCTAATGAACCGGTAATCGATGGTAAACCAAACGTGCAGACGTTTGAGCAGGCGCTTATTAGCGCTTACCTCCACCATCCTTCACTAAAGGCAGAACGCGAAGCGCTCGCTGCCCTTGATGAATCAGTTGCGCAGGCGATATCTGGGTTCAGGCCGAATGTGGAAGCTGGTTATAGCCGCGGCCGCCAAAAACGAGAAGTGGGTGATAGCGGTGATAGCTTTCAGGATACCAGCAGCAAAAGCATCACTGCGGAGCAATCGGTGTTCAGCGGCGGCGAATCATGGGCGAACTTTAAGGGATCGCGTGAGCGTGTCAGGGCGGGGCGTGCACGCCTCCATGCAGCAGAACAGCAGGTGCTTTATGATGCGGTGATTGCTTACACGGCCATGTATGAGCGTCACAACATTCTTAAGTTGAGCCAAAATAATGTTGATGTTCTCAGGCAGCAATTTGAAGCAACGCAGGCTCGTTTTAAGGTGGGGGAGTTAACTCAAACCGATGTTGCGCAGTCGCAGGCAAGGCTGCTTAAAGCACAGGCTGACGAGCGTCAGGCGCTTGGTGACCTCGAGGTTGCTCGCGCAACCTACCGTCGTGTGATTGCCAGTGAGCCTCCTGCTGAGTTGGTTTTGCCTCCACTTCCGGCCATGATTCCCGAATCGCTTGAGGTGGTGCGCCAGAAGGCAGGGGAAACAAATCCATCGTTGCTCGCCGCGACATTCGAAGAAAAAGCAGCGTCATACGATATAGATTCGCGCGCGGGCGCGATTTTGCCGGAAGTCAGCGTGCGTGGTTCGATGTCACGTGTTGAAAATGGCAACACGCAGCAAATAGGTAAGGTTGATACCGATGCACTGACCCTCAATGTTTCGATTCCACTATATCAATCAGGCGCTGAGTGGTCGCGTTTAAGGGAAGCGCGTAATCTTGCCGATAAAGCCAAATTCGATGCACTTGATACCAGGAATGCTGTCATCGAAAATGCCACGAGTGCCTGGCAAGATTTTTCAACCGCTCAGGCTATCATTCTCTCTACAAAGGAAGCTTTGAGCGCTGCTGAACTTGCGCTGGATGGTGTCAGGCAAGAAAACCAGTATGGCACTCGTACGATCCTTGATGTGCTGGATGCTGAGCAGGAAGCATTTCAGGCACGCGTTGATGTTGTGATCGCAGAGCGTAATGAGCGTATCCAGGCATATAGATTGCTTGCGGCTACTGGCGATTTGACAGCACGCTCGCTAGCGCTGCCTGTTTCCTACTACGACCCTAAAGAACATTACGACAGCGTAAAATATCAGTTGCTAGGACTGTAATAATAGTTTTTTAATACAAGCAATAGTATGATCCGTGAAAGACACTACTAATACGAGCAAAATATGGCTGATGCCAAAACACCAACTGGAGCTGCTGAGCCGTCGATGGAGGAGATCCTCCAGTCGATAAAGAAGATTATCTCCGAGGATGAGAGCGCACCAGCTGCAACCGTAGCGGCAAGCGAAGAAACGCCAAGCCTTGGATCAGATGTGCTCGAACTTACTGATATTATTGAGGAGCCTGCTCCTGCCAATATTGTAGCTGAAGTTAAAGCCGAAATTCCTACTGAAACTCCCGTTACCAATAACGACGTTTTAAGCAAAATTGATGAGGCCATCGCCGTGGAAAAACCAGTCTCCCAACCTGTTGCATCTGCAACGCCACCCGCTAGCCTTGCAACTACACTTCTTTCTGATCAGGCTGCAGTAGCAGCTTCCAGCGCTTTTAAAAAGCTTCAGGAAGCTGCTGAACCGCCGATTCCAAATTTTCAGGCGACCCCCTCGCCGACTTTTATTTCCGGGGCTTCCGTTGAATCCATGGTCATGGAAATGCTAAAGCCGATGATGAAAGACTGGCTGGATAAAAACTTGCCTGGCATCGTTGAGCGTATTGTTACGATTGAAATTCGTAAACTGACCAAATAGTTGCTAGTTGCTGGTTACTCATTGCTGATATAAAAGATCAGCTAGAAGAAACGCTAACCAGCTTGTAAATTTATGACCAAGACTTACGGTAAGTCTCGCCTTCCCTCCCGCCACGTCACTGAAGGGCCTGAGCGAGCGCCACATCGTTCTTATCTTTACGCCATGGGCATTACTGAAGCCGGCATTCACGCGCCACTGGTGGGCGTGGCAACAACATGGAACGAAGCCGCTCCCTGCAACATCACACTAGCGCGTCAAGCGCAGGTGGTAAAAAAAGGTGTTGCGAGCATGGGCGGCACGCCGCGCGAATTCACCACCATCACCGTCACCGACGGCATCGCGATGGGGCATCAGGGTATGAAGTCCTCGCTGGTTTCGCGCGATGTGATTACCGATTCCGTGGAGCTGACCATGCGCGGCCATAGTTATGATGCGTTGGTTGGGCTAGCGGGCTGCGACAAATCTCTGCCCGGGCTGATGATGGCGATGCTGCGCCTGAATGTGCCCAGCGTGTTTATGTATGGCGGCACCATCCTGCCCGGTAAATATAAGGGCAAGAACGTAACCGTGGTGGATGTGTTCGAAGGTGTCGGCAAACATTCCGCAGGCGGTATGAGCGAAGAGGAGCTGAAAGAGCTGGAACAGGTCGCTTGTCCATCCGGTGGTTCGTGCGGCGGGCAGTTTACTGCTAACACCATGGCCTGTGTTTCCGAAGCGATTGGCCTTGCCCTGCCCGGCTCTGCAGGCGCGCCCGCGCCGTATGAATCGCGTGACCAGTATGCATTTGAATCCGGCCGCGCAGTGATGGAGCTCATTAAAAACAAGCTGCGCCCGCGCGATATATGCACGCGTAAAGCCTTTGAAAATGCTGCAGCCATTGTGGCAGCAACCGGCGGCTCAACCAATGCGGCACTTCATCTGCCCGCCATGGCGCATGAGGTCGGTATTGATTTTGATATGCATGCAGTGGGCGAAATCTTTAAACGCACGCCTTACCTTGCCGACCTGATGCCTGGCGGAAAATATACCGCGCTTGAAATGTATCAGGCGGGCGGTGTTCAGGTGGTAATGAAAACTCTGCTAGACGGGGGTTTCTTGAATGGTGATTGCCTGACAGTAACCGGAAAAACGGTAGCGGAAAATTTAGAGAATGTCGTGTTCCCAACCGGCCAAGATGTGTTTTATCCTCACAATAAGCCGCTTCGAAAAGAAGGCGGCGTGGTGGTGCTGAAGGGTAATCTCGCGCCTGAAGGGGCGATCGTGAAGGTCGCGGGTCTGAAGAATCTTTATCATCAGGGCCCTGCGCGCTGTTTTGACAGTGAGGAAGAATGCTTCGCTGCTGTCGAAAAACGCGACTATAGCGACGGCGATGTGTTGGTAATTCGCTATGAGGGTCCAAAAGGTGGCCCCGGTATGCGCGAAATGCTTTCCACCACCGCCGCGCTTTATGGCCAAGGCGCTGGCGAAAAAGTGGCACTCATTACGGATGGTCGTTTTTCTGGCGGCACGCGCGGCTTCTGTATCGGCCATGTGGGACCAGAGGCGGCAGTGGGCGGCGCGATTGGCCTGCTTAAAGATGGCGATATTATCAGTATCGATGCCACCAAAGGAACCATCAGCGTGAATGTTACCGACGCGGAATTTGCTGAGCGCCGCAAAACATGGAAGCCGAGGAAAACGGACTACCAGTCCGGTGCGCTGTGGAAATACGCGCAGCTGGTTGGCTCTGCTGAAAAAGGCGCGCTCACCCACCCGGGCGGCAAGGCAGAGACACACTGCTTCGCGGATATCTGATAGGCTTTTAGCCTACTTTTTCATCGCTCTCGTTGATGCCGAGCATTTTCAGCTTGCGGTGAAGCGCCGAGCGCTCCATGCCGACAAAGGCCGAGGTTTTAGAGATATTACCGCCAAAGCGCTCAATTTGGGCAGCAAGATATTGCTTCTCAAACAACTCACGCGCTTCGCGCAGTGCCATCGACATAATGTCTGCATTGGTCTCTGGACGCGCCAACACCGGATTAGAGGTTAGAATCTCAGGCGGAAGCTCACTGGCTGCAATTGCCTCTTTGCTGTCAGATGTCATGATCAACAGCCATTCCATCATGTTGCGAAGTTGGCGAACATTCCCCGGCCAATGATAGGCCTGCAGCATCGCCATCGCTTCTTCAGAAAGCTCGCGCGCTGAAAGCCCGGCAATCTCAGCAGAACGCTTCAGAAAATATCGGCACAGCTCCGGAATATCCTCACGGCGATCTTTAAGTGATGGCATCCGAATTGGTACTACATTTAAACGGTAATAAAGTTCCTCACGAAAACGGCCATCGGCGATTTCGTGTTCAAGATCGCGATTGCTTGCGGCAATCACGCGAACATCAACTTCTACACGACGATTGCCCCGCAGCCTTGCAAAGCTTTGTTCCTGAAGGGCGCGCAATACTTTGCCCTGTGTTTCCAGCGGCATATCGGCCACCTCGTCAATGAACAGCGTGCCATTATGTGCGCGTTCGAATAAGCCCAGCTTCTCAGCGCCACCGGTTGGATTGGTATCTTCAACACCAAACAGCTCCGCTTCGACACGATCCTGAGTTAGTCCTGCAGCGTTCATGATAACAAAATTACCGGCTGCGCGGGTTGATTTACTATGAATGAGGCGAGCAAGCATTTCTTTGCCAGTGCCTGGCCCGCCAGTGATCAGTACGCGACTGGCCGTCGGCGCAATTTTTTCAATCGCGGTGCGAATTTGCTGAATGCTTGCAGAAGCACCATTTAGTGCCATCTCAGGCTTGCCACGCGTTTTTAGTTCCTGGTTTTCATTTTTGAGTCTGGCGTTTTCCAATGCCCTTGCCACAACGAGTAACAAGCGATCTTCTTTAAATGGCTTCTCAATGAAGTCATACGCCCCCATCTTGATCGCGGTGACGGCAGTTTCGATGTTGCCGTGTCCTGAAATCATGACGACTGGTAAATGCGGGTAGCGTTTGCGAACCATTTCCAGAACACCAAGCCCATCCAATTCGCTACCTTGCAGCCATATGTCCAAAATAAGAAGGGATGGCACGCGCTCTGCTATGGCATTAAAAGCGCTGTCGCTATTTGCTGCTGTGCGGGTGCTGTATTTGGCATCTTTTAAAATATCAGACACGAGATCACGAATATCGGATTCGTCGTCTACAACCAGGATATCTATGGACATGGGTTCCTAAGGATTGTTATTCGGGGTTAAGAATTAAGGATTCAGCGCGCGATTAATAAAAAAACTAATCTATTAGCAAAATCCGGCCTTCTATCTATGCGGCATTTATATCACAGTGCCCTGGAAAAGAAAGAGTTACTTTTGCTCCACCATCAGGATTATTCTCAATTTTCATCAACCCTTTGTGTTCCTCTATGATTTTCCTCACAATAGATAGCCCCAGCCCCATACCTTTGGTGCGTGTCGTAACATAGGGCTCCATCATTTTTGAGATCTCACCTTCAGGAAATCCAAGGCCATTATCCGTAATACTTATTAGTATTTGTTCACCATCATCTTCCAGGCGCGTGATGATGACGCCTTTGGAGGACTTCGGCTGGCTTACCAGCCTTGATTCTATCGATTCACAGGCATTTTTAAGCAAATTGGTGAGCACTTGAGTGATTTGGCGTTCATCACACAATAACGAAATTTCCTTGCTCGGCAGGTAGCTGCGAAATTCAATTCCTGTATTAGCAACCTGGGCTGAAAAAAGGGCTTTTTTGAGGATGCTGCTTGCGTCTTCATTGGCAAAAACAGCCGATGGCATGCGGGCAAATCCTACAAATTCCTCAACCATTTTGCCGATATCGCCCACATGCTTGGCAATGGTATCGGTGTAGCGGATGAAACTTTCCTGATCTTCGGTGATGAATTTAAGATATTTTTTCTTGATACGCTCAGCTGATAGCTGGATCGGTGTTAGCGGGTTTTTAATCTCATGAGCGACACGCCGAGCCACATCCGCCCAGGCAGCCGTACGCTGCGCCGACAGTAGCATGGTGATATCATCAAAGGTTACAATAAAGCCTTCAATTTCATCATCTTTCTTTTCAGCCGTAATGCGCGCATGGAGTGAGAGGGTTTTTTGTTTATGAGTCAGGGTGAGGGTTTCATCCGTAACTTCACCCGGGGATAATTCGGCTTTGGCAAGCATTTCATGAATACCGGGCAGTAATTCGCCGATAGAATTTTCGGTGGAAATTGAAAGATCGATAAATCCTAAGATATTACTGGCCGAACGGTTGAACAGGGTGATGTTTTTATCTTTATCAAGCGCAATAACACCAGCAGAGACACCGAATAAAACGGCTTCCGAGAAACGTCGCCTTTCATCCAGCCTTCGGTTGGCTTCAATTAATTCGCCGCGCTGCGCATCCAGCTGTTCCGTCATACGATTGAAGGAGCGCGCCAGCATGCCAAATTCATCACGGCGCTCCGCATCCTCCACTCGCGCCGAAAAATCACCGCTACGCACACGCTCAGCAGCCAGTGCAAGTTTTGAGATAGGGTTGGTTAATCTCGCGGCAAAGACCGTACCATAACCAATCGATGCAAATAGTAAGAGTAAGGCTACCGAGATAAAAACGATAGAAAACGTGGTTTGCAGCTTATCGAGCTGCCCCTGAAGCTGCTCATATTCACTTACTGCACCCTGCGCGTTCTGCATGTGCATGATCACCTTGCTATCAACGAGGCGGCCAATCAGCAAATAACCGTCATCAAGCCCTTCGATGCGAACCAGCGCACGAACTTTATCCGGCTCGTCAGCAGCAGGCATTAAAACAGCCTCTCCACGTTTGGCGCGTTCAAGTGCATCTTGAGGGATATGCTCGAAGGCCAATGCAAAACTGAATCGTCCCTGCGCAATGATCCGGTTGCGCTGGATCACAATACTTTCGGTCAGTACGCGAAGGGCTGATTGTGTTACAACAATTCGATCGAACTCTGCCGGATCCTGAATGGCAAGGCTTGCTACCCGGCTTAAGTCTCCTGCCATGGCAATGGCATCGGCACGGATGTTTTCTTTATGCTCACCTAGATAGGCTTCGGCTACAGCCAGCGATTCATTAACAGCGGTCTGAACGCGCTCATTGAACCATGTTTGAATGCCAAGGTTAAAAAAGAGCGCCGAGAAAATAGAGACTATGATAGTGGGCAAAATAGTCACCACACTGAAAACAATCAGCACTTTCTTTTGCAGCTTTGAGCCGGCAGATTCAGCCTTTAATGCTGCCCATAATTTATAAATGCGGAAACTAATCGCCCCGACCAGCAGTGTAAGCAATGTAATGTTTACAGCTAAAAGCACCCAGACTCTTTTTGGCTTAACTTGCAGCGGTTCGCTGCTGCCAGCGATGGTGATGTAGGTGATGATGCCAGAAATAAATGCAGCTAAGATCAGCAGTGGAATAATGTTGTTACCGATCCAGCCAAACCGAACCCCCCTCATGGCTCGCTACCCTTAGGGATCGCAAGCTCAGTAATTTTCTTACGTAGTGTGTTGCGATTAATGCCGAGTATTTTTGACGCTTTGAGCTGGTTGCCGTTACAGGCCTTAAGGGTTGCTTCTATCAGTGGTTTTTCCAACAACGGTAGCATTCGATTGTAAAGTCCTGGTGCAGGTAATTGGCCATTGCTGTGAGCAGCAAAATAATTCTTTAGGTGTTCCTCGATAATATGTTGCAATCCACTGGCAGGCATGGGGTTAGGCTGCAAGAGCGCCATCGCTTTCGTCGCTCAGCGGTGCTTCGACGATGATGGGTTTATCCAAAACACTATCATAAAAAGTTCGAATCGCCTGCCTTACCTGATCTGCATCCATCAGCGTATTTACATGTTGGCGGTAGGTAGAGGAATCAAACAAGCCAGAGGAATACCAGCCAATATGCTTTCTGGCGACCATCATGCCATTCTGCACACCGTAATGATCCAGCATATCATCATAATGTTTAAGGACGATACCGCGCTGCGTTATGAGTGGCGGCGGGGCAATCTGCTCACCTGTCTTTAAGTAATGCGCAACCTGCGCTGGAAACCATGGCCTGCCATAAGCGCCGCGTCCAATCATTACGCCATCTGCGCCGGATTCGGCAAGCGCGCGGTCTACATCGTCAAAATTGCAAATATCGCCGTTTACAATCACCGGCAGCGAAACGGCTTCTTTTACCTTGCGCACAAAACTCCAATCGGCATGGCCTTTATACATCTGGCAGCGCGTGCGGCCATGAACGGTGAGTAGCTTAATACCGGCATCCTCAGCAATTTTAGCGAGCTGCGGCGCGTTACGGCTGCTATCATCCCAGCCGGTGCGCATTTTTAGTGTTACAGGGATTTTAACCGCCTTCACCACTGCCTGCAGAATTTTAGTGGCCAGCGGCACTTCGCGCATGAGAGCAGAGCCAGCCATGCCACCCACTACTTTTTTCACCGGACAGCCAAAATTAATGTCGATGATATGCGCGCCGCGATCTTCATTCAGCTTGGCGGCATCGGCCATGACCTCAGGATCGCAGCCAGCCAGCTGTATGGCAAAAGGGAATTCATCTGGCGAGAATGCGGCCATGCGCAGTGTGTTTTTCGTCTCGAGGATCATTGCGCGCGAGGCGATCATTTCCGATACCACCATGCCCGCGCCAAAACTTTTAACCAGCCTGCGAAAAGGCAGGTCGGAGACGCCGGTCATTGGCGCGAGCCAAACCGGATCATCAATCACCATCGAACCAATCTTGACAGGAGGCATGTTTTCAACCTTACTTGAGTCCCGCAAGGCATTATCGTAAATAAGCCGTTTTAGCAAGGAAATCTGGCCTTTATGGCAGAAAAAACTATCGCCATTCTGGTGGCCGGCGGCACCTCACAGCGCCTGGAAAGCCCTATTCCTAAGCCTTACCAGCTGTTTTATGGCGAGCCGGTATTGCTTCATAGTCTGCGCACGTTCATGAGCCATCCATTAATTGATGGTGTTCGCGTTGTAATCAGGCGCGAGCATCATGCGCTTTATAAAAAGGTGGCAGCGGGGCTTACCCTCTTTCCATGTGTGGTCGGCGGCAATAGCAGGCAGGAATCGGTGAGGCTTGGGCTTGAATCCATTGAGCATCGTATGCCTGAGCGCGTGCTGGTGCATGATGTTGCGCGCCCTTTAGTATCCCATGCAATCATCAGCCGTGTTCTTGAGAGACTGGATCATTCAAAAGCGGTGATTCCAGTGGTGCCAGTTGTTGATACGATCAAAACCAGAAAAAATGATCACGTGGGCATGACGCTAAGCAGGGATGAGCTGATGGCAGTTCAAACACCTCAGGGTTTTGATTACCAGCTGCTTCTAAGCGCGCACAGAAGATTTAAGGACGAGCAATTCACGGATGATGCGGCCTTAATGGAAAAAGCATTGATTCCTGTTGCAACGGTAGATGGAGATGTCAGAAATAAGAAAATAACAACCACCCAGGATCTTACAACCATGCAACCCCCTACTCACGCATTCGAATATCGCACCGGAATTGGCTATGATGTGCACGCCTTGAAAGTGCATGATGAAGAAACACCAGTAGGTAAGCAGCAGATCAAACTATGCGGTGTGAAGATTCCGCATACACATTTTCTGGTTGGACATTCAGATGCCGATGTTGGGCTTCATGCGCTCGTTGATGCCATTCTCGGCGCAATTGGCGCAGGTGATATTGGCATACACTTCCCGCCTGATGATTTGCAATGGAAAGGGGCGGATTCCTCGAGATTTCTAATGCATGCCTATGAGCTGGTCAAAGCGCGTGGCGGCGAGATTGTGCATCTCGACCTGACGCTGATTTGTGAGCGCCCTAAGATCGCCCCCTATCGCGAGGCGATGATCACGCGCATCGCCCAAAACCTCAAAATTAACGAATCGCGCGTAAGCGTTAAAGCAACAACCACTGAGAAACTTGGCTTTACAGGTCGCGCAGAAGGGGTGGCGGCTCAGGCTGTCGCAACCATAAGGTTACCGATCATATGATCGCGGCATCAAAACATTGGTGGTGGTGGATTGCAACCTGGTTTGGCTGCGGCAAATCACCAATCGTCAGCGGCACGGTTGGTTCGGCTGCTGCACTGCCTTTTGCTTATTTAATCCATCATCAACTTGGCCCTTTCGGTTTATTCATCGCCGCATGGATCATTTTTTTTCTCGGCTGGCTGGCAAGTAAGCATTTTCTTGAAAAAACCGGCTGCGAGCATGATCCAAAGGACATCGTCGTGGATGAAGTGGCCGGGCAGTGGCTATTGCTATCTGCACTGCCCCTGACATGGCAGGGCTATCTGGTGGGTTTTATTTTATTTCGTGCGTTTGATATCATCAAACCCTGGCCGGTGCGCTGGCTTGATAAGAATGTTGAAGGCGCTGTCGGTGTGATGCTTGATGATATGGCCGCCGCTGTCTATCCGATTTTGCTGTTTCTTCTTTCGCTCATCATCTCGAATGCCTTAGGAGAAACTGAAACCATTCACACGGCAATGGGCTGGCTGTATGGCGACCTTGTTCAGTAATGAACTTTACGAGCTTGCGCATGACGTTGTGCAGGCAGCAAAAAAAAGCGGCCTTCGCATCGTAGCGGCTGAGTCCTGCACCGGCGGATTGCTGACAGGACTTATCACAGAAATATCAGGTTCATCTGCGGTGATTGAGGTTGGTTTTGTAACCTATGCAAATGAAGCAAAAACGGGTCTGCTTGGTGTTGATGAGGATCTCATTGGGGAGCATGGCGCAGTAAGCGAACAGGTGGCGGTTGCGATGGCGGGTGGCGCACGCCAAAAAGCCGAAGCTGATCTTTCTGTTGCCATCACAGGCATTGCCGGACCCACAGGCGGCAGCGAGCAAAAACCGGTAGGAACAGTGTTTATTGCGCTATCAACCGATCAAGAAACTTTTGCGCAGCGTTTTCAATTTAACGGAAACAGAACCGACATACGCCTGCAGGCGGTTGAACAAGCGCTACGGCTTATACAAAATCAGCTTAAGCGTTCTTTTTCCTACGTTGCCTGATCTCTTTTGCTTTAGCGGCTTTGTTCACCTGCTGTGGCCTTGAGATCGCAAGCGCATCATCAGGAATATCTTCGGTGATCACACTGCCTGCGGCGATGATCACATTGTTTCCCACAGTCACTGGCGCCACCAGCGCTGTGTTGGAGCCGATAAAACTACCTGCGCCGATAACGGTCTTGTGTTTGTTCACGCCGTCGTAATTGCATGTGATGGTCCCCGCGCCGATATTGGCACCCTCGCCTACATCACTATCGCCGACATAGCTTAAATGGTTGGCCTTAGCGCCTTTACCCAGCCTGCTATTTTTAATTTCTACGAAATTGCCAACATGCGCCCCTTCACCAATCACCGCGCCAGGGCGAATTCGTGCATAAGGGCCGACAGTGGCATTTTTTCCTACTACAGCATCTTCAATATGGCTGAATGAACGAATTTCAGCGCCGCTTTCCACCCGAACATTTTTGCCAAACACCACAAATGGATGTACCACAACATCTGCTTCCAGTATCGTATCGGCCTGCATAAACACGGTCTCAGGGGCGGTCAGTGTGACCCCCGCATCCATGGCACGCTTGCGTAATTTATCCTGCATCACTGCCTCCGCTTCAGAGAGTTGTTTTTTATCATTCACGCCCATCACTTCTTCGGCCAAAACCGGAATCATCAGGCTCTTTTTACCTTGCTTACTTGCGATGTGGAGAAGTGAGGTCAGGTAAATCTCCCCTGTTGCAGCAGAGGGCTGAACCTTAGGGAGTTCTTCTTTAAGAAAGCCAGCATGAAACGCCATCACCCCGCCCCATACCCACGGAATCTGTTTTTCTTCCGGACTCGCATCTTTTTCTTCAACGATCGCATCAACATAAGGCGGCGATTTCATCACCACACGACCATAGCCGGTCGGATCATCCAGCTTCATAGCAAGCAGTGAAATAACAACCTTTTGCTCTTCATGCTGCGCCAGCATAGCCTGAATCGTTGATGTGGTAATGAGCGGTGTATCGCCATAAAGCACGAGCACGATACCATCATCAGGTAGTTCGGCCAGAGCGCAGGCCACCGCGTGTCCAGTACCACGCTGCTCATGCTGAATGGCAAAGCGGCACGCCGCATCATGCTGCAACACGGCACTTTTCACTTCATCCATTTGCGGCGCAATCACAATAACCAGCCTCTCTGGCCCTATTGGCTGGACTGCGGAAATAACCTGCGTTAGCATCGGCTTTCCGGCGATAGGCTGTAGCACCTTGGGCAGCTTGGAGCGCATGCGCGTTCCCTTGCCTGCGGCAAGTATAACAACCGAGAAATTCTGCTTGTGAAGCGTGTTCATCAGCCTATGATTAGCGCTTACACCGCATTAGGACAAGCCCACACATGCCATCACAGGAAGGATTTTGGATCTTAACCACCGCCGGTGCGTTTTTTGCGCTGGGATGGATGGTGGTATGGTTTCGTTTAACCGTCATCCGCGAGAGATTACGAGGACTGGTAATCGAATTGCAACAAACCAGGCAGGAGCTTTTATCGACTCAGCAATCCATGACCGAATATCATGAGCGTGCGATCATGGCTGAGACCGAGCTGCGTGCACTTTCAGACAATAAAAACAACATGAAGCTTGAATTTAAAAGTACGGCCACGCAGCTTTTTGAGGAAATGAATCAGAAATTTACGCAAAGCTCCGAAAAGAAAATCGGTGACCTGCTGCTGCCGCTTCGCGACCGTCTTGGAGAGTTTCAAAAGAAAATCGATGATTCATTCAGCCAGCAAGGCAAAGAGCAACACACACTTAAGGCCGAAATTGAAAAGATTGTGCTGCAAACGGATAGCCTGACCAAAGCGCTGCGCGGCGATGTGAAGGCGCAGGGCAACTGGGGTGAAGTAATGCTGGAGAAAATTCTGGAGGAATCCGGTCTTCGCCGAGGCGTTGATTATACGCCGCAGGCAATCGATTTATCGCTGCGTGCTGCTGACGGCAGCCTCCAAAAACCCGATATCATCGTACATCTTCCTGATGGCAAGCATGTGATTATTGACTCTAAAGTGTCGCTCACAGCCTATGATCGCTACTGCGATAAACAAGAAGATAATCATCTTTATGATTTCCTGAAGTCGTTGCGCGCGCATGTGGTGGGACTATCCGCTAAGAAATACCAAACGAATGAAAAATTAGAGTCGCCGGATTTCGTCTTCATGTTCATGCCCATCGAGGGTGCTTATGCGCTTGCTGTGCAGCAAGACCGTGAACTACACAGCTTTGCATGGGATAAGAAAGTAGTGCTCGTATGTCCTTCAACATTGTTTGCCAGCCTACGCACCATTGCTTCGCTATGGCGTATTGACCAGCAAAACCGTTATGCGCTTCAGATCGCGGATGAGGGAGGCAAAATGTATGATCGTCTGGTTGAGTTCTGCGAAAGCCTGCAGAATATTGGAAAGCGTATTTCCGCAACACAATCGTCTTATGACGAAGCCCTCATGAGATTAAGTGAAGGAAGGGGAAATGTTATATCCCGTGCCGAGAAAATGAAGTTGCTCGGCGCAAAAGCGAGCAAATCTATCCCTAAAGAACTGCTTGAAGACAACGAGCGCAGTGAGGGGCGTGTTATCCCTATCCACGCAGAGGAAAGTTAGCTCTTATATTCCAGCCCGAGTAAGCGGTAACTTTCGCGATTTTCTTTCCAGTCTGATTTAACCTTCACATACAAAGCCAGATGTATTTTTTTGCCCGTCATCGCCTCTAACTCACGCCGTGCGCTGATGCCTACGCGCTTAATCATCGAGCCTTTTTCTCCCACGATAATTTTCTTCTGCGTTTCACGCTGGATATAAATCACCTGTGATAGCTTAATAAAGCGCTCATCTTCTTCCCATGATTCGGTTTCAACGAGCAGCGAGTAAGGCAGCTCCTGTTTCAGCATTAGAAAGAGTTTTTCGCGCGTGATTTCTGCTGCGAGCAGGCGAAGTGAAATATCGCTCAAGGTATCATCGGGATAATGCCATGGTCCAGCAGGCAAGACACTGGCGATGGTGCGCTTGAGTTTGTTCACGCCATCACCGTTCTTAGCGGAGATCATGAAAATATCATGAAATAAGCCCGGCTCGCCACATGCCGCAGCAAGCTGAATCAGTTGCTCCTTAGATACTTTATCGATTTTATTAAGCGCCAAAAAAAGCGGCTTGGTGGTAGCGGTTAGTTTCTGAAATAGTTTCTGGGTGGAATCTCGAAGACCGGCTTTGCTATCAATGAGTAGCAGCACCGCGTCCGCATCACCTATACCGGACCATGCCGCTTTCACCATAGCTTTTTCAAAGCTTGCAGAGGCATCAAAAATCCCGGGCGTATCAACGAGTATGATCTGGGCATCCCCCTCATGACAGATGCCGCGCACATTAAATCTTGTGGTTTGCACCTTAGGCGTGACGATGGAAACTTTGCCGCCGACCAGCTGGTTAATCAGGGTTGATTTACCTGCATTTGGCTCACCGATAATCGCCACCACGCCACAACGTAAATCTTTGCTCATTGCGGTAATACAGCAAGTAGTGACTGAGCAGCCTGTTGCTCAGCAACGCGCTTGGAATTGGCTCGCGCTGTATGGGGCTCATGGCCCTGTATTCTTACTTGAATAGTGAATTCTGGAGCGTGCGCTGGTCCCTGTGTGTCGATCACCTGATAGTCTGGCACGGGTAGCCCACGCGCCTGCGCCCATTCCTGCAATGCAGTTTTTGCGTCCTTAGGTGGTGCGCTGATACGCCGAGCCATATCACTCCAGCGCATGGCGATAAATGTTTCAGCTGCTTCAAGGCCGCCATCCAGATAGAGCGCTCCAAGCACGGCCTCCATAGCATCTTCAAGATTCGTTGGGTTTTGGCGGCCGCCTGATTGCCCTTCGCTTTCAGACACCATTAAATATTCGCCAAGTGCAAGCTCCTTAGCAACTTCAGTAAGGGTCTCACCGCGCACGAGCGCAGCCAGACGCCGTGCAAGTTCACCTTCAGTTTCGCCAGGAAATAGTTTGTATAGAATTTTGGCCACCACCAAGCCAAGCACAGCATCACCCAGAAATTCCAGCCGCTGATTATTCGTGTTCTGGTTAAGGCTAGGGTGAGTTAGTGCCAGCCTGAGCAGGCTAATGTCATGAAAGGTATGGCCTAGTTTTTCTTCCAGCTTATTCATTCGATCACCTTGATGAACCTGTCGAGGCGTAATTTACCAAACCAGTTCAGCGGATTAAAGCATGATCCGCCTCCTTCAACTGAGCAAAAGATCACTTCAGCACGCCCAACCAGATTTTGTTCGGGAACAAAACCAACCTCATCCATGAAGCGGCTGTCGCGAGAATTATCCCTGTTATCACCAAGAAAGAAATAGTGCCCTTCTGGCACGACAAAAACTGGCGTGTCATCTCCTGCAGCATACTCTTTTTCTTTCAGGATGTGTATTTTTTTGCCCTCTGGCAATGTTTCTTCAAACCTTGCGATTTGATGAGGCTTCCTGTCAGGGCGTTCATCCCCGTCATCCATGTATTGATCGACATAGATACGATCCAGTTGCTTACCGTTGATATAGACGGCGCCGTTTTTCATTTGAATAGCATCGCCTGGCAGCCCAACCAATCGCTTAATGAAATCAACGCGGGGATTGGGCGGATAACGAAAAACGACTACATCACCGCGCTCAGGCTTGCTGGATAGTATTCGCCCTTTAAATGTCGGTATGCCAAGTGGGAACGAATAACGGCTATAGCCGTAGCTGTATTTGGAAACGAAAAGATAATCGCCAACCAGCAGGTTACTTTTCATGGAGCCCGAAGGAATATGAAAAGGTTCATACAAAAAACTACGAAACAGCAGGGCAAGTATTACAGCGTAAATAATAGTTTTTATGGTGTCATCCCACGAATTTTTTGCTTTAACTTCAGTGGCTTGATCTTCCATGAACAATTTTCCTTATAATTGGCAGCTATCCATAGCGATCAAACTAAATCTGCGCAATCGATAACATTGAATCAATTATTAAATGTTCTTTAGGAATGAGTGGACATAATGGACTACATTAAACAAGATATTACACGGGGTTTTATGGCCAATTCTTCTAATGCTCCTCAGCCAAAAGTAGTGATTCAATCGCTTAATGCATTGAAGCTTGAGGACTTCGGAAATCTACAAAAAAAATATCAATCCATGTCTTTACCGCAACGGGCACAAACTGTTTTATCTGATTCTGATTTAGCATTAAGGACAGCGGATCGTATCCTGTCGCAATTATCGTCAAATCCAAGAATTGATGAGGTCTTTGAACGCATTCGTAGAAATTCGACAGTTATGGGTAAAATGCGCCCGTCTGAAGCTAAAAATATACTGATTGATACAACTGCCGATTTTATTGATGTTGCGCGCCATAAACTTGCCGTCTGGCGTAAAACAATGGAGCGTATCTCCCAAGGTGAAGGCATCTTATATGATCACCATCGTAAGGAGTATATTTCCAGTCATGTGCCGCTTGCGCTTGCTATTTCCAGCGCATCCATGGCCTGTGTTTATTTATCGGTGATCCAGCTGGTTTATCACGAGCTTGAAAAGCTCGATTCTAAAAACGAGCGGCACTACAAGCAGGAAGCAGCCAAGATTCGCCGCTGCTCAACCTTCATTAGCGACTGTGAAAACGCAGCCTGTTTTCGTGAAATCGTTCACTGACAAGCCATTTACGGGTTGACTGGATAGCGTTTCCTGATTAGTTGATACGCCTTAGCGTGCGGAGACGTGGCCGAGTGGCCGAAGGCGGCGGTTTGCTAAACCGTTATACGGGTAACACCGTATCGGAGGTTCGAATCCTCTCGTCTCCGCCATTAAAATAGCCCCTTATGGGGCTTTTTTAATGGCAGCGATGGGGATCATTGAAGTCTACTCCATAATATGTCTTTTGGTTCGACACCGAGCGCTTTAACGCGAAGCGACGCTCAATCCTCTCGTCTCCTCCCTCACTGCTCTTGTGCTTAAGGCTTGAGAAATGAATAAGCCTTATTTAAAAAAACTTATGTGCTTAAGCTAGGCATTGTTTGAATATTTTGAGGAGGGTGAATAATGAGCAAGAAAAAAACCTGGGCTCAGAAGCGTGATTACGGCAAAAACCCGCATATTAAATCGATTGATAAAGCCTTTGCCGGTATTCCAGCCGGCAGCAGCATGCTAATTCCCTCGCCGAAGGAAATTGACCACTTCATTCGAACCATTCCTAAAGGTAGCTATGTGGATCCTGCTGCGATGCGCACGGCTCTGGCAGCCAAACACAAGGCTGATGCCACCTGCCCGGTTTCTACCGGTATATTCCTTAGAATTGTTGCCGAAGCGGCGCTGGAGGAATATGCCGCTGGTACGAGTGCAACGCAGATTACGCCATTTTGGCGGGTGGTGGAGAGCGGCAGTGCCCTTGCTAAAAAGCTATCCGCAGATGTCACTCAGATCAATATCATCCGTAAGCTTGCTGGCGAATAATAAATAGAGGCTTTTATCATTACATAGATTTAATCTGTCGCTAATCTATTTAGTGCCCGTTTAGCTTGCAATTAGTAAACTTTCATACTAACCCTAGCACTGTTAACGCTTTTATTAACCAATCTACAGGAAGTCTGTTATGTCTCAGCAAAAATCCAACATGCCGATGATTATTTTCGGTTTTATCATTCTCGCGCTTGCCGCATTCTTTGGTATCAATCTCAACCAAACCAGCCAGCAGCCGAACGTAACGGCTGAGCAGCAATCACCTGCTCCTGCCGGTTCGTTTGAACGCGCTGAACAAGCTGCTAAAGAAGCAACCCAAAAAGCTCAGGAAGCTGCAAGCCAAGCTGTTGAAGGCACCCAGCAGGCCGTTGATCAGGCTGCGCAAGATGTTGCTAAAACCGCTGAAGAAATGGCTGCTGAAGCCAACGCTCAGCTCGCTCCTGCTGCTGGCACGCCATCTGCTCCGGCTCCAGCTACTGCTAATCCAGCAGGCCAGCCGAATCAGCAATAGCGTCTTTGCTATTTTATGATAAAAAAGCCCCGGCCATTCGCCGGGGTTTTTTTATGCCATACGAAACCAAACTCTTTTCCTTCAAGTCGCTCAGCAAAAAACATCTTTATGATTTGCTTCAGCTGCGTTCGAAAATTTTCGTGGTTGAGCAAAACATTGTTTATCTCGATATCGATGGTCTGGATGATCGCTGCCAGCACTTGTGTTTGTTTGATGGGGAGAGGCTCATCGGCGCGGCGCGCATCCTACCGCCCGGGCTTAAACATAAAGAGCCGGCGATCGGCAGGTTAGTCATCGATCAGGATTATCGCGGCCAGAAACTCGGCGCGAAGCTGATGATGGATGCGGTGCGCGAAACATTCCGCATGTATAACAATCAGCCGCTCATCATTGAAGCCCAGGCACAGCTGAAGAATTTTTATGAATCGCTGGGCTACATTGCCATCACAGAGCCCTACATGCTCGAAGGCTTAATGCATGTAAAAATGAAAATATCGCCCGATGCACTGGAGCGATAGCGCGATTATCCTGGCAGTACGCCGGCATGGCGAAACCAGCGCGATACTGCGCGTGTTTGCGCGCGATCATGGTGTGGTAGCGGGCGTGGTGAAAGGCGCTTTTTCCAAAACCAACTGGGGGATCATTCAGCAGGGAAACCTAGTTAGCGCAAGCTGGAGCGCTCGGCTTTCCGAGCATATCGGTATGTTCAAGCTCGAACCGCAAAGAAGCCACGCCGCGCTCATCATGCAAGATGAAGAAAAACTAGCGATGCTGACATCGGCCTGCGCGCTGCTCGAGCAGGCTCTGCCGGAGCGCCACCCTTACCCCAGGCTTTATGATCATTTCCTTCATTTGTTGGAGGATTTTTCATGGCACGGTTATATTCATTTTGAAATGCTGATCCTTGCGGAAACCGGCTATGGGCTTGACTTGACTTGCTGCGCTGCCACCGGCCAGACGCATGATCTTATCTATGTCTCCCCCAAATCCGGCCGCGCCGTTTCACGCGAGGCAGGGGAGCCGTATAAAGATCGGTTACTGAGATTGCCTCGTTTTCTAAGTCCCCGCGAAAGCGGGGAGTCTGCAGTGAGATTAGATGCCCACCTTCACGGGGATGTGAACAACGGTCTAACCCTCACCGCCTATTTCCTGGAGCACTGGCTACTTGAGCCGCATGGAAAAAAGATGCCGCCAGCTAGGCAAAGGCTGAAGCAAATCCTTTACAAAGCCGCAGAAAGCCTGTAGTTTCTCGCGCCTATGACCAAAACACCCACCAAGAAAACTGAAAACCTGCAGCTCGTTTCCTTCCGCACGACGCTGGAAGAAAAATATTTAGCCTATGCACTTTCGACGATCACCGCGCGTTCGCTGCCCGATGTGCGCGATGGCTTAAAGCCGGTGCATCGCCGCCTGCTCTATGCAATGTTGCAGCTTCGGCTTGACCCGAAATCCGGCTATAAAAAATGCGCGCGTGTAGTGGGCGATGTGATCGGTAAATACCACCCGCACGGTGATACAGCGGTGTATGACGCGATGGTGCGCCTCGCCCAGTCCTTTGCGGTGCGCTACACACTGGTCGAAGGCCAGGGGAATTTTGGCTCGGTTGACGGCGATAACGCCGCCGCGATGCGATACACCGAAGCGCGCCTGACCGATGTCGCGATGGCGCTGATGAACGGTATTGATGATGATACCGTTGATTTCCGCCCGACCTATGACGGCTCGGAGGAAGAGCCGGTGGTGATGCCCGCCGCTTTCCCAAATCTGCTGGCTAACGGCTCGGAAGGCATCGCCGTCGGTATGGCGACTTCCATTCCGCCGCATAATGTGGGTGAGATCTGCGAGGCGCTGCTGTATTTGATTGAAAAACCGGACTGCACGGTGCGCAACTTAGTGACGCGCATGCAAGGGCCGGATTTCCCAACCGGCGGCGTGATTGTTGAGACCGACGAGAATATCCGGACCGCTTATGAAACAGGCCGCGGCTCAATCCGTGTGCGAGCGAAATGGGAAAAGGAAGAGTTAAGCCACGGGCTTTACCAGATCGTCATCAGCGAGATTCCCTATCAGGTTCAGAAAAACAAGCTGATGGAAGATATCGCCGAAAAGTTCAAAAACAAAAAACTGCCTTTCCTTGGCAATATCCGCGATGAATCGGCAGAAGATATCCGCATCGTGCTGGAGCCAAAAAGCCGCACGGTTGATCCTGAAATGCTCATGGAATCGCTATTTAAGAGCACCGACCTTGAGTCACGTTTCAACCTGAACCTCAATGTGCTAAACGCACAAGGTGCGCCGCAAGTGATGAACCTCAAGGATCTGCTGCTGGCGTTTCTTGAACATCGCATGGAAGTGCTCACGCGCCGTTCGAAATTCCGCCTTGGCAAGATCGCACACCGGCTTGAAATTCTGGATGGTTTGCTGGTTGCCTACCTCAACCTCGACGAGCTGATTAAAATCATTCGCCGTGAGGATGATCCCAAGCCGGTGATTATGAAGAAATGGAAGCTCTCCGATATTCAGGCCGAGGCTATTTTGAATACGCGCCTGCGTAGCCTGCGCAAACTCGAGGAGTTTGAGATCAAAGGCGAACATACCGAGCTGAGCAAAGAACAAAAAGAACTGAACGCGCTGCTTAAATCCGAAGAAAAACGCTGGGTAAAAATCGGTGAAGAGATCAAGGACATTCAAACTCGCTTCGGCAAAAAAACGCCGCTTGGCCGCCGCCGCACGCAATTTGCCGATGCACCTGTGGGCAAGGTCATCGATATCGAGGCCTTTGTCGAAAAAGAACCGATCACAATTTTCTATTCTGCGATGGGCTGGCTACGCGCCGTCAAAGGCCATGGGCTTAACCTTGATGAGGTAAAATATAAAGAAGGCGATGAAGCAAAATTCTCGCTTGAAGCGCAAACCACCGATAAACTGCTGCTGTTTGGTTCCAATGGCCGCTTCTACACCCTGCCCTGTGATAAAATACCTCGCGGCAAGGGTTATGGCGAGCCGGTACGCTTGATGGTCGAGATGGAGGCGGATAGCGAAATCGTTGCTATCTCAATTTATGATGAGGCCAAAAAGCTGCTGCTTGCGGCTTCTAACGGTAAAGGTTTTGTGGTCGATAGCGCCGATGTCGTGGCGCAAACCAAAAACGGCAAACAGATCCTAACGCCTATGGCTGGCCATAAGGCGGTGGTGTGCGTGGAAGCAAGTGGTGATCATGTTGCGGTGATGGGCGAGAATCGTAAGCTGCTCATCTTCCCAATCTCGCAAATCCCGCCAATGAAAAAAGGCCAGGGTGTTGCGCTTCAGAAATACAAGGATGCGACGCTCGCAGATGTCAAAGTCTTCAAGCTGAAAGAAGGCTTAAGCTGGCAGCTTGGTGGCAAAGTCCGTGTTGAAACAGACCTGAAGGCTTGGCTGGGCAACCGCGCTGACGCCGGCCGCCTGCCCCCAACGGGCTTCCCAAGAACCAACCGGTTTAGCTAAGCCGCTTTTTTCTTCTCATCGAGCATTTTATTAAGCCATGCGTGTCCATGGTGGTTTTCAACATAGCTGATCAGCGCCACCACAACCCTGCGATCAAACAGAATATCGGATTGATCAAGCAGGAATTTATTGGCGGCGCCGATGGCAATGGCATTGCGCCATGAGCGCGGGCTGATCATACCGATGAAGGCGTTGGCCGCCGCAATGATACGAGCGGAGATGATGATTTTTTCCGCCTGAAGACCCAGCGGACCTGTACCGTCCCAGCGCTCCTGCCACTGTCTAAGCGTTTCAACAACGGGGCCTTCAAACTGAATGGATTTGACCAAGTCAGCGGCCACAAACATCGATTCCTGAATCACGCGGCGCTCTTCGTCCGTCAGTTTCTCGGATTTAGTCAGCAGCTCGTGTGGCACGACGATCTTACCGATATTCATCAGGCTGCCAGCAATGCGCGCCGTTTCCACCATCGTATTATCAAGCTCCATCTCAATCGCGATTTCGCAGGCGATGTGGGACACCAGCATGGAATGATCAGCAGCGTAAGGATCACGTTTATCAACTAGCCTTATGAGTGTCTGAATGAGTTGGTTATGAGTCTGGATACGTTGCTCGCGCTCATGCACCACCTCGCTGATATCCTGTTCAACAACCAATATGCCGGGTGTAGGTTCCGGCAGGCTGGCGATAGGAATGTGATCGAGCGGCACATAAGCTGACCGAATGATACGCTCCTGACCACCTTCTATAACCTGCGAGATCCCATAAACCGTTCTGTTTTCAAGGCTGGCCTTTTCGCACTGGCCAATTAATCGTTCGGCGCGCGCTGTTCCACGAACATCATTGATTGATTTTCCGATCAACCCTTGGGCGCTCATATCTGCATTTTCAGAGGTTTTCTGATTGGCAAAGTGAAAGCGGTAATTTTGATCCAGTATGAAAATAGGCTCCGGCTGATGATCGGCAACCAGGCGCAAAAGCTTTTCTTGTGCACGCGCTTCCGAGGCAATTTTTTTGAAATGATACGACATCATCATCGCGCGCTTGGAATGCGCATGCCACCAAACGGCAAAGATAATCAGCACAATCGTGGCAATCAGGAAGAAAAAGAACATGATCATGCTTGCGCGGCGCTGGTCACTTTCTGTAAGAGCTTCTTTGCGATCGACCTTCACCATTAGCGTCCATGGCGTGTTCTCAATGGTACGAGAGGTAGCAAGCACCTTACGGTTACGATAGTCATTTTTTTCGCTGCTAAAGCTGCCGACCGTTTCAATAAGGCTACCCTCAACCGTGCGGTCGGGCATGAAATCGACCTGCTTGGCTAATGCACTCGAGCCATCCTGAAGCGGTGACAGAAACTCTATTTTTTTGTCCGCCTTGCGAACCAATACGGTTTCCAGTGTTTGCTCGGTAACGCCCGGGTGTTTCAATAATGCAAAGAAATCAGCATCAACGGTTTTAATACCAACGACGCGACCAATTTGAGCATTGGCATTGCGTTCGCCTTGAATAGAAAAGATTGGAACGCTAAAGCCGATTTGAAGCTTATCGCCATTTTTACTGACGTCAACAAACCCATCCCTGCCCGCCTGCGATTCAGCGGCATGTTTCAAGATTTGCTCGGTGACGAGAGGTGAGGTAGCGCTGGAAACAACAATCTTGTTTTTTGCATCCAGCACCGCAAGGCCGCTATCAGCATTTTCTTCAATATTAGCCCTTATTTGTGAAGCTGATACATTTGAGGTGATATAGCCTGCGCGCTCAGCGGTAAACATTAGCAAATTGCGAAGGTAAGTCTTCTGTGCCGGCTCTTCGGTATGTTGCTGGGTTCCATTCTGCGCTATCGATTGCAACTCGCTTAAATAAAGCTGAAGTGCAGGGTTATCAGATAGCTTGTGCAGCTCTGCGAAGTTGCCACCCACCCAACCGCTTACTTCCTTACTACGGCTTTCCGCAATCAGGTTGAGCTTTTCCTGCCAGGTCTGCAAATCCCTTGTCAGGTCCATCTGGGTGAATTTACTGATAAAGAAAATGCCGGTAATAATAATAGCAACGACCAGAAGCACGATGCCGTACATGCGCGGCGAAAAATTGGTTGCCTCAGGCTCTTTTGTTTTATCTTCTGAGTCATTCGGTAATGTGTCGATGGCAGACATAACTAAACTCCAGTGTTTCATGGCGTTTTATCAAAAAAAACGCCCGATGACCAAACAATAATCAACTAAGGGGTGTGTAAGCCCACCACCAGCTTTCATTGACACCATAAATAGGACGATAGTGGTAGATATTCATAGCCGGCATTACTTGTTTAATCTGGTTATCTAAAATGAGCAGCTCATCATCCACGTAGATGCCAAGTATCGCATGAATAATCCCGCCGAGATTAAAATCCTGAACAATCATAATGCGCATCTGATCTTCCGGCACACCAAGTGCTCGCAGCGAGTAATATTTAGCGATGGCATAATCTTCGCAGTCACCGCTGATCGCCATAAACTCGTAAGGCGTTACCCAGAAATCTTCCATCCCCCAATTTAGTTGATCCACAATATAGGGGTGATCGTTAGCCCAGCGATTAATTGATTCAACCTGATCACGAAGCGGCTTTTCTTTGATTTCACTTATTAGTGCGCGCCAATCTTTGACGACGCATGGGTGAAACTTCTGTTTACCACATTCTTCATCGGGTAATTTATTTTCCGCGATTTGGCGCTCCATCATGCCCGTCCATTTAGGAAATGGACGAAGGTTAGAGGACTTGCTCTCGGTCATTACAAAGTAGGAATGTTTAGCATCAGCGGCTGCTTCATGTGGCGATAGCGCAAGAATAATTAGGCATGATAAAACAACTAGCGCTATCGGTTTGCAGCAGTAATTTGCATTCATTGGTTCATTCACCGTGATTATTTATTGTGTTTTTTATATCACACTCGTAATGATTTTCCAGCATTAGTTGGTATCTTACTTTAGTTTGAGATGCATCATTAAACTGAATCTCACAACTTTGCGATTCATCTGCAGCGCGCTTTTTTCCTTGCTATTTTCGTTATTCATTATTGTTCCGTATGTGGAACAATAATTTTAGATGCTATTTTTAAAGTTGCATTGCCACTCTCACAACAGCGATGCATTAATAAAAAATTTATAATTGCTGGGTTATATATCACGTGTGTTGATTCAAACACGGGTCAATACAAATAATCAACTTATGGAGTCTTTTATGATTAAGAAGGCAAAAAAAGCAGCTGCTAAAAAACCAGCAGCTAAGAAAAAAGCAGCACCAAAAAAGAAAGTGGCCAAAAAGGTCGCAAAAAAAAAAGTAGCTAAAAAAGTAGCTAAAAAAGTTGCGAAAAAACCATCTAAATCATCCAAGCCAAAAATGGGTATGGGTATGATGGCAGCTAAAAAAGTTAGCACCATTCGCTTCTAGTACTAATAGCTAAAAATAAGGGGCCTGAGAATTAGGCCCCTTTTTTTATGCCTGCAATTTGGAAAACAAAGCCAATGGAATTGATTTTTATCGTTGCGAAGTTTTTTCAGTATGTGTTTGTAGCGCCAATCTGGTGGCTTGCCTCAGGCCTTGCGGCCTATGTATTTCCTTTTGAAGGCGACAAGAAGCATGATGCCCTAGCGCTATTCATTGCGCTGGTGCTTTCCGCTGCCGTCATCGCTCTGATTATTTACCTGTTATAAAAAAAGCCCTCGCAGCATAGCTAGCGAGGGCTTTAGTTATCGCTACAACTAGTTGCCGTTAGCAGCTTCTTTGTTTTGGCGCTTACCGACACGCTCAGAAATATCTTCGCCGGTTTGCTGGTCAACCACACGCATGGACAGGCGGATCTTACCGCGATTATCCATCTCGAGAACTTTGACCTTCACGCTATCGCCTTCTTTCACCACATCCTCAACTTTTGCCACGCGATAATCCGCCAGCTCGCTGATATGGATGAGGCCATCTTTTGGACCCATGAAATTGACGAACGCGCCGAAATCAACAATGCGTACGACTTTGCCGGTATAGATCTGACCGATCTCAGGCTCGGCGACGATCGCGTAGATCATCTCATAAGCCTTTTTGCCCTGATCTTCGCTTACTGCTGCGATTTTGATTGTGCCGTCATCTTCAATATCAACTTTCGCACCGCTCACTTCGCAGATCTCGCGAATGACTTTACCGCCGCTGCCAATCACTTCACGGATTTTTTCCTTCGGAATGGTCATGGTGGTGATACGCGGTGCTGTTTTACCAACCGATCCACGCGGTGTATCAAGCGCCTTCGCCATTTCGCCGAGAATATGCTTACGGCCATGATGAGCTTGTTCCAGCGCGACTTTCATGATTTCTTCGGTGATACCATCTATTTTGATATCCATTTGAAGCGCAGTAACACCCTGCTGGGTCCCTGCCACTTTGAAATCCATATCGCCGAGATGATCTTCATCACCCAGAATATCAGAAAGCACTACGAAACCACTTTTCTCCTTAATAAGACCCATCGCAATACCTGCTACCGGTGCTTTCAGTGGAACACCAGCATCCATGAGCGCCAGTGAGCTGCCGCACACTGTTGCCATTGAAGACGAACCGTTAGACTCGGTAATTTCCGAAACGCAGCGCAGCGTGTAAGGGAAAGCCTCTTTGGTTGGAAGCAATGGACGAATCGCGCGCCATGCCAGCTTGCCATGACCAATCTCGCGGCGGCCCGGACCACTCATGCGGCCGGTTTCACCGGTAGAATAAGGCGGGAAGTTATAATGCAGCATGAAGTTCTGTTTATATTCACCTTCAAGCGCATCGATAACCTGCTCATCCTGACTGGTGCCAAGAGTTGCAACCACAATTGCCTGTGTCTCGCCGCGAGTAAAGAGCGCTGAGCCATGCGTTTGAGGAAGTACACTTGCTTCACACAGAATCTGGCGAATATCAGCAGGACCACGTCCGTCGATACGTTTTTTGCTCTCGACCACGTCGGTGCGAACAATGTCTTGCTCAAGCTTCTTGAGCTGGCCGCCGATGGTTTTCTCATCCATGCCTGAGCCTTCAAATGCAGCTTTAACTTTCGATTTGATTTCATCCAGACGGTTTGAGCGATCCTGTTTGCTTTGCAGTTTATATGCTGCGCGCAGGTCCGATTCAGCCAGTTCGCGCACGCGCGAAACGAGGGCCGCATCTTCTTTCTTCGCAAAATCCCATGCGTCTTTCGCGCAGGACTCCGCCATATCGACAATCATATCCATCACCGGCTGCATCTGCTTATGGCCATACATTACGGCGCCGAGCATGATATCTTCTGAGAGTTCTTTAGCTTCGGATTCTACCATCAGCACCGAGCGTTTTGTGCCGGCGACAACGAGGTCAAGCTGTGTTTCCGCCATCTGCGATTTGGTTGGGTTCAGCATGTACTGGCCGCCTTGATAACCTACGCGTGCCGCAGCAATCGGGCCCATGAACGGAATGCCGGAAATAGTAAGTGCTGCAGATGTACCAACAAGCGCGACAATATCCGGATCATTTTCAAGATCATGTGACAACAACGTGCAAACAACCTGAACTTCGTTGTAAAAGCCTTCTGGAAAAAGCGGACGGATCGGACGATCGATCAGGCGCGAGGTAAGCACTTCTTTTTCGCTTGGCTTGCCTTCGCGTTTGAAAAAGCCACCAGGAATTTTACCGGCAGCGAAAGCTTTTTCCTGATAATGAACGGTGAGCGGGAAGAAATCGACATCGGCCCGCGCCTCTTTCATGCCAACAACGGTACAAAGTACAACGGTGTTGCCATACGTTGCTAGCACCGCGCCATCAGCCTGGCGAGCAATACGGCCTGTTTCCAACGTAAGGGTGCGACCACCCCATTCAATTGATTTTCTTGTAATGTTAAACATAGCATTCCTTTCAGATTATGATTTGAAAGATGCCAGATGCTCGGTTCTAGGGTCTAGTGAAAAAGCGCTTTTCGCTGCTTCACTAGCTCCTAGCCCCTAGAACCTAGCACCATCTTTTTATTTGCGGATATTGAGTTTCTTAATCAGACCTTCATAACGCGCGACATCTTTGCTCTTCAAATAATCAAGCAAACGACGGCGACGGCCAACCAAAATGAGTAGCCCGCGGCGTGAATGATGGTCTTTTTTGTGGGTTTCAAAATGCGAAGTCAGCTGGTTGATGCGATCCGTGAGCAGTGCAACCTGTACTTCTGGTGAACCAGTATCACCCTTGCTAGTGGCATTTTGTTTAATAATATCTTCTTTAGAAACGATTTTTACCGCTTCCTTGTTTTTTGCAGTAGCTTTACGCGACATCGTAGCTTTCCTTTCAGGTTATAGATGAAATACACGTTTTGGTTTCATCAGGTTGCCCCCCACCGAAACGATGGCAACCAGCCTATCTTGCTCAAAAGCAGCAGCTGAATCCATGTTCGGACGATCCGTGGAAACGAACTGCCCAGCCTTAAGCAATGCAGACTGGTGGGAGGTGACGGAAACTGCCGGGATGTCGTCCAGCGCAGAAGCCACCGACCTCATAAAACCAAGGTCGCCCTTATGCACCATTTCTTCGAGCTTTTCCAGTGAAATCGCATGATTTTCTTCAAATTGACCGACTTTCAAGCGCCTAAGATAGCTGATATGGCCATAGCAGCCGAGTAGGCGCCCCATATCACGACCGAGTGAACGAATGTAGGTGCCTTTGCCGCAATGGCAGATAAAATCTGTATCGCCCTGATGCTTATTCAAAATAAGGTTATTAACCCGTACTTGTCGTGGCTTAATCTCCACTTCTTGGCCTGCGCGCGCCAGATCATAGGCTCGTTTGCCATCAACTTTCAGGGCGCTGAACTGAGGTGGCGTTTGAATAATATCGCCAATAAACTGCGGCAAAATTGAACGAATTTCATCTTCAGAAGGCCGCTTTTGCGAAAAATGGGTAACGCTACCTTCCTTATCATCCGTTGTTGTTTCCGCGCCCCACGATACCGTGAATGCATAGCTTTTCGATGCATCCATCATATAATTGACGGTCTTGGTCGCCTCTCCCAATGCAAGCGGCAATACACCTGATGCCAGTGGATCCAGTGTTCCGGCATGGCCAATCTTCTGTGGCTTCAAGATACGCTTAACTCTTGCCACCGCTTGCGCTGATGTCATGCCAACAGGCTTATCAAGGATAAGCCAACCATTAATTGCATTACGCATCTGTTGGTTTTGTGAAATTACAAACCGCTTTTAAAAAACCGAGCATGAAAATTACTCTATCAATAATAGCTGATCATCAGGGTTTGTTATTCAGATCACGAATTACTTCGGGTTTTTGAAGCAAGCTATTGATGCGTTGAGCCTCTTCAAAGGAATTATCCAGCGCAAAATGAAGCTTCGGCATATAGCGAAGCTTAACCTTTTTGGAGACAAGATAACGAATTTCAGGGGCAGCCGTGCGAAGCGCCTCTAAGCGTTCTTCTTTCATTTCGCCATTAAGTGGCATGATGTAAACACTTGCGTTCTTCATATCCGCACCGATACGAACCTCGGAGACGGTAATTGAAGCTCCCATCAATTCCACGGAGTGAACTTCGCCGCGAATCAGAACTTCAGAGATGGCATGACGAATTTCTTCTGCAACGCGAAGCGGCCGCTGATTGCCGGAAGATTTGCTTGAGAACAGATCATGAAGCTTAGTCATATGAGATCAGATGATTAGAGAATCGAGCAATAAGCCTAAACGGTTCTCGCCAATTCTTCGACCTCGAAACATTCGATCTGATCGCCCTGGCGAATATCTTCATAGTTATCAAATGCCATGCCGCACTCCATACCACCCTTCACTTCTTTAACTTCGTCTTTGAAGCGCTTCAGGGTTTTAAGCGTGCCTTCATGAATCACCACGTTGTCACGAAGCAAGCGAACCTTACAGCCGCGCTTGATGACGCCGTCGGTGACCATACAGCCCGCAACTTTGCCTGCTTTGCTGATATTGAATATTTCGCGAATCTCAGCGTATCCGAGGAAGTTCTCACGTTTGGTCGGAGATAGCATACCCGAAAGCGCTGCCTTCACATCATCGACCACATCGTAAATAACCGAGTAGTAGCGAATAGTAATTTTATCCTTGGCTGCCATTTCTTTGGCTTTAGGCGCAGCGCGTACGTTAAAGGCAATCACCATAGCGCCGGTTGCCTTCGAAAGCGTGACATCTGACTCTGTGATCGCACCAACACCGCTATGAAGCACTTTTACAGCCACCTCATCACACGAGTATTTTGCAACAGAACCTGCAATCGCCTCTACTGATCCCTGAACATCGCCTTTAATAATGACGGCAAGTTCTTTTGCGTTTGTGCCAGCAGCAGCACCAAATAGATTATCAATCGTGCGTGCTGAAGCAACAACCGCTTGTTCGCGTATACGACGAGCGCGATATTCCGCGATATCACGTGCGGTTTTTTCATTTTCAACCACCGAGAATACATCGCCTGCTTCAGGCGCCTGGCTGAGACCAAGAATCATGGCCGGCATACCTGGCGTGGCTTCTTTAATCGCCTGGCCTTTATCGTCAATGATACTACGCACACGGCCATAAGCCGGACCAGCGACCACAATATCACCAGACTTAAGCGTGCCTTTTTGAATGAGGAGTGTGGTGACCACACCTTTGCCCTGATCAAGTTTAGCTTCGACGACAACACCACTTGCGACACGATTTGGATTGGATTTAAGCTCCAAAACTTCCGCTTGTAACAAGAGGGTTTCCACGAGCTTATCAAGGTTCTGGCCAGTTTTTGCTGACACTTCAACGACCATCGTCTCGCCGCCAAATTCTTCCGGTATCAATTCATATTGCATCAGTTCCTGCTTCACGCGAGATGAATCTGCGCCTGGCTTGTCAATTTTGTTGACCGCCACAACAATGGGTGCACCCGCTGCCTTAGCATGGCTGATAGCTTCTTTGGTCTGTTCCATGATGCCGTCATCTGCGGCAACGACCAGAACGACGATGTCGGTAATCTTCGCGCCGCGCGCGCGCATAGCGGTGAAGGCCTCATGGCCTGGTGTATCAAGAAAAGTAACTTTCTGGCCGCTGGCAACTTCCACCTGGTAGGCGCCAATATGCTGAGTAATCCCACCCGCCTCACCTTCCACCACATTTGTTTTACGTAGTGCATCTAATAGCGAGGTTTTTCCATGATCGACATGGCCCATGATCGTCACAACCGGCGGTCTATCGATCAAGAGCGATGCATCTTCTTCTTCATCGTTCTTCAGAACATTTTCAACATCGCCTTCGGTCACGCGTTTAAATTTATGGCCAAATTCACCGACCACCAGCTCGGCTGTATCCGCATCGATCGATTGGGTCGCGGTAACCATCATGCCAAGCTTCATCAGGGTTTTGATAACATCAACCACGCGCTCAGCCATACGGTTGGATAGCTCCTGAACCGTAATTGCCTCCGGAATGACCACTTCACGAATAACTTTTTCAGTGCTTTGCTGAACGCCTGCGGCTTTTTTGATGGCCTTTTCACGCTGACGTCGCATGGATGCGAGCGACCGAACACGCTGATCTTCCAAACTGGAAAGAGCGTTTTGTACGGTGATCTTGCCAGATGACCAGCGGTCTTCAGTCCCTTTGAGCTTGAGCTTGCCCCCTTTGGCCGGTTTTTCTGATGAAACTTCTTCGTCGCCAATATAGGTTTTGCCAATCGGCTTAATCGGTTGCGGCGCGACAGCTGCCGGGTTAGTAGCCGCTGGTTTTTTTGAATCTTTAGCCGGAATGATCGGTTTTTTAGGTTTTACAATCCCTGATGCATCCGCAAGATCCTCATCGCGCTCAATAACTGGCTGCACAGATGCAGGCGCTTCAGCGACGGGTTTTAATTTGGCCTGCTCGGTCGCAAGCTTCATTTGCTCCTCAGCGATTTTCAGCGCTTTTAAGCGAGACTGACGCTCCTCTGGCGTTAAATGCCTGAGCGATTCATCATCAAATGCACCCGCCGAACCAGAGCCTGCCTTAACCTCCACCATGCCTGCGGCACCTTGCGCAAAGGTACGCGTTTTACGAACTTCAACCGTCACCGTTTTTGAGCGGCCATGGGTGAAATTCTGCTTCACCTTACCGCTTTCAACTGTTTTCGTCAGCTGCAAGCGACCAGGGTTGGCAACCTTTAGGGTCTCTTTTTTCATGGTATCGTTACTGTCTGTCATGGGGTGCTTATAAAGTGTTTAGGTCTTAGAGTCTAGAGTATAGGTAATGAAATCGGCTTATTTCCTAAACTCTAGCTGCTCTAACTTCAGTTTTTATTGTTCAAACCAACCGGCACGCGCTTTCATGATCATCCCGCCCGCGTCTTCCATTGAAATCTGGCCACTGCCAAGAATTTCAACAAGTTCAGAAGAAGAAAGATCTGCAAAATCATCAAGCGTTAGCACCTTTGCTTCACCAAGTTTTTCAAGCCATTCCTGCTTGAGGCCTTCAAAACTGATGAGCGTTTCGTTCATGCCAAGTTTTGAAAGCTTTTCTTCGTTTTCTTTTTGCTTGGTTAGAAGGTAATTTTCTGCACGCTCGTGAAGTTCCTGCGCTACACCCTCATCAAATCCCTCAATACTTGCGAGATCCTCGATTGGTATAAACGCCACTTCTTCGATCGAAGTGAAACCTTCTGTAACGAGAAGCTGGGCAATCACCTCTTCAACATTAAGCGCTTCAATGAAAAGCTCAGAAAGTGTTTTGAATTCTTCAGCGCGGCGCTCGGATTCAGTTGCCTCGGTTAGGATATCAATGCTCCAGCCGACAAGCTGCGATGCAAGGCGAACATTTTGACCGCGACGACCAATCGCCAGCGATAGCTGATCATCAGGTACAACGACTTCAATGCGGTTTTTGTTTTCATCAATCACGACTTTCGATACTTCCGCCGAAGAAAGCGCATTGACCACAAAGGTCGCGGGATCGGGCGACCACGGCACGATGTCAATCTTTTCACCCTGCAGCTCATTCACTACTGCCTGCACACGTGAACCACGCACACCAACGCAGGAAAGAACCGGATTAACACTGGGATCTTTCGAAAAAACGCCGAATTTTGCGCGTGAACCAGGATCGCGTGCAATAGCCTTGATTTCAATAATGCCATCGTAAATCTCTGGCACTTCCTGAGCGAAAAGTTTACCAAGAAAATCAGGGTGAATACGCGACAGGAAGATCTGTGGGCCAGATTTTTCACGGCGCACATCAAAGATGTAAGCGCGGATACGATCACCAACACGGAATACTTCGCGTGGGATCAGCTCATCACGGCGGATCATCGCTTCGGTCCGACCGAAATCTACAATCACGTTGCCATACTCAACCCGTTTAACAACGCCGCTGACGATCTCGCCAACTTTGTCTTTAAACTCTTCAAATTGTTTTTCGCGCTCAGCATCACGCACTTTTTGGAGCACCACCTGCTTTGCGGTTTGCGCAGCAACGCGGCCAAAGTCAATCGGAGGCAGCAGATCTTTAATCTCGCTGCCCACTTCCAACGTTTTGTCAATTTTCTTTGCATCTTTAAGCAAAATGTAAGCGCCAGTTTGCACTTCATCTTCTTCGCCCTCAGGTTCTGGCATGCTGTCCACAACTGTGCGCACACGATACATTTTGATCTCGCCATTTTTCTTATCGATCTCAGCGCGAATATGATGCTCATGGCCATACTTACGGCGACCTGCCGTCTGAATGGCCTGCTCCATTGCTTCCAGAACAGAATCCTTGGAAAGTCCCTTTTCTCTTGCCACCGCGTCGGCGATCTGCAGGAGTTCGGTGCTGCCGTAAATGGCTTGCGTTGCGCTCATAATATCATTCCTTCTTAAGTTATTTTTTTCCTAATTTCTTTTTTGCATTCGGCGCGACCGTTGGTGGCAATAATTTTGCCGAACGAATGTTAGCAAAATCAATCTTCACTGTTTCTTTCGCGTCAACCAATGCAACACTGATTTCATTTCCCTTTACTGATTCAATCATGCCGCGCATTCTGCGCCTGCCACCTGAGAGCGGAATCATGAGTTCAATTTTAGCCTCATCGCCGCAATATTTGCTGAAATCTTCAATCTTGGTCAGTGGACGATCCGTGCCAGGCGAGCATACCTCAAGGTCATACGCGGTGGTAATGGGGTCTTCCACTTCAAGAAGCGCGCCTGCAATGCGGCTAATCTCTGTGCAATCGTCGAAGCTCATGGGAGTGCCATCGCTGCGCTCTGCCATCACCGATAGTGTCTTACGTTTCGCTTGATCTGTAAGCTTAACCTGAACAAGACAATAACCCATCGCTTCCAGCGATGGCTCGATAATGTCGGTAATTTTTTTTGCGAGTTCCATAGTATCCAAATAAAAAGGCGGGCAACGGCCCACCTTTTATAGCGCGGAATATACCCATTTACACAAGGAATTTCAAGCGTTTTATAAGGAAAGATTTTTTTCTTGATTCACAATGTATTTCATGGACATGTTTAAAAAAATCGGGAGTAGTCATGGATCTCAGAAAAGTTTTTTTCTTTGTTTTGGTCGTTGTTGTTGGGCTGATCTTGTGGGCATTTGGAGGCAATGATCATCGCGCTGCCCAGCAAGCTAGCGGTTCCGCTTTGCCAACCCATGGAATGGTTGGAAAAACAGTTAGCGATGCCGCCAAACAGGCAACGACAACCGTTCCTTCGATTCCAGAAGATACTACGGCAGATCAAGCAAAATAGTCATTTTAAATGAAGTTTAAAGGTAGCACTTGCATTGTGAAATAAAATGCATATGATCCGGCTTCGTTTTTTTAAATGCGGGCGTAACTCAGCGGTAGAGTGCAACCTTGCCAAGGTTGATGTCGAGGGTTCGATCCCCTTCGCCCGCTCCATCCTTCCCTAAAAGATACGGATGGCTGATGCATTGAACAATATGTCCGCGATTGATCCAAAACTTCTGGAAATACTGGTTTGCCCTGCCACTAAGGGCACACTTCGTTACGATGCGGTTTCGCAAGAGCTCATCAGCGAAAGTGCTAAACTCGCCTATCCGATTCGCGAGGGAATACCGGTGATGCTTGTTGAAGAAGCCCGCAAGCTCTAATTAACGAGACCAGCCGCGTGAATGAGCCTGTGGCATGTCTCCTCGTGATTGCTCAATGGATGGCTCGTTTCTTGCCATAGCCATAGCAGCTGGAAGCACACCTTCTTGCTGGAGATCATGCGCTCCGCGCCAGCCTGTTTTCGCAATAGTAATAAAAAAAGGATCAGTCATAACTTAGTGCTTTCTATGGTTATGCACGTAATACATTAAATCTTGAATCGCATCAGCAAGTGCGCACAGTGCGTAACGCTCCATATCTTCATCAAGGGCTTTCATACCACTCATAGCGTAATTATATTTTTCTTTAACACCACACATCAGATCAAGCATTTTCTGGTCAATTGAACGGCCTTTATCCATCTCAGACGTGATTTTACGTATCTCTGTTTCAAGCGCATTGTTAAAGAGCATCAAATCGCGCAGTGATTCGCTTGCGATACGGCGGTTTTTTTCTTGGCTAATGGTCTCAGTAAAACCATCTCCAAATCGCTTACCAAACGCAACGGTTAAACCAGCGTTCTGCATTAGAGCCACCCTCCTGATTCGACTAGTGATAATCGTAAGGATAGTGAAATAATGTTAATTTTTAGTATGAGATTAGGAAAAATGCCTTTTATTTATGATTATCAGCGCTTTTCTTTACAGACTCAGGCAAATCGCCAACCAAACCCATGGCATGCTTCATAAAAAATCGTTTAAGCGGTGGCAACTTACTTACACCCCAAAGCCCAAATCGGCGGGCAGCCTGAAATGGTATAATATTATTACTAAACAGCCGATTAATGGAGTCTGTTGCGGCGAGCATAGCAACATTGTCAAAGGCACGCCAGCGCTCGTAATGCGAAAGCATGATTGATGAACCTATATCAAGGCCAAGTTTTGCCTGCTTTTCTATCAGTTCAAGCAAAACCCCAACATCCCTAAAGCCAAGATTGACGCCTTGTCCTGCAATCGGGTGCATCCCATGCGCTGCATCACCGGCCAAAGCAAAGCGTTCAGCCGTGTATTTTTTTGCATGAAGCAGTGAGAGTGGGTAGGTAAATCGATGTGACGCGCCGGTAATAGCACCAAGATAATCCCCTACGCGTTCGGCAATTTCCTGAATGAACTCATCCTCGCTAAGCTCCATATAAAGACCTGCTCTTTCATTGGGTTCAACCCAAACCAGCGATGATCGATTGCCCTTCATGGGCAGTACAGCAAATGGCCCGGCTGGTAGAAAGCGCTCCTGAGCTAATCCTGAGTGCGGGCGCTCGTGCGTGATGGTGGTCACGATAGCTGTTTGTTCGTAGCCCCACTTTGTCACGTCAATACCAGCCATAGCGCGAAGCTGAGAATTTTTTCCGTCCGTTGCAATCACGATACGAGCGCGTATCTCGCCTTCGTGAGCGCCAGAAATTCTAATCGTCGCCGCTTGCGACTCCAGCAGAAGTGATTCCACCTTGGTTTTGTCTAAACGATGCAGGTTGGCATAACGTGCTGCCAGCGTATGTAAGGCAAGGCGAATATGACGATTTTCGATGATATGCCCAAATGGCTCGCTGCCGACTTCTTTGTGGTCGTAATGCAAAAAGACCGGCGCATTATCATCCGACACGCGAATATCTAGAATCGGTTCGCCATATGACACCATCTCCTGCCAAGCACCGATGCTATCTAAAATCAATGCTGATCCACGCGCGATCGCACTCACCCTGCCATCATATTGCTCATCAAGTTGTGAGTTTAGTTCAGCTCGATCAACGAGCGCCACGCGAAGCCCCATGCGCGCGCAGCCGATAGCAAGGCTCATACCGACCATGCCGCCACCGACAATCGCAATATCGTATTCTAATTGTATATCAGCCATACCAGCAGTATAGGACACAACATGCGCATCGCAACTTGGAATATCAACTCAGTACGTATCCGCCTCGCTCAGCTGAAAAAGCTGGTGGATGAGGCAAGGCCGGACGTTGTTTGCCTGCAGGAAACCAAAGTAGAGGATACGAGCTTTCCTTTAGAATCGCTTAAGGCACTTGGCTTTCCTCATATCGCTTTTTCAGGCCAGAAAAGCTATAACGGTGTGGCGATATTATCCAAATTACCACTTTCGAATATTGAGTGCATGCCGGTTGTAAAAGGCTCGGATCACAAGCGCCACATCTCCGCGACATTACCCAATGATATCACGGTTCATAATTATTATGTGCCGGCCGGCGGGGATATTCCTGACCGCGAGCAAAACCCAGCCTACGGCTTTAAACTTGATTTCGTGGATGCGATGAAGGACTGGTCGTCATCGCTAAACAAAAAACAAAAAATTATTCTAGTCGGTGATTTAAACATCGCGCCGCTGGAGCACGATGTCTGGTCGTCGAAGCAACTGCGCGATGTGGTCAGCCATACCGCGCCAGAACGCGAGCGCCTGACAAAATTACTTGAAATAACTGGCTGGTGTGATGCCGGCAGGCATTTCATTCCGCAGCCGGAAAAACTCTATAGCTGGTGGAGCTATCGTAATCGCGACTGGAAAAAATCTGATCGTGGCCGCAGGCTGGATCATATCTGGGTCACGCCTGCGCTCAAAGCTTCGCTCAAATCGTATGAAACACTCCGCCATGCGCGCGATTGGGACTCGCCGTCCGACCATGTCCCGCTTATCGCGGAACTGGCTTGAGGCGCGAAACAATAAAGCAAGCCAGCGCTGCCAAAATAATGCTAGGCCCCGTCGGTAAATCAAAGACAAGCGACGCATATAAACCGCTTATTACCGCTAGCACACCCATAACGATCGCATAAAATACCATTTGTGTCGGAGTTTTGCTTAAAGCCCGAGCGGCTGCGGCTGGAATAACGAGCATGGAAGTAACCAGCAAAATTCCCACAACTTTAATGGATAGCGCTACGACCAGCGCTAAGGCCAAAAGCAGGTAAAGTCGCTGCCTTGCGACATCCAATCCCTCGACTTTTGCAATATCGGAATGAATCGCCATTCGCAGCAGGTTACGCCAGCTAGTGATGAGCCAAACCCCAACAGCTGCTGCAAGTAAAAAAATAAGCATAACATCCTGATTGCTCACCGCCAGAACATCACCAAAAAGCAAGCCATTTACATCAATGGTGATGGTTTTGGAAAGCGATAGCAGCACCAAACCAAGCGCCAGTGCGCCATGCGCGGCAATGCCAAGAAGACTATCATTTGCCAGCGATGTTTGTTTACCGAAACGGTGAAGCACCAAACTGATCGCCGCCGCAACAGCAGTCACGCCGATGATTGCAGGCAGTTCAAACGACAGCGCCAGCACCACACCCAGCAGTGCACTATGTGCCATCATGTCGCCGAAATAAACCATACGCTGCCACGCGATAAAACAGCCGAGCGGCCCTGCCATCAGCGCAACACCGATACCGGCCAGCAAAGCTTTTAAAATAAAGGGGTCAAGCATGGTGATGCGGATGGTTGTGATCGTGGTCGTGATGATGGGTATAAACGGCAAGGCTATCGGCAACGTGCTGGCCGAACAACGCCGCAAATGCCGGATCGCCGCGCACTGAATGCGGATGCCCCGAGCAGCAGATATGATGATTGAGGCAGATCACATGGTCGGTGGCGGACATGACCAGATGCAGGTCATGCGAGACCATGAGCACGCTTAAGTTATGCGTGTCCTTTAGGCGTGCAATCAGCGCATAGAGCATCGCCTGACCCGTGACATCGACACCCTGCGCCGGTTCATCAAGCACAAGCAATTCCGGCTTACTAAGAAGCGCCCGCGCAATCAGCACGCGCTGGAGCTCGCCGCCGGAGAGCGCCTGTAGTGGCTGGTCTAAAATTTCTTCCACGCCGACCTCGCGTGCAACCTCAGCCACATCATCTGCTTGTTTTGCAGTTAAAGCCAAAAACCAACTGGTAGTCAGTGGCAATGTTGGATCAATAGCCAATTTCTGGGGCACATAGCCAATACGAAGCCTATCTTTACGCGTGATCGTGCCTTGATCAGGCGTATCAAGCCCGAGTAAAATACGAACCAGCGTCGTTTTGCCACTGCCGTTGGGACCAATGATCGTCATAATGTTGCGCGGCAAGAGTTTTAGGCTTACACTTGACAAAACTTGCACCCGCCCGAAGGATTTTTCGAGCTTCTCGGCGGTAATCAAAGGTTTTGATTCGGTCATGACGCCTAAAGATACAGATGTTGAAGGCCTAGTAAAGCGCATAAAGTGGAATGAGCAGGGTCTCATACCGGTAGTCGCGCAGGAAGCGTCTACGCACGAGGTGCTGATGCTGGCGTGGATGAACGCTGAGGCGCTACGCCTCACCCTCACCACCGGTCAGGTCACTTACTGGTCGCGTTCGCGCAGCAGCTTATGGCGCAAAGGCGAGACCAGCGGCCATGTGCAGAAGCTGATGGAATTAAGGCTCGACTGCGACGCCGATAGCCTGCTCCTTCTCGTAAACCAAACCGGCCCCGCCTGCCACACCGGCGAAAAAACCTGCTTTTTTAGGGAGATATGAGCTATCATTCCGACCCCGCATTTATTGCGGGGGAGGAATCTTAAGATCCCTCGACAAGCTCGGGATGACAGAAAAAACCAACTGTCACAAAACTTTCATATTATATTCCAGTCAAATAGGTTAGTATGTGGGGGTGGAAATGGGTCTTGGAGTCTAGGTTCATGGGCATGTTCGATGATATCTTAGAAAAAGTACTACGTAAGGATACAACGTCTTCTGGTAACGCCAGTGATGGCTCAGCAAGTTCGAGTTCCGATACCAAGCCCACCTCAAATTCTGCCCCTGTTTCAAACAATAATGAAGGCGCAAACTCTATGGGAGATGCGCGTCAGGATAGCTCGACCGTCAATAACACCATGATGAGAAGCCTCTCAGAAGAAGCACAGGTAATTGCTCAAGAGAAGCCTGTCGAAAAGCTCACCGACCAACAAGTTGCAGAGCGCGCTGCAGAGAAGACAGTGATTGCTCTGGGCGGAAGCAATGAAGATCTTCAGAATGCAAAAGCAACTGCGGCATCGGCAGCAGCTGGCCTTGGAACTGCTGTTGCAACATCAATTGGTAATCAAGAAGCAAGAAAAAGTATTGATCTGCCGCCAGAGTTGCTAGCTATGAGAATGGCGGCGCTTGATGCCGCGCAAGGCGCAAGAGTAGCGGGTGTAACAAGCGCTCAGGAATTCAAACTGGAAACTGGTGTGAACTTTGAAACTCAGCTTACTAACAGAGGACAGCAGCAATCCAGCGCTCTCGAAGTATTAACCTAAAACCCCTTCAATATCCCCTTCACATCTTTCACTGCATCTTTAAGGCCATCGCCTTTGAGCTGTTCTTTGACGTTCTTCACAGTGTCCTTGATTTTCTGGGGGTCTCTCAGCGCATCCTGAGCGGCGCCCGCCAGATCAGGCCTGAAGCTCGGATTATCAAGGCTTCCCTCAACAATCACCGGCACCATAATGCCCTCTTTCTCTTTACCGCCCTGCCCCTGAATCGTCTCGACGATTTGAGGTTTCAGGCGGTAGTTGATAGTGCGGGCGGGCAAGTTGATCTGCCCATCACCGCTAAGACGCATCAGCGGTGCTTTCATCGCGAGGTCGTTATTTTTTAGGATACCGTTTGCGATGGTAAACGTGCCACCAAGCTCAGCGAAATCAGTTTTCTGCGGCGCGGTATCAACCTGTTTGAAAGCGCTTTGGATATTGCGCACCATGTCGGCGAGGTTAATGCCGCGAATCGCGCCATCGGTGAATTTGACACTTCCTTGCCCCTGAAGGTTAGCAACCATCTCGCTTTCAGACCCGCCCCTAGTGAAAAACGCAGCTTTGCTATTAAATGTACCGCTTAGACGCTTTTCCTGAATAACATCGCTCATAAAGGGTTCGGCCTGAACGGAGGATAGCTCAACACGTTTGCTTACCGTCATCGCGCGGCTATCAACGTTAGCTGATATGGTTGCTTTACCGCCATAAAATACCGCGTCAATGATGTCGGCGGAAAGCTTACCGTTTTCAACCTTAGCACGAAGCGTAGCCAAACCCGTTTTAATTGATTGCACAGCAAATGAGGCAGTCTTGATATTAATGGTTGCGTTAAAACGATCAAAAACAGAAAGATCAATAGGATCGCTGCTCCATGATTTGGCAGGTGCCGCATGAGCTGAACTGATGATGGAAAAACTTTGCTGCGTTTCGGCCTGATGTTTTGGAAGGAACGGGTTCAAATCAAGCGCATCTGCCGATAGATCGAGGTTAAATTCGGGCTTTCGTCCAGAAAGATTGAAGGACGCCTCGCCACTGACCTTAACCGCATCAAGTGTCATATTCAGATTTTTAAAGAAACAACTATCCAGTGTGCAATCGACCTTGCTGGATAAATTTAAAGCAAGTTTTTGATCTATAGCCGCCGATTGCTTCGCTGGTTCAAGCCAGCCAAACAGCTCAGTGAGTGAATTTGAATCTACTGATAAATTACCCTTAAAGGTCATCGCCTCTACGCGGCCTTTATAATCGACATTGACCACATCATTAGCAATCAACAGACTGAAATCGGTACCGCGATTCTCATAAAGATCAACTAACGACCCTAGCTGTGATGAGAGCGTAATTTTTTTATCTCTAAGTATGGCATCAGCATTGATCGAGACTGGTTCATGAATGTTTTCGGCGTCCAGTGATAGATTGACTTGCTTAAGCTCATGAACCTTAGAAGTGCGCAGGTCGCGGTAAGCAATCGTACTGTTAGAGAGGTGAACATCACCAAACATGATATTAGGAAGCGCCGCGCGACCACCCAGATTTGCTGTAGTAGCTTGTTTACGACCAGGTTTTGATTTGGGTGTAAAGGACCAGTTATCTTCACCCTGAGCATTCACCTCAAGATTAACATCAGCGCCGTTTAGATGCAGTTTGGTGATCACAATTTCTTTGCTGATCAGAGGCAGTAGCGCAACATTTACTTCAAGTGATTTAATGGAAATGAACGGACGATCAGCAAATTCAGCTGGGCCTGATAGAGAAACATTCGTAGCCTCCACTTTAGGAAAAGGCAGGAACTGGACATTCACCGCACCATCGATTTCAAGCTTACGGCCTGTGTTTTGCTCAATTTGCTGGACAAGTTTTTTGCGAACCATGTCTTTCGAAATCAGGCTGGGAGCAAGAAAAATCGTAATAATAATTAGAACTACCAGTGCAGTAGCCGAGCGAACGATCCATTTCATGATAAACCTCTTTGTATACCCTGATGCATCAGCAAATGATCCGCCAATACGCAAGCCATCATCGCTTCACCCACTGGCACGGCGCGAATACCAACGCAAGGATCATGCCGCCCCTTAGTTGAGATCGTGGTGTTGTTTCCATAAGCATCGATGGTCTCAACCGGCGCTAAGATCGAGCTGGTGGGCTTGACCGCAAAGCGCACGACAACTTGCTGGCCGGTTGAAATACCACCTAAAATACCGCCAGCATGGTTGGACAGGAATTCAACTTTACCCTCATTGATGCGCATGCGGTCAGCATTATCCTCGCCGCGCATCGCCGCCACCGCCATACCATCGCCAATTTCAACCGCCTTCACAGCATTAATGCTCATCATCGCCGCAGCCAGATCGGCATCAAGCTTTTTATAAATCGGCGCGCCTAAACCAATAGGAACATTGTCTGCCACCACCTCAATTACCGCGCCGGTGGACGAGCCGCTTTTTCGGATGGCATCGAGTTTCTCTGCCCAGCGGGCGGCTGCTTTTTCATCCGGGCACCAGAAGGGATTCTGACTGATCTGCTGCCAATCCCAGCTGCTGCGATCAATCACATCATCACCCATCTGAACCATTGCCGCGCGAATGCTAATCCCCGCGAGTATCTTGCGCGCAATCGCGCCAGCCGCCACGCGCATCGCCGTCTCGCGCGCGGATGACCTGCCGCCACCACGATAATCACGAATGCCGTATTTCATCCAGTAGGTATAATCCGCATGTCCCGGGCGGAACTTATCGCGGATATCATCGTAATCTTTCGATTTCTGATCCTCATTGACGATCATTAGGCTGATCGGCGTGCCGGTCGTGCGGCCTTCGAACACGCCGGAGAGGATCTTCACCGTATCGCTTTCCTTGCGCTGCGTCGTGTAGCGTGACTGTGCTGGTTTCCTTGCATCAAGCCATGGCTGAATATCATTTTCTGATAAGGGAATAAGCGATGGTACACCATCCACAACGCAACCAATCGCCTCACCATGGCTTTCACCCCATGTCGTAAAGCGAAAAAGATGACCAAACGTGTTAAAGGTCATACCGTTGCGATATCCGGCGCGTCGACAGACTTCATGCCAACAACGTGGTAACCGGAATCAACGTGAAGTACTTCACCAGTGGTTCCCTGACCAAGCTCGGACAACAGATAAAGTCCCGCCCCACCAACATCTTCAATGGTGGTATTGCGTTTGAGCGGCGAGTTATACTCATTCCATTTCAGGATATAACGGAAATCACCGATACCGGAAGCTGCCAGCGTCTTCACAGGCCCTGCTGAAATGCCGTTCACTCGAATACCTAGCGCACCCAGATCGACCGCCAGATACTTGATGCTGGCCTCAAGCGCAGCTTTGGCTACACCCATCACGTTATAATGAGGCACCACTTTTTCTGCACCGTAATAAGTGAGTGTGATCAGGCTGCCGCCGTTTGGCATCATCGCAGCGGCACGCTTGGCAAGCGCGGTAAAGGAATAGCAGGAGATGTTCATGGTCATCAGGAAATTGTCGAGCGAGGTGTCGACATATTTGCCTTTAAGTTCATTCTTGTCTGAATAGGCAATGGCATGCACGAGAAAATCCAGCGTGCCCCATTTGTTTTTCAGGACATCAAAGACCTTGTCCATGCTTGCCATATCGGTGACATCACATGGCTCAATGATGCTCGAACCAACGCTCGCTGCCAGCGGACGCACACGCTTTTCCAGCGCTTCACCCTGATAGGTAAAAGCAAGTTCTGCACCTTGCGCTGCGAGATACTGAGTCACACCCCAAGCGAGCGACTTGTCATTGGCCACGCCCATGACAAGCCCACGCTTACCCGCCATCAAATTACCTTTCGGAATGATGGCATCTTCTGTTTTAGCTTCCGGAATCAAGCAAGAAGCTCCAATTACTCAACGATTCTCCAGGTGCCATCCGGCTCACGGCAAGCCGTGCCACGGCCCTGCTCGCGCTTACCGCCGATGACGATCGTTTGCGTGTATTCACGGCAATATTCACCGGCATCATTTTTGAAATAGTTGGTTGGCGTGATGGTGCCCGAATTGCCTGTTTGCGGGTTCTTCCATGGCAGAGTCTGGCCATTTTGAGAGTTATTCAGCGCGCGCTGCGAGGTCTGGTCATACATAACCATATCTGCTTTATCGAGCGATGCGCCAATCGAGCTACCCAGAGCGCCACCAAGCAACGTGCCTGCGATGGTGCCTGCGATAGCGCCTTTACCACTGCCGATATTGCTGCCGATGATACCACCGCCGATTGCTCCGGCAAGCGTGCCAACATCCTGTTTATTGATAGAGCCACCACCTTGCGTGATACCGCCACCTGCACGGCCCATAGGTTGTGAGCAAGCAACCAGCATACTACCGGCCGTAACTAAAGCGATCAACTGAGCGAATTTCATGGATATACCCTTCTAATAAAAAAGTTATTCTAAACGCACCACTTATTCCATAAACTTATAGAATTAGCAACTACCTAGAGGTGGCGTGAGCATTACATTACTGTAATCTTTTTACGGCCGAGATAGACCGAGCGGCTAATCACGATGACAAACATAAGCCCGCCAATGGCAGCAAGTCCCGCACCACCGCCCATAAGACCCATGGCGATTTGAGCCGTACCCTCATAGCTGCCGCCGGGAGTTTTTCTGAGCGCACCATAACCTCCTGACCAGGCAAAGCCCGACACATGCATGATCTGGCCAATGCCATAAATATAAGGCTGTAACCATGCTGTTTTCCATCTGGTAACATCTACATAGCCAAGTTTTGGCAGTATATAGTAAGCATAGCCCATGAAGGCTAATGTTATGCCAACAATTGAACCGTGATAATGAGCGGGAATCACCACATTCTGCCCACGAATCATCAGGCCTAATAGCCCTCCATAAAGAAAAAGGACAATCGACATCGTCAGCGCCGCGCGATAAACGCGCCCTTCTTTGTTTCCTCGCATCCATGAGATAGCGAGTTTTGGCAGCATAACTGCCAGCAATATAACAGGTGCAATACCGCCTGCGACAATCATCTGATTGGTGAAGAAATCACGAAATGCCATCGAAGTGATATCAAAAAGAAAATATGGCATAGGTGTAATTGCTATGGCCAGCACGCCAATCATAAATACCCCCTTTAAAAACCGCTGGCTATGGTTCACGCTCCAGAGCATGGAGGCCAACACGAGCCAGACCACCATCATCACCTGAGTATGGGTAAATTGCAGCACATGCCCGCCTCCCCAGAAAAGCATATCATAATATTGCTCACCTTCGATGATGTCCGGCATCAGCATGAACGACCAGATAAAGGCCACCAATGCGACAACTGTGATGATCGCAGCGCCAAGCAAAGCAAAGTGATCATCGCCTTCAAAACGGCTGGAAAAAAGCTTAATGAGCATCAGAGCCACACCGCAAAAGACCAGCATCAACCCAAAGAAAAAGACCGGACTATGAATCACGGGAATATAGTTGCTCATCATCGCAAGACCGTTTGGGTCAAGCGGCGAGAGCGTGATCGCCGCCGTGCCTAGCGCAAAACACCATAGCGCGCCTTCTTCCAAATACGGAATCACTTGCCTACTGCCTTGCATGAGAAGACTCCACATCAAGCAGGCAATCGCCAAAAACCAAACCAGCACCGATAAATCGACATGGATCACCAGCGCCTCATGGAAGAGGCGATTTAGCAGCGATGAGTCGCCGATTTTAGGGCTGCGCCCTCCCGCCAGAACCAACGAATAAAGCCCTGCGATAGCAAGCGCCGCCACACCAATCAGGAGCCACCAGCGCGATAGTGTTTTCTTTTGCATGATTCTCGCTTTAAAGCTAAAAAAGACGCATGTTACATACACCAGCCCACCAGTTTTGACCATAGCTTAAGCATGAATCAATCATCAGATAAGGTCATTATTCCAAAAGAACGCAAAGAAGCTTTTGAAATACTGTGGAACAAGCAGTTGCTCGGCGCCTACGAAACTGTTTCCGGTATGAGCAGCACAAGGCTTCATACCCATAATTTACGCAACGGGCTTCAATCCCTTATTGATTCAGGTTTGTTTTCCTCAATAGTTGATGTTGGTTGCGGCGATTGGAACTGGATGTCTTGCGTTAACTTAAAAGAAATAAGCTACACCGGAATCGATATAGTGAAGGAATGTGTAGATCGGAATCAGCAATTATATGGCCGACCTCATTGTAATTTCCTGCTTATGGATATCGTGACCAATATTCCGCCGCGCGCCGATATTATCCTCTGCCGCCATGTCCTATCTCACCTGTCAAATCACGATATTATCCTCGCATTAAATAACATTAAAAAAAGTGGCTCGGACTATCTCGCCTTCACCAATCAAGATATTCTTTACTCAAAACCAAAGAATTATCCGCAATTAAAAGAAATGCTAAATCGAGACATATCTGCAGGTTACTGGCGGCCGGTTAACTTGCTTGAAAAGCCGTTTTATTTTCCAGCACCCATCCTATCGATTCCAGAAAATCAGGGTGGCAAGGAAATGATGATATGGAGAATAAGTGATATTCCCGAACTCACGGTTGACCAACTTACATCACCGCCTGATTTTGAAAAAGTGACCGAGATCGATGTTAAAAAATCTCGCTTCATCAGCGAACTATCCAAGCTTGATTTTGTTATAAAGATTGGCATGTACGGTTCGCGTGCCAGTTTCTATTACCAGCCTGATTCTGATATCGACATCATGCTATACTGCACCCACACACCAACTCGTGAAGAATGGCAATTGATCTGCGACATCATTGATCGCAGGGATATACCGCTTGAAGTGGACTGCAAAGTTCAATGTGATGAGCTTGCCAGCGTCTTTGATCGCCCCGACGATTATGATTTAATGCGACTGAACATGATAATGCTCTACCAGAAAAAATCATCTCATGCCTAACTCTTCGAGCGCCCTCAGCAAGAACCGAGCCCAAGCTTTTGAGCAGCTTTATCATGATCGTTTGCTCGGTGAATATGAAACCATCTCTGGCAGCGGCAGCACGATTTATAACACCCGCCTTGTTCGAAAAGGCCTGCAATTCTTTATTGATCACCACGTTAAAAGCATCATCGATATCGGCTGCGGCGACTTTAACTGGCAGCCGTCAATGAAATTAGACGCTGTTAGCTACACCGCAACGGAACTGGTGAACGATTTGGTTGAGAGCAATTCACGAAAATTTCAGGGCAGCAGCATTCGTTTTATTCATCATGACATTGTAAAAAGCATTCCTGAAAAACACGATCTTGTTTTGTGTCGTGATCTATTCACACATTTTTCAAACCAAGACATCGCTGAGGCAATTAATAACATAATTACGAGCAGCTCCACTTATCTTGCCGCCACCAGCTATTATCCTTCCCTGTGTAAGCTAAAACTTCGTGAGCATTACCAGGATCGACTAAACCACGATAGCGCATCCGGATATTGGCGCCCTGTGAATTTAGGAAGCGCTCCCTTTTGTTTTCCGATGCCCATGTTTCGTATACCAGAAGCACAGCCGGGAAAATTTTTAGAAATATGGCGAATTTCCGATTTACCGGAACTAACGCCGGATTATTTTGAACTTCAGAAAAATTTTAATCCAACCACGCATGATGACCTTAAGGATTGTGATTTCTATAAGAAACTCATCGCGTTACCATTTGTTGAAAAGGTTGCATTTTTTGGTTCGCGGGGCAAAAAAACCCACCGCCCAGATTCTGACCTGGACCTCATGATTTTTGCGGACCGTGCCGTTAGTAAAGAAGAATGGCTGAGTGTCTGCGATATCGTTCGTAGAGCAAAATTGCCGCTTTCTGTGGATTGTATGCTCTACGACGAGTCCGTCAAAACAATTCCTGGTGATTATTTTTCTACATTTGGTATATATCGCATCATCTATGACCGCTATTGTTCATCGTAATCACGTATCTGTTCAAATATGGCTCATAGCCTGCCTGTTTCTGGTGGCGGCGATGGTCCTGGTCGGCGGCTATACGCGCCTTTCCGGCTCCGGCCTTTCGATTACTGAGTGGGCGCCGATCCATGGCGTGATTCCGCCAATGAATAGCGAAGAATGGCAGGAAGAATTTGATGCCTACCGCGCCAGTCCACAATATCAGAAAATCAATAAAGGCATGTCGTTGGATGAGTTCAAAACCATCTACTGGCCGGAATACTGGCACCGTATTCTAGGCCGTGCGATTGGCATGGTGTTTTTATTTCCGTTGATATACTTCGCTTTGAATGGCACGCTCGGCAAACGCTTCGGCTGGAGGCTTTTTGGTATCTTTGCCCTTGGCGGATTACAAGGTCTTTTTGGCTGGCTCATGGTAAAAAGCGGCCTACAAGATGATCCTTACGTAAGCCACCTAAAGCTTGCCCTGCATCTTTCGACTGCGTTTCTACTGTTTTCCTTGCTGCTTTGGGCATTGCTTGATCTAATTTCTAGCCAAAAACCAGCTATTTCTATCAAATTAGCAACCAGTAATTGGCAGCCAGCAACCTATAAAATATGGTTTGCTCTTCTATGGGCTCAGATCATTCTTGGCGCATTTGTTGCCGGTCAGCATGGCGGGCTTGTCTACAACACATGGCCAACCATGAATGGGGATTGGCTACCACCGGATCTCATCAATCCTCATGCTGTCTGGCATGAGAATATCACCCTTGTACAGTTCCTCCATCGCAAGCTCGCTATTTTACTGTGTGTTGGTTATGGTTTGTGGTGGTTTTTTGCGCGCAGCTATGTTAAAAACAATGCACTTGGCAAGGCATCGGCTGCAGTTGCGCTTATTATGCTGGTTCAGTTTGCACTGGGCGTGTTTACGCTCATCTACCATGTGCCACTAAACCTTGCGCTTGCACATCAGATGACAGCGCTTGCATTGCTGGGTGTTTCAGTGTGGCTGCTATATGGCGTGGTGCGCATAAGTGATGAATTACGAATTATTATTCGAGCAAGCTATCGACCAGCTCAAGGCTGAAGGTCGTTACCGCGTATTCAATGATCTTGAACGCAAGGCCGGCTCCTTTCCTTACGCCAAAAGCCATGTAACGGATCGCACGGTCACCGTCTGGTGCAGCAATGATTATCTGGGAATGGGGCAGCACCCCAAAGTCATCACCGCTATGGCCGAAGCGTTAGGTCGTCTCGGCGCAGGAGCAGGCGGTACACGCAACATCTCCGGCACGCATCATACCGTCGTTACTTTAGAGGAAACACTGGCAAAACTTCATCAGAAAGAATCTGCGCTGGTGATGACCTCCGGCTATATCGCGAATGAAGCAACGCTGGGCACACTCTGCTCAATGCTGAAAAACTGCATTGTTTATTCAGATGAATTCAACCACGCCTCGATGATCCACGGCATCCGCGCCAGCAAAGCCGAAAAACATATTTTCAAACATAATGATGTGGATGATCTGGAATCGCTGCTGAAACAAGCCGATCCAGCGCGCCCGAAAGTGATCGCTTTTGAATCCGTCTATTCAATGGATGGCGATATTGCGCCGATCGAAGCTTTCTGCGATCTGGCGGATAAATATAACGCCATTACCTATCTCGATGAGGTTCACGCTGTTGGTATGTATGGCGCACATGGCGCTGGCATAGCTGAGCGCGACGGGGTAATGGATCGCCTGACCGTCATTCAAGGCACACTCGGCAAGGCTTATGGCGTGATGGGCGGCTACATCGCTGGCAGCAAAGCATTTGTGGATATGATACGCTCCTATGCGCCGGGCTTTATCTTCACCACCGCCATCCCACCCGCGCTTGCGGCAGGCGCAACAGCCAGCATAGTGCATTTGATGGAAAGCGACGAAGAACGAAAGCGCCAGCAATATAATGTTGCGACTTTGAAGGAAATGCTGCTGCAGGCTGAACTACCGGTGATGCCAACCCATAGCCATATTTTACCAATACTGGTGGGCGATCCGGTGCTTTGCAAAAAAGCCTCCGACATGCTGCTAAACCAGTTTGATATTTATGTGCAGCCGATCAATTATCCGACCGTGCCACGCGGTACCGAACGCCTGCGCCTTACCCCCAACCCCTGCCATACGCACGCGATGATGGTCGAACTGACCCGCGCGCTGGTCTGGGTATTCGAGCGGCTGGGGATTAAACAAACCCATCAAATTATTGAGAAAGCAGCTTAACCAAGGGATATATTGGCTTTTTCTCGGTATATGTTTCTGAGCTTCTTTTCTTGGCTATAAGTCATCTTGAATGGCTCTATTTCACGAAAAGCACCGGCAAATATATCAAGTTTTTGATGGTCAATAAGCGGATCAAAAATCTCTGTCTGCTTAACTGGCCAGTCGCAGGCATCGCAAGCAGCTTTGATTCTACTTAGTTTTTCATCTGATATCGCGTCTGGTTTGCCATAATTATCCAACTGATCTGCGCGCCAGTCCTGATAAGCTTTATCTTTTTCTTTTTCCCAGATAGGTTTAGATTTTTTACCGCGTGGATAGTCATCATCCTTACGAGAAGCATCTTCATCAATTTGATAAGGCACACCACGCGCATCAAGCAGAACATTTTTAATCGCTTTGCGATCACTTAGCGGCGGCCAGATATCGTAAAAATCAATTCCCTCTTCTGTCCATAGCTTATATCGAACCATTTCTTGGTGGTCGGTTGTTAATTTTTCTGCAGATAATTTTGGTTCTATCTCAATTACAACCTCAGAAAGCCTTCCATTAACTGGCTCGGCTGTTTCATCAAGAAGGATACCCCTGAAATAATCCCTCAGATGATACCTGCTTCCGGAAATGCGCTCATTCTTTCTTTCGCGACGATCAAAAAATTTAAGCACAAGGCCCGAGCCTTTTATCTCAAAGACACTGGTCGTCGTTCCATCAGCAAGAAATTCCAGTTTCTCAATTAGATTGTGTTTTTTAAGCGCAGCAACAATCGCGTCCACATTCTTAGTGCTTGCTCTAGTTGCAATTTTCTCTCTAAATTCACTTTCCTGCATAAAAAAAATATAGCACGCGCGATCAATTAATATACATTAATTTTATACCTGTTGGTTGCTTAAGCCCGATAATGCGCCCCGCCGGTAACTGCTTTGCGAGCGCCGGTGGTGGTAGGCAGGGAAATCGGCAGGCGCTTCAGCGAACGTACGGCCATAAAAGCAAAAGCCTGAGCCTCTAGTGCATCGCCGATCCAGCCCAGTGATTCCACAGGATAAACCTGCTTCAGCTTCTTGCTTAAAGACTGCATGAGCGCTGGATTATGGCGACCGCCGCCGGAAATAAACCACTGCTTAGCCGGTATAGGAAAATACTCAGCCCCTTTCTCGACTGCTGACGTTGTGAATTCAGTGAGAGTAGCTGCGCCATCCTTCGGTGATAGTTTGGAAAGCGTATCGAAGGTGAAGTAGTTACGATCAAGTGACTTGGGTGGGTGCTTGTCAAAAAAATCATCTTTCAGCATGGCTGCGAGTAACGGCTCATCAACCTTGCCTGCAAGAGCTAGCTTGCCGTCAACATCACATGGCTGGCCGGTATGTTTCAGCGCCCATTCATTGAGCAGCACGTTGCCCGGTCCGGTATCAAACGCCATAATATCAAGATCCATGATGGAGCTGCTGGCATTTTCAGAGCGGCCGATCCATGTCACGTTCGCAATCCCGCCGATATTCAGCACAGCAATCGGCAGCTGCATCTGCTTGGCAAGCGCAGCATGAAATAGCGGCACCAGCGGTGCTCCCTCACCCTCTGCTGCCATATCACGCCGCCTGAAATCACACACGACATCGATGCCGGTTTTTTCAGCGAGCAATGCACCATTACCGATCTGCCAGGTTAAATCTTCCGCCGGACGGTGGGTAATCGTCTGGCCATGAAAACCGATGACATGAATGTCTTTCTTGGACATGTTAGCCTTAGCAAGCAGTGCTTTGACAACATCTGCGTGTTTTAATGTTAACTCATGTTCGATTTTAAGAATATCGCCGCGGCCATGCACCACCTGACGCAGCTTCTGGCGAAACGCATCATCATAAGGCTCCGTCATCGAAAGACCAAATTCATGCACTGATTCGCCGTCAGTCTTGATCAGCGCAGCATCAATGCCATCGAGCGATGTGCCACTCATCAGGCCCAGCGCCCAAAAAATTTCTTCTTCTTTGCGCATTGATACTCCAACATGTTAATTATTCATGGAAATTTAACGGATATCGATTAATAAAAAGATAATAAAAACGAGGGTTTGTATGGCTGCTTTTCATTCTGAATTCATGCGCGTGATGCATGAGCGTGGTTTTGTTCATCAATGCACCAACGCTGAACTGCTTGATAAACGCATGAGCAAGGAGCGCATCACCGCCTATATCGGCTTTGATGCAACCGCCTCCAGCCTTCATGTCGGCAGCCTGATGCAGATCATGGTGCTGCGCTGGCTGCAAAAAACTGGCCACAAACCGATTGTCCTCATGGGCGGCGGCACCAGCAAGGTGGGTGATCCCTCTGGCAAAGATGAGGCGCGCAAAATGCTTACGCCGGAGCAGGTCGCAGGAAACATCGCATCCATACAGTCGATCTTTGAACATTTTCTGAATTTCGGAACCAAGCCTAGCGATGCAATATTGGTCAATAACGCAGACTGGCTGGATGGCTTGAACTATATCGAGTTCCTACGCAAATATGGGCGGTATTTTTCCGTCAACCGTATGCTTACACAGGACAGTATTAAGTTACGCCTAGAGCGCGAGCAAAATTTAAGCTTCCTTGAATTCAATTATATGATTCTGCAGGCTTATGATTTTGTTGAGCTGAACCAGCGCTATGGCTGCACGCTGCAAATCGGCGGCTCAGATCAATGGGGCAACATCATCATGGGGATTGACCTGATGCGCCGCATTGATGCTGAGCATAAATTCCAGCCACTCTCACTCGATAAAGATAATCAAGGTCAGCTGAAAATTGTTGAAGTCCAGCCGATGATTCAATCAAAACGCACCGACCCCAAGGACTACACACCCAAAGCATTCATGAACTACATGGATAGTGAAAGCAGCCGCGAACTGCTAGGCCTTACCACACCACTTCTAGCAACCAGCTCCGGTGCCAAAATGGGTAAAACAGCAACCGGTGCGGTGTGGCTTAACAAAGACATGCTCTCCGCCTATGATTACTGGCAGTACTGGCGTAACTGCGATGATGCGGATATCGGCAGGTTCCTGCGCCTCTTTACCGAGATTCCAGTAAAGGAAATCGAAAAGTTGGAGAAACTGAAAGGTTCCGAAATCAACGAAGCAAAGAAAATCCTGGCGACCGAAGTCACCAAGCTATGCCATGGCGATCGTGCCGCCAAACAAGCCGCCGAAACCGCCAAGAAAACATTTGAAGAAGGAAAAGTCGGCGCAGATATTCCGGTCTTTCATATCAAGCGCGCGGAGCTTGGCAAAGGCATCGCGGCGTATGAATTGCTTCGACAGGCGGGGCTTGCGGACTCGGGCGGAGATGCTAAGCGCCTGATTCGCGGCGGCGGCGCTCGGCTTAATGATCACAAGATCGAGGATGAAGCCATGCTAATCGATGCCAACCATTTTAAAGAAACCGGTGAAGTAAAGCTCTCCGCTGGCAAGAAAAAGCATGTGTTGGTAAAATTAGACTAATTTTTACTCCCTACATCAAAGATCCCTCTTAAAATGCCCGGGGTCAGGATGGAAAGCGGGTTCACGGTTACGCTGGGATCTTCATAGGTGCCTTTAACAGAATAGTTTCCGGCAAACACACCCTTACCATCGCCGCCTGTTAGAACATCGCCGATAATCGGCAACTTACCCAAAATCGTATTCGCCGTGTAGGATGGCACCACCGTGCCTTTGATATCAAATAATACAGCAGGAAAAGTGATATTGCCCTCGGCAGTGATGCCGATCGCACTGCCAAAAGCACGAGCCTTGCTAACCGTGATAACGTCATTCTGTAAAGAAAACGGAATCACCATTTTGGTGAACCTTATGCCATTGCCTTCCAGCATGTCAAAAAAGCCAGTCAGCGAAGCGAGCGTGAGGATTTTAGCTAGTACCGGAGCTTTTCTTATCGTATGTTCGCTGATGTCAAGTCGCGCGCGAAGCATAGTTTTAGGGCCACTATCGACATACTGCCCGCTGATGGTCAGCACGCCGCCTTCCATTTTGTCATAAAGCGAGAGCGATTTTAAAAACTCGCCGGCATTCTCAGCGCGAATCGAAAGTTGTCTAATATTCTTAGCATCACGATTAATACGAAAATAAAATGGCTTCTCAGCAACCATGCCATTCACATCCGCTGATTCACAGCGCTGCACGCTGCATTGCAGCTGCCCTTTCACCGAGTGCATCTGCGTCCCGCTTGCCATCAATAACGTATCGACATCAAGCTCGAGCTTAATCGCAGGAAATGTCTCAAATGAAAAATCATTATTTTTGCTCTGCTCCTGATCATCTAGAAAGCCACTTAAATCCGCACGCTCACCAGAGACCGACAGGCTAAAGCCATTCTTAGCTGCCTCATAAACAAGTTTATTAAGTGATGTTTGACCAAGTTTTAAGCGCTCAAGTTTAGCGCTCTGAACAGCACTCATCGCGGCATCAAAAGCTAGCGAGCCCTTCACTTCAATTGCTTTTCCCTTAAGATCAAAAGAGGGAATGCTAAGCACCCCATTCTTTTTGTCAGCGGTCACGACCAGTGAGGCCTGCTCCCCCTCCGGCTTGCTCCATGCAATTTGACGCGCATTGATAATGCTTGGCGTTAAATCAAGTGACAGGTTAGCAATTTCCTGTGATCCGCCAAGTTTAACATCGGCCTCAACTCCAACTGAGCCTTGCAAAACATCAAGTTTGCTTAGACCAAATTTAACCAGCGATTCTTTGTTAGCCAGGGCCTTGGCCTTGATAAATGTATCAAAACCATCTTTTGGCACAAAATGGTATGCAACTTCGATAGCGCTGGCCTCTGCTCCATTGACATTGCCGCTTCCTTTGTAGGTTAGCTGCTCTTTATCAATCACAACCTCACCGTTTGCTTTACTAATATCAAACTTGCGCATGAATCCAGGAACACCGACATCGTTCATAGTCGCATTCACTTTATAGTCGATTTCAGCCTCAAGTGATTGCCCGGCATCGTTCTTGGGCGCGAAGAAGAAAAACCCAACCTCGGCCTTCGCATCAATCTTTCCTGAAACCTGCTCTGCCTGAAGATTTAAACGCTCTGCGTGCTTTAGTTTAGGAAGACCAAGGAATTTAACCGTCTCCTTCGCATTGCTTTGCGCAGTCAAACTTAACTTGATGTAAGGATTATCAGCATTCAGATCATCAATTAAAACGCGTCCCTGACTAAGCTTGGTCGCCTCCATATAATCGGCACTTTCAACCACTGCATCGAGCGCGACGGCATCAATCGCTATCTGCGCCGAAACATTCCTAGCTGGCGGATGATCAGGCAAGTAGCCAATGGTTGCCCCTTCGAGCCGAATCGAGCTTTGAATCGATTCTTTTGGCAGCACAGGTTTTGCTAAATCGCCAAAATCGATATCCGTTTTCAAGTTGGCTAGCGGCACCATGCCGCCTTTGATATTCTGCGTGACCCATTCGCGTGTAATCGGTGCTAGCCTTGCCGGCCAGAGATTAGAGACTCGATCAGTTGGTACATTGTTAATGCCTGCCTCAAGTTTTATCGCCGCCTGATTTTGATCATTCAACGTTACATCACCTTGCGCTGCCAGAATCATTCCCTCAATATCAGCATTAAGGGAAGCTATATGCAGCTGGCGCATCTTATTGGAAACTGTAACATCAAATCTGGCCCAGTTTATATTAAGCGTTGATTTAAGCTCGTTTGTGTTAATAGCTCCCTGACCACCCTCAGCTTTGATCCTCGCGCGCTCAACCTCACCATCGGTATTCAGTGTGATTTCCGCCATACCAGAAATAGGTATAGAAACAGGAATAGGTTTGTCCTTGGCAGTGAATAAATCCACAAGTGTTGAAACTTCCACACCTTTAAAATTCGCATTGCCATGAACGTTAGTTGTGCCAGGCGGCAAACTTAAATCAGCGGAAACGGTAGATTGATATTCATCATAGCGAATTTTGCCACTGAGCAAGAATTCAACCCCTTTGCGCTTTGAACGCTTGAGCAGCATGTCAACCGCAGTGGCTTCAAGTACCATGCCATCGCGCTCGCTGCCAATGCTGACATCAGCCTGTTTAATTCTAACATGACGTAGTTTACGAAGTGGACCACCGGAATCATCCTGGCTCACGGCCGCAAACAGTAGAGCAAATGGTGCACTGGCCTGCTTAGAGTTCTCACTATTATTACTACGGAAACCAAAACTCACCGAGCGATCTTCATGCTGAAAAAGACTCACCACCGGTTTATCAATCGTAAGTGATGTAGGCAAAATTTTGCCCATGAGCAGGGATGGAATATGCAGGCCAACCGCAACCTCAGGAAAAGAGGAAAAAACCTGTCCGTCAGGCGTCAGTACATCAACTTGCTTCAAGCGAATATCAATCGGATGCTGCCAGCCATCCCAAAGCAGCCATGTCTCGCCGATAGCAACCTTATAGTTACCATCATTTGCGCTAAACGCCGAGGCAATAACAGGTGTTAGAGTCGATAATGAACGCGGGCCGGTTGCAACCCAGAGCAGAAGCGAGTTAAACGCCACCAGCGCCGCAATCAGAAGACCCGCGGTTAAACCAAAACCAAACCGAATTGTGTTGCGACTTATCCGCACAAATCTCCTAAAAATATCTATCTTAAGCCGTAGTTGATCGTATATTGCTTAAGAAAGAGAAAATATAGTTACATCTATGTCATGAACCAAGCCCACCTGCCTCGTCTATATTCACTTGATGATGCCATACGTTTAACGCAGGAATGGCTTGAAAAATCATCCAAGAAAGATGAGCCACTTGCTGGCTGGATGCGAAGCAATGCTGAATCTCTCTCTATCCAGGCAGTATTTGCCAATTCGCCTTACCTATCACGACTTTTGATCAAATACCCGGAAGCCGCCATGCACGCAAATGAACATGGCGCCAATGCCGCGTGCCATGCCTTGCTAGAGAAAATTCCTCAAACCGCTAGCCTTGGGTCCCGCGAAGAACTGATGAAAGAACTGCGCCTTATAAAATCCAAAATGGCGCTCATGATTGCAATGGGAGATATGGATAAAACGCTGGAACTGGAAGAAGTTACCGGCCTTTTATCCAAGCTGGCAAACGCATGCCTTGATGCAACACTGAATTTTTTGCTCCGGCAGGCTCACAAGCGCGCCGAGATTGAGTGGCATCACGAAACAGAAGCATTCGGTAGCGGCATCATCATTTTAGGCATGGGCAAGCTCGGCGCCGATGAGCTTAACTACTCAAGCGATATCGATCTCATCATACTTTTTGAAAAAGACCGTCTTGGCTATAAAGGGCGCCATAACGAACAGCATTTCATGAACCGCCTCGCACAGGATCTGGTACAGATTATGCAGGAACGTACCGCCGACGGCTATGTTTTCAGAACAGATTTAAGGCTCCGGCCCGATCCGGCCTCTACCCCGCCTGCCATCAATACCACCGCCGCCCATTATTATTACGAAAGCGTCGGCCAGAACTGGGAACGTGCGGCGATGATCAAAGCCAAGCCGATTGCGGGTGACATCGATGCCGGCGGTCAATTCCTGAAAAATCTAGCGCCGTTCATGTGGCGGCGCAGCCTTGATTTCGCTGCGATCCAAGATATTCACTCCATCAAGCGGCAAATGGATAGCCACCAGAATAAAAAAGTTCGCGCGCAGGGGCACAACATCAAGCTCGGCACCGGAGGTATTCGTGAAATCGAGTTTTATACGCAAATTCACCAGCTCATCTGGGGCGGGCGCATCAATGATTTAAGAACGCGTGGCACCTGCGAAACACTGCAAAAACTGACCCATCACCAGCTTATTGAACCGGCAAAGCGCGATACGCTGATTGATGCCTATCGTTACTACCGCAAACTCGAACATCGCATTCAAATGGTGGCTGACGAGCAAACCCACAGCTTGCCTGCCCATGCGCCTGAGCTGGAGCGCATTGCCAAATTTATGGGATTTGATGATGTAGAATCATTTACACGTATCACCGAGCAAAAACTTGAGGTGGTTCATGATATATTTGCGAATTCCTTCAAGAGCTCTGAAAAACTTGGTGATGAAGGAAATTTGGTGTTTACCGGTGTGGCAAGTGATCCGGAAACGCTACAAACGCTGCGCAGCATGGGCTACCAGCAGCCAGAGACGATTTCAGAAATCATCATGGGCTGGCATCATGGCTCTAAACGCGCCACACGAACCAAGCGCGCGCGTGAACTGCTCACAGAACTTATGCCGGTTTTGCTCAAACGGCTGGCAGAAACAGCAAGCCCAGACCATGCTTTTCTTAAATTCAACGATTTTTTAACCAACCTGCCCGCCGGTGTTCAGCTTTTTTCATTGTTTAACATCAACCCACAACTTCTCGGGTTGGTTGCTGACATCATGGGTAGCGCGCCCACGCTTTCCGAGTATTTGAGCAAATCACCCAACCTTCTTGATGCGGTGCTTTATGCTGATTTTTATAATGAACTCCCAAGCCGCCACCAGCTTGAAGAGCAGCTGAAACAAGTCATGCCAAAAGAGGATGATTTTGAGGAAGCCATGGACGCGCTTACTCGCTTCCGGAATGAAAAACAATTTCAGGCCGGCGTGCATCTGCTCAAACAAATGATTTCGGCGAAACAGGCTGGCGAATTTTTATCTGATCTTGCGGATTTATGTCTCGGCGAGATTTATCGCCTGGCATTATATGAGTTCTCAAAATCGCATGGTGAATTACCAAATAGCAGCATGGTCATTGTTGCTCTTGGCAAGCTCGGTAGCCGCGAAATGACATTTGGTTCTGATCTTGATCTGGTCTTTGTCTATGATGCACCAGAGCAGGCCGTTTCTACCGGCGGCAAATCTCTTCCAGCCAGTGTGTTTTACAGCCGTTTAACCCAGCGTGTTTTAAGCGCGCTCACCACCATCGGCCGCGAAGGACGCCTCTACGAGGTGGATCTTAGGCTGAGGCCATCCGGCACGCAGGGCTTACTCGTCATCGGTCTAAATGGCCTCAGACAATATTTTGCCGAGTCGGCATGGACATTTGAATTAATGGCTTTCACCAAATCGCGCATCGTTTGCGGAGCATCGCATCTTGGAACACAGGTTGATCAGGTGATTAACCAGGCACTTTGCAGCCCTAAAGAACAACAAAAACTATTGCATGATGTGCTTGATATGCGCGCGCGCATTGAAAAAGAATTCCCGCCCCACAGTATCTGGGACATTAAATATGCAAAAGGCGGCTTAATCGATCTTGATTTTATCGCGCAATACCTGCTCCTTCGCTATGCATCGGACAAAGGCGCAGCCATTCGCGGACCGGCCGATCAGGTGCTGGCGTGGCTGGCTGAGAACAGAGCCATACCGGAACAAACAGCAAGTGAGCTCGAAGTTGCTTACCACGACCTTCACCACCTGTTTCATATGCTAAGGCTGACATGCCATGGCCGGTTTGTAGAAAGCGAGGCAGTCGGCGGCCTAAAGAAACTGCTGGCCGGATGCCTTGGCCTCGCTACGTTTGAAGAGGTGGCTGCAAGGCTGGTTGCACTTGAAGAAAAGGTCAAAGATGCCTATGTTAACCAGATGAAACCATAAAGGAGGTCCCATGACTGCAACAGCCAAGAAAAATATGCGCGAACTCGCGGTTGGAGATAAAGCACCATCATTCACCACGCAGTTTGACAGCAAACATTCAGTCACATCCGAATCACTGAAGGGCAAAAAAGTCGTACTTTATTTTTATCCGAAGGATGATACCCCCGGCTGCACGATCGAAGCCAAGGATTTCCGCGACCATATCTCAGCTTTTGAGAAAGCCGGTGCAGTGATCATTGGCGTTTCGAAAGACTCCGTTAAAAGCCACGATAAGTTCAAGGAAAAATATTGCCTACCTTTTCCGCTTGCCTCCGATGAAAATGGCACCATGTGCGAAGATTACGGCGTATGGGTCAAAAAAAGCATGTATGGCAAGGAATATATGGGCATAGAGCGCGCCACGTTCCTCATCGACGGCAATGGCATAATCCGCCGCATCTGGCGCAAAGTAAGCGTCGATGGCCATGTAAAGGATGTGCTAAGCGCCGTTCAGTCACTTTAGCGAGGCAAGCAATTCTTCGACATAAGCGGGCACAATCTCACTTGCTTTGCCGTAACGATGCTCATCGAATAAATTTTTGCCAAGTGATGGCTCAAGGTTAAGCTCGAGCGTGTGCGCGCCGTGCATTTTGGCGATTCGTACGAATCCGGCTGCCGGATACACATTGCCTGAGGTACCGATCGAAACAAAAGTCCCGCACTGGCTGAGCAAAGATTCAATGAGATCCATGTAAAATGGCATTTCGCCGAACCAGACAATATGAGGCCGCAGCCTGCCGGGTTTACGGCAACAGGAGCATAGGGTTTTCGTTTCTAAATCTTCCTGCCATGCAAAAACCTGTTCACTGACCTCGCACCTTGCCTTAAGCAGCTCGCCATGCATGTGGAGCAAACCACCAGATGAACCAGCGCGGTCATGCAGATCATCGACATTTTGGGTAATAATTGTCACGCGTGCTGGATAGTGGTTTGCAAGCCGTTCCAAAGCTTCATGTGCAGCATTTGGCCTCACCTGTTTAAGCTGACGGCGCCGCTCATTATAAAAATGATGAACAAGTTCAGGATCCCGCTCGTAAGCTTCCGGTGTTGCGACATCCTCGACGCGGTGACCGCACCACAAGCCATCCGCAGCACGAAAGGTGGCAAGGCCGGACTCTGCGGATATGCCCGCTCCGGTAAGAATAACAATAGGCTTCATCGTCTGAGTTTATTGGATTTGTTTTCTGGCTTCAATCGCCTTGGCAAGATCATCTTCCAGCCTATGATTCACACCGAAATCACGCTCCATACGAAGCTTCACATCAAGTGGGACTGCGTTACCTTTACCATGTTCAATGATGGTGCCAAAATCGTCGAGATTGCATGAGCCTTTCAAACGCGCCTCACGAAAGGCCTGCGCCATGCTCGGCTTTAGGCACAGGTAACTCCAAAAAGGATCGCCGCGCTCATCACTCGCCTGGCACAAAACAATGATCGTGCATAATAAGTCCGCCATGTGACGACTTGATGAAGGCGGAGATAAATGCACACTCACCATGATCTACCGCCCGCGCCCCTGAGGATTGGGAGACATTGGTAAAGATAAATGGGATGACGCTGCTGGAAGGGTAACAATCGACGATAAATCACCCGAACTTAAATCGGAAAAATTTCGAGAGCTGGTTTGCTGAATGGCTTCTGTAACAAGATTGGCGGCTGGACTATTTGCTTCGATTGCACCACTCACAGCAACCACTTGCAATGCTCCATCGGAGCCAAAAAAAGCCTTCATAGATTCCCCCCTATTTTTGATATTATTATAACCAATCAATATTAAATAAAAATTAATATAAAGAATAAGGGCGGTTACTAAGGAATAACTATATCATTGGTTAATAAAAAGAAATTGCGCTGGTAACCACGAACAACATCATCAAATCTAGCAGAGGCAGTTGAAGCATCTCCAGTAAATGAACCGAATATGTAACGATTTGAGTAGCTGTTTGCTGTATCGGATGTGCATCCACAATTTAAACGCTCGTTGGCATTGGTTGAGCTAACCGCTTTTCTCTGGCCCGTTCGACTAAATGCACCAAACCCATTCATGCCATGCGAGACAACTACGGCGACAACGTTGTCATAATCAACTCCGTTAGTATCCCTAAAATTAATCTGCGAGGCAGCAGTTGATGTGACCGGGTAAGTTATAAGTGCATTGGTTGACGTGATTAGCAGACCAACCGCATAAGTAAATCTATTACCCCAAGGGTCAAAGGCATATTCATCAGGCAGTCCAAGTGTTCTGACCGGAACGGTACCTGCCGCACTGCTACCATCGCGATAGGCGGGCGATGGAATACTGCTGCAACCCGCTGCTACGGCAAAACCAAAATCAGCATGCTCCAAAGCCAGTGTAGGATTTGCAGGACAAGGAAGTGCAAGCGTAGTGGCGCGTTTTGAGTAACTAACTAATGCATACTCAATGGCATCCATTTTCATTTTTAGCTCAGCCATTTTACTGCGACGCGTTTCCTGAGCGACCATCGCCAGCAAGCCGCCCATCATCAATGAAAGCACAAGCAGAACGATAGAAATCTCAAGCAACGTAAAGCCGCTGCTGCGACGAGCAGATAGAGTTCGGCAAAAAAAGTCAGGAGCGGCCATGGCTAAACATTATAAGCCAGTAGGATTAAGCGAAGGTTAAAAAACTGGTAACCAGCCTAAATATCTAGATTTTCAACCTTCAGCGCATTGCTGACGATAAAATCGCGGCGCGGCTCCACCACATCACCCATCAAGGTTGAAAATAGCGACTCCGTCTCCGCATCATCACCCACCTCGACCCTAAGCAAACGGCGCGTCTCGGGGTTGAGCGTTGTTTCCCACAGCTGGTCAGGGTTCATTTCACCAAGGCCTTTGAAGCGCTGGATGGTTGAACCTTTACGAGCAAAATCCATCATGGTCTGATAAAACTGAACCGGTGTTTGAATCGCTGATTGCTGCTGTTTGCGGCTCAGTGTTGACGGTGTGACAAAAAACTCATCGAGGAAGGCAAGTCTTGCCGCGATGTCATGAGCTTCTTTGGAAAGCAACGATTTATCTTCCACCACATAGCTCTCAGCCACACCACGAACCTGACGCTTGATCCTGAATGCACCGGATTCATAAACACATGTCCAGCCTGCTTGTTCACCGGCTAGTTTTTGCAATGCCATTTGCCAGTAGGTTGCTTTTTTTTCGTTGCCTGACTTACCATCAAACACATGGGCAAGCGCGCCGGCCTCAACCAGAACGATCGGCATGCGCTTAGCAAGTGATGTCATGGCGATGGATAATTTTGCTGAATTCTCAAGCACACCACGAAGCTCATCACCACTAATCTGGCGGCCTTGTTCAAGCGTAAGCACTGCATCTTCTAGACTCGCGCCCATGAGATGTGCTTCAAGTGCTTCATCATCCTTAAGGTACACATCATGCCCACCGCGCTTCATTTTATAAAGCGGCGGCTGGGCAATATAGAGATAGCCCTTGTCGATCAGCTCACGCATCTGGCGGAAGAAGAAAGTAAGCAGCAGTGTGCGAATATGCGAACCATCGACGTCGGCGTCGGTCATGATAATGATTTTATGGTAACGCGCCTTATCAACCGAGAACTCCTCACGGCCAATGCCGGTTCCGATCGCGGTGATCAGCGTACCGATCTCCTGCGAGGAAAGCATCTTGTCGAAGCGCGCGCGCTCAACGTTCAGGATCTTACCTTTGAGTGGGAGGATCGCCTGGTTCGCACGGTTTCGCCCTTGCTTGGCAGAGCCACCCGCCGAATCACCCTCAACGATAAAAAGTTCCGACTTGGCTGGATCACGTTCCTGACAATCAGCCAGTTTCCCGGGTAGGCTTGAAATATCAAGCGCACCCTTGCGCCGCGTCAGCTCGCGCGCTTTACGCGCCGCTTCACGCGCCACAGCCGCTTCAATGATTTTACCAATCACGGTTTTGCATTCCTGCGGATGTTCTTCCATCCACTGCGCAAGCTTCTCATACGCCAGCGATTCAACCGCCGGACGCACTTCCGATGACACGAGTTTGTCTTTCGTCTGCGATGAAAATTTTGGATCCGGCACCTTCACCGATACAATACAGGTAAGACCCTCGCGCGCATCATCACCGGTGATGTCGACTTTTTCTTTTTTGGCCATACCGCTATCATCATAGTAGCGGTTGATGGCGCGAGTGAGCGCTGCGCGGTAGCCCACCAGATGTGTGCCGCCATCACGCTGGCGGATGTTATTGGTGAAACAGAGAATATTCTCATGATAAGAATCATTCCACTGCATCGCCACTTCCACGGCGATGCCGTCCTTCTCGCCTGAGATCAATATAGTTGGATGAAGGGCGTTTTTGCTTTTATCCAGATACTGGACATAAGCCTGCGTTCCGCCCTCGTAATAAAACTCGGCAACATTTGCAGGATCAACACGGTAATCAGTAAGCTTGATATGCACGCCGGAGTTAAGGAAAGCCAGCTCACGAAGGCGATGTTCCACGGTATCAAAATCAAATTCTGTTTTGGTGAAGGTCTGCGGCGATGGCAGGAACGTAACAGACGTGCCCTTCTTATCCGGCGCATCGCCGGTTATTTTCAGATGCTCCGTGCAATCACCATGCTCAAAGCGCGCTTCATGCTCTTTGCCGTTACGCCAAATCACCAGCTTGAGGTAGGTCGACAGCGCATTCACCACCGACACGCCAACACCGTGCAAACCGCCCGACACCTTGTAGGAATTCTGGTCGAACTTACCACCAGCGTGAAGCTGCGTCATGATAACTTCCGCGGCTGAAACGCCCTCGCCTTCATGAATATCGACAGGAATGCCGCGGCCGTTATCAGTGACCGTGCATGAACCATCAGCATTGAGCGAGACCTCAACGAGGTCGCAGTGGCCGGCGAGCGCCTCATCGATGGCGTTATCCACCACCTCATAAATCATGTGGTGAAGGCCAGAGCCATCATCGGTATCACCGATATACATACCCGGACGTTTGCGAACCGCCTCGAGTCCTTTGAGGACCTTAATCGAGTCGGCATCATATGATTGTTGTGCTTCTGCTGGTTCCATTTTTGCTTTAACTGCTGCCTGTGTCACAATGAAAAAATCCTTCCTTCTTCGACTCGGAACGCTTGCGCTTTGCCTTCTAAATCCGCAAATAATTCCGCATCGGTTCCGGTCATCCAAACTTGTGCCTGAGTCTGGCAGATTTCCTCAAACAACTCAAGCTTTCTTGTGCTATCCAAATGGGCAATCATTTCATCCAAAAGCAGGATGGGAACAAGGCCTTTCAGATGCATCATGGAACGGGTTTGGGCGAGCAGCATGGAAAGCATCACCGCCTTCTGCTCGCCGGTGGAACACTGAGCGGCAGGCATCTGTTTTTCCAGATGCAGGACATGAAATTCACTGCGGTGAACACCCAGCAACGCCCTGCCCGCAGCGCTATCCGCCGTCCTGTTTTGCGCCAGCGCGGTGCGAAACCCCTCTTCCACAGCTAGGGCAGGCTCGCCGCGCATGAGCGGGTCTTCCACGAAGCCCGAAACGGCCAGATGCGACCTTGGGAAAGAATGAGTTGCCAGTGTCATAGCGTGGTTGATGTTAGCAAGAGCTTCCAGCCGTGAGGCGGCAATCGAAGCCGCATGTTCAGCCATGGTTTGTTCCAGCGCATCGAGCCAATAGCTATCGTTTCGATTGTCCTGCAACAGGCGGTTGCGATCACGCATGGCCTGCTCATAGGCATTCATGCGCGTGGCGTGCGAGGGATCAAATCCATAAACCAGCCGATCCATGAATTTGCGCTCGGCTGAGGCGCCCTCTTGAAAAAGCTGCTCGATCTGCGGCGTAAGCCAGAGCATCGCGACATGCTGCGAAAGCTCGCTGTGGCCAGCATGCTTTCCATCAATTTTAACAAGTCGGCGCTCCTCGTTTTCAGGATCAAGCCCTGTGCCTATCTTTGCTTCACCATGAATTCCTTGCAGCAATGTCGCCACCGCCCATGGCTGGCTGCTTCGAACATTACCTAAATCGCCGAGCCTTGCTTTACGCAGTCCTCGCCCAGGCGCAAGTAGCGAAACCGCCTCTAAAATAGTGGTTTTGCCCGAGCCGTTCGAACCCGTTATTACCACAGGCTTAGAAGAAATTTCGATTCGAGTTTCCGTGTGGTTACGGAAGTTGGCCATCGATAAAGTCGATAGCGATAAAATCTTTAAGTTTTTATGATCAACCGCTGAATCCAGCGCTAACTGCTCAACGATTAATCCGCTCATCGGATCATCTCAGTTTCACACTCTCATTGGCATGATAACATAGAGTGAGCCGACATCTGCCGTATCACGAACGATCGCCGGCGATGCACCGTCGTTGAGTAGGAACTGCGCGGTATCACCCTCGATCTGCGACATCATTTCGAGCATGTAGCGCGAGTTAAAACCAATATCGAGTGAATTAGAGGAATAGGTTACATCGATTTCCTCGCTAGCCGTTCCATGTTCACTGCTGGTGGCGGATAAAGTGAGCTTGCCATTTTCAATATGCAGCTTGATCGCGCGCGATTTTTCCGAGGAGATAACCGATACACGATCCACCGCCTGAGCCAGCAGCTTGCAATCCGCTTCAAGAATCTTGTCGTTGCCCGAGGGAATTACACGCTCGTAATCAGGAAAGTTACCGTCAATAAGCTTAGAGACCAATACAGCGCTCCCGAAAACGAAGCGAATTTTTGTATCTGAGAGAGAAACTTCGACATCGCCTTCTGCTCCTTCTAGTAGTTTACGAACTTCATGAATTGCTTTGCGCGGGACAATCACGCCCGGCATACCGTTAGCACCTGCTGGCAGCGCCACTTCAATACGCGCCAGACGATGACCGTCAGTTGCCACCGCACGCAACACTTTATTAGCGCCGCTGCCGGTTGCATGCAGATAAATACCGTTCAAATAATAACGCGTTTCTTCATTGGACATGGCAAAGCTTGGCTTGGAAACCAGCGCCATGCATTCTGCTGATTTAATCGAAAAGCTATGCGTTAAATCGTCATCCGACATCACCGGGAAATCTTCAATCGGCAAACAACCCAGCGAGAAGCGTGACTGGCCGCAGCGTATCGTCATCTTGCCGCCATCTTCACCAACCGCGCACTCAATTTCTGCGCCATCCGGCAGTTTACGAACGATATCATAGAGCATATGCGCAGGCACGGTGGTAGCGCCCTGTTTGGAAACATTCGCCGGTACTTTTTCGACTATGGCAATATCCATGTCGGTTGCGGTCAGCTCGATGCCATCGGCTTTTGCTTCAATCTTAACATTAGAAAGTACCGCGATGGTGCCGCGTTTTTCGACAACCGACTGCACATGGCCGAGGCTGCGAAGCAGCGGCGCACGCTCAACCGTGAACTTCACGGGCTGAGATTTGGTTGGGCTTGAGGTTTTTTCTAAGGTTTGCGCTGCTGCTGGCATAACGGCTCCATGTTCTGATGGGTTAGTTCTGCACCATCTTGGTTAGGAGTTCAAGATCTTTAGCAAAATCGGTATCGCTTGCCATCAGTTCCTCAACACGCTTCACCGCATGCATCACCGTTGTATGATCCTTGCCGCCGAATTTTCGGCCAATTTCCGGCAGGCTTTTGGAGGTGAGTTTTTTAGAAAGATACATGGCGATCTGCCTTGGCCTGGCCACCACGCGCGAGCGCCTCGCCGAATGCATATCCGATACTTTGATATTAAAGTGATTCGCCACCTGCTTTTGAATATCATCAATCGACACGCGGCGATCATTGGCGCGAAGCAAATCATGCAGCACTTCCTGCGCGCCTTCAAGCGTCATGGGTCTGCCGACCAGCGTGGTGTGTGCAACCAATCGGTTCAACGCACCTTCAAGTTCACGAATATTTGATGTAATTTTGTGGGCCAGAAATTCGATAACTTTGGTAGGAATTTGCAGCTGTGGCATCTGCTCAATTTTCGACTGAAGAATACCAAGGCGCAGCTCATAGGTTGTTGCGTGAATATCAGCGACCAAGCCCCAGCCAAGGCGGGAACGAACGCGCTCTTCGATACCTTCCAGATCCGACGGTGAGCGATCACCTGAAATAATCAGCTGCTTGTTTTGGTCAACCAGTGCATTGAACGTATGGAAAAACTCTTCCTGCGTGGAATCCTTGCCGCTGATAAACTGCACATCATCGATCATCAGCACATCAACCGAGCGGAACTGTTCCTTGAACGCAAACGCCTCTTTAAAGCGCAGCGCCTTGATGAACTGGTACATGAATTTTTCAGCCGACAAATACATCACGCGGCGCTCAGGCGTATGGGTACGGATATGCCAGGCGATGGCGTGCATAAGATGGGTTTTACCAAGCCCAACACCACCATACAGGAACAGCGGGTTACACCCCTGCACCACCTGCGGTGATTCGGCTACGCGGCGCGCGGCAGCATGCGCAAGTTCATTAGGCTTACCAACAACAAAATTTTCAAACGTATAGCGTGGATCAAGTGAGGCGCCCATTTGCAAAATCGGATCACTGCTATCAGAAGCATTCCAAGAAGGCGTCACGATATTAGAAACTGATTTAGCAGCGACTGGTTCGCTGTTCTGGCTGGCAATCACAAATTCTACTGCAAGGCCTTCTGCCTCTTTTTCTTCATGCCAGAAGTGGCGTATGTCATCGGCATAATGGGTGCTGACCCATTCGCGCATGAAGCGTGTTGGCACGCTCAGCTGAATCTTCTGGCCGTCAAGACCCGCATAGCGCATAGGCCTGAGCCAGCTGCGATGCACAGCCTCACCATATAAACCTTTAAGTTTTTCACTAATCCGCTCCCAGATCGGAGCGAGCACATCATCAAGCGTGGTTTCCAAGCGCAACTGAGCTTTCATGTTCCATCCCGTTATGTTTTTTAAGGCAGCAAAAACCTGCCCGCTCTCTTGATGGAGCGGCTAAGGAATCACTGGAAGATAGTTTTAGATATTAGGCGGCGAGTTTTTTAATACGCTGCGACAAACGACTGACTTTGCGAGACGCTGTCGGAAGCTTAAGTACACCAGCAGAAACAGCCCGCATAAGCAGCGATTGAGCTTCTACCAACGCTTTGCCAGCATCCGCTTTTTTGCCGCTTGCAATAGCAAGCTCAACTTTTTTAACCGATGCCTTCACTTTGCTTTCACGCTTGCGGTTCACCTCTCTGCGGCGGACCGTCTGGCGAATGCGCTTCTCTGACGACTTATGGTTTGCCATTGAACATCTCACTTATAAAAAATTTATACCGAATTCGGACTGACGAAAATAACCGCGTTCACCTCCCTCGTCAAGCACTAATCCACAGGCTGTCCCATTTTTTTCTTACCCGCCAAAAAGCCTTATTTTCCGGGCTTTACAGCTTAATCAGAATAACGAACATGGCAGCTATTTTTGACATACGGCGCAGAAGAATGTGCTGCGCCCCGCCTGGCGTATACTCCGTAGGGGTATGGCGCATGAAACACAAGGTTTTCCAGCCCTTCCGTAAACTTTAAACGCATGCTGGAAATAGCCTTCCTCGCCAGAAACCTGAAGAAAGTCCCGCAGGCTGGAACCTCCAGAGGCAATAGCCGCCTTCAATACCTTGCGTATCGCCCGAACCAGCTCAGCAGACTCACCCTGCACTTGATAGGCTGGTTTGCGCGGATCAATCTTAGCCAAGAACAACGCTTCACTTGCATAGATATTACCCACACCCACCACCACCTGCGGATCCATGAGGACCTGCTTAATTGGCGCAGATTTTTTGCTCAGCGCCTCTTTTAATACAGAGGCCGTAAAAGATGGCTCCAGCGGCTCCGGCCCTAGCGAAGAAAGCAGCGGATCGATTGCCAGTTCAGATGCATGACGTATGACCATCACACCAAAACGCCGCGGATCATGATAAACAAGAAAACGGCCATCAGCGAAATGCATGATGACATGGTCATGCTTAGCCGCTTTCGGCAACGAATCCGGCCAGATCACATAGCGACCGCTCATGCCAAGATGCGATAGAATCACCTCACCATTGCTGAGGTAAAACAAAAGATATTTAGCGCGCCTTTTGATCGCCTGAATGCGCGCCCCCTGAACACGGCGCGCAAAGTTCTTCGTAAAAGGTACGCGGAGGTCCTTACGCCTGAGAATCACCTTATCAATGACGGCGCCAATAATCTGCGACTCAAGTCCAAGGCGCACCGTTTCAACTTCTGGTAATTCGGGCATGATAAAATAGGTTTCGAAGGTTGCGTAGGTTTCGAAGGTTTAGTAGGTTGATCGGCCAGAACTTACGAAACCTACTGAACTTACGCAACCTCATCTATGTCCACCACCCATTTCGGATTCAAACATGTCGCCGAGGATGAGAAATCCTCATTGGTGAAAGGTGTGTTTGATTCGGTGGCCAGCCGTTACGACCTGATGAATGACCTCATGAGTGCGGGCATCCACCGGCTATGGAAACATGAATTGGTCTCAATGCTTTCGCCTAGTTCCGGCATGCACATCCTCGATGTCGCAGGCGGCACTGGTGACATTGCGTTTCGTATGATCGAAAAAGCGGGATGCCTTGTAACCGTTGCTGATATCAACCAGCAGATGCTTGAAGAAGGAAAGTCACGCGCGATTGATCGAAACCTGACGCATGGATTGGAATGGATCTGCTGCGACGCCGAAGCCCTTCCCTTTCCTGACAACCATTTCGATGCCTACACCATTGCCTTTGGTATTCGCAACGTCACCCGTATTGACCGCGCACTGAGCGAAGCCCACCGCGTATTAAAACCCGGCGGCAGGTTTCTATGCCTGGAATTCAGCCAACTACCAAACACCACACTGCAAAAGCTTTATGATGCTTATTCCTTTCATATCATTCCGGCTATTGGCAAAAAAGTCACGGGCAATGAAGAGGCTTATCGCTACTTGGTGGAAAGTATTCGGCGGTTTCCTAATCAGGAAAATTTTCTCGCGATGATTAAACAGGCGGGTTTCGGCGTGGCGCGATACCGTAATTTATCCGGCGGCGTAGTCGCCATTCATTCGGGGCGCAAACTCTAATGATCCGCAGCATTCGCAACATCAAACGATTACTTGGTATCGCCGCTATTATGGCGAGCGAGAATGCGCTATTTATTTTTGATGAGCTGCGTATTTTGCCAGTTCTGGGTCTTATTGGTAAATGCTTGCCAAGCGGAGGCCGTAGCAAGGGTGAACGCCTAGCAGCAGCGCTGGAAAAACTTGGGCCCACTTTTATTAAGTTGGGTCAGGCGCTATCGACGCGCTCCGACCTGATTGGCGATGAACTGGCAGATTCGCTTTCGCGCCTGCGTGATAAACTGCCGCCCTTTTCCAGTAGCGTTGCCAGGAGCATCATCGAATCAGAATTCGGCGCGCCGCTAAGCAGTCTTTACGCTGAATTTAATGAGACACCGGTTGCTGCCGCCTCGATTGCGCAGGTTCACAAAGCCAAAACAAAAGACGGCCGCGATGTTGCCGTTAAAATCCTTAGGCCGGGTATCGAAAAAGCTTTTGCCCGTGATTTGGAGCTTTTTTTCTGGCTCTCCGATATCATTGAGAGCCGCCTCAGTGATTCCAAGCGATTCAAGCCGAAACAGGTTGTTTCAACCTTTAAAGAAACGGTTTTCTTCGAGCTCGACCTGCGCTTTGAAGCCGCCGCCGCGACCGAGCTTGCAAATAACATCAAAAAGCACGAGCCTGGGTTTCGTGTGCCAACGATCGATTGGAACTTAACCTCACAGCGCGTGCTCACGCTGGAATGGATCGACGGCATTCCAATGAATGACATCGAAGCAATTCGAAGGAGTGGTTTTGATCCAGATGCCATCCTGACCAAAGCCGCGCGCAGCTTGTTTTCACAAGTCTTTGTCGATGGCTATTTCCATGCCGATCTGCATCCGGGTAATTTATTCGTCGATAAAAATGGCGATATTGCCGCGGTCGATTTCGGCATCATGGGCCGTCTGGATTGGGACTCGCGGCTTTACATGGCTGAGATCCTGCGCGGCTTCCTCACGCAGGACTACCGCCATGTTGCAAGGATGCATTTCAAAGCCGGCTATGTGCCAGCCGGCAAATCGCTGGATGCCTTCACGCAGGCCTGCATGGCGGTTGCACAGCCGATTGTCGGCAAGCCGGTGAATGAAATTTCCGTCGCGCATTTACTCGGGCAGATGTTTAACATCGCCGCTGAATTTGAAATGGAAACTCAGCCGCAGCTTTTGCTGCTGCAAAAAACCATGATGGTAACCGAAGGGGTTGGCAGAATGCTGAACCCGAAACTCAACATGTGGGAGCTGACGCGGCCACTGGTCGAAGGCTGGGCGCGTGAACATTTCGGCTTGCAGGCAAAACTTAAAGATTGCGCGAAAGATGGTGCAGAACTTGCCCAAAAATTTCCGGATGTCATGCGGTCGATTGAAAATACCTTTGCCAGACTAGGAAACCCGGAAGGCATCACACTGCATCCAGATTCCATTCGCGCTCTAAGTGAAAATCGCAGGCATGAACACAAACAATGGCTACAGTTTGCCTGGGCGTCACTCGCAGCCGCTACGACGATCGCACTGATCTATTATCTCTGATGTTAATAAGCAGTTTATCCAATCGCTCAGCAAATCGCTCAGGTGAAAATTCTTGCGAACGCTCCCTGCCCGCTTTGGCGATCTGTTCTGCTGAAACGCTGTTTTCAATCAACCGCTCTATCGCCTCCACCAACCCCAGCACATCGCCGGATTCAAACAGAAGGCCGTTTTTTTCATGCTCAATGATCGAAGCCGGGCCGACGGTATTGCTTGCAATAACGGGCTTTGAATAAGTCATGCCTTCCAGCACAACAAGCCCGAATGACTCATTCAGAGAAGGAAATACGAGCAAATCGATCGTATCATAAAAATGTTGTTTATCACGCACCCAGCCCGTCCAGCTGATTAAATCCGAAACACCCAGATCTGCAGCAAAGCGCTGTAGCGAATCTCGCTCTATCCCATCACCCGCAATCACAGCCCTGCAAAGCACACCGCGCCGCGAAAGCTCGGCCATCGCCTGCACCAGCTGGTGAAAACCCTTGTCATAAACCAACCGCCCAATTGCGCCAATGACAGGCACGGGATTCATTGGCCGGTAATCTAATGCCACCGGCCTGATCATATTGGGCATTACCAAGCAGCGATTTGCACAATATCCAGCTTTAACGAAATGATCACGCATGTCGTTGGTAAGCGTCAGCAGGTAATCAGCGCGCATCATGCGTCTGGTTTTATAACCATGACTGACACCTATAAGTGGAATCGAAAGCCCAAGCATAGCCAGCTTAAGTACACTCACTGCACGGCTATTATGCGCCAGAACCACATCAGGCTTGGTTTGCCTGATCGCCCTTCTTAATTGCCAGATCGTCCCTAAATCATAATAGCCTTTGGGAGCAAAACTTAGAATCTCTTGCCTGAGCTGGCTAAGCTGCGATTTTAACTTAGCCTCAGGATGGATGGCCAGCACAAGCGAATGGCCTTTGTTTGCCATCGCTTCAGAGTAATCAAAATAGGCCTGCTCCAAGCCCCCGCTCTTATCGCTGAATAATGCATGAAAAATTTTCATAAGGTGAGATAAGGCTGCTGACAAGAAACGGTCAAGCGATTATAGTAAGATACATGAAATACTTAGCTATCTTAATCGTCGCGCTCGCTTTTATCTGGTATTATGCCAGCCAGCCCAAAACGCAGCCTGAGCCAGTGCTGGTACATGCACCACCACGACCAGGCGAATTATCCGCTGTCGAAAAGGACTATTACGTCAAAGTTTTTGAATATGTAATGGATACCATCACCACCAAAGAACCCTACCCATGGAAAAGCTCTGATAATAATATAGGCGCGATCAGTGTCGGCGAAGCATTTACCAGTAAATCCAAGGCCATCTGCCGCCCTTATAGTGAAACATTTGATGTTGGTGGCTATAAAGGCACTAACGAGGGTATAGCCTGTAAACGTGTTGGAAATGAAGGCTGGTGCCGCCTGAAAAAAACCGATGCTTTGACCTGCGCGCTGGAAACTCCTGCGATGATCGCGGGTTATCCATTCCCTGGCCTGCGCTACGAGATGCCATCATTACCAACAACGGGCGGTTCGGCAGAATCCCAGCAAGGCGGCGGTGTTGGAAAGGTCGGCCCATCATCTACCCAAAATGCGCCAGCTTCACCATTTGACGGCGAAAGCGGCAATAAAAGCAATAAGCCAGGCCAAGGCTATGCTGATACAGTGACCGGCACCGCTGGCGGCGCGGCGGGTCCGGCTACTGGCGGTGCCCTCAACTGGTTTAATGAAACCTTTAGATAAGCTCTCTAGCTTGCTGCATCACCTGATCAAACATCTCGGTGGTAAGCCGATTGGTATTCATATTATAGCGTGAGCAGTGATAGCTATTCAGTAGGTGGATGGTTGATGCTGGATGCTGGATGACGTGAAGCGCGCCATGCGTAAATTTTGCATCTTTTGCTTTTTTGCCCAGCGCAATAAGCACAGCATTGTGTGAGATCAGGCCCAGCGAAAGAATCACCTTTAGGTTTGGCATGGCCGCGATTTCTGCTTTGAGGAAATCGTTGCACCTTCTGATTTCGCTAGGCTCGGGCTTGTTTTCCGGCGGTACGCAACGCACAGCATTGGTAATGCGGCAACTGGCCAGCTCAAGCCCATCCTGATAAGAACCAGAAATTTTTTCGCCTCTTGGGCTGCTGTAGCTGCCCTTAGCAAACCCTGCTTTTAGCAGCGCGCCGTAAAGCACATCACCAGCATAATCACCAGTAAAAGGTCGGCCAGTGGCATTAGCGCCTTGCAGCCCGGGCGCAAGCCCGACAATCAGCAGTTTTGAGCTAAGCTCACCAAACGCTGGCACAGGCGCATTAAAGAAATGAGGATAATCACGCCGGTTAGCCGCCCTAAAATCAACTAAACGCGAACAAAAGTGACAATTTGATGCAGGTTCAAACATTTTATTACAAAAAAATAAAACTAACCCTTGAAACCTAGTCGAAGCCTTCTATATCTGCCATACAAATTTAGTCGAGAATGTCGGCTAATCAGCAATTTCCTTAAGTTTAACCTAGATTGGAGTTCGAAGTTATGAACATTAAACCACTTGGCGACCGCATTGTGGTCGAAGCCCTTGAGCAGGAAGATAAAACCGCCGGCGGCATTATCATCCCCGATACCGCGAAAGAAAAGCCAAAACAGGGTAAAGTACTGGCCGTTGGCCCAGGCGCAAAAGATGAAAATGGCAAGCGCATCCCGATGGATGTCGAAGTTGGTGATATTGTTCTCTTCACCCAGTGGGCTGGTAGCGATATCAAAGTCGACGGCAAAGAATACAAAGTGCTCAAAGAATCCGATGTGATTGGCACGATTGAAATGACCAGCAGCAAGAAAAAAGCTGCGTAATTAACCTTTATTCAGGAGAAAACTATGTCAGCTAAAGAACTTCGTTTTGGTTCGGATGCCAGGGAGCAAGTGCTCGTAGGCGTCAATAAACTAGCAACCGCCGTTAAGGCTACCCTTGGCCCCCGCGGTCGCAATGTGGTGATTGATAAATCCTTTGGCGCACCGCGCATCACCAAAGACGGCGTGACCGTGGCCAAAGAAATCACCCTCGCCAACAAATTCCAGAACATGGGCGCGCAAATGCTGCGTGAAGTGGCTTCCAAATCGGCTGATATGGCCGGTGACGGCACCACCACCGCAACGGTGCTTGCACAGGCGATTTTTACCGAAGGCAGCAAAGCGGTTGCCGCCGGTCTCAACCCGATGGACTTAAAGCGCGGCATTGATGCAGCGGTTGAAGCAATCGTGGCTGAAATCAAGAAGAAAAGCAAAACTGTTAGCTCCAAAGCAGAATGGGCGCAGGTTGCGACCATCTCAGCAAACGGCGACAAAGAAGTCGGCGAGAAAATCGCAGAAGCAATGGAGAAAGTAGGCAAAGAAGGCGTCATCACCGTTGAAGAAGCCAAAGGCCTTGAGTTTGAACTCGAGACCGTCGAAGGCATGCAGTTTGATCGCGGCTATCTGTCGCCATACTTCGTGACCAACGCCGAGAAAATGGTGGTGGAACTTGATAACCCGTTCATCCTCATTTTCGAGAAAAAGCTATCCGGCCTACAGCCAATGCTTCCGCTGCTTGAGTCGGTGGTTCAGTCACAGCGTCCGCTGCTCATCATCGCAGAAGATGTTGAAGGCGAAGCGCTCGCAACCCTAGTGGTTAATAAGCTGCGCGGCGGCCTGAAAGTGGCTGCTGTTAAGGCTCCTGGCTTCGGTGATCGTCGCAAGGCGATGCTCGAAGACATCGCGATTCTTACCGGTGGTGAAGTCATCAGCGAAGATCTCGGCATGAAGCTCGAGAGCGTCACGCTGAAATCACTAGGTCGCGCGAAAAAGGTATCGATCGATAAAGATAACACCACCATCGTTGACGGTGCTGGCGAGAAAAAGGCAATCGAAGCTCGCTGCGGCCAGCTTCGTGGCCAGATCGATGAGACCACCTCGGATTACGACCGCGAAAAACTGCAAGAGCGCCTCGCGAAACTCGCAGGTGGCGTGGCTGTTCTCAAAGTCGGCGGCTCGAGCGAAGTCGAAGTTAAAGAGCGCAAAGACCGTGTGGATGATGCGCTGCACGCGACCCGCGCTGCCGTAGAAGAAGGCATTGTGCCGGGCGGTGGTTCGATGCTGCTTTATGCATCGCGCGTTCTCGACAAAATCAAAGTCGATAACGACGATCAGAAGGCCGGTATCAATATCGTGCGCCGCGCTCTGCAGGCTCCGATCCGCCAGATCGTTGAAAACGCTGGCCTCGATGGTGCTGTCGTTGCTGGCAAGCTGCTGGAATCGACCGATACCAACTTTGGTTTCGACGCTCAGAAGCTTGACTACTGCGACCTGATCAAGGCCGGTATCATTGATCCTGCCAAGGTTGTTCGCGCTGCTCTGCAAGGCGCAGCCTCGGTTGCAGGCCTCCTCATCACCACCGAAGCCCTGATTGCTGACGCTCCGGAAGACAAAAAGTCTGATGGCGGCGCCGGTGCCGGTGGCATGGGCGGCATGGGTGGTATGGGCGGCATGGATTTCTAATCCAACCAACTGTAATATCTAACAAAAAAGGCTGCGGAACAATCCGCAGCCTTTTTTATGGCAGTTTTGCGTAGTTTGTTAATGGCCATTAGGCCTTTTGTCATGCAAACTTCACATTATTAAGTACGCGAATATGCTAAATTAATAGCGTGGAGAAGTGTGGATATGTTGCAATGCCACAGAAAAAGCGTAATCGATGAAGAAGTTAAATATTGAAATAAAACAAGAAAATACCAATTCCGCTGATCATGAGCAGCAGGAAACCGTTGTTGTGCAGGTTGATACCAAACATAGCCACTCCTCGCCAAATGTTCAGAATCAAACCGATAGCAAGGCTAACGAACAACCATTATCAGAAAAAGAGAAGAAACTTCAGGAACTTCACGAAAACCGCTTTAATAAAAAAGGCGCGCGCATCGCCTTCCATCTCGTAAATTTTGGCGGACTTCACCAGATTTTTAACAACGTTGCTTCTGTCGTCATCACCTACTACCTCGCGACCACCAAAGGCGCGGACTGGATGAAGGAGAGCTTGGCAAAATCGGAGGCAGGCAAAGTTATTTCGTTTGCACTTTCACTACCGGGAAAAGCGGTTAATGGTGCATTCAAATTAGGCGGCGTCGAGTTAAATAAAGGTCTCAACGCCCTTCCTGAGGCAGAAAAAACAGCTGAGATAGCCTATCGTGCAGCTAAATCTCGTCGCTCAGCGATTGAGACCTTGTTCATGTGTATTGCTGGTTTTGTCGCGCTGGCGCCGGTCTGGTATCTTGAAAACCATCGCGAAGGATTCCTCAATAAAGTTGATAACTGGCTGCACCCGAACCGCACGCCAGAAGAAAAAGAAGCTGCCGCACTCAAACCAGGCGATGAACCAAAAGAAACATGGTGGAACCTGATTCGCGCACGACTTGTAGCACTAGCTGTTGTTTTCAGCATCGATCAGGTGCGTGATAACGTTGATAGCATTCTCAAGCATAACCATATCAGCCAGGGTAAACCCGGCATGTACAAAAACATCGACTCGGTTGCAGGCTGGGGCTTTGGCAACAAGATGTATGATTGGATGCCAGAAAAAGTCAGGAGCTGGCTTGCTAAGTTTTTATCAGCAAACAAAGTAAAGCTATCGGGTATACAACATGAAAATCTTGAAGATATTCTAAAGATTACCAATGCACCGCCTGAAATATTAGAAGCCGGTAAACAAATTATTGGGCACCACAGTGAGATACGAAAATACCATGGCAACCCGGAAGAACAGCTGAAAATCATGGCTGAGATTGAGCATATCGAGGCTGGGCTTAAAAAAGACAGCAAACTCTTTGCGCATGTCGAGCGCGCTGTATTCGCTGAGCAATCGCGCCTTTTCGTTACTAAAGAATTCTTCCTGACTACCATTCTTTCGGTTGTAATTTACGGTGCAACCAAATGGAAGCCTGCTCACAACCTGCTTTCAAAAGTTGGTTTTACCAAAAAATCGCACAAGGAAGCATGTCATGACGAGCAAGGTTTGAACGAGGTGAGTGTTGTGCCAGCCGTTGCCGTTATCGAAGATAGCATTGCTGGAACACAAGAACCCCAGCACAGCTCTAAAAAACATTGCACGCCAGAGAAAAATAAATTTTCAAACCGCGTACCAGCAAAAAAAGCGCCGCGCTCAGAAGCATCGGCATCGTTTGCGGATAAAATTATGCAGTCGCAGGAACAACAAGGTCTACAGCTAGGAACTTAATTAGAAACAATGACTGAGATAAAAACAGATAGCACGGTGATTGTAGCCGGCAAGAATGCGAATATCAGGGTGGATGCCGCTCCTGAAGCCGCAGCTGCTGGCGCCGCGTTGCCGCATGAAATGTCCAAGGGTGAAAAATGGTATAACTGGACAGTTTATTCGGGCATCAATTACTGGGTGAATCTGGTGGGCTCGGTGATACTGGCTGATGAGCTGATTTCTGGCCGCCTGAAAAAACCATTCCAATATGCCGTTGGTAAAATCGCCCAGGGTGTAGAAAAAGTTGGCAAGGTGCCTCTCAATAAGGGCTACTACAACACCAAAGTCGTCATGGAAACATTGGCACTGACGGGCGGTGGCTGGCTGCTGCTTGTTCCCATGAAATTCATGGAAGACCGCAAGCGCCCAATTGTGCACTGGCTAAACGAAAAGTTTGGTATTGATCAAACTGCGCCGGACGGCCACCAGCTGACCGCTGATGAAATTTATATTGAAAAAGAGCAGCCCAAGCAGAGCTGGCTGCGCGTGATCGGCAGGCGCGTTCTTGCGTCAGCGTTTGTACTAGGAACCGGAACCGCACTTGATAAGCTTGCGGCCGACAAAACCAAACCCACCCACGAACAATTCCCGCTCAACCCATATGATGCTAACCCTTTAATGATTACCCACGAAGGGCATTATGGTGGTAAAGCTCGTACAACAGACTGGGTTGTTAATGATGTGCTGGCAAAAGGTGTCAGCATGTTTCCCAAGGGCGATAAGCTGGCCACCAGGCTAAAAGGCGAAGGCGTTCTTGCGCGTTATGTAGGATTAGGCGCGCTGGATACGGTCTTCACTAAAATCACCGCGATGACTCTTTATCTAACTAACGGTGCAAAAAAGGACAAAACACCAAAAGCATCGATTATTGAAGATACGCCGTCGCTTCCGCTGGACGAAGATCCATCAGGCACACCTAAAAAGCTTTTCTCCGAGCAGGTTAAGCCACGGCAAACCAATATACTCATCAACCAGCAGCGCGCAGGTTCCGATCGATTTGTTGATCGTGTATCGCCAGATAATTCTGCCAGCCTGCAACCCGGAATGAGCTAGCGGCAATGGTTCAGCGCCCAACATCAGAGAGTGAGACTAAGGCGCGCCAAGACACCTCGCCGTCAGCTGTTGCTGGCGTACAGATAGCGCAGAACGACTCTGCACAAGGCGAAGCGACGAAAACCAAACCGCCCATTGATATCTCCAAAAAAACAACCGGCGAGCGTGCCTATGATGTATTCCAGTTCCTTACTGGAAAGGCGTTTATCATTGCGATTACTGCGGTTCTAGCCTTTGCTGCTAATCCTAAATATGCCAAAGATAGCTATGCTGGCATCCCTAACATTTTCAAAAAGTTTCAGCAGTGGTTTGAAAAGGTACTGCTTGAAAACCCAATCTATCCACTAGGCGGAAAAACAGAGGGACATGCAAGAGTTGCTGCGGCTTTAGCCAGTACCATGACACTGTTTCACGGTGGCAATCTCTTTGCTCCAATGCTCAAATGGCTTGAGAATAGCCGTGAATCCATTGCCAATTTCTTTAATCGCAAGATTGGCAAACCCGGCGAAGTAGAAATTGCCCACGAGCGCCTGAAGGATATTCCAAAACAAGACTGGACCGATGTCATCAAAGGCAGGCTTGCAGCTTTCACAACAGTTGCAACATCCTTCATCACAGCAGACATATTGCTTGGCAAAGATAAAACGACCGATAAATACTGGTTCGATAAATATGAAGATTGGTTCGCCCGCAAATTTGCTTTTTTGAGTAAAGAAGGCAAAGCCATTGCCGCAACTCCAATTACGAAAGAATTAACCGAGCTTCAGCAGGCAAACAAAACCTACCGGTTTGGCAAAGTGATTGCGCTGGACCTCTATGCCACAAGTGCTGCCATTATTATCTGGAATGCGATTAGCCGCCTTTCGGCTAAGAAACGTGCGAATAAAACACCGCGCCCTGATGTTGCACATGATGTCAGTGCGGCATTAGGTGTGCCAAAGTCATTCATTGATGACGATGATGCTTTTTATATTCAAAATTCCCAGCCTGAAATGATTGATCCTAGAACGATAAAACATAAACTGGAGCCTAATCGTTCCTTTGCAGCACGCCTTGAAAACCAGCCAGCCGCTGATAGTCAGCTTTCGGCTGCGCTATAGTTTGCCTATTTCTCTTTAATCTCTTATAGTTTGTTCCATGAAAGCACCATGGTCACAGCCATCCTTGTCACGTGACTTCGCCTTACTAGCCGCGGCGATATTGTTTGTGCTTTTTCTGATTTCGGCATGGGTAAGCTATGGCACCTATGTCAAACATGCCAGGCAGGTAAGCGTTAAGCTCGACGATGAATCCAGTAAAATCGAACGAAGTCTTGAGCGTGATCTTCGTTACGGCAGCTACCTGCTCAGTTCATTGGGAAAACAGATTTCTGTATTTGATAAGCAGGATTTGAACCAGATGGCTGGAATGCTGAAATCCTTTGAGACAAAAGGCAGCATTTACTCAGTTTTCTCATTCGTGAGCCCGCAAGGCAAGGTTGTCGTAAGTAGCAACAAAGGCGTATTGGATGAACCAATTGATGTCTCGGATAGAGACTATGTGAAACTGGCTTATAACGAGCCATGGAAAATGCAAATCGGCGAGCCTGTCGATGGGCGGGTATCAGGCCGCTGGATTATCCCAATCGCAATGGGTGTTACACATTATACCGGCAAGCATATCGGCACAGTCTTGATCAGTGTCGATATAGAGATGCTAACGCAGGAAATACGCTCACTGCTCAAAACAGATTCCATTAGCTTTGCAATCGTGAGTAAAAATTTGGTGCCACTCACAGAGGTCTCGGACGAGAAAGAATTCGTTCTGAATCATTTCCCTGCAAGGAAACTGCTTAAAAACAACTTAAGCGCATCAAACAAAGGAATTATTGAACGCGGCAATCTTTTTATTGGCTCGAGTCTCTACACCTACTATCGCGTAGCCCCTGCTCATCCCTATATAATATTGCTAGGCTATGACGCCCGTAAAAATGATGAAAACGTAAGAAACCAACTCTGGTCAAGGCTTCTTCAGGTATTGGGTTTTGCGATATTTTTTGTATTGTTTTTGTGGATCATGCGTGCGCGGATGATCCGCCCGATACTCATGCTAACCGATGCAGCCAGCGAAATTGCGCGAGGCAAACCCTACACCAATAAGCCACAAGGCGGATCACAGGAGATTGAGAATCTCGCTACGGAGTTTGAGAGAATAAGTGACTATATCTCTGAAAGTAACCGTGTTGAAGATGAGCTTCGCAATAAAATGTTTATGCTGAAGCAAAGCAAAGAGCAGTCTGAAATTGAAAAACATAGCAAATCGGAATTTCTCGGCTTTATCTGTCAGGAACTAAGAAAGCCAATTACAGAAATCATCACCTACTCTCAGGTCATGAAAGACCAAGTCTATGGGCCAATAGAAAACCGCAAATATCGCCAATGCGCTCTCGATATCTACCAAAACAGCAATCACATGCTTTCGGAACTAACGGAGCTTCTTACCTTCAGTAAGACCGAAAGCGGTTATGTTGCCAAAGATGAAAAACCAACCGATGTCGATCAGGTGATAGAAAAAAGCGTCAAGCAGCTTTCATCAAATCTAAATGCAGGCAACGGGAAAATTGAAATTGATTGCCCGGCTAATCTGCCAAACCTCATGATCAATGAATTCAGGCTTCAGCAGATGGTTTCAAACCTTATGCAGCACTTATTTAACCAGCATGAGCAAGCCTCCATCATGATTCGTGTGAGATGGCTCAATGAGCTAAAAGATAGAAATTACCTTTTATTTGAATTCAGCAATCAGGCAATAAAGACAAAAAGCGATAGTGAATTGATCAAGCTTGCACAAAGCGCAATCGAAGAAACGCTCCACCGCAAGGTCTTGTCAACCGATACCCCTGCTGACGATATCAATTTAAAACTTGCGCGCCTTCTCGCCGCTGATCATCAGGCAGGTATATTGAAAGAAAGCGCCGATGCAAAAACATGCGCAATTAGTCTGTTCTTTGGCCAGAACCGCATCATAAAAAAATGAGCGTTGGCTCCGCGAGCTGGATTCGAACCAGCGACCGTCCGATTAACAGTCGGATGCTCTACCGCTGAGCTATCGCGGAATACCTAGAAAAACAGGCTAAGGGCGTTTGATATAGCAAACATCATTCTGGTTGACCAGCAGAATCTGCGTGTTCTTTTATATGCTTATAAACCACCAAAAACCTGACATTTCACCTGGCGTTGCATGAGTTGGTAGCATCGTTCAACCGCCTCATCTTTACTGGAGAAATTGCCCAGCTGAAATGCGTGTCCCCTCAAAGTAGAGCTGACGCCTCGATATTCAATTTCAGCAAGCACATCGCCATGCTCTCTAAGCAATGACTGCCACAAAATATCAGCGTCCTCAACTTTACCGGTTAACGGTAGCTGTATCCAATAAGCAGCTTTTTCTGCACGAGAGGGAGCGACAGCTTCAGGAGCATATTCAGTTTTGTTATAACGATGTTTCGAGCGTGCGTTTGCCAGATCTTCTTTTACATCACAGCTTAAACTTGGATCGACCGGTAGCAACGCCATCGAGCATAAATAGCTAGCATCAGAATGGCTGGAAACTGGCCCGACAAGCAATGAAAACCTCTCATCACCAGCGCCACGTCTAATGACAGTACGAAGCCCTACTGTCATATTTTGAGCCTCATCTCTTACTCTTTTCCAATAATCAATAGCGTCACGCTGTCTTTCGAAGTGCTTAACGACAACCCAATGTTTGTTACTTGGCGAATGGGAACGCTGCGAGGAGGAAACATTATCGCTAAGTGGAACACGAACAGCTTCCGCGACTTCTATTTTAGCTTCTGCAACCTCATCATTAATCGGCTCTTGTACTTGGCTGGTTACCGACCACGGGAGTAAAGCAGCCTGCCTCTGTTCATCAACGCGCTTTTTTTCTTCCTCTAAAAGCCACGGTAAAATTGGTGCTTCAGCAACAATTGACTCTGTCTTTTTTTGCACAGAAGGAAGGCCTTCGACCACGAAACATGCAATCTTGTCTCGAAAAAGCCGGCTGCATAATGTTTGCGCTTCGCTTTTGTCCTCGATCGGGCCTGCATAAATATGAACAAAACTGTGCCTGCCTTCGTGAATCACCTCACGGGGATAATAACGCAGATCACCCAGTAAAGCCGTATGCGCATCCAGTAGTTGCTGCCATTGCTCATCCGCCTCTTTTAGCGATTTCACTTTACCGAGTTCAACAAAGTAAAAACTATCAGCGATCGCTGGTCTGCTAAAGACCAGGCCAATTAACAAAAAACTCAGTAAAACAAAGCGAATCTTCATAAAATAGATGGAGGCCGAGGGGAGAATCGAACTCCCGAATACAGGATTTGCAGTCCCGTGCATTACCACTTTGCTACTCGGCCATCAATAAAATGGAGCCAGACTATAGGGTGCTCGCCCCAAGCTGGTCAAGGCGCAATTATACGGCGGCCCCATGTAAATCGTAGGCATCAGAGCTTTCGATTTTCACTTGAATAATACTACCTGCAAGCACCCTGCCCTTGAGCTTGACATGCACCACGCCATCAATCTCCGGTGCGTCGGCTGGAGAACGGCCAATTGCCGCCGTTTCAGACACTTCATCAATCAGCACCGGCAGCGTCCTGCCCACATGGCGCTTCAGGCGTTTTGCGCTGATTACCTGCTGAGCTTCCATGAAGCGCTCCCAGCGCTCTTGTTTGACTTCTTCTGATACATGACAAGCCAGCGCATTGGAATCAGCGCTGGAAACATTCTCATAGCGGAAACAACCCACGCGATCGAGCTGCGCTTCTTCAAGCCATTCGAGTAGATACTCAAAATCTTCTTCGGTCTCACCAGGAAAGCCAACAATAAACGTCGAACGGATGGTGAGGTCAGGACAAATGCTGCGCCACTTCGCGATACGCTCCAGCACTTTTTCCTGATTTGCCGGACGCTTCATCGCCTTTAAAACCTTTGGGCTGGCATGCTGGAAGGGAATATCGAGATAGGGCAGGATCTTTCCTTCCGCCATCATCGGAATCACTTCATCCACATGCGGATAAGGATAAACATAATGCAGCCTCACCCACGCACCTAGCTTGCCGAGTTCTTCACATAAATCATAGAATTTCGCGCGCACCTCGCGGTCTTTCCAACGGCTGGCGGCATATTTAGTATCGATACCGTAAGCGCTGGTATCCTGCGAAATCACGAGCAACTCTTTCACACCGGACTGAACTAGTTTTTCCGCTTCTGACAGCACATCAGCCGCTGGCCTGCTCACCAGATCACCGCGCAGTTTCGGAATAATGCAGAACGAACAGCGATTATTACAGCCCTCTGAAATTTTGAGATAAGCATAATGCCTCGGCGTGAGTTTGATGCCTTGAGGCGGAAGCAAGTCGAGGTGAGGATCATGTTTCGGTGGCAGCGCCTTATGCACCGCCTGCACCACCGATTCATATTGCTGCGGGCCGGTGATCGCAAGCACCTCGGGATATTTGCTGCGAATAAGCTCCGGCGTTGCGCCCATGCAACCGGTTACGATCACCTTGCCGTTTTCATTTAGCGCTTCGCCGATCGCAGATAATGATTCCTCACGTGCGCTGTCCAGAAAACCACAAGTGTTAACGATCACGAGATCCGCTGCTTTGTAGCCAGACGAAAATTCATACCCTTCCGCGCGAAGCTGGGTCAGGATACGCTCTGAATCAACCAGAGCCTTAGCGCAGCCAAGACTCACGAAACCGACTTTAGGAGCTATTTGAACGTTTTTTGACATCGCGGCGTTATACCCGCGAAGATTAAATAAAGCAACATTTTAGGGGTTGAAAAACCGGCTATTTATAGTAAATCTGCGCCCCTAGCCTGTTGGGGGATCGTCTAATGGTAGGACAGCGGACTCTGACTCCGTCAATCTAGGTTCGAGTCCTAGTCCCCCAGCCATCCGCCTTCGCTTACGCTACGGCGCGATTGGACAGACATGTAAGAATTATGCTTCGACTGACTGATATCAAACTTCCGCTTGATCACCCACCTCAGGATATCGAGAAAGCGGCTATTCAACGCTTAAAGATCGCACCATCACAGCTGCGCTCATGCGAGGTATTCAGGCGGGCGCATGATGCACGCAAGAAAAATGCAATCATGCTGATCTACACCCTTGATGTTGAGGTGGAAAACGAAGCGGCGCTGCTAAAGCGCTTTTCAAACGAAAACCAGATCAGAATAAAACCCGATATGGATTACAAATTTGTCGCGCGAGCGCCGGAAGGATTTTCCAATCGCCCAGTCGTGATCGGCACAGGACCATGCGGGTTATTTGCGGGGCTTATCCTTGCACAGATGGGCTTTAGACCGATCATCTTAGAGCGCGGTAAAGTCGTTCGTGAACGAACCAAAGACACTTGGGGATTCTGGCGAAAATCAATTTTGCATACCGAATCCAACGTGCAATATGGTGAAGGCGGCGCCGGAACATTTTCTGACGGCAAACTCTATAGCCAGATTAAAGACCCGCGTTCCCTTGGCAGAAAAGTTCTGACCGAGTTCGTAAAAGCCGAAGCACCACCGGAAATCCTGACCGAAGCGCATCCGCATATCGGCACTTTTCGCCTCGTAAAAATGGTTGAAAATATGCGCCGCACAATTGAATCACTTGGCGGCGAATATCGCTTTCAAAACCGAGTCACAGGTTTGAACGTAGAAACCAGTACAGCCGGCGAGCGGCAGATTCGCGGCGTGATACTTGATAACGGACAGCAACTTGAAGCCGATCATGTCGTGCTCGCCATCGGCCATAGCTCACGTGATACCTTTCAAATGCTGCATGACAACGGTGTCTATATCGAAGCTAAGCCCTTCTCCATTGGCTTTCGCATCGAACACCCACAATCGCTGATCGACCGCGCGCGTTTTGGAGAATCGGCTGGCCATCCCATTTTAGGAGCTGCGGATTATAAGCTAGTACACCACGCAAGCAACGGCAGGGATGTATATAGTTTCTGCATGTGCCCGGGTGGTACGGTCGTTGCCGCAGCGTCCGAACAGGGGCGCGTCGTCACCAACGGCATGAGCCAGTATTCACGCGCTGAGCGCAATGCTAATGCGGGAATCGTGGTTGGCATCACGCCTGAAAAAGATTATCCCGGCTCGCCGCTGGCTGGTATTGATTTCCAGCGCAGATGGGAAGAAGCCGCGTTCAAAGCAGGCGGCGGAACTTACGCGGCACCAGCTCAACGTGTTGGTGATTTTATCGCCGGCAGGCCAAGCCAGTCGCTTGGAGATGTAATACCATCCTATAAGCCCGCAGTAACGCCGACTGATCTATCGACTTGCCTTCCTGACTTTGCCATCAGCGCTATCCGCGAAGCACTTCCTGCTTTTGGCAAAAAAATTCGCGGGTTTGATATGGATGATGCGGTTCTCACCGGCGTTGAAACCCGAACCTCTTCGCCCATTCGTATCAAGCGCGATGAAACCTTCCAAAGCCTTAATACCAAAGGGCTTTTTCCTGCCGGTGAAGGAGCTGGCTATGCTGGCGGCATATTGTCCGCGGGTGTGGATGGCATCAAGGTAGCCGAAGCCGTTGCGCAGAGCATGCTGGGGCTCAAAAATGTTTCACGTGAAACATTTTCTGAAAAAGAGAGTTTCGGTTACTATTAACTTATCACTTCCTGAGCATTATAATCCGTGCCATGCGCGGCGCGGCGCAGGCGATCATTAATAGCAAGGCCAAGGCCTTTTTCCGGAATCGGCATCACAGCAATAGCCTTCGCACCGCTATTATCCAGCAGCCGTATCATGCGAAATAAATTCGCCGCCGCCTCTTCCAGATTTTCTGACTCACTCAAATTCTGCATTACCGCTGCACCAGCAACCGGCTTACCAAAAGCGAGCAGCGCATCATTCGCAGCGACTGATAGCGCATTCATTCGTAGAGGTTTTGATGGCGCATAATGGCTGGCAAGCATGCCAGGCGCTTTAATGGTTGATGATGCCGCTCGCAGAGAACCAATGAGTGGCTCCAGCATATCCACTGTTATCGCGCCATGGCGCAGAATAGAAGCATCATTGGTTGTTAAATCAAGTACGGTAGATTCCAGCCCAACCTGACATGCGCCGCCATCAAGAATCATAGCCACACGATCGCCCAGTTCGCTTGCAACATGCGCGGCTTCAGTAGGGCTTACACGGCCAGAGCGATTCGCACTGGGCGCTGCAAGCGGGAAATCCAACTTCTCTAAAACTTCCCGCGCCAGCGGATGAGCAGGCGAACGAACGGCAACACTATCCAAACCAGCGCTAAGCAATAAGGAAAGTTTGCTTGTTTTTTTTCTGGGAAGCACCAAGGTCAGCGGCCCTGGCCAAAATGTTTTGGCAAGCAATTCCGCCCTTGCATCGATCTGGGCATGCTCGCGCGCATGCTCAATCGATAACACATGAACAATCAGCGGATTAAACTGCGGCCTTTGCTTGGCTGAATAGATGGCAGCCACAGCCTTATCCGATAGCGCATTACCAGCCAGTCCATAGACTGTCTCAGTGGGAATCGCGACCAGCTTATCGTCCCTTAATAATATGGCGGCTGTATCAATTTCGTTCATATGGTGTTATTTTGCAGCAGGGCTACTAAATCTAGTTGCGATGATAGATCAATTTATGTAATGCTACGTTGGTTAATCTAAAAAACGAGGCGCACTATGGCAAAAATCATCACGATTGCACAGCAAAAAGGCGGAGCAGGCAAAACCACTATCGCCGCTCACGTCGCAGTGGCACTTAGCCAAAAAGGCAACCGTGTCGCGATTGTTGATATTGATCCGCAGGGCAGCCTCTCTTATTGGCACAAAATTCGTGAGGATAAATTCGGTGAAGGCTATACTGGCCTAACCTTTACATCACTTTCCGGCTGGCGCGTTGGTAGTGAGGTGTCGAGGCTGCAACGCTCTCAGGATTATGTGATCATCGACAGCCCTCCCCATACCGAAACCGAGGCACGCACCGCTATCCGCAGCGCGGATCTCATCATCATCCCTGTTCAACCAAGCCCAACGGATCTGTGGGCAACAAAAGCTACATTGGAGCTTGCAAAAGCCGAAAAAATTCCTGTGCGCGTGGTGCTGAACCGCGTCACTGCGAATTCAAAACTGGCTGGTATCATTTCTGATGAACTGCCGGAACTTACAGAAACCACTATCGGCAACCGCGTACTCTTTGCGTCGTCGCTGATGGAAGGGCGCACCGCCACCGAACTGGAACCAACCAGTCAGGCCGCGCGCGAAATCAAATCGCTGGTGAAGGAAATACTGGCGCTAACCGAGGATAAGGACGAAGAGCAGCCAAAGGAAAAAGCGCAGTCCAAGAAAGTCATGGAACCGGCTTAATCTCAATCGCCAAAGCGTGCAGGCCTGATTTGAACTCATCGCCGAGCAACTGGTAAATTGCCTGATGCGCCTTGACCTTGGTTAGACCCTCCAGCTTTTTACTGCTGATCACGAGCTTGTAATGGGTTTCACCGCCTGGTGCGGCTCCGGCATGCCCCGCATGTTTATGCGATTCGTCGATGATTTCAAGGTGACAGGGCTCTAGCGCCTGCGTTACTATTGCCTTTATTCGCTCGATTCGACTCATGAAAAAACCCAGAAAAAACGCACGTCAAGATTTTGCACCGCACATACCCCCCGACCAAGCGCCTATGTGCGAAATGCCGGGTTGCCGCGAGCAAGGCGTCTATAAAGCACCGAGGTCGAATAATCAACTCCATGACTATCGCTGGCTGTGCTTAGAGCATATCCGCAAGCACAACCAAACATGGGATTATTTTCGCGGCATGAATGCAAGTGAGATTGAGGCGTTCATGCGCGACGCCGTAACCGGCCACCGCCCGACATGGAACCGCGAAACGCGCCTGCGCGAGCCGGTCGCCAATCTGCATGATGCGCTGTATGAGTTTCTCTCCGGCAAAACCAAAATAAAGAAAGCACAGCCGCAGCTTTCCGCGAAAGTCAGAAAGGCGCTATCACTGCTTGATCTTGACTATCCGTTTGAAGCCAAAGAGCTCAAACGCCGCTACCGCGAGATGGTCAAGAAATACCATCCCGACATCAATAAAACCGATAAGCTCGCCGAGGATAAATTCAAAAAAATCACCGAATCCTATCATTTGCTTGCTGCACATTTAAAAGCATCGCTGTATAAACCATGACCATGAACAAAACCGCCCCCTCCTGTCTTTCACAAGACACACCGGATAAAACCGTCTCCACCGAGAAACTCTTTGGTGTGAAAGTGAATTTCGCAGTCGCCGCTTTTTCTAAAGCAGAAGAACATGTGCCGGAGATTGATCCTGACTATCAGTTTGAACCGGCTACGACAGCCGCCATACTTGCTGGTTTTGCGCATAACCGCCGCGTGATTGTGCAAGGCTATCACGGCACCGGTAAATCAACCCATATTGAGCAAGTGGCCGCGCGCCTGAACTGGCCGTGCATTCGCGTGAATCTCGATAGCCATGTCAGCCGCACCGACCTTGTCGGCCGCGATGCGATTACGCTGAAAGACGGTAAGCAGATCACGCAGTTTCAAGAGGGCATCCTGCCGTGGTCGCTGGCGCGGCCGGTGGCGCTGGTGTTTGATGAATATGATGCTGGAAGGCCGGATGTGATGTTCGTGATCCAGCGGGTGCTTGAAGCGCAGGGTAAATTCACGCTGCTTGACCAAAACCGCGTGATCACGCCGCATCCGTTCTTCAGGCTGTTTGCAACCTCCAATACCATTGGTCTTGGTGATGCCACCGGTATTTATCATGGCACCCAGCCTATTAACCAAGGCCAGATGGATCGCTGGAACATCGTCACCACCCTGAATTACCTGCCGGAAGAAGATGAATTCAAAGTGGTAAGTGGCAAGGTGAAGGATTTAGGCATAAGCGGTAAACCTAAAGAAGCACTGCGCAGCATGATCGCGATGGCAAACCTCACACGCCAGGGCTTTATTCAGGGCGATCTTTCCACCGTCATGTCGCCGCGCACGGTGATCAACTGGGCTGAGAACACCAAAATTTTTGGCGATGTTCATCAAGCCTTCCGCCTCACTTTTTTCAATAAATGCGATGAAAATGAACGCGGTATCATCGCTGAATACTACCAGCGCTGCTTTAATGTCGATTTACTCGCGAAGGCTTAAATGGCCGCTGAAAGCGAACGCCTAACCCATCTTCGACAAGAATTGCTGGCCGCTTCACGTGCCTTAGCTGCTGAGAAGAAAGAGTTCAGCTTACCGCCACTTGCTAAACCTCCAAGCGATGATGAATTGCCACTGGTGCGCGCAATGATGGATGAGCAGGCTATCCGCCATCGTTATCATAATGCCAGCTTACACCAGCAGCTTCGCCCTAATCAGCTCGCTCAAGCTGCACTCTTTGATACGCTGGAAGCAGTTCGCATGGAGGCGATTGGCAGCCGCTATCTCTCCGGCGTACAGTTTAACCTGCTCAAGAAATTTGAACGTGCCTGGCAGATGAAAACTATCGCCTCACAAACCATGACACCCCAAGCAGCAACAGAGCTACTTGCTCGCGTGGATATTGCAGGCCAAGACATTTCAGGTGCAGGCGTCGATGAGGCACGCGAGAAACTATCTGATATTGCCCCCCATCTAAAGCAACTCTCAAACCTTACCAGCACGCAGGAAGCCTATGCGAAGGAAGCGCTCAAACTTCTCGAAACCCTGGCGCTGATCAAGGCCTCAAACGAAGATAAAAACGAAGGCGCTGGCCCGCCACCTGCGCCCGATGACCACGCCAATACCAATGACGCGCAAAGCAAAGTTGAAAGCGGCATGTCATCTCCCACCAGCCCTGATGGCATGCAAGAACCATCGCTATTTCCTGTTCTAAGTAGTGTGCCGGCGGAAGCAAGCGAATCACCGCCGCCCGGCAAGGAAGAAGCAGGTGATAATCCCTTTCCTCATACGCATAACCAAACCAAATCATCGCTTGCGCCATATCACGCCTATACCAAACGCTATGATGAGGTGATTGCGGCAAGCCAGCTTGCAAGCTTGCAGGAGTTGGAGCAACTCCGAGAACAGCTTGATGCACGGCTAGAACAGTTTCAAAGCCTGACCGCGCGCCTTGCCAATAAGCTACAACGTCTTTTGCTCGCGCGTCAGGCAAGGCATTGGATGTTTGATCAGGATGACGGCATTATTGATAATCGCAAGCTCACACGGCTCATTATCCACCCCGAAGAAGAACAAATCTACAAGCGCGAACATGATACAGATTTCCGCGATACCGTCGTCACGCTATTGATTGATAACTCCGGCTCAATGCGCGGCCGTCCGATCACCATGGCCGCACTTTCGGCTGATCTCATGGCGCGCACGCTGGAACGCTGCGGCGTTAAAACCGAAATACTAGGCTTTACCACCAAGGAATGGAAAGGCGGAGCCTCGTATAAAGAGTGGCTTAAAGCTGGTAAACCTGCACAGGCAGGAAGGTTAAATGACCTGCGCCATATCATTTATAAGCCCGCTGATATCAGTTGGCGCAAAGCAAAAAAGAATCTTGGGCTGATGCTTAAAGATGGCATCCTCAAGGAAAATATCGATGGCGAAGCAATCCTTTGGGCTGCTGAACGCTTGCTATCAAGACCAGAGCAACGGCGTATCCTGATGGTGATTTCGGATGGCGCACCGGTGGATGACAGCACGCTCTCGGCCAATACCGGCAACTATCTTGATCGCCACTTACGCGACGTGATTGAGCTGGTAGAAACCAAAATGCCGATTGAACTGCTTGCGATTGGCATCGGCCACGACGTAACACGCTATTACAAGCACGCCGTAACAATTTCTGAGATTGAAAAACTCGGCGAAGCCATGACCGAGCAACTAACCGGTCTCTTTAAGGCAGATCGCAAAACTAAGCGGCGGCTTTCTTAGCCAACTTACGTTCGATCTGGCGCTTTAACTTGCCTGCTTCTTCCGTGAGTTTACGGGAAGAGTGATTGGTCAGATAAGCATCCAAACCGCCATTATGCTCGATGCTGCGAAGCGTAGCCGCAGTCACGCGAAGGGTAATGGTCGTGCCTAGCACTTCGCTCATCAGCGAGACTTTCTGCAGGTTAGGCAGAAAACGCGTTCTGGTTTTACGGTTAGAATGCGACACTTTATTGCCAAATTGCGAACCAGTGCCGGTGACAGAACAACGCCTAGACATAAAAAACCTTCAGTAAAGTTTGATTAAGAGCGCGGTTTATAGAAAAGATCACACGCAAGGTCAAGTAAAAAAAGCCTAAATCGACTAAAATTACCCCAAGAATTTTTTGGAATAATGACTACTTAACCTTATGAATATTATTAATGTAATCTGACCAGAAGCGCTCAAGCTGAGAAAGTGATGCATTCAGAGCAGAAAGCTTCACGGCATCCGTCTCTTTCGAGAGCGATTCAACATTGCGCTGATAGAGCTCATCGACTTTCTTACAAAGGCTCAAGCCCTTATCAGAGAGTTTTATTCGCGTAGAGCGCTTGTCATGTGGCGCACGCTCTTGAACCAGATAGCCATTTTCCACTAATTTTTTGACGTTATAGGAAACGTTTGAGCCAAGATAATAGCCACGGTTGGTGAGTTCACCAATGGTTAGCTGCTCATGGTTGATGTTGTAGAGAATGAGGGTCTGAACGTTGTTGATGTCGTCGATCCGCAGGCGATCAAGCTCGGTCTTTACCACGTCAAGAAAACGACGGTGGAGACGTTCAATCATCAAAATGCATTCGGTGTAGATATCTTTCAAGGCAACCTCTTCTATATTCTAATCAAGTTTAATCTAACCGTCATTCGTTAAGAATGGGTTTATAACTCTACTCTTCCGCAACATAGCCCGCTTCAGGCGGCGGAATTGTTGGGAAAATCAGGCGCACGATCGTTCCTTTGCCTAATTCGCTTTCCATTTCAATTTTACCATAGTGAAGCTCAATGAGCTTACGAGTAAGCGGAAGGCCAAGCCCCGTGCCTTCATACTTACGATTGAGGCCGCTATCAACTTGTCCGAAGCTCTGGAAGGCTTTATCCAGATCCTCTTTTGACATACCAATACCAGTATCCTGAACGGTGATAACAAACTGATCATCGACGACTTTCGCCGCAACATGAACGCGCCCGCCAGCTTCAGTAAATTTCACAGCATTGGACATGATATTGAGAACAATCTGAATAAAGCGAAGACGATCCGCAATTAGTGCTGGCAGTGTTTTGGGAACATCAACACTAACCGTAACATTTCCTTTTTCAGCACGCTCAGCAAGAATGGTAAGGCATTTGTTGATAGACTTACCAACATGAACTTCCTGGTAGGTAATGGAAAGCTTGCCAGCCTCTGCTTTAGAAAGATCAAGAATGTCATTGATGATATCCAGCAGATGCGTTCCCGATTCATTGATATCCTTTGCATATTCAAGGTATTTATTATCACCGAGCGGACCAAATAATTGGTTCATCAGAATCGATGAGAAACCAATAATGGCATTCAGCGGCGTGCGGAGTTCATGGCTGATATTTGCAAGAAATTGTGATTTTGCGCGGCTTGCACTCTCAGCTGAATCTTTAGCTTTTTCCAATGCAATATTTTGTTTCTTGAGCTGGTTGTCGCGCTCACCAATTTCCGTCAACATGTCGTTAAAGGCCGTCGTGAGAACTACCAGCTCATTTTTATCTTCTTTGCGGGGATCACCAATCACCGGCGCACGGATCGCGTAGTCTTTGAGCTGAGATATTTTTCGTGCTGTTTCAGCTAAACCAAGAATAGGCGCTGAAATAGCGCGCTGCAGAGAAACAGCAAGAAGATATGACAACAGCAGCGCTGTCGCAATAACCGTAATCGCTATCGCGAACTGCTTTTTGATATATTCATTGATCTGCTCTAAGGTTGATTTGATATAAATAGAGCCAACACGCTGGAAACTATCGTTAACAATATCCTTCATGATTTCGATATGATCATCGCTGATAGTAATGCGTGGGCTCACATCCTCAGGACAATTTGAGGGGTAGCCATCCCCAAAGGAATACTCACCAACCCTTTTATCCATGAGTATATTGTCATCAGCATCTGCAAAAGAACTCTCAGCATCATAAATGCATGCGAGCACAATTTGTGGCTTAACACTGAAAACATTCATACTGGCCGGCACCTTGTCATAAATGCTGAATTCCAGCGCCGAAATATTTGCCTCGCCGACAATCGTTGCAGAGAGGTTAAGCTCGTTGATGATGCTGTTTCGGATATTGTAGATACCAACCAGCGAAACGGTCATCGTTGTGAGCAACACCGAAATTGTGCTGATCGCCATGATGATCAGGTTCAGGCGGCGTTTAATGGATATGTTGTGATTGAGGAGCTGCATAAACGCTAGTCCTCCTGCTCAGAAACAGCTAGATCGAGCACTTTCGGATCCGTGATACGAAGTCCGGCCGCCTCCAACGCTTTACGGTTGATGGTAAAACGAATGGTTTCACCAACCTGAACAAACCCAAACATGCCACCTTTTGAAGTGAATTTAATGATGGGGCTGATGGTAAGGATTGGCCGATCATTAATTGCCAAAAGAATCGCTGAAAGACGCTTTTCTTCCGTAGATGCAATAAAAATAGCATTGCAGCTTTCGGCAATGAAACGATCGCCCTTGCCATTCGCATCAATAATTTTTACGGGGGCAGAAAAATTCCACTTAGCAGGAGGCGGGGGGCTGATTTCCAATCTATCTCCGATAATACAGAAATTAAAACCTGACTGAGCAAGAAAATCAACCTCAGCCGGCCAACTCATACTGCCAAGAAAATGCCTCGAGTATTGCCCATAAAATGATTTAGGCGGCAATGCCTTTGGTGCTGCTGCAAGTGCTGATCCAACGTGAAGAAGAGCCACCGCAAAACACGTGCGGTGGACAATCTTAATCCACAGATTGGAGAGTGGATGTATCACAAACTAAAACTTCCAGGTTATGTTTCCGTAGACACTGCGTGGTATTTGCGAATTACCCTGATAAGTATAGCCACTAAATTCTGGGTGATAAGGATCCAACAGATTCTGTCCAACAATCGAAAGCTCAAGAGACTCAACAGGCCTCCACGCCAGACGACTGTCAAACCTTAAATAGCTTGGAATAGTTGGGCCGGTAAGTGAATCAACAAAGTAAGCCGCATTATTCCATTCTACATTATTTCCAAGCAGCCAGTTACTGCGAATATTAAACTGATGCTTAGGTGTCTTGCCCGCATACTCAAACCCAAATGGATCATTGAGATCAAGTTTTAAATCAAAATAGGTATAGCCAGCCGACACATCAAAATTACTGCTAACCGCCCAGTTAGAGCTAAGCTCAAAACCATAGGCCCTCGCTTCATTTAGGTTTTGCGGTGTAACCGGAACATAAGGGACAACACCAAGACCCGGAAAATTGACTGCGGTAGGAGCACCAAGAGCGCCAATTACCAGGCTATCATAGTCATTATAGAAAGTTGCGGCATCAAATGAAATCTTATCCGTTGCCTGGATACGATAGCCCAGCTCATAAGCATTAAGCACTTCAGAATCCAGATTGCGATTTCCAATCGTACCGACAAACGCAGGAACCACCGGCCCGCCTGGATCGATATCGGGATTATATAGCGATGCCAGCGAGCCATCATCTGAGAAGCGATTTGGCGATCTCACCGCGCGCGAGATGGAACTCCATAAGGTTTGCCTATCATCGATAATCCATGATAAGCGCCCGCTTGGCTGAAATTCAAACCCTGTATAATCATTATGTTCAAATTTTGAACCAAGCGTCAGGAAAAACTCATTTGGCACCAACGCAATTTTATCCTGCACAAACGCACTGAAAAGATTATCCGAGCGTTTCTGCGGCGAGAATACCAGTGTTGTAGAACCAAGAATCTCATCAGAAACCAGTCGATATCCGAGACCCCATACAATTTCATGCTGTCCATTAAACGCCACCAGCGCCTGCTGTGCATCAATATCGAAGGTGCTTCGATTATCATCAAAGATCGCATTTTCACGCTGCGCATTGTCAAAATAAACCTGCAGCGTGAGATCATTATCTTTTTCAATTTCATAATTCATGCGCGCCAGCAGGTTTGCACCCTTAGCCAGCTCACGGTCACGTACTGAATCGGTTAGCGGGCTGGTAAAGCTTGGAATCGTCAGTTGACCACTCGCTCCAAGACGATACATGTCCCCCTGAATTGTGATTGATTTTTTGTCGTCGAGACCAAGATCTGCCCTGAAACCAGCCTGGCCTTTATTCCAGGCATCGAGGCCACGCGCCTCCGTGTAAGTTCGGGATTCATCGCGGTCATCAAACTTTGCATATGCACGAACATAGCTGTCTTCATCAAGCTTGTAGCCATAACGACCACGAGCCAAAGCTTTGTCCTGATTGCCTACAGTCAGAGCAGCAAGACCACCCACCGTGTCTTTAGATGATTTTGTGATGATATTGATAACGCCGTTTACTGCATTCGTACCCCATAATGTTGCACCGGGGCCGCGAATAACCTCTATACGCTCAATGTCTTCCAGCATCGTGTCCTGCGCGTCCCAGTAAACACCAGAAAAGAGCGGGGTATAAACGGTGCGGCCATCCATAAGCACGAGAAGCTTGTTTGAAAACACCCCCGAAAAGCCACGCGATGAAATCGCCCATTGATGCGCACTGCTGCCTGCAACGCTGAGGCCAGGAACCATCCTGAGCAAATCAGGAATGGAGGTCATACCACTGCGGCGAATATCGTCCTGCGTGATCACATAAATGGCTGCCGCCGCTTCGTTAGCATTCTCAGAGCGCTTGGAAACCGATGTAACCTTGATTCGAATAAGCTGCTCGAGTGATAAATCGACAAACTCTTCATCTGGGTTTGTTGATTGCGCTGAGGCAGGAAATACCATGCAAGCAATTGCAAGTCCGCAAAGTGCGCTAGTTGACCGCAGCCATGACATACTCAAATCTCCATTAGTTTAGAAACTCTTGCGGCCATATTTCCTGCATTAAATTAAAATATAATTAAATTGCCGCCCACTTCTTTAACGAAGCCGAACTGGTTGCAGGAATAACACAGTTAATAAAGTGTAAATTACTGGCTAATCAGGAACTTTTCTCATCGCCAGCCTAACACCAAGGCGATATAAAAGACGAAGCAATTTAACAAGCACGCCATTATGCCTGATTGCCGCCTTCACAAATGCTGAATCAAAATAAATATAGCCTGGGGCGCTTGGGTAACGCGGCAGCTTACGGCGCTTCACGTTTGAGTTTCTGAGCAAATATAGCACAACGTGATTTGCAAGAAACCCGCCAGCCATCGCTAAATTTGAACCTATCACAGAGGGCTTGTTATCCTTCATGATACGCTCACGAAGTGTTTTATGGTTACTCGCTTTCTGCTCACTATCAGCATAAAACGGTAGCTCTGGCACAAAGCTGGACATTACGGAAGCGATAATACGCATCTTTTCTTTATTACCCGCTGTTCCGCGCCGCATTTTTTCTTCAAACTCCAGCGCTTCTTCATAAGTGACACCGAGGAATGTTTCAATATCGCATGCCCGCTCATCAAACCAAAACAGCCTTGTTCCCATACCTACCGGGTTTGCACTGACCACTGTACAGCCCCTGCTGCGTGCTGTTTTATGCAGCAAAATTCTTGCAGACAATGCCCAAAACTCGACCATGTCCAAAACCAGATCACAGCCATCAACAAACCCCTCAACCTCATGCTCATTTACCCCGCGTGGGTATGCGACCAATGTTGTATCATCCGTTATCTGACGAAGTAGCCTGATGGTTTCAAAAACCTTGGATCGGCCAATGGCATAACGTCCCGCCCCAAACTGGCGATTGATATTGCTGGCATCAAACGTCTCGAGGTCAGCCAGCTTCATTTGGCCAACCCCCATCCTGAGCAGCGAGGGAGCTGCAGCCCCACCCATACCGCCCAGCCCAGCAATCGCAATGCGCGATTGCTTCAGTATCTGCTGCTCCTCAGGGCTTATCCAGCCAATATTCCTGTCCGTTCGTTCGTTATAAAATGCCTCGTCAGGCTGGACAGGCACGAATTCGTATATGGCATTTTGTTCCACCGACGCCGGGATATCGGTAACTTTAATGTGTTTAGTATGCACAACACCCCGCACAGAATAATGAAACTCTAGAAATTTTAGACATTATTGACAAAATTAGCTATATAGCAAACAGAGAGTTGTTTCTTTAGTGTGAGTATCAGATGTCATTAATCGGCAAATTTTATTCGGATCGCTTCTTCCATATTAAACAATTAGCGCCGAGCGTTTGCGTCAGTGGCGCACTTTGCCTTGCTGCAGCACAGCTGCACTCACCAGAATTCTACACCTACTATTTCGACTGGTGGCTGCTGGCTCTAATTCCAATTGGGTTCTGGGTGGGCGGATTGTCAGTTGTTTTTATTCATAACGCAACCCACAACAGCTTTTCGCCAAGATGGATGAACCGTATCGTTGGCCACATCTCAGGGATGCATCAGCTGTGGGGCTTCAACGGATGGAAACTAATTCACGCATTCCATCATTTATACACGGACAAAGCCGATCAAGACCCTCATTCCCCAATAGGAATGACTTTTGCTGAGTATTGTAAAAAAATGTTTTTTTATCCGTCGCAGCTTATCTCAAAACGCTATTACGAACATTACGGCAGTAACTTGAAAAGCCACATCACAAGAAAATTCTCATTCATATTATTCTTAGCGCTTGTTTCACTGAACATCACGTTCTGGTATTTGCTGCTTGGGCCAACTTATATGATTTTTTTCTATCTGCCATCTTACATCGGCAGCTACTGGCTTTTTGCCCACCTGAACTATTACGGTCACTATGTTGACCCATCAACAGGCGAAACCCACCCTGTTAACCTTGATGATGGCTGGTATTTCTGGACAGCAAATCGCTGCTGGTTTGGCATTTATTTTCATGCTAATCATCACAAGAAGCCGCTTGTTTTCAATCCTCGCTACATTCCTCAAAAAACAATTCAAGCTGCTGTCTATCAATAGGCCAAATCCATGCTCAATCCCTTCGTGAATCTTATCGGCAGTCTCATTTCGCTTTATCTGCTGTGCGTCATCGTTCAGGCAGTGCTGTCACTTTTGATTGCATTCAAAATTGTGAATGCCTACCAACCTGTGGTGCAGAAGATCATGTATGCACTGAATCGCCTTGTTGACCCCGCGCTACGCCCCATCCGCAAGTACCTGCCGGACATGGGTGGCATCGATATTTCTCCGGTGATACTTATCCTACTGCTGCACTTTGTGCGGGATGCACTTTACACCTACCTCTACAACCTCTGATATGTTTTTCGAGCGCCATATCTTCTGCTGCACCAACCAGCGCGAGCCCGGTCACAAGCGTGGCTGCTGCGCTGATAAGAACGCAGCCGAACTACGCGACTACATGAAAGCAAAAGTTAAAGAAGCCGGCATCCGCAAAACCCGCGTGAATAGTGCTGGCTGCCTTGATCGCTGTGAACTTGGCCCGTGCATGGTGATCTACCCCGAGGGGGTATGGTATGCTTGCAGAACGAAAGAGGATGTCGATGAGGTTATCCACGAGCACCTGACCCACGGCAGGCATGTGCAGCGCCTGAAGCTGCCGGGTTGATTCAGCCGAATTTCTGACGAACCAGCAACGTGACATCCGCTGGCGGATTAGCGCCAAAGCCGGAAAATAAAATACGCCCATACTGGGCAAGGTCAACCTGTCCCTGCTTAACCGCTTCCATGAGCTGCGGCAGCTTCATTTTTTTAACTAGAAGATAGTGCCACGTATGGCGACCTTCATGCGTACCTTTAGAAAGAAAAACCAGCTCGTCCTGCTTGCGGGCAAACATGGCTAGCCCCTGCCTTTTCCGGAAGGTTCTTTTCCAGTTGATGGCATTGGCTGGCTAACTGGGTCACTTTTGCCAGCATCTTTAGCTGATAGCTGTCCCTGACCAACCAGTTCAAGCGGTGTTAAGTTAGAAACCCTTTGTGATGTTGGCATAGGATTTTCGGAGATTCTTGCCGCGGTCTCAGCAGACAAACCACTCAGCTCTGATGGCGGGATTAAACTATATATGGGTGTATCGTTTTCCATACTTCGACTTTAAACCATAGATGTTAATTTTTTGAAAAAATTGCTCAGCCGCCTAGACGGCGAGCTTTGGGAACTTCTATATGAAGCTCCTGTAATAACTGACTATATTGAACCATTATCGAATTAAATAGCGTGCCCTCTTCTGCGTCATTAACCGCTGACTTATTGACATTCCCTGTCAGTTTTTCAGTTACCGCACCAATCGATTCCACAAAGGGTCTGACATCGTTGTAGTTGGCTGCAATCGAAGCCACCAGCTGATAGCCCTTTTTCAGCGTTTCTTTTTCAGCATGGCCGATGTTGCTGTGGCCTTTTTCAATTCGTGTCAGAAGCGCCACGATATCGCCAGCATGCTTCTTTAACTCATAGTACTCCACCAGCGAGGGCTGCGCCTTTTTGGATACATCTATAATCCCTCCAGGTTTATTAGCATCCGCATAATCGGCAGTCGTCACATACTCAAGAAACTGCTTAAAGTTATAAGTATCAACATCATTTCCGTTACTATCCTCGGTAGTCCAGTGAAGGGGGGTATCAAGAAGCTGCCGCGCGAGTTTTTGTGCCGGTGTTTCGAGATTGATATCGGCATCGCGAAACTCTTGCAGCGCATCTGAATTCAGACGGCGAGACGCCATCTCCAGCGCCACCAGCTGATCAAGGCCTTCCTTATTTGATAAGATCTCATCCTTGCTTTTGCCCGTTTTAGCCGAAAGCGTATCGATAAACTTATCTACACCGCCAAATCCAATTTTTTTCTTCTGCTGCTCCGGATCATCATGAGACATGGAGCTGATATCAATGAGTACCGGTGTTGCAATACCAGGTATAAACCCAAACTGATCCTCGGAAAGATCAAACAAACGCGGAAACTGCTTCTTCGCGTTGAATGCAGCGATCGTGTGTAGAATTTCATCAGGAGATGCTGCTTTACCATCCCGCTCCATCTCAGCACGCGGAACGATAGTAGCTGAGTAGTAGCTATCCTCTCCAAGCTCATCATTCGAGATGTTAAGTAGCGGCTGGATAGCAAGCGGGTTATCAACAAAACCGGTGTTTTCTTTACCCTGAATTCTAATAACCGACTTCTTGAACACCTCCACGCCTTTTTCACCTTCCTTGGCGGGCTGCTCTATTTCAAAAACCAGCGCAAGTGAGCCAACCCCTATCAACTTACCGATTTTCAAATGGTACTTTTTTTCTAACTTATCAATTAGCGCCTTTAAATCAGCTTCATAGGCATCTGCGAGTGCATAAACTGCTTTTGTTTGTGCACGTTCCAGCAATTTGCTGTCAGATAGTTTAAGCGAAGGAATAATCTCTTCAATCGACATGCGGGTGCGCTTTCGTTATAAACTCTAAAAAAATAGCATAATATGATCCTCAACTATAGTTGTTATATGTTAATGTTTTGTGACAGTTAAGCCATGTTCTCAAGTCTTTCCAATAAGTTAAGCGGCATCTTCAGTAAGCTTCGTGGCAAAGGGGTGCTCTCGGAGGCGGATATTGACGCGGTGATGCGCGAGGTTCGCATCGCCCTGCTTGAGGCCGATGTGGCGCTGCCGGTGGTCAAAGATTTCATTGCCTCGCTGAAGGTCAAAGCCGTCGGCGTCGAGGTGATCCAGAACGTCAACCCGGCCCAGATGGTCATCAAACTCGTCAATGACCACTTAACCGAACTCCTTGGCAGCGAAAATCAGCCACTGAATCTAGCCACAACACCGCCTGCCATCATCATGATGGTCGGCCTGCAAGGCTCCGGCAAAACCACCTCCACCGGCAAGCTCGCACTGAGATTGAAAACTAAACAGAACAAAAAAGTGCTGGTTGCCTCGCTTGATATTTACCGCCCCGCCGCGCAGGAACAGCTGGCGCAAGTGGCCAAGCAGGCAGGTATTGATGCGCTGCCAATTATACCCGGTCAAAAACCACAGGAAATCACCGAGCGCGCGATCAAAGAAGCGCGCCTTGGCGGCTATGATGTGTTGCTGCTTGATACCGCCGGCCGCCTGCATATTGACGGCGAGCTGATGGATGAGCTGAAGCAAGTGAAACAGCTCGCCCAGCCCATTGAGACACTACTGGTCGCTGATTCGCTCACCGGTCAGGACGCGGTGAACATCGCTAAAACCTTCCACGAGCAGATTGGCGTTTCGGGTTTGATCTTAACACGCGTTGATGGTGATGGGCGCGGCGGCGCGGCGCTTTCCATGCGCGCGGTCACCGGCCAGCCGATTAAATTTATCGGCGTCGGCGAGAAGCTTTCCGAGTTTGAAGAATTCCACCCCGCACGCATCGCTGGCCGCATCTTGGACATGGGCGATATCGTTGCGCTCGTTGAAAAAGCCGCCGAAGCGGTGGATCAAAAAGAAGCCGAGCAAATGGCTGAGCGCATGATGCAGGGGCAGTTCGATTTCAACGACCTGCTCGACCAGATGCGAAAGATGAAAAAAATGGGCGGCTTTGGCAGTATGCTAAACCTGCTGCCGGGCATGGGCAAACTGAAGGAAGAGATCGAAGGCAAGATTGATGATAATATGATCGCGCGACAAGAGGCGATCATTCTTTCGATGACCAAAAAAGAACGCCAGTTCCCCAAACTCATCAACGCCTCACGCCGCCAGCGCATCGCAAAAGGCGCAGGCGTTCAGGTGCAGGATGTGAATAAGATCCTCAAGCAGCAGATGCAAATGGCCGACATGATGAAAAAAATGAAAAAGATGGGCCAGAAAGGCCTGATGCGCGGGGGATTGGGGCAGCTGTTTGGCGGGCTGCGTTAAATCGAATATTTCAGCCTCAGCACCACTTCCTGAAGATAATTCACATCCACTTTAGTAGTAAGCGGGTCGATGGCAGGGCCGCATTTGACTTTCACCTTCAGGCCGAAATGGCGCGGTAGCCAGCGCAGCGGTGATTTCAAGTATTTGCGGCTGAACATGCTGCCCCAGAGTCCGGAAATCGCAATCGGTACGATCGGCACCGGATCACGCTTGATGATCCACTCAATACCCGGCCTGAAACGCCCAAGCCCGCCGGTGAAGGTGAGAAATCCCTCCGGAAAAATACAAATCGCATCGCCTTGCCTCAGCCCTTCAGAAATTGCATCAAAGGCTTCCTCAATACTTTTACGAGTCGGCGCAATGGGAATCGCGCGGTCGAGCTTCATCATATAATGAACGCCGGGCAGATTATAAATATCCTGATCGATAATGTAGCGCACATTGCGGCGCGTACCGGCATCAATCACCGGCCCATCAACATAGGACACATGGTTTGCGATAATAATCACAGGTCCTGATTTAGGGATATTCTCAAAACCAATATAGGTTGGGCGGTAAACGGCAAGGGTCAGGCTGTGAATGACCTTGCTCAGGATCTTCTGCATATCCAGCTTGCGCGCAAGCAAGCGTTTTACGACACGCGGATGGGGCAGTTCGTTCATTTTTTCTCTTGAGGCGGCGGCAAGTTCACGAATCATCGAAAATATCATAACAGACAAAAATCATAACAGACAAAATGTTAAGATTTTCTATTCAGCCGCATATTTATGCTTGTCGTATGCCCTAAAAACTGCTAGAAAGCGCCCCCTTAAACACTTTATTCGATTGAAGGATCCTATGCCCGCTACTATCAGACTTTCCCGCGCCGGAACTAAAAAACGCCCATTTTACAAGATTTTAGTTACCAATTCCCGCAGCCCGCGCGATAGCAAATTCATCGAGAATATCGGTACCTATAGCCCGATGCTTCCTACCGGCGACGCCAAGCGAGTGATCATCGATACTGATCGCGCCAAGCATTGGCTCTCCGTCGGCGCACAAATGAGCGACCGCGTGCATCTGTTTTTCAATCAGGCTGGCCTGGTGAAAACCAAACCGGCCCAGCGCCCTGCCCGCAAATCCAAAAAAGATAAGGGCGAAGAAGCTGCAGCGCCTGCTGCTGAAGCACCTGCCGCTGCTTAATTGATTGAAGCGCAGCCTCGGTAAACACCCGGCACATCCGGAAACCGGCAAACAGGTGCTGACACCTGCCGGTAAGCTCTATGGCACCATTGTTGCTGTGTATGATTATGGCGCCGGTTTTGTGTGCGATATCGAAAAAGCAACCAACAAAAAAATCGAAATGCTGCCGCTAAAACCAGAATTTTTGGTTCAATCAAGTGATGGTCAGCATTTAATCGTACAAAATTTTGAGTTTTTTGAAGTCCCGCCGCAGAAAGAATGATCCTTTGTCATGCTCGGGCTTGACCCGAGCATCCATCAGATAATAAAAGATGGACCCTCGGCTCAAGGCCGAGGGTGACACAACCAAATTATGATAAATCAGAAATTTTCTGCCATCGCTCTCACCCTCTTTCCCGACATGTTCCCGGGAACGCTTGGGCATTCGCTCGCAGGTACAGCGCTTAAAAGCGGGCTATGGTCGCTCGAGGCGATTGATATTCGAGGCTTTGCGACCGACAAGCACCGCACGGTGGATAGCCCGCCTTACGGTGGCGGTGAAGGTATGGTGCTTAAGCCAGATGTTGTTCATGACGCGCTTATAGCCGCTAAAAGCAAACTACCCGACGCAAACGTTGTTTATACATCGCCACGCGGGAGGCCATTTAATCAGCCGCTTGCTACTGAATTATCAAAAAGAAATTTAATTATCCTCTGCGGTAGGTTTGAGGGGGTGGATCAGCGTGTGATCGAGCATCACCAGATGGAGGAAATCAGCCTTGGGGATTTTGTGCTTTCCGGCGGCGAACCCGCAGCCATCGCCATGCTGGACGCCATTGTGCGCCTCATTCCGGGCGTCATGGGCAAGCATGAATCCAGCAGGCAAGAAAGTTTTGGTTTAGCCTCAGAATATGCTGGACTACTTGAACATTCTCATTATACTCGCCCTCCTTTGTGGATGGGCATGAGTGTGCCTGAGACACTGTTAAGTGGAAACCACCAGGAAATTAAACGCTGGCGGCTGGAACAAGCAAGGGAAATGACCCGAATCCGGCGGCCTGATTTAGTGATAGATAAGAAGGAAGAATGATATGAACATGTTACAAAAAATTGAAGCCGCTCAGGCTCAGAAACTAGCTGAGGGCAAACGTCTCGATACCTTCCAAGAAGGCGACACGGTGCGTGTTAATGTTCGTATCGTCGAAGGCGCAACTGAGCGCGTTCAGGCTTTTGAAGGTGTATGCATCGCTAAGCGCAATGCAGGTCTGCGTTCCTCATTCACCGTGCGTAAACTAAGTCATGGCGAAGGCGTCGAGCGCGTGTTCCCTATGTACTCGCCTCGCATCGAGGGTGTAGAACTGGTTCGCAAAGGTAATGTCCGCCGCGCCAAGCTTTACTATCTTCGTGGCCGCGCTGGTAAAGCCGCCCGCATCACTGAAAAACGCGAAGAAGCAGCCGCTGAATAATAGTGTCTCCCCGCACTTAGTTGCGGGGTCTCATGATGATTGAGGGAGATCCCGCAATGAATGCGGGATGACAAGAATTGAAGAAAACCCTCTACGACAAAATCTGGGATAATCACCTTGTGCACGCGCAGGATGATGGTACCTGCCTGATGTACATCGATCGCCATCTGATCCATGAAGTGACCAGCCCACAGGCATTTGAAGGGCTTCGTGTAACTGGTCGCAAAGTTCGTAGACCTGACGCCACGCTTGCTGTCGCTGACCATAACGTCCCCACCACACCAGAGCGTAAGCAAGGCATTATCAGGGATGAAACCTCACGAATTCAGATCGAAACCCTTGCACATAATTGTGAGGAATTCGGCATCCGCTATTACGCGATGGACGATAAGCGGCAAGGTATCGTTCATATTGTTGGGCCCGAGCAAGGCTTCACACAGCCGGGCACAACCATTGTCTGTGGCGACTCACATACCAGCACCCACGGCGCATTCGGCGCGCTGGCGTTCGGCATCGGCACCTCAGAGGTCGAACATGTACTCGCCACACAAACACTGATTCAGCGCCGCGCCAAAAATATGCGTATACGGGTAGAGGGTATCTTACCTTCTGGCGTCACCGCCAAGGATATCGTGCTTGCGGTCATTGGCAAAATAGGAACAGCAGGCGGCACTGGTTATGTCATCGAGTATGCTGGTAGCGCCATACGAGACCTTAGCATGGAAGGCCGCATGACCATCTGCAACATGAGTATCGAGGCAGGCGCGCGCGCAGGTTTGATCTCGCCTGATGAGAAAACATTTGCTTACCTGAAAGGCCGCCCAATGTCACCGCAGGGTGCTGACTGGGAAAAGGCCATTTCATTCTGGAAAACACTACCATCTGATGCTGATGCATCCTACGATGCCGACATCCTGCTGCATGCCGCCGAGATCGCGCCGCAGGTAACTTGGGGAACTTCGCCGCAGCATGTATTACCCATCACCGGCAACATACCCGATCCTCGCAGCATATCTGACGACGATGAGCGCAAATCGATCGAAAGAGCACTCGATTACATGGGGCTTCTGCCCGGTACTGCGCTAAAAGATATTCAAATTGATAAAGTGTTTATTGGCTCCTGCACCAATGCCCGTATCGAAGACCTGCGTGAGGCAGCCAAAGTGGCCATGGGTAAAAAGCTGGCTAAAAACATCAAACTTGCAATGGTTGTACCCGGATCTGGGCTTGTAAAAGAGCAAGCTGAGCAAGAAGGGCTTGATAGGATTTTCAGTGCAGCGGGTTTCGAATGGCGTGAGCCTGGTTGCTCGATGTGCCTGGCTATGAATGCTGATAAATTGGAGCCAGGTGAACGTTGTGCCTCCACCTCCAATCGCAATTTTGAAGGACGTCAGGGGCGCGGTGGGCGCACGCATTTAATGTCACCCGCGATGGCAGCTGCAGCTGCCATTACTGGCAAGCTTGTTGATATTCGAGAGTTTTCATGACATGTGGAATTTTAAAATTGCACTGCAATCCAGACATAAAGGTTACTGCGTAAAGTCGGTCATTAGTTTGAGCAATGCCGGCACGATTGATCAACTATTTGAAAAGTTAAGCAAACTACGCAGCAAACTAGAAATGATTATCCCGCGATCTCTTAAACCAAAATTCACACCAAGTATGGATGGATTGGTGGTAATAATAGAGCTTGAGCGAGCTAACGAAGCTGGCCGTGTTACTCACGAAATGGAAGATTATATAAAATCAGCGATTATCGCCTTATAGGAAACATTCAATGAAACCATTTTCATCCCTGACCGCTATCGCAGCGCCGCTGGCAATCGATAACATCGACACGGATATGATCATTCCCAAGCAATTTCTAAAAACCATCAAACGCACTGGTTTGAAAGAAGGTCTTTTTTACGAAATGCGCTTTCAGGTTGATGGCAAAAAAATTGAAGATTTTGTTTTGCACCGCGCGCCATATGATAAAGCAGAAATCCTGATTGCCGGAAATAATTTCGGCTGCGGATCCTCGCGTGAGCATGCGCCTTGGGCGCTGCTTGATTTCGGCATTCGCTGCGTGATCGCCCCTTCTTTTGCAGATATTTTTTATAATAACTGCTTCAAAAACGGCATTCTGCCCATCGCGCTGCCAAAAGAACAGGTAGCAACGCTGATGGAAACCGCTGCGCATGGCGGAAAAATCACGGTGGATCTCGAAAAACAAATCATTACAGCTGGCAACCATCAATTTTCATTTGAGATTGAATCATTCCGCAAGCATTGTTTACTAAACGGGCTGGACGATATTGGCTTAACCTTAGAAAAAACTGCTGATATCGCTAATTATGAAGCCAAGCAAAGCAAACTCACGCCGTGGCTGGCTGCTTAAATGGGCAGTCATCACGACCATGCCCATGACCATCTAAGCCACGACCACCGCGTCCTGATCACGGTATTTGTGTTGAATTTTGCGATGTTCGGCCTTGAATTCTGGCAAGGCATGAAAAGTGATTCCACCGCGCTGATCGCCGATTCCATGGATTTCCTCAGCGATTCCTTCAGCTACCTGCTCACCCTATATGTCCTCGCCAGCAGCCTGCGAGTGCGCGCGCGTGCGGCGCTGATTAAGGCAGGGCTGATGCTGCTGCTCGCCGCTGCCGCGCTGGGACAAGGTGTGTATAATATTATGCATCAGCATGTTCCTGATTATGTGACGATGGGCTGGGTTGGGCTGCTCGCGCTGCTCGTAAATGTCACCAGCGCGATCCTGCTTTACCGCTCGCGCGAGCGCGACAGCAACATGCAGTCCGTATGGCTTTGCAGCCGCAATGATGCGATCACCAATGTCGCAATATTAATTGCAGCAGGGCTGGTATTCATGACGCATAGCCTCTGGCCGGATCTTTTCGTTGCTCTCTTTATCACTTGGCTGGAGGGCAGCTCAGCGTTAAAAATCATCAGGCAGGCAAAAAAGGAACTTCGCAATGGTCACTAAACATATTCTTTTACTTCCCGGCGACGGTATCGGCCCGGAAGTAGTTGCTGAAACGCAGAAAGTCATCGCGCAATTAAACGGCAAAAACGGCGTTCACTTTACCACCGATACAGCGCTGATCGGCGGCTGCGCTTATGATGAAACAGGCAGCCCATTTCCAGATGAAACACTGGCCAAAGCAAAAAAAGCAGATGCAATTCTGCTCGGTGCCGTTGGCGGACCGAAATGGGAAAAGCTTGAACACGCAAAAAGGCCGGAGCGCGGGTTACTTGCGCTTAGAAAAGAGCTTGGGCTATTCGCCAATCTCCGCCCGGCAATTTGCTTTGATGCGCTGGCGGATGCCTCGACGTTAAAGCGCGAGGTGATTGCGGGGCTGGATCTGATGATCGTCAGGGAACTCACGGGGGGTATCTATTTCGGCTCGCCGCGCGGCGTGGAAACCCTGCCCGACGGTACGCGAAAGGGTATCAATACTGAAGTTTATACCTCCCCAGAGGTACACCGCATTGCGCGCGTGGCGTTTGACCTTGCCAGAAAACGTGGCGGAAAAGTCTGCTCCGTAGATAAGGCCAACGTGCTGGAATGCACCGAGATGTGGCGTGAAGAAGTTCAGAAAATCAGGGATAAGGACTACCCTGAGATTACCCTGTCGCATATGTATGTGGATAACGCGGCCATGCAACTGGTTCGAAACCCCAAACAATTCGATGTCATGGTCACTACCAACATGTTCGGCGATATTTTATCTGATATCGGCGCGCAGCTTACCGGCTCGCTGGGCATGCTGCCTTCCGCCTCCTTCGGCGCGCCGGATACACCAGGGGTTTATGAACCTATCCATGGTTCTGCCCCTGATATTGCCGGCAAAGGCATCGCTAACCCGATCGCCACCATCCTGTCCTTTGCGATGATGCTGCGCTATGCGTTTGGCATGCCAAAGCAGGCAGAGGCGGTTGAAGCTGCGGTAAAGCATGTACTCGCACAAGGCTATCGCACCGCCGATATCATGCAAGACGGCATGAAGAAACTCACCACCAGCGAAATGGGTGATGCTATTGTTTCCGCCCTTGGCGAATGAAATCCGCGATATCTTTTCGCACTTTATCATTCCATGAAATAGGCGTCGCAAAGCCCGCCGCAATGCCATAATGCCCGACGCCGTTATACTCGATGAGCGACACATCATTGCCCTTGGCTTTCAGTAGATCTGCCAGCTTCTTTGAATTTTCTGGCGAGACAAGGCCATCCTCATCACCGGTCAAAAGCAACATGCGCGGCGCACCGGCACGCACATAATAAACCGGCTCCATCGAATCCTGCTTTTCTTTGGGCGAGAAAATAGCATTCAGCTTACGCCCACGTATCGGCAGAAAATCATAAGGCCCGGAAATCCCCACCACGCCCGCTAGCTGCGATGGTTTCATACCAACCTGCTTCAGGTAACGCTCGTCCAGCGCCAGCATCACAGCGTTATAGGCTCCAGCGGAATGACCAACCAACGTGATATTTCGATTACTCACACCATACTGCGCGATATGCTTATGCACCCATGCCACCGCCTTCGCGTTATCTTCAAGAAACGCGGGAAACGTGACTTCAGGGTATAAACGGTAATTGGCTATGACGACGATAAACCCTTCCGAAACCAGCCCCTGCCCTAGGAAAAGATAATCATCCTTATCGCCATATTGCCAGCTGCCGCCATGGAAAAACAGGGCAACCGGCGTGTTTTTGTGAAGATTGGGCGGCAGGTAGATATCGAGATTCTGGCGCTCCTGCTCGCCATAATGAATGTTTTTTTGAACCGTGTAGCCGTCGGTCGGCACGAATTCATTGAGCACATCCACCGGCGAGCAGCTTTGCAACCAAAGCAGGGTGACAAGCAGAGAAAAACTTCTTTTTAACATTGCGTGCACTACGTTTTTTTAGTTATATTACGCCTCCTTATAACAAAAAAATAAAGAAAGTGCATTATGAGTTATAAAGTCGCTGTCGTGGGCGCCACCGGCAATGTCGGACGTGCCATGCTTGATATTCTCGCTGAACGTAATTTTCCAACCAGCGAAGTGGTGGCACTCGCCTCTCGTGCGTCGATTGGAAAAGAAGTGAGTTATGGCGATGAGGATATTCTTATCGTTAAAGCACTTGATGACTATGATTTCAGCGATACCGATATCGCCCTCTTCTCGCCCGGCTCTGCCGTATCAAAAATATTCGCACCCAAAGCAGCCGAGGCTGGCTGCGTGGTGATTGATAATACCTCCTATTTCCGCATGATGGAGGACATCCCTCTCATTGTGCCGGAAGTCAACAGCCATGCGCTAAAAAATTTCCGTAAAAAGAACATCATCGCCAACCCGAATTGCTCAACCGCACAGATGGTTGTAGCGCTGAAGCCGCTTCATGACGCCGCGAAAATCAAGCGCGTTGTCGTTTCAACCTACCAGTCCGTCAGCGGCGCAGGCAAAGAAGGCATGGATGAGCTCTATGATCAGACCAAATCCATCTATATGAATGATCCGAAAGAGCCAAAAAAGTTTACCAAGCGTATCGCGTTCAACGTGATTCCGCATATCGATGTGTTTATGGAAGATGGCTCCACCAAAGAAGAATGGAAAATGGTGGAAGAAACCAAAAAAATCATGGAAGCGGATATTCAGGTCTGTGCCACCTGCGTGCGTGTGCCGGTGTTTGTTGGCCACTCGGAATCAGTGAATATTGAGTTTGAAAAGCCCATCACGGCTGAGCAGGCGCGCGATCTGCTCGAAGGCGCAGACGGCATCACTATGTATGATGACCACAAAGATGGCGGTTATTGCAGCCCGATGGAATGCGCTGGTGAGGACGCAGTGTTTATCTCCCGCCTCAGACAGGATACCAGCGTGAAACATGGCCTCGCCATGTGGATCGTATCCGATAATCTACGCAAAGGCGCGGCGCTGAACGCCGTGCAGATCGCTGAGGCACTCATCGAAGAACACGGCCTCGCCCCCAAAAAGAAAAACTGACATGAAACCGCTGCCTAAAAACTACGAACACAAAGAACGTGAAAAGCACTGGCAGCGCGTGTGGGAAACCAGCGATGTGTATCATTTCCGCGACGACCAGCCGCGCGAAAAAACCTTTGTCATCGATACGCCGCCGCCAACCGTCTCCGGCCTTCTGCATATGGGGCATATCTTCAGCTACACACAGGCGGATTTTGTCGCGCGCTACCAGCGCATGAGCGGCAAAGATGTTTTCTACCCTATGGGTTTTGATGATAATGGCCTGCCCACCGAGCGCCTTGTTGAAAAGATCAAAGGGGTACGGGGTACGGGTATGCCGCGCGCGGAGTTTGTGGCGCTGTGTAAAGAGGTGGTGAAAGAAGCGGAAGACGAATTCCGCGCACTGTTTAAAAGCACCGCCCTTTCCGTGGATTGGCGCAAGGAATACCAGACGATCAACGACGATGTACGCGCACTCTCGCAGGCATCATTTCTGGATTTAGTGGCAAAAGGCCATGCCTACCGCGATTTTAGGCCAACTTATTGGGACTGGGTGGATCAAACCGCCATTGCGCAGGCAGAAATTGAGAATAAAGAACTTCCGGGCACGATGAATGAGATTGAGTTCACGCTGGAAGATGGCTCGCCGCTACTCATCATGACCACCCGTCCGGAACTGCTCGGCGCATGCGTCGCGGTGATGTATCATCCGGAAAATGCGAATGCTGCAAGTTACAAAGACAAACATGCCATCATCCCGCTATTTGGTGTAAAAGTGCCGATGATTGCGGATGAGGCCGTAGAACAAGGCAAAGGCACTGGTCTTGTGATGTGTTGTACCTTTGGGGATGATACGGATAAGGAGTGGTGGAGAAAATATAACCTGCCGCTGAAAGCTATTTTAGGCAAAGACGGAAGGCTGCAAAGTGAAATAGCCGAATTAAACGGCCTAAAGCCAAAGCAAGCGAATGCAAAAATTCTGGAGTTGCTGCAAGCCGCAGGAAAGCTAAAAAAGCAGACGCCGATGACCCATAGCGTCAAATGCGCCGAGCGCAGCGGCACGCCGATTGAGATTATTCCCACCGAACAATGGTTCGTGCGGATCACGGATAAAAAAGAAGCGCTAAAGGCAAAGGGCGCGGAGTGCCATTGGCATCCTGACTACATGCGCGTTCGGCTGAATCAGTGGATTGAAGGTCTTAAGGAAGACTGGTGCATTTCGCGCCAGCGCTTTTTCGGTGTGCCTTTTCCAGTGTGGTATTCGAAGCGTGAAGGCGAAGTTGGAAAGGCGATTTATGCATCGCCAGATCAACTGCCTGTTGACCCGCTGGTAGATACCCCTAAAGGGTATGGTAGAGATGAAGTTACGCCTGATATGGACGTGATGGATACGTGGGCGACCTCGTCCATTTCGCCGCAGATTAATGCGAAATCATTAAAGCAAAACAAGTTGTTTCCCGCCGATATCCGCCCGCAGGCGCACGAGATTATACGCACATGGGCGTTTTACACGATCGTGAAAGCGCACCTGCATGAAGACTGCGTGCCGTGGAAAAACCTGATGATCTCCGGCTGGTGCTTAGCTTCTGACAAAACCAAAATGAGCAAATCTAAGGGTAATGTTGTAACCCCCGTGGCGCTCATTGAGGAAAAAGGAACGGACGCGGTGCGCTACTGGGCGTCGACTTCTCGCCTCGGCGCTGATACGGCTTTTTCTGAAGATTTACTCAAAATCGGCCGCAAGCTGGTGGGTAAAATCTGGAATGCCAGCCAGTTTGCCGCGCTCAACCTTGATAAACTTAAAATAAAGCCAACCAGCGCCGCTAAGGATGTTAAAAACGGCCTTATCAGCGAGCCACTGGATCTATGGATACTCTCGCGCCTCCATCGCACGGTGCATAAGGCCACGCCAGAGTTTGAGCGCTTTGAATACTCAGATGCGCGGGTGGCAATCGAAGATTTTTTCTGGAATGATTTCTGCGATAATTATCTTGAGCTGGTCAAGGCTCGTTCTTACGGCGAAGTGCCTGGCAATCAACAATCCGCGCTATGCACGCTCTATCACTGCCTGAATGCACTACTCAAACTGTTTGCGCCATTTGTGCCTCATGTCACCGAGGAGATTTACAGCCATCTCTTCGCTGATGATTATGCGAAGCATGGCTCTGTGCATGCGCGTGGCCAGTGGCCAGTGGCCGCTGATTTCCCGCTGGATGAAAAACACGAGCTGGCAGGCATCGCTGCGGTGGATATTCTGAATGTCGTGCGTAAAGCAAAATCCGAAGCAAGCGTTTCGATCAAAAACCCAGTTGACAAGATTGAAGTGTTTATAAGTGATGCTGCGGCGAACTGGCAGGCGGTGGAATCTGTCGCGCAGGATTTAAAGCTCGCGGCGAATAGCTCCCTCTTAATAGAAAGTAAAGATGATAGCCTTCCATTTACCTCCGAGAAAGGCTGGTTTAAGCTTTCTGTAACACTTGCAAAACAGGAAGAGCATAAGAGAAACCCTGCGCAAAGTGAGCAGGAAAAGCTCGAAGGCGAAGTGCTCCACGGGCCAGGAAATCCTGACCTTTCCAAGCATGTGGTGCGTGTGCAGGTGAATGACTTGCCGCAGACGCTTGGCAAGCAAAAATAGACTAGACTGTCATCAATTCGTCTGCGATCTGTCACAAAAGATTCACAGATGTAAACGTGAAAAATGTCTCCCGATCTAGTAGATTGAAATGAAGGGAGACGTTATGAGTGTTCGTGATTTAGTAGACGGAATGAATACACGAAACCACCGTGGGGGGCAGCAGCCAGAGCACGTCACCATAGGCTCCAAAGGTGTTCTTTGTGGTGAAGGAAGTCTTGGCACTCATGTAGCAAGAACGGTTGCCAGCAAGTGCCCTGATCACCTTGGAAAAGGAGTTGACTGATGCTCAACCCCGATCAGGACATGATGGAAAGCCTGCCTCATTATAAATCCAAATATGAGGCCGCAAAAAAGATTAACGTGTATTTTATTCCGGCTTATGACGAGCTGAAGAAGGAACGTATGTTTTACTATGCCATTGCCAGCGCGATGCTTCATGAGCAAATGATGAGCTGCCTTGAAAAAGGGGATATTCCGCATTTTGCGGTGATTGTTGAAAAAGGCTATGGGGAGCCGACGGCTCAGATCAAAACCAAAATCAAAGATTATTACGGCTTTGATCATGACTTCTACGCCAGCAACGATAACAGCCGCTTAGAAAAAACCAGCCTGAACGCCTAGTAACAAACACAAAAAAAGCCCCCACCTTTCGGTGGGGGCTTGATCATTTTTTGTAATAACTAATAACTACGCAACGCTACGTGTAGCAGGTTTAGCAGCTTTATCGGCCGCGACTTGGCCAGTGTAAGTAGTCTCAGGTGTTTGCACATTGCTCGCAAAAGATTGCTGAACCTGATCAGGAGCAGTTACCGAAGAAGCAACCGTTTGTTCAGCTGCCATCTGCCCAATCTGCTCAGCTTGTGCAGTAGTGATAATGCCTTTTTCAGCTGCAGCAGCGACGACTGGCGGAATGTTAGAGGTACCGGTTTGTTGTGGCGCAGCAGCTATGGCCGCATCCAGATTGGCAACGGCATTAGTCGCACCCGCCGCTGCAGCGGCATCACGCGCCTGCTGCATCGAAGCAACATCACCACCCACAGCCATGCCAGCTGCTGCTTCTGCATCAGCAATTGCCTGAGCCTGAACAGCATCAGCTGCAGCGCTAGGTACAACTTTGCCACCTTCAATTTTCGCAACCGGATTCTTTTGTTCTTCTGCCATACTAACTCCCATGATTAAAGTTGATGGCTCAATATACCTAAAACCCGACTATTTTTGTGTGACAATTCTGTTAAATATCAGCATCACCCAAAAATAGAGCCTTTTCAGCAGCCCTGCGCCTTGCCAGCCCCTCCAATTTCTTACCTGCGGCATACACCCAGCGATCAAATTGTCTGGCGGCAGCGCCAATATCATTATTATTCAATAATTTAAGCATGGTTGATTTTTCAAATGCATGCCCCCCAACATTGAACACAAACGAAACCAGTGCATCAAACTGATTTTGTTTAATTGCTACGGAAACCAATTTATTGATAGCTTCTTCGGCTATTTTGGCGTCCTGCCTGAGTAATATTTCAGCGTGTTCTTTTGTAATGCGCTCCACAGTCGCTGCTTCCTCATCTGTCATCACATGACCATAACCCACAGTCAGCTTTCCGCCGGGGCAATAGTAAGGCTCAGAAGCAAAGCCTTCAAAACGCTTGATCAAATCTATACCAACCTGAGATATTTGCATCATATGCCCACCACTACTAATTCGTCTTATCCAGCTTGCGGCGGATAATGGTCACGTTCTCGTGAATATACTCAAGACGCTCCTCAAGTCGGGCAAACCTCTCATTGGCAACGCTGCTGCTTAAAAAATGCTGCTCGATGGTTTCCACTCGGGCTGCGAGCTCCGTTGCCCATATCACAGCCGCGAGCATCTGAATGAATAGGGCAATAATAACAGCGATCGGGATTTTTCGCTCAACCGTCCAATGTTGTTTTTCTTCGCTCATACTGCCGTATCTCCTGAAAGCACATACTCCGCCGCGCTTCCACCTGAATTACCAACAACCTGTAACTGGCACACCGCCCATTGACCGGCAGATCTGGTATGCGATTGGCGATTCCTGCGAAGTGCGCCGGAAGCTGGCGTAAAAGTGATTTGTCCGGCGCCTGCCTGAATAATGTTGCAGTTATAACCAACACTGAAGTTGTTTGGCATGGTTAAGGTGATGCTTGTCGCTGCTGTGCAATAGATGGTACGGCCAGCATCCGCAGAAACCAGCGTGTAAGAAGTGGCGGATTGGGTGTTGTAGAATAGCGTTGCGATGCCTCTAGCGTTCCGCCACAAACCACCACTATAAGCCATTATTTCGCCATTTGCTGGGCTGATAATTCCGCTATCGCCTAGATCCTCAAATCCACCAATAAATGAAACGATTGGATTTCCAGAGGCGCCATTTCCATTAGCGACATTGATGCCGTTGCCGGCGGTGATGGAGCGTGTTGCCCAAGTATCGGTTGCCGTGCGCGCTGCAAAACCTGTGGTTGATAATGCTTCAAGCGCACTTAAATCATTACCAACGACGGCCAACCAATCCGTACCATTATAATAATAGCTGCGTGATTCATCATTCACCCAGATGAGCATGCCTTCGCCGGCCGATATGAATTTCCAAATCTGATCGAAATAAGCAAGTTTCTTCGCCTGTCCTGCCCATGCGCCAGTGGGGCTGGTACCAACAATATATAAATCACCGCTGGCAGGCAAAGCAGGCGGGGTATTCGTAGCGCGGCTTTTTGCGCCGGTATTCAGCAAAGCGTCAATACGGACGAATGCCTGATTCACGGTCACTTCTTTTTGCGCTTGCGCCTGCTCAACCAGAGTGAGTCCAAGGTGGCTGGTAGTTGCCATAAAATTACTCCTTAAAAATGATTTTATTTCGGTAAAGCTTTGCCTATGATGGGTGAATTGGAGGTTGCCCCATGCCAACACTTGCTGAAATCAAACGCCAGATCGCCGCCTGCCCGGGCCGATATATCTTCTGGACAGAGAAGGAAATTCGCGCGCTGCCTGAGATTCTGGAAAATGATGAATCTGTCAAAGCCGTCACATCCGGCATCATGAACAGCAGCACCTGGCTTGGTGTATGCACTAACCGGCGTTTGATTTTCCTAAACCGTGGCATGATCTTTGGGCTGCGTCAGGTTCAGTTTCCGCTGGAACGCATCCAATCGATCGATCATGAATTCACAATTGCTTTCGGCTCAATCAGTGTATGGGATGGGGCCAGCTCCTTTACCATCCGGCTGGTGCTCAAAAGCTCCATCATGCCGTTTGTGAAAGCAACCGAAGAAGCCATGTTTGCTGCCAAACAGGCTAATGCGCGAATGCACGCAGGGCCCGCTGCACCAACGGATATTGCGTCGCAGCTCGCCAAACTCGCCGATCTAAAGGAAAAAGGCTACCTCACCGAAGAGGAGTTTCAGCAGCAAAAGAAAAAACTGCTGGGGTAGCTAGACTGTTGCTATAGCTGCATATCCACGCCCAATCGTTGCTGAAAGCTGATAGACCCTAGCTGTCACTGACGCTTGAGCACTGCCAAAATCAGCAATTTGCTGGGATACGAGATAGCTGACAGTTGAAGTTGTAGTGGCAAGGGTGCGAACAACATTCGAGCCACTCATGATATCGACCTCGTAGCTCTCCATTTCTTCATTAAGCGGCACATCCACAAAGTCTTGCCACGCACCACTCAGGCGAGTTCTTCTAATCCAGCTTAACGTGATATTGGCTGATCCATCCCGAATAGCCGTGATATGAACAGGGCTATATGGCTTTAAGGCTACCCCTGTGTAGGTGAAATCACTTGCTGGGGTAGCACCTAAAGTATTTCCAAAGCTAACCGCCTTGTATTGCCTTAATAGATTGATAAAGCTAGTGGGCATGAGTTGACGGGTTGCTCGCCCATCCATGAGAATAAATCGTTCACCAGCTAAGTGGCCGCTTGTCGCCCACTCCGTACCAAGCCTACCGCGTAGCAATCCACTTAATTGATACCTACCCGGCTCTAGCAATACAGCATTTCGAAACTGAATTAATTCATCACCAAGCAAAGCGATATTGCCGCCGTTCAGTACGGCAAACTCAGTAATGCTTTGCAATGTAGCATTACCGACCAGATTAACCGTAACATTGTTTTTCTCATCAAATAGTTGTGTTGGACCATCGGGAAGAATCGATATCGCGGTTCCCATGGCGGCAGGCGCGGCAATATCGCCAATACGATTATAGTTAGCGCCAGCATCATCTGAGCGATAAACGGCAGCACCGTTCCATGCATCTGATAATCCAGCACCAGCGAAACGAAGCACGCCTTTATCAAACTCATCAACGGGAAATGCTGCTGTATCGATCAGCTCCAACTTGGTGAGTGCTATCACCGGATTAGGGCCTGGTGGCTGACTTGAGGAGCCCGGCACAGAATAAAAATCATAAGCGGTAATGTCATCCGCCGCCGACCTCACCAGAATCCCACCATCCGCCTGCAACCTCGTTGAGAGCAAGCGCATGCGATGATTAACGCCGGACACTTGAACATTAATCACATCAGAAGGATTGAGCGCGGCATATTTCATCGGCAGCCTGAATTCATATTCGAGGCGCGCCACCCAGTCTGTGTAAAGCTTGCTATCTGCAATATTCTTTGCGAGCTGGTCGGAAAAAATGATTGGCAGGTCAATCGTAAGGTTTTCTTTGCTGCTGGTGATTTCACGCTGGGAATACTGGGTTGAGGTCTGGTAACTTGCAATGCGGCTCAAGTAAACGATATTAACACGCCTTGGCAGCTCGACCTCCTGAGCGCGAATTATTTTAAAGCGAGACTCACTTCGCTCATCATTTTGATTTAAAAGCTCGCTTTCATTGATGCTCATGGACGAGCTCTGCCCCCTTGGAACAAACTGTAAAAGCCCATCAGATTCCACGGAGTCAAAAAAGAAGCCCTGCGCAAGGGTTTCAATACATTCACGAACGGTTTGTTGGGTGTTGATGACATAACCTTCAACCTGTTCGCTTAGTTTATTCACCGCGAGGTCATTAGGCGAAAGACCGGCTTTCTGGCATAGGTTACTTAAGACCGCGCTTAAACTAGAAATACCAAGTTTACCCTGCACCCAATGACCGGTTTTCCACGCCGCGCCATCACTCCATACATTCAGCAGATCAGGCCAGTAGGGATAGGGCCTCGCGTCCCAAGTCCAGACAAACATACGCTCGACGATATTGGAATTTTTCCATTGCTGTTCCGTTGCAATAAGTCCGGTACGCTGGGCCCTGAAATCTATTCGGCCTCTTGAAAAATAAGGTAGCGCACTGGAGACGCTATTGGGGTCAAAGAAAACATTAGGTTGATTAGTCGCACAGTCCACGCTTGGGAAACCATATTCGGTAAACCAGATCTTTTTGGATTGCGGAACCCATGAAGTAGCCACGCTGTTTGGGTTGATATGCGTGTTATTCCAGAACCAGCTAATATTTTTCCATGCATAAGGGGCGGCAAGAGGCGTTTGGATCGTTCGGGCGGGATCGCTGTAATACCAATCATAGCCCTCCCCTGAGGTCCAGCCAGCCTTTACCTGATCGATGTCATACACACTACTCGGAGAATCGGTGAGCGGGAAATAAGCGTCAATGCCGATCATATCGATATTGGAAGATGACCAAAGCGGGTCCATATTATACCAGCCGCCATCAGTGTGGTGATATTCAGACCAATCCGCCGCATAGGTCACTTTGACACTCGTACCAACGATCGACTTTACGCTTGCTGCCAGCGACACGAACTGATTAACCGCAGGGTAAACACCAACAGTACTGCTGACCTTTGTCAGCCCTTTCATTTCTGACCCGATGGAAAAAGCATCCACGCGCGTTGCCAGCAAATTGGCATAATGCAATATGAAGGCGTTATACCCATCGTTTTTAGTAAAGAAACTTGTAACATCCGTCGCGCTTCCGGTGAGCTCACCGCGCCATGGTTTTCCGGTCGTATCCATGAAGATGAGCGGGTAAAACAAGATTTTATACCCGCGCGCGCGCAGCTCAGTAACATAACGAACCAAGCTGTCATCATCAGGCGTTCCGCCATATTGAGGTGAGTTATTGATAAGCGTGATCTGCCGTGCATTAGAGCGATTAAATCCCGCGACCTGCCATGAATCAGGACTGGTGATCGCGCCGGTCTGGTATTCAACCCCAGGCCTTACCGTACAAGTAGCCGCATTCAGGTTATCGCCAAACCATGCAACCACCACAGCAACCCAGTCAACATTAGGGCACGTCTCCTCTAGTTGATCCATCGAAAGCAGCGCGTTGGCAACCCCGTTTGAGTTTTGCATGTTGATAACCTGCTGGTTGCCCTGCTGCACCCATCCTGATCCCGTTTGGGTGCCGGGCACCTTATACTCTACCTGGGTATCGTATACGAATTCACCGGCGCCGGGGATCATGACCATGCCATTGATCATGTTTTCCAGCGTTTCATTATTGTAATCTGGCGTGAGCAGTTTGCGCTTAACTTCAAACGTGAAATTAGGGATGCGGTTGCCAAATTCAGCAAGCTGGAAATCCTCAAACACCACATAACACTGGCCGCGATAAGCGGGTGTTTTATCCGCCCCGTCAAAAGCAACAATCAAGCTATCTGGCAGCTGAGTTTCATCCCCTAAATAGATGCGTGTAATGTAGGTTGAAAGATCAAGTTGCTTGGCATCAGCCCAAACTCGCAAGACAGCATCCACAGGGCCTTCGCAGACACTTATCGCTAAGGAAACCGAATAGCTATAAGTCGTCGTCGTTTGCGACACCCTGCCACCACCACCCTTTCCACCAGCACCAGCGGAACTGGTGGAGGTGGTGGCCGTTTCCTTGATAGGACGCGACCAAATAATATTACCACCAACACGGCAGGTGCCATAGATGATGGGCAGCATCTTGCCGTAGGTTGAGCTTTGCACGCCAAGATCAGCAAGGCGAGGCCCCCTCGTTTTGATCTGGCTTTTTCCGGCGATGATGTTCCTGTCAATAATACCACCAATGGTCTGCCCGATGCGCGCGCCAATGGAAGCGCCAACAGGACCGGCCAAATTGCCGACAGCAGAACCTGCGGCGCTCAAAATAATTGATGCCATGAAATTAACTCAAGCTTAGGTTTAAATTTGATTTAGTTGTTGTACGCTTTCAGTCTGAAACAATTGACTATTTTTTGCTCCCAGTAGGAATCCAGCGCATGCTCAACCACGCTGCGTGCCGGAGCAAACGCATGAATGATGCCCTTGCCAGCCTCAAAATCACTCACGATTGCCAGATGCTGGGGATGGGAATCGATGTTAAGTAAAATAATATCTGCCGGCTGTGTTTCTTCTTTTTTAATCGGCCTAAGCAACTCAGTAAGTCTGGAGAACAAGTGATCTGCGTCAGGATAGTGTGAATAATTCTGTTCATCATAGTCGGCAAGTTCTCGCCCATCCAGCGACCTTAAATCAAGTTCTTTAGCCACCCCTACGATTAACCCCAAACAATCTACGCCGCCTTTATGCGTTGCGGTTTTTTTCAGGCGTCCCTGATGATGAAAACGCGTGCCTAGCCAGCCACGCGCGGTGTGGACAATATGTGATGGATTCATGGTGGATACTTAATCGGTCTCAGGTAATTCCTGAGTGCGTTCTTTTTGCGGCCGGAAATGGGTGCGCATCGTGGGGCGAGCAAATAATGGTCGCTGCCCCATGCTTTTGGCATAAGCCCACACCATACCCGCCATAACTACAATCGACATGCCAAACACCCAGATAGTCGCAGCAATGGTGGTATGGCCATACATCCCAATCACGGTTGCCGAGATAAAGATCGATACGGCAATCAAAAAACCAAGGATCTGTCCGAGAACTGTGGAAGTTCTATGCACTTTAATCGCCTGCATTTCCCATTCGTGGCGATGCTTTTGCTCGATCTCAAACATAGTAAGGATCATTTTTGCTGAGCCATCTACCACATAGTTATAGCTTTCAAGCACTTCGGGATGCGGCAATATTTCTACGGTACGATTTTGCACGCGGTCCTTACCACCATTCTGGCGGTAACCACCTGTCTTGTATGGTCGGTCGAATTTTTGTTCAACTTGTCTTTCAGTCTCTTCCATGCTCAGCTTCCGATTTCAACTTGCCCATAATATTTTCTACATCATTGCTGATTCGCTGCCAATCCGAACGCAGCCCTTCACCCGAATTACGATAAGGGTATCGATAGAGCATTGGAGCGCTTGTCACCTGTAATACAGAGATGGCTCCTGAAAAAAAACTCTTTAAAATGTTCATGGTTAATATAAGACACCAAACCATTACCAAATCATTAACTACCAGCTACTTTTCGTTCCAGCAGTCTCAAGCATTTTGTCAATTCCGGGGACACTGGGCTCGCCGCGATAATTGATGATATTGTCATAACGCTCATGGCATGTTTTAGCCGTCTTGTCGCAGCCTTTGATTAGCTGATAGCTATCACCAGCCAGCAAGTTAAACGGCATGGGCAGCGCGCAGGTTATTTTTCCGCTGCCGCCGCTTAAAACATACTCCTTAACCTCTATTGAAAGCCCTTGATTCGCGCCGCTGGTAAAAGTAATGACGCCAAAACTAAAAATGCCCGATGGCTCAGTTCGAGCCGTATCACGAAACTCCTGGTTGGATACAAGGCTCGTAATGGAGCCGCTCACTGTATGTGCTGCAAGATTGACCTTGCAGCGCGTATCGCCAAAGCTAGCGCGGCAAGATGGTGAATAAAGCTCGCCAATATTCTGAGATAATAGCTGCGTAAGCCCCCTTATTTCAGCGACAAAATGCTGCTTATGAAGCGAAACTTCGCCAAGCCAGCCCCTACGAAGCTTGAGCGCACCTTGCGATAAATCCAGATAATTGACCTTAAATATCTCAATCTCCGCAAAATCATAACGGCCTGCCTGAATATCCGCTTCCGTGATGCTGGCTGCTGAGATCATTCCTTCCACATCAAGGTTATCAACGGATAGGTTAGCGGTGCTTTCAATGGCTGTTGGCGTAAAGCCGGTGGCCGCTTTGTAAAGCACCGTTTCAAACGTGATGTCGCGGTCAAGATCAGTAAAGCCGAGGATCACATTATCGCGGCGTTTCAGCTTCCAGCAGGTTGCAAGCGTGGTCACCTCACCAGCAATATGCGCGGCGAGAGCGGAGGAAATCTGTTTCATAGCTATACCCGAACTTCAACGAGCGGAATATCGCTCCAGCTATGGCTGGCGTAGGTATCGATCGTCGCAGACAAGCGGTCAGTATCGAAGCGCACCGGCACATCGAATTCGAAATCAGCCATAACGGCAACGCCATTTGCCGGCGCAGTATTAAAAGTGATCATGCCGGTAGTCGTGTTCAAACTATAGGTTGATGGATTTTGAACCACGCCGTTTAGGTAAACAACAACCGTCCCCGCAACAGGTTTATTGATAGTGCGGCTCTCAGTGACCGAACCGCTTATATAGCTTTTTACAAGTTGAAACTGGGTCTTGGTGCCATTACCGCTGCCTAGTGATTGGCCGGTTACTCTGTAGTCCGTCCAGTCTTTGAAACGGAAGCCATCCGCCCTGCCCTTACGCGCGCGAAAAAAGGCGATCAACTCATCAAGCTGTGCTTGTGTTTTGACGCCATGCGCCACGTTATAGCGCGCGCGCGCCTGCGACCAGTTGATGTTGCGCTGCTCATACCCCCCCTGGGTAATGACAATATCGGTATTATATTCAGGGCCGCCGGCGGAACCAAAAGCGATATCCGCTGGGAAGCGCACTTCCACAAACGCCATAAAAACTCCAAAAATAAATAGAAAATATTCGCCTAAACGCGAACAGGCTTGCCCGACTTACGGTGACCGCCGCCTGGAACTTCCCTGCCACCATCATGACGCATGGTTGGCAATGGGTCACCAGTTGGTGAGCTGACATCCATTCCCTGCTGCATCATCATGCCAATCTGGCTTGCATTCATCTTGTCAATCAGTGCTACACGCCATTCTGAGCGCATCATGACGTTGGGATCCATGCCGTTATTAAGCATTTGCGCAATCTGGGCAGATGTTGTCATGCCTGGAATAGGGTTCAGTCCAAGACTAGCTCCCAGAAGTTCGTCAATCGCAGGCTCATTAGCAAGTTGTGATAAGACGTCCGCTCGCCCCTTGCTTACAGCCTCTTCGAGTGTTGATACATCACCGCCCGATCTTTTTTTCACCTGATCATTGATAAATTTCAGTTTATCGCTTGGTAATCCGCTGGCAAGCCATGCAAAAGTTTTAACATCCGAGACACCTGCGCCGGATTTGATATCTTCTTCAATGCTTGCCTTAATTGCAAACGCACTGTTGCTCGGTTTATCAAAAATAGCTGAATCAGCCGCTGTTGCCGTAAAGCTACCGGCAACGGATCCAACAATACCACCAACAGTAGCACCAGTAATCGTTCCAACGATGGGCACCGGAATCGCAAAAGTAGCGATAGCCCCACCAATTTTGGCACCAGCTACTGCACCAACACCAGCGCCGCCAAGCCCTACAACAGATTTGCGTATCGCATCCCTGGTTTTTTCATTAAGCGCTTCCAACTCTGCCTTTAGTGCGGAATTATTCTTAGCTTCAATCTCAAGGTTAGAGCGACTTAACTGCCGCGCCAAATCAGCACGGCGTTTATTCTCTTGGCTAATCGCACTGTAAGTGTCCCATGCCACGAATGCGCCATCTACGGCAACACCACCAAATTTACCAAACGTCCCTTTTGCAACATTTTTGACTTCTTCAACCATTGCCTATGCCCTTCCCGGCTGCAATCCAGTTTGATCAGCTGCTACAACATCATGGGTATGCTTGCCAACAACTGGGCGATGAGTGCGAGCAGCAACATCCCCACGAACACTGGCGGCATGAGAAACTGCCTTGGGTTCAGCTGCCTTAGCTTGTTCTGTTTTTTCAATGATGCCATGCACGCGCGCCATCAGCTTGCCACTGGCTATCTCTTTCATAATCGCAGCGGGGTCCAAACCAGCTTCAGCGTATTGAGTGCCAATCTCCTGTGCAAAACGGCTACGACCACCGCCGCGTTTCGCCAGTTCAGGGCTTACCATGCCAATGAATTCAGCATATTGCGCCGCTTCGAGCGGCTGCCCAGTAGCTTTAGAAGCAAGATAGGCCTGCTTGAACGCAACATAGGTTTCTGCCGTATGATCCGCGACCATACCGTCCGCCACGTGGGAAACAGCTTCCGCACCCAGAAAGCCGATCATGGCTTTAGCGATACTGAATTTATGATTAATAGCCTGCTTGGTGTTAATGATAATATTGGCAGTATCAGCAGCGCCTTTAAGGAAATATTGCCCGACGAGTGCTTTACGCGCACGCGCAACAGGCTCGGGTACGCTACCCAGCAAAACACGCGCAATAGAAATATTCGCGGCAGACTGCCCGGTCATATCTGCATACATTTCTTTTACCATGCGCAGTTGGGATTGCGCAGAACGTGCATCAGCCGCCATGGAAACAGCAGAGCCAGCAACGAACGCGCCATTCATCATCGTGTGCGCAATGGGGGCTTTTGCAAGCTTACCAGGCACATCACGAATTGATTTACCCACATTGCTCCAGCCACCAACATGACCGATAGCATCAGTCATCTTGCCGGTAGAGCCGAGCATTTTTTTGAAATCTTTAGCCGCTTCTCTGGAAACGGTACTGCCCTTGGCAGTGATTGCTTCCATGTGTTTTTCTGCATTTGCGATCGCTTCACTAAGCGTTGGCTTTGCAGCTTTCGTCACTTCAGCAAATTCTTTTGCACCAGCAGCGCCAGCAGCCACCTCAACGGGCGCAGCAACAGAGGCGGTTTTTCTTAAGTGACTTTCAATCTCGCCGACGTTAGCAGCACCACTCATATGTTCATGGATGACTTCAAAATCCGTCCTCATATCCGCTGGTAATGCGGAAAGATCAATTTTTTCTGCATGCTTTTTTGCGTCCAGGAAATGGCGATGAGCCTTTCCATAAGCCTTGCCCTGCATACGATTGCCGACGAATCGCTGCACGCCAAGTGTCTCAGCTGCTTTAGCAGTGCCATCTGCCGCTGCCTGTGAAACACGGCCTGCGGTTTCGCCAATACCCATTTTTTGTCCAAGGGTCGAGAAATCATTTTTGTTGAGCCATTCGGCAGGCGCGCTGATTTTACCGCCTGCTGTTTCAACACCTTTAACACCCGCCTTTTTGCCGACCCAACCTATGCCCTTACCTACGATGTTAAGCGCACCGAGCCCAAAAAACGGAATGATACTAAGCGCACTACTGATTGATCCGGCAAAACCAATGGTCTTATCAACTGCGGTTGGTGCATATTGTTTCGCTTCAATCTCAAGGGCGTATCTCGCTCTTTTTTGTTCAGCGGTCAGGCCCTTAGCAGCATTAAGCGTCATCCCGCCCGTTTGCGAGATGTGATCCCTCGCAGAAAGCGCGGCGGCCTTGTGGCTAGCATCCATTGCCTTTTTGGCGTCTAGCACCACATCTGCCGTTCTTAATACTTCTGTACCAACCACTTGCTTACCTAATCTAATTATTCGATAATTTCATTATAGCGCACTAAACAACTGATTCCCATAACGGTTCTGTTAATTATTTGTGACACCTCAAACAGCTAACCCTCAATTTAAGAACCAATGTAACAAACTGTCATAATTACCTGTTGATGCTATAGTTCCAGTTCGTCAGCTCACCAGGATCACGAACTGTGACATACTCTTCTGTCTTGATCTTGCGAACGTGGTCTCTGGGGTTATTACGAAGTATTTTTTGAACCGTGTTAAATGCACCATCCACCAATCCGTCGACAAAGCTCTTTTCGTGTTTTTCACCGCGGCCTTCCATTAGGCGACGGCGGTGGTTTTCTTCACGAATACCTTGAAGGCCAATGGTTTCCACCTTCTCTATTTCAATATATGATTGTTTGATTGCATCTTCACTAATTGTCTCACCATCAGGAGCATGTATATTAATCTTTCCAAGACCAATTAGGTAAACAATTTCTGAAATGCCAAACTTGCCATCATGCCGATTGTAAGCATCAGCCATTTTTTGTAAAAGTGGCCATATGGCTTTATGTTCGTCAGGGCTATCATTTTCAATAATTTTTAATTTCTTGTCGCTACGCGTGCGCTGATAAACAGCAAAAAGATCATTAGCGGTGATATCCTTTGCGGTGGATTGCAGATTTTCCCTAAGCTTCACCACTTCATAGTTACCAGTTTTGGGAACCATGAATGTTTCGCCTGCCCAATATGCCGCTTTACCTGCATAGACCGACATGTTCCAGCCCAAATGGCCATTAAGTAAATGGTCAAATTTACCGTGATCATCGGGATTAGTTTCTAAGCTTTTGCCCTCTGGCCAAGATATTTTTGAAAACCCCGCCTTATTAGCACCGTTCACACCAATACGCAGTATGGTTGGAAGCAGGAAAAGCATATCCGTGCCATAACGGTATTTTTGTAACCTGATAATGTCTTCATAGGCCTTAGAAACAATAGTATTTTTAGAATATTTATAATCAGAAAATTCTAATTTTTTAGGGTCAACACCCATTTCGACCGATACCGCTTCTCTTGCGTTAGCATCGATAAGCTCAGACTCCATTCCAAAGAAGGCAGTCGTCAAGCCAGAATAAAGCCCTGCGCTTACTAAGCGTGCAAAATCACTCGCAACACGGTTACTATCTTTTACTCCAAGATGCCTGGCGAACAGATAACCTGCTGTCTGAGCGACAGGATACACGCCATACTGCAGCACCCTGTCAAGGTTCCTGCTGGTTGTCGCGTAATAGTGGAAATAAGTCATGCGCTAAACCCCCATAAGCTCTTCAGAGGGTTCTTGGCCACGGCTGCGCCGCTTTGTGACGCGATCAGCCATGCTTGCAGCTTCTTCTTTATCTGCTACCAGCGATTGCACCACATCATTGTTTTTCTTGGGCTCAATGATTGACTTTCTAGCAGCAACAACCTTGCTCCAGAAGCCTGGTGTGGCTTCGGGCTTATTCATCGTCATCAGAGCATTAGCGACTATCGTCTCGACCGCTTTTCTCTCTTCACGATTGGGCGTGATATCGCTGACATGCTTGCCTTCATTAAGCTGAACGGCATAATTTGCAATCAGTTCTTGTTCTTTATCGGTAATTTTAATCAGCTGCTTGAGTTTATCGGGTTCCTTCTCCAGCATTTCGGCCAGAACCTTAACAACACCATCTAAACTTTCAGAAAACACCGCATCGCTGTCTTTACGAAGCTTCAATATACGTTCCTTGCTCATACCAAGCTTCTTGCTTAGCAAGTCATCGCTGCCAACAACCTGGCTGAACACTTCGAACAAAAACGCCTGAAGCTCTGGGTCCTGGGTTTTATCATCCAATGCACGTTTTAAATCGTCGATATTAAATGTAAAATCACCCAACTTTTCATTGAATTGCGCCTGGGTCTGGTTTTGCTCAACGCGCAGCCTTGCTGATTTATCATCAATAATTTTCTTCAGCGCTTCTTTAACTGCCGCATCATCTTTGCCGATGCCCAGCGGACCAAAACTGCGCCCGTCATCGCGAACAATTTTCTGGCCTTTATTGCCCACCAGCTCCACCAGGGCAATGGCATCCATGCGGCCATCTTTGATACGTTTTGCAATCGCACGAACTGCAAACTCGTATGGATTCAGCTCTTCATCCTTCAGTTGGAAAATCGCGGCATCATCCCAACGCGCTTTATCCATCTGTTCACTGAAACGAGCCCCAATCTCGGTGCGGCCGCAATCACGCTGATGCTCCTGGAAGATTTCATGCACATAACGTACATAACCCATTTCGCTGCCACCTTTGAAATCAGGCACAGCTTCCGGTGCATCTCCCTTGGCTTTTTCTAGCACACGGCGAAGGTGGAGAATGCGATCAAGTGCAATCGGGTCACTATATTTTTCAAGCTTCTTACCAACCAGCTTATTGCTGAAAAGTTCTGATACAATACCAGCACCAAGACCCGCAGCCATTTTGGCTATTTCACCCGTTGGCTCATTGTGTTTGTGTCCGCCATATCCACGATGGCCGTCCTCATCGTGCTCGCGAGAACTTTCTTCAAGTTTACGGTACTTACTTTCGATTTCATCTTTTATGGTTGGCTTTCTATTTCTGTCATAGCCACCATGCTCTTCCCATTCACGATCAAACGCACCGTTTTGTTTAACAAAACTTGCTTTAACTCTTTGCTCAACAATGTCCGGCAATTCTTCTGCAATTGTTCTGTTTAATTCTTCCGAAGCTTGTTTTAGTGCCTGCTCTAACTTGGATTTATCAGCTTTCGCTTGATAAATAACCTGTTCTGCATATCTGGTATCGATACCATACTCGCGCAGCTTGGTTAGTTTTCTTCTAACATTATCCGGTGTTACTTCTAGGCCTTTTTTAATTTCCTCAGTAACCCTTGCCGAATTTGTTCCTTTGTAGGCTTCATACTTGTTAATATACTCAACACGACGCTTCTCAATCGCTATTTCAAGCGCTTTGGCACTTACTTCTGATTCAATCTGAGTAGCCTTATCACCTGCACCTTTTGATATAAACTCGGACAGCGCGTCGGGATCATTTTTAATTCTTTCAAATTCAAGCTTCTCTTCACGCTCACGATTTTTGATTTTCTGCTCACCGATTTTGCTCATAAGAGCTGGGGCAATCGCGATCGTACCCGTCGCAGTTTGAAGGAGCCTGCTCCAGAACAGATTTTTAATTTTTGAGCGAGCATTGCTGACTACTTCATTATCACCACTCAGCGGCGAAACCTGAGATCCTGCTCCGGCGCCGTGAAGCGGCTTGACGGCCTGGCGCAAGTCATTCAGGGAATTAACTGAATCATAGACATTGCCGCCAACATCGAACAGCTGGTTGCTGAGGATGATGCCGTAGCCAACTGCATTCGTTGTTTTGCCTGCGAATTTCGTCGCTTCATGCTCGGTGGCACCGAGCACGGATTTGGCAAACTTGGTTGCCGTAGGAGCCGTTATTTTTTCGCCTTGCCTGCGAGCCCAGTCTAGAAGCGCGGGGTAGAATGTACGCAGCTGTGAAGCCATCTCCTGCGATAGCTTGACCCCTAGAAAGCGCCCATCATTGCTGATGACAGTCGTGCTGAAGTCAGACGTTTGATCAAAACGCCCTCTGCCAGAATAATCGCCTTCTTCCGAATCGTACGCCATGACGATGTCACTACCCTATACTGCTGAAAAACCTAATTTCAGCCATTAACAGTATACCAACGATAGCACCTAGTACTCTATGGGTTTTTTATGACATTTTGGTGACGCGGCGATCTTCTTTGACAGAAATATGTCAATTTTAAGAAGGATCGATTTAACAATTGATTTTAAATGATATTTCCACACATCAAAATCGCAAATAAAAGGTTAATGCATTAAATATTCCGTCGCATGGCGCGCAAAATGGCAAAAACAGCTTCAGCCAGCCCCTGCCCTTGACTGGTTCGGATTGATCCAGAACTGCGATTATCAGGCCAACCGGCTGTTCTTGAAGCGATTATCTTTTCAATTAAATCCGTGATCGTACGCGATTGTTGTGCAAGCAATCGATCCATGCGTAGTTGTTTTTTTTCTAATTCACCAAGCTGCCTCTTAACGCTTGTTAGCTCTTCAGCCAGGCTAGAAAATATTCGTTCTTCGGTCATGATTGATTCATACCATTTGAAAATATTTCATCGTGAGGGTAACAAGTAGGGCATGACGTTTAAAACCCATCTCATCGCGATCTCTGTCATTATTTTGTCAGTTTTCATTGCATGGCAGGCTTTTCAGAAACCAGATCGCCCCAAGCAGGCGCCGCCTAAAACAGAGACAAGCGCCTACCAAATCATTATCGTCCGGGCCAGTCTTGGCTTGAATTGCCTGGATAGATATCCCAATGCAGAAAATCTATTTGAAAACAATGTTAAAGAGATTGTTTCATCGCTATGTGCCGGCAAATTAGATTGCAAAGTGCCTACCAACGAGAAGACCCTAAAGATTACGACTTCCAGTGATTGCTCCGATAAAGAACTGGAAATAGAGTATCGTTGCTTTTCTTTTGACAGGCTGCGCACTGAGAAAGCTTCATTTGGAAGCGTAGAACTGCGCTGTTCAAACCTAGAACCTGCCACTCGTCCCTGATGTTTGAACATAAAACAGAAACGTATCTCTTGCTGCTATTGATACCAGCCATAATGGTGCTGGTTCACTACAAGCAAAATAAGGCCCTAAAAAAAATTGATTCAACCTTCTCGCTTCGCCGTTTTGCCTGGGGCAGAAGCCTTCAACTACTGGCTGTTTTACTGATTTATACCGCATTCATCATAGTTTACGATACACATCTCAGGCAAACCAGATTTGATCTTGCGCGGCTAGAATCCTCTCAGATGCAGGTTGATGACATTCTCGCTGCCATAAACAATCCGCCGCCCGTTGAGCTTGCAGAACCAAAGGGCAATATTCAAACAAAATCCAGTGACCCAATTTCAGAGATGTATGACTCATCTGCACTCAATAGCGATAAACAATCAAAACTTGATGCCATTAAGAGTAGATATGAAGAGATTCTGGTCACTCATTTCTTTTTAAGAAAATGCGAGGTTGCCCAGATTGCAGATTATCATATCATCATGTCCGCACTGGCCGTCGAAATGGCATCTGTGAATGCACCTGGCAGGCTTCAATACGATATACTGACAGCAGCGCGTGGTTCTTACCGCGAGATGTATGCAAAAACCAGCTGTGAACCAGCCAATTTATCTTCGCTGAGAGAAAGCTACGCACTCTATATTAGCTCAATTTCAAAGAACGTCGTTACCCCTTAGGAATGATTATACGTCAGCTCTCCTGCACTTTGCAAACTCAGCGTATATTCTTCCATGGCCTGTGCGCTGCTTTGTAGCGAAAAGCTGGAGATATGGAACAGGCCGGCCATATAGTCGCCCTTGCTAAAATAAAATCGATAGCTGCTCGTTCGATTTGAAATAGCATTCTGCCGTATAGTCCGCTCGGACTGGCTATCAGTAAACACCCCTGAAAGGTTAATAGTTGCTGATTGAATTCCACCTGAATTCTGACCGGTGCGCCATGCCCCCGAATTAACATCTGACGCATTTAAATATTGATTATTCAAAACAAGTTGTGCGGACTTTACCCCATTCAATATTGTATAAATTTCAGGATTTGTTCCGCTACCGATTTTAACAACCATGAGCGAGCCATTTCGTACCGACATATCTATCTCCGAGTGTTAACCATATGAACCATTACACGGTCATAAAACTGTCATGAAACTCTGGTATGATTGCAACCATGAGCGAGAGTGACCAGATACCCCCCCCTCTTCATGAAGACGACCAGGAAGGCGCGCAGCGAGTATTTGACCAATTTTTACAACTTTACCAACCCACACTTGTTAGGGTTGAGTATTATCTTGAAGAAGTTATCGAAAAAGCAGGGGACTACTCTGAAGCGTATAAACCCTGGTATCAGGCCCTACACAACTTGTACAAAGGCGTTTACCTGACCGCAAAAAAAATCCCACTAAACAATAAACAGCGCTTCATCGAAGCATTACAGACATTCAGTTTCGATAGCGCCTTACAATTCCTTGAAGATCTTTGTGCAAACTGCCGTATCGCGCTATCTCAGGATTGGATAGCTAAATTCAAACAACACGTTCAGCTATTGCTGTTTGCATTTTCAATCATGAATCGAAATCGTATCCCAGAACTCGCCAGATAAACTACAAACCCAACTCACGAAACGGCATGTATAGTCTTGCGGATACGTCTGGAATCACCGTATCGTATTCACCCTTTCGATAATCATACATATGAGCAATATGCGCCAACAATCCTTGCTTGATGGGTTTTGGAATACTTGCTGCGCTACCATAACCTGCGACATACTCGATCTCGATACGATACCCTAGTATGGTACTTTCAGGTCTAATAATATTCTTGGCGGCATTCAGGCTATACAGTGCCGTATCGACAATCTCAGTTGATTGGTCTCGGTTTACGATTGTCACGGTTGAAACATCAATGACTGGACCCATCGGAAGATAGACATCATCATCAATCATATCATCATAAGCTAATTTCCAACTCTGTGTTATCAAAGAGCGCTTCATCCAATGCTCTGCAACCATGCGCGCAGCCGTCACCAGATCAGCAATAAATGAGTCTTCGTCGCCATGATCCACACGTAGGTAAAGTTTAGTTTCAGACAGTGTCAGTGGTTCGCTGGCCGGCGCGATGACGCGCGCGAGCAAGCGGTTACGCAGAACCGGCATATAATTACTCCAAAAAATAGGAAAGAATGGCCTAAATCATGGCCGTGTTACTTCGAGACGCTCTGTCCCCAATTGTGATTATTGTATTTTGATATGACACCAATACCAGCAGCAGCACCCAGCACGTTAGGAAACTCCCAGATCCATGCCATGGAAGAAAGCTCATGCGCCTTTTGTTCTGATAATCCACACTTTGTCAGGATTCTTGTATTGGTTCGTATCATTTCATCCGTTAGTTTTGCTGCTCCAGTATTGAGCAGCAACAATGAGCCATAATGCACAGCTTCATCAGCCCCCCATAGCTTCCATTCGTGCCTGCTCATCCCTAAAAACTTTTTGTCATCAGGATGAGGCCGATACTTTGCACTATGCGGGTTATGCTCTGGAATGTCTTTGGTTAGCAAATGTCTGGTAACCATCTTAAAGGCCATACTGATAGCCCAGGCAGCACTGAAAACTATCGTGATATGGGCAAGGCGTTCAGCGCGTTCAGACTTGGATTTACTCTCATCAACCTTACACTCATCTAGTTTGCATAACCTGCCGATGATGGACTCCAGCGTCTCAATGTGCGGCTCAATGATAGTTTTAGATAAAAACTTGCTTGCAGACTTAAGTGGCTTGGAAGCAACCTGATCAAGCACGGCAACAACACCCAATGAAGTAATCATCGAGACGCCTTCAGCAGCAACAAAGGCACCAGATTCCTTGAAGGATGGGCTATCCACAAAGCCAGCAACTCTCATGGCAAATTTTGATTTACCATTGGTATGCCCCGCAGAGTTATGTCCGTTCGCGCCCAATCCAACCTCGTTTCAGCACACACGAGTACTCAATTAGGATAGCACAAACGAAAAAAAGAAATATGACGGTTTTGTGAATATCGTCAGCGACTTAACACAAACAAATGTTAACTGTCACAAATCAGGTTATGATTCTTCAGGTTTACTGACAAAACTCGAGATATTGCTCGAGATATCATGGGCTTTCTCGGTGCTGCCGATATCAACCATAGCTTCATGGTTAAACCCATATTCTTTCGTCATTTTTGCCTTAATCTCATCAGTAGGTTCACCCTCACCAGATTCAACGATAATGCCGTAGTCCTCAGGATAGAATGTGCCCTGTTTCTGAGCTTCCATAAATGCTTCCAGCTTGTCGGCGCGAATCGCAACATAGGCGTAAATCTTGCCGCCATCTGGGTTTTCGCCGCGCACCAGCAGGATGCAAACGGTTTTTTCAGCGATGATCTGTTCAGTCTTGGTGAGTTTAGTCACGGCACACCTTGCAATTAAGTTTCAATAGCTTAACTTAATGACGACGCTAGGTCAAGTGGCTTAAGAAAAGCTTAAATTACCAAAATAGCCCGAAAAAACCGGTCTTTTTATCTGTACCATGTTGCAAATAAGCCGCAAAAAACGCGGCTACGGGGGTTAGCCCGTAGCCGTTGTCCCTAAACCACAGGGGCGTAAGATGGAGTTCCACGAAGCGCGATGATACCAATCGGCGTGCCCACCGAATGGGTACCGGTTGGTGTAGCAACAGCGCGCAGGTAGCGACGGCTACCTTGGTAACCGAAGCTGTAAGCCGTGCGATCTTCTGCCGAAGCATCGATCACAATCGTCTGCGCCGTATTAAGCAGGTCGGCAAGCGGCACGTCGACATAGGTGGTATCGTCATCGCTGTGGGTCAGTTTCAGCGTCCAGAACACTGATCCTGAAAGCGTATCGCCGGACTGACCAATGGCAAATACCACCGTCGCGCTGTTGTAGCCCTGCAAATCAATCGTGGTCGAGGTACGAGTCACGGTCGAGTTAGCTGGGTTGAAGTGCTGGCTGGCCAGCACGTTTCTAAGTAAGTCTCTCATGTTGATTTCCTTTTTATTAAGCGGCAAGACGCATCAGCTTGATGGCCTCGAAGTTAATCACATCGCCGCCAACACGTTTGGTGGCATAAAATTTCACAAACGGTTTTTCTGTGAACGGATCACGCAGAATGCGGATACCACGGCGATCCACAATCTGATAACCGGCCTTAAAATCACCCACCGCAACTGAGAGCGAGTTCGTGGCAGCGGTTGGCATGTCGGTGGCCATATATACAGGTACCCCCATCAAGGTATCCGGCTGCCCGCTGGCAAGTCCAGGCTGCCAGAGATACTGGTTGGTGGAAGTCTGTTTCAGCAGGCGAACGGACTGCACCACCGTTCGGTTCATCAGGAAGCTGGCGCGCTTGCTGTAGCCGTCTTTAAGCGCGTAGAACATGTTGATGATCGCGTCAGCAGTCACGGCGCCGTTGGTTCCGGAATTGATCTGCTCGATGCGCCCCCACTGCGTGCCGGACGCATAGGTCAGGATACCGCGCGGCTGGTTCACACCATTGCCGCTAATGAACGAGGTATTTTCACGGCGCGCGAAGATATCCGATATCTTATCGGCAAGCCATGCCTCGACATCCACCGCCGCATCATCCACCAGTTTTTGCGTTGCTTTTGGCTGCGCGAAAAGTTCATTGGTGGGAATGTTACGTTTAGCAAGTGTCGGGGTGTTGGTTTCGGTAATGGCGGTTACTTCACCGGTCCATCCGGCAGTTGCCTGATCATGATCATCGATCAACTCCAGCGCATCAGACGAAATGGTTTCGACCGAAGCAAGCTGTCGCATTGGCGACGTTTCAAAGATAGCGGTGATGATTTTCGACGACATGGTCGGCGTCACGAGGTAGCCACCATCAGGGTCAGAACCTACTGAAAGCGCCTTGGTTTGCAGCGCCTCGAGGCCAGCATCAAGACCTTTACGCAGATAGTTGCGGAAGGCTTTGCCATATTCGCCGCCTTCGTTGTTATGGGACTTATAGCCGTCACTCGCCACATCAAGCGCGGGGCGATTATAGGCCGTCTCGATTTGATCAAGGCGCTTTTTATAATTATCCATAGCTACATTAATGTTGCTAAGATGTTCGGCGTAAAGCGGGTCAGAATGACCTTTGCGCTCAATCTCTTTCAGGCGTGCATCGTTCACAGATTTGAACTGCTCCCATGCATTGCCCAGTGCCGACACGCGGTCGGTAATCTCGGTAATACTCATATTTTCCTCTTAGGTGATGAATGATTGCTTCAGGGTTGAAGCGCTAAAATCGCCCGGTCGATGGAATTTGACAGGGCAATGAAATGGCCGCAGCGAATGGAGGCGTTGTAGTCAGCCCCTTCTTCATACGACACAGAACTAGGTTTAGATTTTACGACGGTCACCTGCGCGGCGCTATTGGCTGGAAAGGTCACCAGACTGATTTCCCATAAATCGACTTCCAGCAGCGTGCGGATACCGCTTTCAGGATCGATCTGGTAACGCACCGGTGAATAGCCGATGGAAAGGCCGCTCACAGCGCCTTCTTTCAGAAGTTCATAAGCTTCTTTCGCGCGCTGAACGGAAAGGAGCAACCGGCCTTCGACATAAAGCCCGATATCATCTTCGAATATGCGCTCGAAGATACCGATCGGCTCGCTTTGCTGGTGTTGCCACAGTAGCTTGATGCTACTGACGCGCCCTTGCAGCGTTTTATAAAAAGCGCCGCTGACGACACGGTCACGCTGGTTATCCACGTGATCAAAAACGCTGGCATAACCGGCAAAGCGCCCCTGCTCATCCAGTGATTTCAGAAAAAGCGGAAAGCCAAGTTCCTTGCGCTCACGCATGGTGGCGCTGATTTTATGCTCAATAAACATGGATGCTCCCAATATAGTGGGGGGTATAATCAATTAGATGGTTTGATTTTTCGGTGGGTAGCCAACGGCGGCACGTTTTTCGTCCTCCGTCAGGAAGGTTGCTTTCTCCACACGGTCCCAGATCGTCTGGTTACGAAGCGCGAGCACCGAAACATCGTCAGTATTAGGAATAAGCTCAAGCCCGTTACCATAATAAGGCGAAAGCCAGCTACTGATGGCTGATACGGTCGCCTGCATCAGCGGAATCACTGTTTGCTCCCACAGAGCAAGCCTTGCCTCTTGCATATTGGCAAAGCGGTTATCACCCGGAATGCCGAGCAGCTGCGGTGGCACGCCGAAAGCAAGCGCGATATCGCGCGCGGAAGAGTTTTTCGCTTCAATGAAATCCATATCCTTGGGGGATAAGCTCATTTCCTTCCAGTCCAGCCCGCCTTCAAGCAGCAGCGGCCTTCCGGCATTGGCGGCGCCGCTAAACTGCTCATCAATTTGCAGTTTGATGCGTGTATATTGATCTTCCGAGAGCGTGGCTGAACCTCCTGATTCCCCGCGCACCACCAGCGCGCCGCTTGGCCTTGCGCCATTTTGCATCAGCGACTGATTCCATGCCGCGGAGTTATTATGCTGATCGATGCTGTAAGCCGCGGCTTCGATTGGCGAAAGTCCATACCAGTCATTCAGCGGATGGAAATTTTTCAGGTGTAACACGCTCGACCTGCCGGTAATGCGATCCACCGGAAAATCCATCGTCTTATCACCCACTGTATAGCGATAGCCCATTGGCACTGTGCCTTTACCGGCGATTACCGCCATACGGTCCGGCCGCAGCAGATGCAGCTCAGTCGGCGGAGAATCCTTGGGTGCAATCGCCTGGATGAACACATTGCCGCTGATGAGCCTGTAATAATAAAGCGACTGGAAGAAATCACCCATCGCCTGCCCCGGATTTGGTTGCTTAAGGAGTGCAAGCAGAGGATGAGATGTAAGCTCACGCCGCTGGCCGCGCGCGTTGGTTGCCATCAAATCAAGGCTCACCGATGCTGCGGCGCTCGCGACCATACCGATGCAACGATGGGCGATCACGTTTTTGATATAGGCTTCGTCGGCGAAGCGCGTATAGTCGCGGTCCATCCATACTGCTTGCCCGGGCATTACCATATAAGAGCGTAGCGACTGCGTGCCCATCCATGCGAAACTGCCTGCCTTGGAGGAGGCTTTCTGTTTTCGGTCAAAGCCAAACCACCGGCCAAAGAAATTTTTGGCACGCACGCCGCTGTGCTGCGCTGCACTCATGCAATCCTCCGAGATTTGAGATGTTTATGAAGATGGCCCGTGTCAGACTATGTCGAGCCTACATTTATAAAAGTACCCCTACCCGGTATGCACCGGAAGGGGAAAGTTGAAGGGAAAAATGAAATTTATCTGGAGTGGCCGCGAGCGGGTGCCTTACGAGCCAGATCACTACACATACCTGCAAGGCATTCGTCCACCAAAGCAGAATTTTTTGCTCTTGCACCCCTTAACTCGGTACGTGCAAGATCGTCAGTATATTTCTCAAGAAGATTGGGGGTAATCTCAACCATGGGCAAGCTTCCTCTCTTCTTCCTGCACGATACGCTGCGCGACATTCAGCGCAATACCACGCACCCGGGCGGGTTGAACCAGCATACCGTTTTCATCGCGCACACCCTCAAACATTTTGGCAAACCACGGGCGAAGCTTTTCGGCGATTTCCATGATCTGTGCGCCGCGCGATGGCGCTTTCGGATTACGAATCACACGCACGCCAGACTCAGCAGCAGCGGCATCATCCACCTGCTTCGCTTTTTCAATCCAGTTATTTATTGCGTCGTGAGTCATAAAATTTACTTTTAAATATATTATAGCGTAACATACATTAAATTATTTAATTTAATGTTAAACTTAAATCTGACGTATTCTCAAGGTTCTAAGTGATGCCTGACGTACCCAGCCAAGATATTGACTAAGCGCATCCACTGAGTCGTCATGCTTACCATAGGGAAAAGAGAAGAGTTCTTTTTCAAAATCAGCAAGCCAGCTTGCCTCGCGTGGCAGCCATAGCGAGCCCGCCTCGATCATCGCAGTCACGACCGAAAAGCGCGTTACCTTATCCATCGCTGGTCTAATGGGGATAATTGCAAGCGATAAGTCACGCCTTGCATCCTGAATGAGCTGTTGGCCGCTTGCTTTGTCTTCGACCAAAACAGCATCTGGCTGTTCATGAGCGACGAGGCCATAAAAAAGCCGCTTCAGATCAGGATATTCGCAGCGCTTACTAATTGAGCTCAACAAATAATGATCCTGCCCGATCTGCCCAAAGACAAGGCATGCTGAGGGATCGTGTCGGAGGCTGCCCTTAATCCCCGTATCCCAGCTATGAATGATACGATCAAAGCGCGCAGGACGATGAGCATATCGCTTAAGCCAGTCATGTTTTACCATGCCGTGAGAACTGATAAGCGGCGCCTGCAAATACTGGGCTGCGAAGGCATGACTTCCCATTTCTTTTTTTATTTTTTCCAAGAGTCGTATATCCTCGCGTCCGGCATGAAGCGCATCGCCCTCTTCCATAATCTTCTGATAGGCCCCGCGCTGAAAAAATAGTTTTTCCTTTGCAATCGCAGGTATGAGCAAGTGCTCCCAGCCGCCTTTAGCAAGCAGGTGAGCGGACAGATCCTCTTCATGCAATCGCTGCATCACTGCAACGATCACACCTTTATTCTTATCATCCAGCCGCGAGGCGGCGGTCTGGTCAAACCAGTTCTGGCATTGCTCGCGGTAATGTTTTGAGAGCGCCTGCTTTGGGTTCAGCGGGTCATCAATAATAAGCACATGGCCGCCCTCGCCGGTTAAACTTCCGCCGACTGAGGTTGCGTAGCGAAAACCTTGTTTGGTGGTCGTGAAACGATGTTTCTGGTTTTGGCCAAGGGCAATCGAAAAATCTGGAAATAACTCCTTATACCATCGCGATCCAACCAGCAGCCGGCAATCAAGCGAATGCTTGATGGCAAGCGCCGATGAGTAGCTTGCGGTAATGATGCGGCTTTTAGGATCATGCCCTAGAAGCCATGCCGGCCATGCCACATTCACACAAATCGATTTCAGCGATCTGGGCGGCATATTAATGACAAGCCGCTTGATTGATCCCGCGCGTATAGCTTCAAGATATTCTGCGATTAATTCAATATGCCAGTTATGCTGATATCGCGCCGATGGATTGACGGTGGATAGTGATTTCCCAATGAAAGTTGCAAAGTCATTCGCCAGTAGCTGACGATACCAATCTGTCATAGATATGATTTTCTGATTTGAGGCGTGCGCCTAAGGCATTTCGGTATGCTCAGCCCGCTGTTTGAGCATTCGCTGGCGATTGATATAGAGCTTAACAAGGCTGATATCTTCATCAACCATATTGGATAACGAGTGATCCGCAGTTCGTGATTCAGCCTGCTGTTTTTTGTCCATGGATTCGAGCCTGATGACAATCTCGCAGAGATCAATCAGCACATCCGAGTATGATTTTCGTGAACCAAAAAGCCTCTGTATATATGGATCATCATCGAGCTGTTGTTCGCATTGAATGGCTCTTTCCAGCTTATTTGTCACAAGCTGCACCATCGCCATCAAGCGCCCGATTTGACCTTGCTGAGGAGCCCGCATACTAATCCACCTTATATTTATAGTATCTTTTAAATTTTTTTGCTCAGGAAGGGGGCGTCATAAATTCGTCACAATGCCCGTCACACTGCCTTAATGAACACCTTCACCGAGATATAACCCCCAAGCATCAGCCCTGCTGCTAGAATATTAAGCATATGAGGTTTTATGCGCGCAGCTGAATGCTCTTACGATATGCTTGGTAGCCTGACACCCTGGTGTGCGGGGGAAATCAAATCAACCAAAAATCGATTGCACGGAACAGAAGCCGTTGATTTAATTGACGAAAATATCAATGGCATTGAGCTGCCACCTCACATTCTGCTAGAGCTAAGGATGATTGGCTACCCACTGACGGCCTATAACCGCGGGGAATTAGAAGATGCGATTAATGCCTGCTCGGTTGATAAAATAATGTTAGAAAACCCCGATGCACACAGTTTCAGGGATAAATTGAAACCGAAAGTTCCCAAGAAAAATGAAGAAAAACAAAGCCATCATAGCCATGATGGTAACGACCCCTATCACGTGTCAAAAAAAATCGATGACAATGAAATGTTTTTTTCAGTCAATTGATCCATTTCGTACAATAGATTAAGGGTTGTAATTAAAATATAAATTTTCCTCTTCCAGTTCATATTTTTAGGATATATCAGTATTTTTAGGATGATTCCTAATAATAATCCTTAGAAAAAATAAGAATTGTCCCATTTCTGAATAGATAACCGACGGGGAGAGGTTCAAAATGGAACAGAGCAAATCTACACAAGAATTTCAATCAGTCTGCAAAAGCGATAGATTGAACTCAGCGCAGATAAATGAAAAAAAACCCAAGCCTCATCATTCCAAAAAGCGCCGAAAAGAAACAGGCATAAGCTGGTTTGATGATCCCTATACATCTATCAAGGGCGAAACAGCACTCTGGGTTGCCGTCATAACACAAGCAATGATGGATGCGCTAAGCAACTCACGCAACCCTGAAATTCAATTTTTTAAGACGGAAGCCACTCGATGGCTAACCGAAAACAACAAAGATTTTATTGAGGTCTGTATGCTGGCCGACATGAATCCAGATTACGTTAGAAAAAAAGCCAAGAAAGCGATCACATCGCCAGTTGCATGGCGAGCTGCACCAGGAGCAGGGAAACGTTACCACGAGAGAAAAAATAAAAAACCAACACCAAAACAAACGGCAGAAACTCCAGAGCGAGCAATCATTATTGCAGGGCCATGGTAATATAATGATCAGGCGATTCTCCACAAAGCGCGGGCGCCCCAAAACAGTAAGACCAACTATTGATAGAGGCACGCCGGAACTCATCAAGAAGCGCATGCATCACGAAACAATCGAGGCGATTGACCTATGCCTGGATAGAATGATCATATCTCCTGCAGAGCACTGGTGCGGAATACACCTGCGCTGGTTACACACCCTGCGATTTGGCGCGCCCAGCATTCAGGCCATCAACCTTGATGGTATCCATGATGGATCTGGCAAACAGGATGATTGCCTATGGAATGAAGAACGTGAAGCCGAATACAAAAATGCCATTACCACCCTTCACCAAAAAAGGCTGTCTTTTCCTTTAATTGACATATGTATTTATAACAAAAAACCGGATTTCTTGATTAATGCCCACCTTAGGTCTTATGAAACACTCAAATCCATCGACCTATTCCGTTTGGGCCTGCAGCAGCTGGAATTGCTATGGCGCAAGAATAACTAATTAAATAAAATTCGCCATAAATTGCATTAATATAATTTAACTTTTCTGCTGCTATTTGATGCAAATATGCTATTATCGTTATTGCGCTCAAATGCTGAAACCGCAGCAGGAATGCCTTTATGATGGCGCGTTATAAAACTCTATTCCATGATTTGCTGGCTGATGAATCCGGTACCGCAATTATTGAGTATGCCCTCCTTACAACCATAATAACGGTCATCGCCATAGCAAGCATGGTCGAGATTGGCGATAGCACAGCAGGATTTATTAATGATGCAGCGGAAGGCCTCGGATAACCAGGCACGTGACAATAAAGCTCAGTATTTATTAAGCAACAGCCTCAAAATTATAGTAAAACTCATCTAAAATTTTAGATAAAAACCAATCAAAACCATTTGATTTTTAATAATAAAAAAGCAATTTTTTTGTTGCGCCAAGATAAATGATTTGATATTGTCACTCCTAGCTGATTGATTCAGCGTTTTTTGAAAATGTTAAATTGGAGCTTTTATGAAAACCATGATTCGCCTCTTTAAAGAAGAGAACGGTGCGACCGCTATTGAATACGGTCTTATCGCTGCACTTATTTCTGTAGCCGCCATTGGCGCTATGACCGCACTGGGTGATGGCCTGACCACGACCTTCGGTCGCGTTTCGGACGAACTCGAATAGTTATAACATAACTTAATTTGAGCGCATGAACCCACCCCGTTTCGGGGTGGGTTTTTGTTTATAGATTTTTTTTGACTCTACCAGTAGATTATAGTATCATCATTATATGCTACATATAGGTTGCATTAGCAATTTAGCCTATTTAGCCGTTGCATCAAATGACAACGATGATCTTCTAGCCCCCGCATCTCCTGCAGACGAATTATACCTAATAAAACATGTTAAAGCGCTTGTTCGTGAAGAAAATTCAATGACAGGAGAATTACTGAGCTCACAGGAAGAACGAAGGTTCTTTCAAGAAATACTTGATGCAGAACGCTACCTGACGCTGCGTTACTTTACAATCAATGCCCCAAAGAAACTTATCAATCAGCTTAAGCGAAGAATTTTAGATACATACCTTTGTCCAGAACCTTCTACTAATTAGCTGGCAATGCTCTAATCAGATCCCGAATACCCTGCCTTTGATCAGTGGAAATTGGAAGCAAGCCAATAGCAGTCATATAACCCTCAGCCCCGTTTGCATGTTCACTCACCATTTCTCTTGCAAATGCTGCGATGCCCGGGACTAACGGGATATGCTGTCTTTTAATATAAACATAAAGGCTCCTTGAAACCTTATAGGCGCCGGTTTCTATGGAATCAAAGCCCGGCAATACGCCGTCGATCTTGGCTGCCTGAACCTTTGCTATATTCTCTTCGTAATAGCCATAACCGAGAATTCCAAGCGCATCTTTGTTCGATGAAAGCTTCTGAACGATGATATTATCATCCTCGCCTGATTCAATATAACGGCCATCTTCTCGAATAAGGTGGCACATTTTTTTTCTCACTTTTTCATCCGGATACAATGTTGTAAATGCATCAATCTGCGCACACCCCTTCTCCATTACCAGCTCTACAAAGGCATCACGTGTTCCGGAGGTGGGGGGTGGCCCATACACCTCTATGGGAATATCTGGTAAGGCTGGATCAATCTCGCGCCAGCGCTTATAGAAATTTGCTTTTAACTTCCCGCTACCATCTGGTAATTCACGCGCCAACGCCAGAAAAATAGCTTTTTTACTAAGGTTGAGGTCGTACGAGCCTTTCTGATTAACCAAAATGATGCCATCATAACCAATCGGTAATTCGATGATTTCGGTTACACCATTTTTTTTACATTGTTCTCGCTCAGAGTCGGTCATTTTTCTGGATGCATTAGCCATATCCACTTTATCAAGACCAATACCTTCGCAGAAAAGCTTGATGCCTCCGCCAGTACCCATCGCCTCTACAATAGGAGTTTTGAATTCACCTGCCTGCCCAAATTGCTCTGCTGCAGCTGTAACAAAAGGATAGACTGTAGAAGAACCAACAACTCTGATCTGCTCCCTACTACCAGCGCTAGCAATTGGAGGCAAAAAAACCAGACAGACAAACAAAGCCAAAGAATGGAAATGACGCATAAAAATTCCCTAATGAATCAGATTGCGCCATTTTTATCATAGCAAGCCTCGTAAAGCTACAGGGCCAAACGATAAAGCAAGAGCTATATATAATTAGAAACTACTAGCTATTAAGAAGCTTCTCAACATCGTCATTGGATAAACTATCCGCCGATGCAGCCTTGGAATCAGGTTTTTCAGGAACATCAAGAAGCACGGTATCTGCCGGCTCACTCTTTGGCATTTCTGCATTTGCTGCCATTACCACTTGGGCAGGTTCAGATTCACGCCCCCCCCAGGAAGCTGCCGATAGCACACTAATATTATCCATCGATTCGCGTTCTATTTTATAAGCGGACTCAAGGCCACTTAGCTGAAGGGCGCTCAAAGCAGAATCAGCGCTGACCACAATATAATCCCTAGGCGATTTATACACCCTGTAGCTGCCTCCGAAAAGTTGTGGCGCATCTTTTCTAGGCATAGGCATGACTTCAAATTCAGTGTTCAAATTTTGCGACATAGTTTCCCCCTAGTATAGTTTCCAGCGCATACACCCTATGATATGAGTGACATGGCCAGACTGTCCTAGCGGTAACATGCAAGTCCTATACCGAATTCTTAAGCCCTTGAGATTAATAAACTCTGATTCATCGACAACAGGTTTTTGCGTGCTGACGACTTCATCAAATTTTTTTACTATGGGAATGCTGGCTGTCGAAATTAACCGCAAGGCGACATCCGGGTTTTTAACATCGTCACCATAGGCCTCAATCAAATCTTCGCCAAGGTAACTGTAACGATAACCAAGGCGGCGTGTAACATCATCGATGCTGATCAAAAAACATGAAGGCCATATTTCCGAAAGCGAATCAGGATCAATCTCGGACTCAGAAGGATAAGGCCTGCCGCTGGCAAGTTTTCCCCAGTAATCTTTAAGTTTTTCGTGAAACCTGTGATGCAGTTCGCTCTGCATAGTGACTCCTGCTACATGCTGCTAGCTTTTATATAATGCAGCTAGCTTAAAATATCCAGAAGCGACTTCTGCATCTCATCTGAAACTTTGATAGATTTAAGGTTGGCTTTAAAATTATACGAAGCGATTGACATACTGACGAGCTCATTAGCAACATCAACATTCGGCATAGATACGAGCCCACTTGCATCGGCATTGGGATCAACTGGATTAAAAATTTGAACCTTATCCGGAGTAACCGCTTTCTCGCGCGCTAATACACCGCCATTAGAAAGCGAGACTTGATCAACCTGCCTTGGCGTATAATTATTGCTGAACTGGTTGGCAATGTTATCTGCAGCAACAGCGATGCGACGGCTGGAAGCATTAAGACCAGAGAGTGCAGACCCAATAGGAGATATCATAAAAGCCTCAGAAAAATAAGCTTATTTACAATACCAGATATTCATTAATCATGAATTAAGAATAGATAAGATATGATGTTTCATGGTTAGAAATAATACTTCCATTAAAAAATATGCCAAGTGCGGTCAAATGCCACTTTATTTGATCCAACTTGGTGATGGGCACATTTCAGAAAATTGTTTACTGCTTTGTAAGGCGTCACGCTTCAAGCAAATCATCAAAAATAAACAGTTGCCGACTAGAATTACTGATTATGGCAAGGTTATTTACCGAAGCTCAGGCGTGATGTCGGATGAAATCATTAAAGCCCTTCTGAAAGATCGTTACGACATTAATTTAGATGATGTAGCAACGGCGGGACCAAGGATCTTTTTCTGATTTACAATTGGGCTGGTTAGCCTCGCTTTGTCTATATATTGATGGATCTTTGTTCTGCAATGCGCAGCAAGTTCCTTGCGATCACTGAAGCGCTCAATAGTGACGGGCTCTAAAAAAGCAAGATCCACCTGAATATGCCCCAGAAGCAGCAAATTCCAGAGATGCGGTAGAAGCTCCATGTCGCCATACCATGCCAATTCCGGCCATTGCGAGCGATCGATGGGTAATTTGCGAATGGAGCGATAGGCAATCGCAACCGGCTGAACCAATAATTTTCTTCCGTCAAAATCCTGTTCGGCCAGACTGAAAAAGCTCGATTTAAATGGTTTGATCTCCTGGCCATTGCCAGTGGTGCCTTCGGGATACAAACATACAGGAGTGCCTTTAGACAAAGCCGAAACAAGCTCCTTCGAGACGCCCTCAATCGCGCTTGTTTTACGAGTAATGAACAAGCTACCAGTAATTCGGCAAATACTGCCGATAACCGGCCACTTGGCAATCTCTGCTTTAGGGGTAAAACAAACCGGAAACTGGCTGGCCAGAATAGGAATATCCAGATAGGAAAGATGATTGCTGACTAGCAGTAAAGGCCGCTGACTGGATGGCTCAGAGACAACATTAACTTTGATACCAATGAGATAGAGCAGCCCTGCATGGCAGAGGCGCACCATGCGGTCCCGCTGTAAATGATAACCAAACCGGTGGCATAAAAAAACCGGCAAGTAAAACAGCGCTATCCATACAACGATAAGAATAGACTTAGCGGCAGCTTTAAGCATCCGCTGCAAGATCTTTGGTTGGCCGTTCAGCGCCGTAGCGATGCGCGTATTTTTTGTTAATCAGATCCGTTTTCACAACAATGCTGACATCCGTAGTATTATATTCCTTATCGACCACGGCCCCCGCCCCAACAAAACCATTCAGCCTCAAATACCCTTTTATCAATGTCGGAAGAGAAACAAAGGCAGCTTTCACATCCACCTGCTCTTTTGGCATGATATTCATCTCAACATAGCGTGCAGGCAGTGCTTTTGTAAGCACCTCACTGGGCGCAAGATGATAATGATAAAGATAGGATAAAGCCATAGCGTGCTCAGCAGGATCCGTGCCGTGGAAGCTCGCACAACCAAATAAAATATCGATATTAAACTTAGTGACATACGCGCCAATGCCACGCCATAGCAGCTGCATCACCGCACGATTTCTGTAAGCCACATCCACGCAGGACCTTCCAACCTCCAGAATCTCTCCTGGATGCTGCTTTACAAGACTAATATCATACTCGCCATCGCTGTAGAAACGGCCTATTTTCTTCATCGCCTCACGACGAATCAAGCGGTATGTTCCCACTACTTTATAACCACCGGTCGGCAGATGATCGACCACCAGCAAGTGATCACAAACATCATCAAATTCATCCTTATCACGCTTCGTTGCCATGACTTTTGGTGTGAGTGGCGCGCCCATCTCTTCAAAAAACACTTGATAGCGAAGCTCTTCGGCAGCGAGTATATCTTCTTTTCTGCTTGCAACCCCCACCTCAAGGGTGCCGGCTTTTAATTCGCCAAGATCATGCAAGGATACAAAAGGGTGATTGGCTGATTCATCCATCATCATGTAAGCGGCTTTCATGCTATCCCTTGCTTCGTTTTGAAGCAGGCTCAAGCGGGACAGCGTACAGCTCAAGCCGGTGATCAACAAGCTTATAGCCTAATTTTTTGGCTATTTCCTTCTGTAAATGCTCGATTTCATCATTGGTAAATTCAATCACTTTTCCCGATTTTAAATCAATCAGGTGGTCATGATGCTCATCGGTAGCCTCTTCGTAGCGCGCCCTTCCATCACCGAAATCATGACGCTGCGTAACACCCGATTCTTCAAACAGTTTTACGGTGCGATAGACCGTCGCAATGCTGATGTTAGGATCGATAAGCACCGCGCGCTGATATAGCATTTCAACATCAGGATGGTCGTTTGACTCGGAAATCACACGAGCAATGACACGACGCTGGCCCGTCATTTTCAGACCTTTATCAATACATTGCTGCTCAATGCGTGATTTGTTTGGCAAATGGCAATTCCTTAATGATTGATCGCCAATCTACACATTAATTAGGATAGTGCAAGAGCCCTATTTACCTATATTTAATACCCGTTTGTTAAGTCTGTAGATATGGGCTGAAAATCGCATTAAATTGAGGGCGTATGAAAAAAAATAATCTTGGTTTCTCGCTACTGGAATTAGCGATTGTAATTGCAATTATCGCATTTGTTTCTGGTGGCATCGTTGCAGGCAGAACTGTTATTAGAAACGCTGAAATACGAGAAGCCCTTGGTGAGTATGATCGCCATCAAAAAGCCATAGCGGAATTCCAGGAAAGATATATCCAGCTCCCGGGTGATTTCAATGGAGCTACGGCAAACTGGGGAACTGCATCGAATTGCCCTGTTGGTCTCCCCGCTAACACACCGCAAAAAGCAACCTGCGATGGCGATGGAAATGGCTTTATTGGCGATAGCAATGGCTCTGCGGGAATTACGAATAATGGCGAATGGTATCGCGCATGGCAACACCTGGCTAATGCAGGCCTGATTGATGGTTTATACACCGGATCCAGGGGTGCAGCAGGAGTAAACACTGGCATCGTAGGAACAAACATCCCAGCATCAAGGCTAACGGGTGCTGGCTGGACGATTGCTTATCTTTTAGCAAATGATAACCTTAGTGATACTCAAATATGGGCCGATCAGTATGGCCATATTCTTATGCTGGGCGGAAATGTTGCTACAAATACCGCAGCCATAGCTCCAGTAATTACACCCTCTGAAGCCTTTGACATGGATAACAAGGTCGATGATGGAAAACCCAGCACAGGTAAAATGCGCGCGCGATTAAGTAGTGTAACACCTCGATGCATTAACCAAACCGGTGTACAATCCACTGAAACTTACACCTCAACGTCTACAAGCCAGAATCTTTGTTCCATATACTTTCTGTTAGGTTTTTAGCATGAAGCGCCAATCCCACCAAACCAATGGTTTTTCTTTAGTCGAACTTGCCGTCGTCGTCGTAATTATTGGACTTCTGATTGGCGGGGTGATTGTTGGCCAAAGCCTTCTCAAAACCACTGAACTGCAAGCTGTTGCTGGGGAATATGCGCGATACACTCAGGCCGTTCGCGCTTTTCAGGATAAACATCTTGCCCTGCCCGGGGATTTTTCCACCGCCACTAATATCTGGGGAGCACAACATGCTACAGCCTCAACGTGCATCACAACCGCCAGCACCTCAAAACTAACCTGCAACGGAGACGGTAATGGCCGAATCACAACTCAGGCTGGCGGCGCCTATGCAACAACATATTATGAACAATTCCGTGCATGGCAGCATTTGGCTAATGAAGGGCTGGTTTCCGACATATTCAGCGGAATAAGCACTGCCGGCACGTATAACTATACGATCGGCACCAACGTTCCAAAATCTAAATTTTCTAATGCTGGCTGGCGCTTGATAAATTATACTGATGATGACCGCACAGCAGGTGTTACAGGGTTACCCGCAACAGCAGCAGGAGATATTCCGGCAAACTTAGTTTTATGGTTCGGCGGGATTTATTTTGAAAACAGCAATCGCATGAGCAATATCATTACCCCGAACGATGCCCGCGAGCTTGATATTAAAATCGATGATGGCAGGCCGCTCACCGGTAAATTAGTGTCGCAAACTGATATAGGTGTATTGGGTAATACCTGCGTTAATTCCACCGCATATAGAGTATCGAGAAATGAGTTGTGTGCTTTAGTTTTCAAAACTGGACTATGATATCAGCACCAATATCAACCGCTGGTGCAGAATGGGTTATTGAGCCAACAGAAATATAATTTACTCCAGTTTCTGCAATCGCGGCAATTGTATCAAGATTTACCCCGCCCGATGCCTCAAGGGCAACTGAGCCGTCTGACATAGCAACGGCAATTTTAAGTTCTTCAATATTCATATTATCGAGCAAAATACGATCAGGTTTGTGTTTTAATGCTTCCTGAACCTGCTCAAGCGTGTCACACTCGATAACAACGGGAATTTCTTGGCTAAGTCCACTTCGAACTTTTTGCATAGCTTCAGCAACACCGCCACTAAGCGCAATATGATTATCCTTAATCAGCACCATATCATCCAATCGCATGCGATGATTCAGCCCCCCTCCAACAAGCACGGCGTATTTATCTAAAATACGAAGTCCTGGCATGGTTTTGCGTGTATCAAGCAATTTGGCCTTGGTATGTGCAATTGCATCGACATAGCGTTTGGTCAAAGTAGCCACCCCCGACATGCGCTGCATCAGGTTAAGCAAAACCCGCTCACCTGCCAGCAAGCTTTTAGCTGATCCATAAAGTGATATAACTGACTGACCTTTAGTAACAATATCACCATCTTTTTTAATGACATCGACCTGAATAGTGGGATCAAGTTTCTCAAACACCAGCGGCGCAATCCAGCCACCACACAAACAAATTGTTTCACGTGAAACAATTTCCATTCTAGCCTTCAAATCAGCAGGGATTAACAAATCAGAGGTAATATCGCCGTTGCCGATATCTTCAGCAAGCGCATGGCCAACGATGTCTTTGACATAGGAAATCTCGGGTAAATATATCATGTTATTTATTTAACACAGGGTTTACGGGCTCACAAGCAAGCTGTATGCTATCCTGATGTCATATGTTCCTATCAAGCATTTTCATGATGTTTTAGTGATTGGTGCTGGTGGTGCAGGCTTGCGTGCAGCAGTTGCGGCCTCACAGTCGGGTGCTAACGTTGCTTGCGTTTCTAAAGTTCAGCCACTTCGAAGCCATACTGTCGCTGCGCAAGGTGGTATCAATGCCGCACTCGGAAATCGCGTCGATGATGATTGGCGCTGGCATATGTATGACACCATTAAAGGCTCAGACTGGCTGGCCGATCAAGATGCAGTTGCTATTCTTTGTGAAAATGCACCAGTTGCTGTTGTTGAACTTGAACAGATGGGTATGCCATTTACCCGCGACAAAAACGGACGAATCTACCAACGCGCTTATGGCGGCCAACATACCGATTTTGGCAAAGGTGGGCCAGCCTACCGCGCATGCGCCGTCGCCGACCGCACCGGCCATTCGCTGCTTCAAACACTTTATGCGCAAGCCATCAAACACCGCGTAAATTTCTACTGCGAATATATCGTGCTTGACCTGCTGATGGATGATGACCAAACCTGCTGCGGCGTCATGGCGTGGCAACCGGAAACCGGCGAGCTGCATCTGTTTTACGCCCATGTCACTATCCTCGCCACCGGCGGTTACGGGCAGGCATATGCTTCCACCACCTCCTCTTCCATCTGCACAGGCGATGGCGGCGCGATGGCGCTGAGAGCGGGTTTACCACTACAAGATATGGAGTTTATCCAGTTCCATCCTACTGGTCTGCACAACTCTGGTATCCTAATAACGGAAGGTGCGCGCGGCGAAGGCGCCTACCTCTTAAACGGCGTCGGCGAGCGCTTCATGGAACGCTACGCGCCAGCTACGATGGAGCTTTCATCACGCGATATCATCGCCCGCGCTATGGTGCAGGAGATCATGGCTGGCCGAGGCTGTGGGCCGAATAAAGATTACTTGCATCTGAACCTTTCCCATCTTGAAAAAGAACTGATCGAATCAAAACTGCCAACGATCAAAGACATCGCTAAAAATTTCGCGCGGGTGGATATTTTTTCGCAGGCAATCCCTGTCGTTCCATCAGTGCACTACACCATGGGCGGCATTCCGACGAACGCACAGTGCGATGTTATCTCTGTGGATCTAGAAGGCAATGAAACCGCGGTGCATGGCTTGATGGCAGTGGGCGAAGCAGCCTGCGCCTCGGTACATGGCGCCAATCGCCTCGGCTGTAATTCGCTTCTTGAACTGGTTGTTTTTGGCAAGCTATGCGGTGAACGCGCCGCAGCGATATCTGTTAAGAACAAAAAGTTTGAATCTGCAGCAAGGCACCAGACAGAAGCAATCCTGGGCCACTTTGATCGCCTGCGCCATAGCAAAGGCACACAGACCCCGTCGCGCCTACGCAAGCAGCTTCAGAAGCTGATGCAAAACCATACCAATATCCTGCGCTACCAGTCGCGCCTTGATGCAGGCATTAATCAGCTCAAAGAGCTTTGGCAGATTGTTTATAGCGATCTCAAAATCAGTGATCGATCACTCATATGGAATACGGATGTAATTGAGGCGCTGGAACTTGATAATTTGTTGCGTCAAGGCGCGGTCACATTGGCCTCTGCCTGCGCACGAAAGGAAAGCCGCGGCGCTCACTGGCGCGAAGATTTCCCAAAACGAAATGATAAGGACTGGCTGAAACACTCGCTTGGTTTTATCGATGATAGCGGCCATACGCGCATCACTACACGCGCTGTGCGATCACCAAAGACAAATGCGAGCGTATCATTTTCGCCAGAAGAGCGAGTTTAGGCAGCTCCCCTACTGCCCTTGACCGGCTCTCCTAACCCATTACCGTAAGCCATGCTGACGCCATTTACCCAGCCATCCTGACCAGCTACAAACTTTGGTCCTTCACCATCCTTAAATTGCCTGTTCAGCATCACCTCGGGTAGAATCCAACCTTTCGCAATAAGTTCTTTTTCCACATTCAGCATGGCATCCTGCACCACCTTAAGGTTATAGACTTTATCGGCAAGTGCCCCTTTCTCATCGACTTCGATACGAACGCGATGAACTTCACGCGTTTCACTATCGCCCATCGTTGGAAACATTTCCGTACCACGGCTTGTCATGCGCACCATTTTGAAGCCATGTTTTTTTAGTATGTCTGTTAGCTCTTCATCCATCGTAAGGTAAAGTGACTGCACAAGCTGTTTGCTATTGGCAGCGAAATTTGACAGCTCTTTCTCGGCATCCACCGCCGATTTAGCAAGGAACTTATCATTAAAACCCATCACGACTTCATCAGCTATTTTCCATTCCTGAAGCAATGCCATGAATGATTGATTGCTCTGGTGATGCGACAGATATTCCTTCAGACGTTCAGCAAAATACTGGCCGCGACTGCGAATCGCCTGCACACTGCCAAATTTATTGGCACTGAAAATATCCTCGACATCAATATTTGTCTGCTTACGAAACTGCTCAGCAATATCAATTCGAATACCCGATCTGGATTCATCAATTGAGCCATCGTCTTTGAACCGATTGACGACGCCCGAATTATCAACAAAAAGATCAAAGCCTTTCATCCGCGACTGCGCGCGCACTGGATTTGGCGGAATATTTCGATTCATTTTGGCGATCCAATGCTCAGAACCGGGAATCTCGGAGGCGATAGCCGCATCATAACTACGCAGTTTGTCTTTCAGCGGGTTATTGCCCGAGAGCATGTCCGTAGCTTTAAGCGATGGGTTTGCATCTAATTTCTGCCTGAACTCGGAAACTTTGTCGGCGATCTTGCTCGCGAATTCCTGCGTGCCCAACTTGTAATCACTTCCTTTTCCTACAAGGCTTTCTTTCATATCCCCAACGAAATAGCCCTCTGCCAGTACTTCAAGAATAGCAATTTTGATGAGCTGGCCCGCTTCAACATTCGCCTTGCCTCCCATGTGAATTAGCATCTCTGCCCCAGCATCAATCAAGGCAACCGGATTAGCTTTGTTCTGACCAGCAATATCGTCCGCCGTACCACCCATTGTTTCAAACATCGATACCGAACGTGGATTAAGTGCATTGACATTGTTTGAGCTGACAAGTCCGACACCGCCAGTCACTTTGGCTGCTACATCGGAACCAATGTCACCAAACATGTTGGTGGTTACGACAACATCATAATAATCGGGATTCTTAGCTATAGCCGCCAGCCCATCATCAATAATCTGGAAATCAGAACTTATTCCCAGTTTCTCATACTCTTTCGCCACACGCAGGAATGTTTCCTTAAACATACCACCCGTGATTTTTAAGATGTTAGGTTTCTCAAGACCGGTGACTTTCTTGCGCCCTTCTTTTAGAGCCGCTTCGAATGCCGCACGAGCAATGAGTTCACAGCCTTCTGGCGTGATATGCCTGAGTGCCTGCGTGTAATTGCGTCCAAGGCGATGCTCAATTGCCGCATAGAGATCTTCGACATTCTCACGAACAAATAAAATATCGACTTTTTTATCCGGCCGCATATCGACACAGCGACGAATATTAGCATATTGTTCAAACATCTTACGAATAGTGACGTTTTTGCTTGGCTGTTCACCCTCATCAAGTGTGCGCAGCGCACCTTTTAAAACAGCATCAGAACCCATGGCTTCCTTGAGCGCAGCTTTTTCGCGCTCCAAAACCAAAGCATCCAGCCTTTTTCTTTCCTCAGGCTTTAGTGATTTAAGTAGAAATTTGTAATAGTCTGATTTCTTGCCGCCTGCCGCAACCGCGTCTGCTTCAGCTTTAGCCACTCTTGTTTTTGCCTCTTCTTGAGGCTTGGCATAACCGAGTAGAGCAAAGAGCTCCTCAGAATCAGGATACCCAAGATTGCCCATGGCATAATCAAGTTTTACGCCAGTAGCAGAAAGCACTTTCTTAGTTGCATCAATACATTCAGGGCCAATACCTTGACCAGGAATAACAACAATGCGTTTACTTGATTTTACGGGCTCACTGGCGATATCAGTCATAATTAATCCTTCAAGTTAATGATGGTTAACCTTATGTAAACATTTCGCCAAACTCAAGACTGATTTCATGACAATATGATGACAACAGGTCATTGACATTGCGCTGGCAAGCTCTAATGATCAAGTCCACTGAATTATAAGGATTTACAATGGTTACGATTACTCTCCCAGATGGCTCCACACGCGAATATCCTGCTCCGGTTACCGGCGCGGAGATTGCCGCATCGATTGGCGCGGGGCTTGCCAAAGCCGCGCTGGCCATGAAGGTGGATGGCATTCAGCGTGACCTTTACCTGCCGGTTGAGCATAATGCCAAAATTGAAATCCTGACACCAAAACAGCCAGAAGGCCTTGATATCCTGCGCCACACCACGACGGCGCAGGTGCTCGCCCGCGCAATGAAAGAGCTCTACCCTGGCTCCAAACTAGCGATTGGGCCCACGGTGGATGACGGGTTTTACTACGATGTCGAAACGCCAAACCCTATCTCTTCCGAAGAGCTAGCAAAAATCGAAGCGTGCATGCGCGAGATCATGGCCGAAGATCAGTCAGTCACGCGCGAAATGTGGGAGCGCGAGGCGGCGATCAAACTGTTTGAATCTCGCGGCGAGCCTTACAAAGCGGAGATCATCCGCAGCGCTCCTGATGATGACACTACCGAAAAGGGAAAGATCTCACTCTACCGCCAAGGTAGCGGAGACGCGGCGTTTATCGACCTGTGCCGCGGCCCGCATGCGCCTCATTTCCGCCATCTTTCGCCTCATTTCAAGCTAATGCGAGTCGCCGGTGCTTATTGGCGAGGCGACAGCAGGAACAAGCAGCTCACGCGCATCTACGGCGTGCAGTTCGCTACCGAAAAAGAGCTAAAAAACTATCTCACCATGCTCGAGGAAGCTGAAAAGCGCGACCACCGTAAACTCGGCCGCGAGCTTGGCTTATTCCATATTGAAGAGCATTCTCCGGGCATGATTTTCTGGCACGATAAAGGCTGGACGCTGTATCGCACGCTGGAACAATTCGTGCGCAGTAAATTGCAAACGCGTGGCTATATTGAAGTTAAAACCCCCACGCTGGTGGATCGCAGCTTGTGGGAAGCCAGTGGCCACTGGGAAAAATTCCGCGAGAATATGTTTGTCGCTCCCAGCGACGAAGACAAAGTGCTGGCCGTTAAGCCGATGAACTGTCCCTGCCATGTGCAGATATTTAATCAGGGCCTGAAAAGCTACCGCGAACTTCCGCTGCGCATGGCCGAGTTTGGCAGCTGCCACCGCAACGAGCCGAGCGGCAGTCTGCACGGCATCATGCGTATCCGCGGCTTCACGCAGGATGACGCGCATATTTTCTGCATGGAAGATCAAATCACCTCCGAAACGATTGCGTTCTGCGATCTACTGAAGGAAGTCTACCGCGCGTTCGGCTTCACCGAGATTCAGGTGAAATTCTCCGACCGCCCCCCTACCCGCGCTGGCTCAGACGCCACATGGGATAAGGCCGAAACTGCACTAAAAGACGCAGTGAACGCCGCTGGCCTCGATTGGACACTAAATCCAGGTGAAGGCGCGTTTTATGGCCCGAAACTGGAATTCGTGCTGCGCGATGCTCTCGGGCGCGACTGGCAATGCGGCACGCTTCAGGTGGATTTTGTGCTGCCTGAAAGACTTGATGCGCAGTATATCGGGGCGGATGGAAACAAGCACCGGCCGGTGATGCTGCACCGCGCGATCCTCGGTTCACTGGAGCGTTTCATCGGCATTCTGATTGAGCAATATGCTGGTAAATTCCCGCTATGGCTTTCGCCTGTTCAGGCCATGGTCGCCACGATTACCGATGCGGCGATCCCTTATGCAGAGGAAGTTCAGAAAGAGCTGCGCGCCAGCGGCATCCGCGCGGATCTAGATGTGCGCAACGAAAAAATTAATTACAAGGTGCGCGAGCATAGCGTGAATAAAGTGCCACTGATGCTGGTAGTAGGTGCGAAAGAAGCCGAACAGAAAAGCGTCTCCATCCGCCGCCTCGGTTCAGATAAACAGGAAACCATGACGCTGGCTGAGGCAAAAACACTACTAACACAGGAAACCCTGCCGCCAAGCTAGCTTTTTACTTGATTAAGCATTAAATTTCGGACAGATTGCGCCGCTCGGGCAACGTTTTTTTAACGCTATCCCGCTAAAATAATATATTCGATAACCTTTCTAGGAGGATTGTTTGACTAAAATGGCAGCTGCTCGCATATGAGCAAACAAGATGAACCGCGCGTAAACCGTCAGATTACCGCCCCACAAATCCGCCTGATCGACCAAAATGGTACCATGATCGGCGTTGTATCCGTAGCAGAAGGCATTCGCATGGCCGAACAAGCAGGCCTAGACCTTGTGGAAATATCCCCAGGGGCCTCGCCGCCTGTTTGCAAAGTGCTTGATATTGGCAAATACCGCTACGAAGCTCAGAAAAAAGCCCATGAGGCGCGCCGCAAACAAAAAGTCATCCAGATCAAAGAAATCAAACTACGTCCGGTGATCGATAAGCATGACCTCGACATTAAACTCAAGCAAGTCATGGGGTTCCTCGATGAAGGTGACAAGGTGCGCATTAGCATGCGATTTAAAGGCCGTGAGATGGATCACATCGAAATTGGTGAACAGGTGATCGCACGTGTGCAAGAAGCGCTTAAAGACAAATGTAAGGTTGAGCAGATGCCAAAGCGTGAAGGCAAACAGATTATCATGACTGTTGCATCGCTGAAATAGCATGCCACGCGCCCTGCTCATTCGCCGTGAAACCTTCAGCGCATCACACCGCTTGCTATCCAAAGATTTAAGTGACGCTGAAAATCAAGCCCTGTTTGGCAAATGCTTTTATGCCAATGGTCATGGTCATAACTATGTTCTGAAGGTATCAGTATTTGGCGAAATAGACCCAAAAACCGGTATCGTCATGAACCTTACCGATCTAAAAAAAATCATCCACGAGCATGTTATGGCTAAGGTGGATCATCGCCATTTGAATCTGGATGTCGAAGAATTCAAAACACTCAATCCATCCGCAGAAAACATTGCAGTGGTGATCTGGCAATGGCTTAAACCTGCGCTTGGCGATCTGCTTTATGAAATTGAGCTTTTTGAAACTGAAAACAACATCGCTATCTATCGCGGTGATTAAGAAATCCACCGCCGCAAGTTTTCACTAAAAACTTCTCTTGAGAAATGCTCTTCAACACGCAAGCGGCAGCGTTTGCGGTCCAGATTTAAAGCAAGCTTAGTAGCTTCTGCCCACTGTTCTCCATCGGCGTATATACCGGATATACCATTTTCAATTATCTCAGCAGGGCCATGGCCGCGGCTAGTTACCACAGGAACACCACAGGCGAGCGCCTCAATGGCAACAATGCCAAATGCCTCCAGAAAATGCTGGTTACTATTTGTTGTCATCAAAAATACTGAGCATTCCGAGATTTTTTGTCGCATCTCAACACCGGATAAATACCCCGTATAATATAAGTCAACATCAGCATAATCTCGAATACAGCTATTCCATAAATCATGATCCTGAATAGAACCTAATAATCTGAGTGGCAGCTTGAGCTCACTGGCAACACGAAATGCCGTACGAGGAGATTTTTCCTTTGATATTCGGCCCGCCCAGACAAGAATATTTTTTGAAGTCTTCTCAAAGGGGTAACTAGTTATGTCAAAACCAAGCGGAACAATTCGTACCCCATCAATACCCAAATATTTCGATTGCGAGACACTCAGGCAGGCAATGCTTTCGGGATTCTGAGCAAACTGACGCTGAACAGATTCGATTGTTTCCAGAGACTGGATTGCAGAACTAATATAATGGAAAACCCTACAATGCTTTAGCTCTTGTAATTTGATGAAAGCCAACGAATCATAGGAAATATTGATAACGACATCAGCTTTTTTTGCATGATTAGCAACAAAAAACAGCATGTTTTCAAGTACATTATCAGCCCCCGCAATGTTTGCGTTAGAGACAAATACACCAGGAACTGACTGAATCCTGACATTCTCACTAAGTCCCACCAAACTACTTTGGTCGGGCGCTACAATACAAATCGATGAAAAGCGGCTTGAAAGAGTATTCGCAACTTCAAGTACCATCTGGCTGACGCCACCAGCAGATGGATGGCCCAAAGGGGCGATGGGTGTCGCAATAATGTAAACGCAGGAATTCAAATCAGACAGCCCCCTTTAGAAACCTGCTACCAGGTTTGATCGCAGGAATTCTTTGCAGCTCAGGGGGCAATGCTTCTGGTTTGTAAGTAGGCACATCAAGCTTAAGTAGAGAAACCAGCGGCAAGGTAAGGCTGGTATCGTTGCTGCCGCGACGGTCAATCAGGCTAGCAACCGCAACAGCTATACCACCATGTTCCTCCACACAAGCTACGGCTTCCATGGAAGATTTACCGGTCGTCACAACATCCTCACAAATCAGAACGCGTTGGTTCTTCTCAAGACCAAACCCGCGCCTGAGTTCAAACTTTCCATCAACACGCTCACAAAACATGGTGGGAAGCCCAAGCTGACGGCCAAGTTCGTAGCCGACCACCACACCGCCCATCGCAGGCGCAACCACAACATCGACCTCAAATCCCATTGAACGAATCTTTGCAGCGAGTGTATTACACAGGCGTTCACCTCGCGCTGCATCCATCATAACACGTGCGCACTGCAAGTAAGTTGGGCTATGCAGGCCCGATGATAAAATAAAATGGCCAGACAAGATGGCGCTGGCATCTTTGAATTCTTGCATAACCTGTTGTTCATTCATAACTTACTCAATCGCAATATTATCGATAAGCCGTGTAGAACCAAGCCTGACCGCTGCTAGCAACCTTGCAGGTTTTTCCAGCTCACTGAGTGAATCGAGCATGTAGCCATGACGCAGCTCAACATAATCAACCACAAATCCCATGCTAGTCAGCCTCGCGCCAGCCGCCATGACAGATGCTTCGATATTCGCACCAGATGAGATTTGCGCCGCTGTTTCTTTGAGCTGGGCGAAAAGCTGTGGTGCTAGCACGCGTTGCTCCGGCGACAGGTAGCGATTGCGCGACGACATCGCAAGGCCATCCTCTTCACGCAGTGTAGGTACACCAACAATTGTGATGGGAATATCAAGATCAAAAACCAGCTGGCGTATCACGCAAAGCTGCTGGTAGTCTTTCTCTCCAAAAAATGCTGAGTGCGGTAAAACACGAAGCAAAAGCTTTGTAACTACAGTCGCCACGCCATCAAAATGGCCTGGGCGGAAGAGCCCGCACAATATATTCCCCAAATCCCCGACAGAGACCGTGGTTACAAACCCGGGGGGGTAAATATCCTCCGCAGTTGGGGTATAGACAAGATCAACAGCTTCAGACCTCAGTAGCTCAAGATCAGCCTCCAGCGTGCGGGGATACTGATTAAAGTCTTCATTAGCGCCGAACTGCGTGGGGTTTACAAAAATACTCACCACCACATAATCTGTTTTCTTCTTGGCTTCTCTGATCAGCTCCAGATGGCCCTGATGCAGCGCACCCATCGTCGGTACAAACCCTACGCGTTTTCCTGAGCGTGAAACACCCGTGAGTGTTTCCTGCAATTCATATATGGTCTTTGCGACGGCTAATTGCATATTTTCATGAGCTGGATTATAGAGGGTTGGTAATGCACAATACCTTAAAAAGCAAAAAGAAAAACGAGATAATGGCGTCATCTGCTCTGCTCGCTGGCTACCAGCAAGTCGTTGAATCTGGGGAGATTCGCGATGATGAGGCGCAGCGCCGTGTGCTTGAAAAACTTGAAGATATTCGCAGCATCTTAGAAACACCGGTTAATGAACGAGCGTTTTCAATAACAAAGCTATGGTCTAAACCCAGCAAACAAAGGGCTCAAAGCCTGTACATCTGGGGACAGGTTGGTCGTGGCAAATCCATGCTGATGGATTTATTTTTTAACGCCATGACTTTGCCACAAAAACGCCGCGTGCATTTCCATGCATTCATGCAGGAAGTGCATGCCCGTATCCATGAACTAAGGCAACATGGCGCACGCGGTAAAAGCGGCGCCGACCCTGTTATTACGCTGGCACGCGAGATAGCCGCAACAACCAAACTTTTTTGTTTTGATGAATTGCAGGCTACCGATGTCGCTGATGCCACGCTGCTCTACCGATTATTTGCGGAGCTATTTGAACAGCAGGTTGTGATCGTAAGTACTTCTAACCGCCCTCCTGCAATGCTTTATACTGGCGGAGTACAAAAAGAACGCTTTGATAAATTTATTGCACTTCTTGAATCCCACATGGAAATTGCTCCTCTCGATAGCAAAACGGACTATCGCGGCATCAAAGCCCCGTCTCATAGTAAAAGTTTTCACACACCGCTTGGAGAAAGCGCTGAAGCATTTATCGCCAGTTGGGTTGGTGACAAACAACCCGTTCAGGGCAGCATTACCGTGATGGGGCGTAAACTGCCATTTAAGCTTTACGGCGAAGATACGGGCCGTTTCAGCTTCCATGATCTATGCGAACAGCCAGTCGGCGCGGCTGATTATCTGGCGATAGCTCAACGTCTTAAGGTGCTGATCCTGACTGATATCCCCAAATTGGCTGCTGAAAAACGAAACGAGGCCAAGCGGTTCGTGACACTTATTGACGCACTGTATGAGCATAAAGTAAAGCTTATCGCTACCTGCGAAACTGTGCCGGCGAGTATTTATGATACTGGCGATGGCAGCTTCGAATTCAAGCGTACCGTATCGCGGCTAAATGAGATGCAGTCTGAATCATGGCTCAAACGATGAATGAACCACTTGAGATAATCCTCGCCGAACCACGAGGCTTTTGCGCCGGTGTTGATCGCGCCATTGAGATCGTTGAACGCGCGCTACAACTATACGGTGCCCCCGTTTATGTGCGCCATGAAATTGTTCATAACAAGTGGGTCGTGCAGGATTTAAAAACCAAGGGTGTTGTATTTGTTCGAGAGGTCGACGAGATTCCAGACGGCGCGATCACGGTCTTCTCAGCACACGGTATCTCAGAGAAAGTAGAACACTCTGCCAAACTACGTGACCTTCCGGTCATCGATGCCACCTGCCCGTTGGTCACGAAGGTGCATAAAGAAGCGCAGCGCTACGAAGCGGAAGGCCGCCAGATCATCTTAATCGGCCATGATGGGCATCCCGAGGTTGAAGGCACCAGCGGTAGAGTGAAGAATGGTGTGCTGCTGGTTGAGGATGAAGAGGATGTCAGAAGCCTTAAGGTTGAGGATGAAAACAAACTTGCTTATGTGACGCAAACCACACTGAGTGTTGATGACACACGCAACATTATTACACTTCTAAAGCAACGTTTTCCAAACATTGCAGGCCCAGAACTTCGCGACATCTGCTATGCAACACAAAACCGCCAGAATGCTGTTCGAGAGCTAGCTGAGCAAGTCGATTTACTGCTCGTCATCGGGTCAGCCAACAGCTCAAATTCGAACCGTTTGCGCGACCTCGCCGCTGAAATTGGCATTCCAGCCCATTTGATTGATGACGCAACCGCTCTAAAACCTGATTGGTTTTACACTATCCATAAGGTTGGCATAACCGCCGGAGCTTCCGCTCCCGAACATCTGGTTCAGGATGTTGTAAGTGCCATCGGCAAAATCAGAGCCACCACCTCACGCGGCATGAACGGGCAAAGCGAAAGCACCCGCTTCAAACTACCTGCTGAAGTGACCGGTGAAAAACGCCTTAGAGCCTAATCAACGCATTAATGCCATGGCTGTTGGCGCGGCAGATCCCTGCAATACATTCACACCACGGCCATAGGTAAAGGAAAGATTGTCCTGTTTTTTGAACACGACAACCTTATTAGGCTGTGTTGTTGCATTGGCTTCCATAGCAACAAGATAGGTCGAATCTGGTGAAAAGGCTAAATCAATAATCGCGGCTGCCGTACTGTACAAAGCAAGTTCACTTATAATATCTATAGGCTGATCACTCTCTGTGGTCACGATTGTATTATCAGAAAGTAGTTCAAGCCGATGAATCTGAACAGGCCGAATATTGTTTGTTACGCTATCGTATTGACCACTAATAGCCGTACGGCCAATAGCGATGTATTGGCTATCCGGTGAAAATTCGATACTGCTGATACCTCCGGTATAATTGGTATCAATATCAACAGGATCTCCATACGTTGTACTGTTCACGTAGGGCCATATCCTAACAATATCTCCGGTAACTGCTGCTAAATATTTTCCATCCCTTGAAAACTCTACAATAGTAGAACCAGTAATCCACGACGCTGGTGGTGTAAGTCCCACCAGTTCATTACTTGGGGTGCGTCGATAGAGATTAGTATAGGTTGTTGCCGTACTACGGGACAAAACAACATGCTCCGCACCCTTGGAAATCGCAATGCGATTTGGACGAGATGCCGGCTCTGAAGCGGCGGGTTGATATGTAATGGGAGCCTGTGCAACGAATGAACTACCACTTTGCTTCCACATAGATAAAAAAGGTGCGGCAGGCAGTGTGGCAGATAAAAAACCATCATTAGTTAGCTCAGCAAGCGTATTAGCATCACAAGTGGCGCATGTAGGAGCCGTTAAGCTGGTAAAAAAAGTATCGTCAATCGAAAACAGCTGAAAACCCGGGCTTGAGGTCGAATAACCAATTAGCAAGCGGTTATTATTTGCAAATGAAAGAAAGCCCAGCGTTCCCGTTGGCAGAGCTGCACCGGTGGTTGCAACGTTTGCGTAACGATCACAGCGCTTATTATAGGCGAGCGCATTGGTTCCCGAAAAACCTATGACCAGCTGAACATCCCTATATTTATCAAACATGCGATCATCAAGTGATGATTGTAGCTGCCAGCGCTCCTTAAAACGTACGAGATCATCAAATCCATCATTTGGATTGCTTGTGCTTTGAGCAAAATCCTGCTGTACACTCGCTGTCAGTGTTGTCAGTATTGCTGTAGCATTGCAACGACAATTCAGATGTTCTGCCGCATTGACTGACCCGGCTGACATAATACCACCGCCCGTTAAAAAGGCACCATGGCCGTTGGCGCCAGCGCTAATTAAAACATAGGCAGCGCGATCATCACTGCGCCAATCCGTGGTTGTGCTAGAGGCCAGAACATCAGAACCGCAGCGCTCTCTACCGTAAATAGACTTAAAGCCATCCAGACTGGTATAAGACGATGCAACAGTGTATGAGAACCTTCGCCCCCAGCCATCGTGAGCGAGTTCGTTTGAAAGACCAAGTGTTCTAACCGGTACCGCTCCTTCAGCGATACGATCAACACCGCCGGCAACATCAACATCGTAAAGGCGAAGATCGCCAGAAAAAGTGCTTTTACAACTTCCTAATGAGGTTGTTTCTCTACCAAAATTTTCATCGCTAGTTGGAACATCAATGATCGACGGGCAAGGAAGTCGATTCTGGCTAAGCCTAAACGCTAGTAACGAACGCTCGATTTCATCTAGCTTATTCTGTGTGGATGCAAGTCTTGCAGACTCCAACGCACCCATGGTTGCCATCACTCCCATGGCCGTGATCAGGGCAATAATGACCAATGCAATTGAAAGCTCCAGCAGCGTGAAGCCGCCCCGCATATTGCGCTTCATTAACAACTCCAAAACAATGAGTTATATATAATAAAGCGATGATATTAACGAATCACTAACTTATGGTGCTGGTGGGCGGTAATGGACTCGAACCATCGACCTCCACGATGTCAACGTGGCGCTCTAACCAGCTGAGCTAACCGCCCTTTTTACGAGAGTTGCTCTAGTAGCAGCAAATGAGGCAGAATAGCAAGTTTTTCTTGAAAGCACAGGGTGCATGGCCTAATGACAAGCTGGTTGTGCCCGTAGCTCAGCTGGATAGAGCATCAGCCTTCTAAGCTGAGGGTCGTGGGTTCGAATCCCGCCGGGCACGCCATAGTGGGCAAACTAGGCCACAAATCTTTGTTCTAAATCTAGTAGGAATTTTTTGGTTTTCAGCCCACCGCCAAAACCTGTTAATGAGCCATCAGCGCCTACCACACGGTGACACGGAACAATAATGGATATGGGGTTGCGTCCATTCGCCATGCCAACCGCCCTCGCCTTGTTTGCATCACCGACTCGGCGCGCTTGCTCGCCATAAGCAATGGTTTTGCCGTAAGGGATTTTTTGCAGCTCTTTCCATGCTTTTAGCTGAAATACCGTTCCGCGCGGCCTAAGCGGAAGGTCAAATATTTTTCGTTTACCGGCAAAATATTCTGATAACTGCTTTTTGGCCGCACATAAAACCGGATGCTGATCTGAAATCTTATAGCGTGAATCAACCAGCGAATTTGACTCTTTTGAGCATTCAAAATAAACACCAGTGATGGATTGTTCCTCAGCAACCAGCGTCAATTGTCCAATGGGCGACGAAAACAGAGCGTAATAGCCGATCTCACTTCTCACGATTCACCTCATCAAATGCACGGTTTATCTAGTATGGCTCATCATGGCTCAGCGTAAATGGAATCATACACTCCACCATCGTCGAAATGCCTTTTTTGCACCTCTGCCCAACCACCGAAGCGTTTAATATTTACCGCAGAGATCGATGGAAATAATTGATTGTACTCAGCCAGAATAGCAGGGGTCGTTGAGCGCATAAAGTGTTTGGCGCCGAGTTTCTGCGCCTCATCAGAATAGAGATAAGCAAGATATTCATGAGCCGCCTCGAGCGTGCCTTTCTCTTTAGCAACTCCTTCAACCACCGCCACCGGCGGCTCTGCAAGGATTGTAATTGACGGATAGATAATATCGAACTTATCCGCGCCCATTTTTTGCTTGGCAAGCAGCGCCTCGCTTTCCCATGATACCAGCACATCCCCTATACCGCGCTGAACAAATGTCGTAGTAGACGCACGAGCGCCCGCATCAAGCACCGGAATGTTTTTAAACAAATCACTCATGAACTGTTTGATTTTGGCTTCATCATTATATTTTTGCTGCGCATAGGCCCATGCCGCCATATAGTTCCAACGTGCGCCTCCCGATGTTTTAGGGTTGGGCATGATCACCTGTACGCCAGGTTTTACCAGATCGTCCCAATCCTTGATCTGCCTTGGATTGCCTTTCCTCACCAGTAGCACAATCGTCGATACAAGCGGTGTACTATGGTTGGGCAGCTTCATGCGCCAGTCTTTAGGAATATGACCGGTTTTTTCGGCGATCACATCGATGTCATAAGCAAGTGCCAGCGTCACGACATCTGCCTTCAGCCCATCAATCACCGAGCGCGCCTGCTTACCTGAGCCGCCATGCGATTGTGCGACCTCAATCCCTTTACCGGCTTTCTGTTTCCAGTGCTGTTTGAAAAGTTCGTTATACTCTTCGTAGAACTCACGCGTTGGATCGTAGGAAACATTAAGCAGTTCATTACCTGCCCATACCGGCGATGCCAGTGTTAATGACACGATCAATAAACTATTTTTGAGTAGCTTTAACATCAATGTTTCCTCCGGCACCACTTCGTATTACAAAAAGTAATATGATGCGTCTAGGCTTCGTTTGCACTGGTAACATTTGCCGTTCTCCAACGGCAGAAGGCATTGCCAGACATTTGATTCACAAAAATGGACTGAATATTGACGTGCAATCAGCAGGGACACATGGATATCACATCGGCGAACCGCCCGACCGCCGAAGCATCATAACCGCAAAAAAATATGGTGTCGATATTGCGAGTCAGCGCGCGAGATTAATCTCACCATCTGATTTCCATGATTCAGATCTATTGCTGGCGATGGATGGTGGTCATTTACGGTTATTGCACCAGTTGAATCCTGTACAGAGTCGAGCGGAGATTGCTTTATTTATGGACTATGCCGGCATGGGTATGCAGGGCGTGCCTGATCCTTACTACGGTAATTTGCAAGGGTTTGATGATGTATACAAGCTGATTGAGAGCGCTATGCAAACCATTCTTGATAGGTTGAAAAATTGCCATGCAGGATAACTCCCCTAGCCTTTGGCAATCGCAGTTAGTGCAGCGAAAGCCAGAGTCCAATAAATATAGCTACGGCCATGCCTTGGTGCTTGGCGGGCCGATAACTTCAACCGGAGCCAGCCGCCTCGCGGCTATCGCTGCCCTGCGAAGCGGCGCCGGATTAGTTAGCATTGCCTGTGATGATGAATCGCTACCGGTCTATGCCGTCTCGTTAATATCGGTGATGACTAAGCGTGTAAATAGTTCGGCTGAGCTTGATCATTACTTGCAGGATGATCATGTGCGCGCCGTATTAATCGGCCCTGGCTATGGCGTTGGCGAAGCGACAAGGCAGCGCGTATTACAGATCCTTGATTCCGGTAAGCCTTGCGTGCTGGATGCAGATGCACTGACCAGCTTTGCCTCTTCCGGCGCGATGCTTTTCGCTGCGATCAAATCTCCAGTGATTTTGACGCCGCATGAAGGTGAATTCATACGCTTATTCGGCTCCATAAACTCCAGAGCTGAAGCCGCGCTTGCCGCTGCCAAACAAAGCGGCGCGGTCGTGATACTCAAAGGCGCTGAAACATTGATAGCAGCACCAGATGGGCGCTTGGTGATTAACCGTCACGCGCCGCCATCGCTGGCAACGGCCGGCAGCGGCGATGTGCTGGCAGGCATTGCCACCGGCCTACTCTGCCAAGCCATGCCGGCTTTTGAAGCAGCCTGCGCCGCGGTGTGGATCCACTCTCAGGCGGCAATGTCATTTGGCGCCGGTTTGATAGCAGAGGATTTACTGAGCCTGATTCCAGCTGCGCTTAAGCCATTACAAAATTAGTAACGGCGCATTTTCCAATCACGCTCATCTTGCTTCATGCGCTCGAATTCTTCACGCTGCTGCCGAAGCATGCGTGCCGCTTTTTCCTCGCTTACGCAACTGTCAAAAGATTCACTTCCCGGTTTCAGCCCCAAATCCTGACAACGCGATGATGCTTCGTAATCTTTTTTAGGTTCCGCACATGCCGCAAGTAGCGATGCACAAAAAACAAATAGTAATGCCTGTTTCATAATCATGGTTCCTTATGCGTGATATCCTTATAATCCCCATCAATCACTTTGATTGACGACTGCTCTTGACGCGAAACGCTTTTAATAAATCGCCAACGCGTAAATCCATTGCGTAGCAATACCAATACGGCTGTCACAACAGCAACGGCCAGAATGAATAACAGCATTGCAAACCCAAATGTGACAGCTAGGGCAATCAGGATGCTGATAAATACGATGCTGAGTAATGTACCAATGATATCCATATCAGACTGTGCCGAAACTTTTTATCAAACTTCCACACACCAAATACCACCCATCAACAAGCACAAAGAAAATGATCTTAAATGGCAGCGAAATCATGACCGGCGGCAGCATCATCATACCCATCGCCATTAGGATGGAAGCCACCATCATATCGATGATCAAAAATGGTATAAAGATCAAAAAACCTATTTCAAAGGCGCGCTTCAGCTCGCTGATCATGAAAGCAGGAATCAGGACACGATAAGGCGTTTCTTCCGGCGTCGCGATCTCAAGCCCGGGCGTCATGCTGACAAACAATTCCAAATCTTTCTCACGCGCATGTTTAAGCATGAAAGAATGAAATGGTGCGCCAATACGCTCGAGCGCTTGCTCTTCGGTAATTTTTTCTTCTAGTAAAGGCTGTACGCCATCGTTGTAGGCCTGCTCAAAAGCAGGAGCCATAACGAATGCTGTAAGAAAAAGGGCAAGCGATACAATCACCTGATTGGGAGGGGTTTGCTGCGTACCTAGTGCGCTACGAAGAAATGAGAGCACAATGACAATACGCATGAACGACGTCATCATCACCAGAATTGAAGGCGCCAGTGAAATGACTGTGAGTAAAATTAGAATCTGAATGAGGCGTCCGGTTGCTGTGCCCGACTCGGTATCGCCTAAATCAATATTTAGTGATTGCGCATAACCCAACTCAGGCTGTAGCGCCAATACTAAAAACAATATAAATGTCAGCAGTCTAGCCATGATTTGATACCGGGCTTTCGATCACCATATCCTTACCATCGCTGAGCAAAAGCAAATGTTCGGTGTTATCGCGTTTGATTAACACAAGCCGCCGCTTGGGATCAAGATAACGAACCTCGACAACAGATAAACGACCATCCGATTTTCCAGCACCCAGCCATTTTTGCGTATTGCCATATCGCCGAATAACATAACCAAGGCCAGCGATAAGCCCTACTACAAATATGAAAGCAGAAAAAAACCTTGTGATATCAAGCGAATCCACGTCTAATCGCCCTGTTTATCAAGATCGTGACCAGTCGAGCGATAGGCAGATGCTGCCTTGCGATGGGCGCCACCAACCTTCATCTCACCGGCAACCGCATCACGATGTAATGCTAGGTCTTCACCCAGCGAAGACAGCTCTTTAAAAAGCAACTCCAGCTTATCCGCATAACGGCTGCGATCATCAGATGTTAGTTTCTGGGCCTCTTCACAAAGATGAGCAATCCGCTCATCCAGACCGCTTAGCTCGAGCACGGAACCGTGATTGAGCAATGCTCGGCTTTCTTCCACATAACCGCTTATCTGCTCAAGCAATTTTTCAACATGAGTGCTGCTAGTCATGATTTTCTCTTCATCGCATCATTGGTTTTATAAACATAGGCCAGTATTTCTGCAACCACTGCATAGGCTTCGAGCGGAATCGGTGCATCAACATCCAGCTTGGATAAAAGTAATGCAAGATCCTCATCTTTTCGTATTTCAATACCATATTGTTTAGCCAGCTCAATAATCTGAAGCGCTAAATAACCTTTGCCCTTGGCAGAAAGAATTGGCGCTTCATGCTTATCTTTCTCATAGCGCAGCACGACCGCAAGCAGATCTTTATCAACAGGCGTGTCACCGGTTGCCATCGGGCTCGTCTTTGCTGCTTTTTGTCACATCAAGAGTAAAATCTATATCGAGCAAATCATCAGCTCCCGCTGCGGCCGCAATATTCTGATCCATGATACGCTGATGCAGTTCTTTGCGTAATATTGATGCCTCTTTGGGAAATACAAACCCCAGCTTGACGCTCTTGCCACGCACCTCAATAACAGTGAGCTCAATATTGTTATTGATGATGATGGATTCACCAATTTTTCTTGTTAAATAAAGCATTTAGTATTCAACCACGTGATGAGCACAGATTTTGCATACAGAATTTGCATAAGGCTTGCTTATTGATAATTATGCGAAGTGATTTGTGGCGTATAAATTGGTGAAATGCAAATTTTAAAGTGGCGCTTCTAGAGTAATTCAGTTACAATGAAGGTGATATGTAGGTATATTTTTCCTATAACATGAGTTTTGTAATTATCTGTAATATATTAATATATATATGAACTACACCGATATGCCATTGTTTAGTCTGATGCGTGGAAAGCTGAACCATCTTTCTGAACGTCAGTCGGTGCTAGCACAAAATGTCGCTAATGCGGACACACCAGGCTATCAAGCGAAGGATCTCAGCGAGCCAAATTTCAAAGAAATTGCAGCACGCATGACCCAGTCTGCTTCGATGCCCATGGCGGTAACGAATCGCAAGCATATGCAAGGTGAACAGGTAGGCGTCACCTCTTCAGGCACCATCAAACGCCCATCAACCTATGAGCGCAATCCAAATGGCAATAATGTCGTGATCGAAGAAGAGATGATGCGCGTTGCAGAGAATCAGGCCGAATACCAAAAAGTACTCAGCCTGTACCGTAAAACCGTGGATATGTTCCGCACCGCGCTTGGACGTCAGGGTGGCGGCGGATAAGGAGTGAGAAATGTTATCTGATACGCTTAAAATCGCTGCCGCAGGTATGAAGGCACAAGGCGACCGGCTGCGTGTCATCGCAGAAAACGTTGCCAACGCCGACTCTACCTCTACCAAGCCTGGTGGCGAGCCTTATCGCCGCAAACTGGTCATATTCGAAAATGTCTTAAATAAAGAACTGGGCGTTGAGACCGTTCGCGTCGCCAAGCGCACGTATGACATGTCTGACTTTCGCATGAAATATGACCCGAATCATCCAGCGGCTAATGAACAAGGCTATGTTTTGTTTCCAAATGTAAGCTCAATCGTCGAAATGATTGATATGCGGGAATCGCGCCGCGCCTATGAAGCAAATATTAATGTTATTGAAGTATCCAAAGCCATGCTATCACGAACCATTGAGCTCCTGAGGTAATTTATGGTCAACGCACTCTCTGCTGCAAATGCTTACCGAAATCAGCTGAAGCTTCAGGATGAAATGCCTGAAATATCTGGTATTGCAGCCAACGAGGCGAAACCAAGTTTTGGCCAAATGGTGCAGGACGCATTGCAAGATGCTGTGCAAACGCAATATCAAGCTGAGAACATCAAGATGGAGTCCTTAACAGGCAAAGTTGAATTATCGGATCTCGTCACTGCTGTCACAAATGCTGAGCTCACGCTTAATACAGTTGTCGCCGTTCGCGACCGTGTAATCAATGCCTACCAAGAAATTATCCGCATGCCGATTTAGCCTTGCGCCGCTAACAAAGCAGGCGTAAGACATTTTACATGGAACCTGCTGAAATTTTTGCTATTAGCAGCGACGCGCTTTATGTCATGATTTTGATATCAGCGCCTTCCATGCTTGCTGCGCTAATTATCGGCTTAATTATTTCTCTTTTTCAAGCCTTGACGCAGATACAGGAACAAACCCTGACCTTTGTTCCAAAGATCCTAGTTGTATTCATGACGCTCGCACTTTCCATGTCGTTTATGTTCAACCAGCTCAGCGAGCTGAATACACGGCTGCATGATAAAATCGTGCATATCGATTAGTTATGCTCTCACAATTTTTAACACAGGAGCTATTTACATTTTTGCTCATATTCTGCCGTGTTGGCAGCGCAATTATGTTGCTACCCGGATTTGGTGAAAGCTATGTATCCACACGCTTTCGTCTATTTTTTGCAGTCGTATTCAGCATTTTGCTAACACCAGTCATTAGCATTATGCCGGAAGTGCCGACCAGCACTCCGGTTTTGATGCTTTTGATTATTGGCGAAATTATTATCGGATTGTTTTTAGGTGCTACAGCGCGCACCATCATCAGCGCGACGCATATTGCAGGCACAATCATCGCACTTCAATCCAGCCTTGCTTCAGCTCTAGTTCAGGATATGAGCCAAATTCAGGGTCAATCAAGCATCATCAGCAATCTGCTTGGCATTACAGCGTTAGTACTAATTTTTTCGTTTGACCTGCATCATGTTATGCTGAAAGGGTTGGTAGGAAGCTATACAACCTTCACACCAGGCCAGTTTCCAATCATGGAGGATATGGCTAATCAGCTGACGACATTAATGAATGGAGCATTTACTGCTGCGCTACAGATCTCCGCGCCGCATATCGTTATTGGCGTAATTATTTATCTGGGTGCAGGTATTGTTGCACGGTTAGTACCGAATATTCAGGTGTTTTTTATACTGATGCCGCCGCAGATATTGATCAGTATTGTTGTGCTTATGATTACATTCAGCTCGATCATGCTCTGGTATGTGGGGCACTTTAAAGACTCACTCGGTCCTCTTGGTTCACCATGAGTAAATTTTATGGCTGAAGGCGAAGACCAAGATCAAAAAACCGAAGACCCCACGCAAAAGCGCCTGCAGGAAGCATTTGAAAAGGGCCAAATCCCCTACTCTAAAGAGATTAGCAATTTTTTGATTCTTTCTGTGCTTGCCCTAACCGTTGGCGCATTTGCACCATCTATTTTACAAAATACAAAATCGCTACTGCTACCATTTTTGGCTGATGCGGATAGCATTCAAACCGATCCAGCCTCGCTTGCGCTTGCCATGAATCACGTTATTCTTGGCACGATGTCAGTGATCGCCATACCGGTGATGCTTGCTTTTGCAGCAGGTGTACTTGCTCGTTTTCTGCAAAGCGGTTTTGTGATTTCAACGGATCCGATTGCCCCCAAACTAAGTAAAATATCCCCGCTGGCAGGCTTCAAGCGCATCTTTTCGCTGCAATCAGTTGTCGAGTTTATCAAAACATTACTCAAATTTATTATTGTTGGCGTCGTTGGTTATCTCTCGGTCGCCTCAGACTTAGGCCATCTCAAGCAACTGCCCGATAGCACAATTCTGGCGATGCTGCTCTACATGGGCGAACTAGCAATCAAGCTGCTTATTGGAACATTGATTGCAATTTTCTTCATCGCGCTGATTGACTTGCTTTATCAGCGCTTCCAATTCACCAAAAACCTTCGCATGAGCAAGCAGGAAATCAAAGACGAATACAAGCAATCAGAAGGCGATCCAATGATCAAGCAGCGCCTGCGCCAGCTTCGTATGGAGCGCGCCAAACAACGCATGATGTCTGCTGTACCCCAGTCGGATGTTGTCATCACCAACCCTACGCACTACGCGGTAGCATTACAGTATGATAATAAGGAAATGAAAGCGCCCGTGATAATGGCTATGGGACAGGATTTACTTGCACTGCGTATGCGTGAAATCGCAGAAGAACATGAGATACCGATTGTTGAGAACCCTCCGCTGGCTCGCGCGCTATTTGCTTCTGGTGAGCTAAACAAGGAGATTCCTATCATTCATTACGAAGCCGTCGCTAAAGTAATCTCATACGTCTACCAACTGAAAGGTAAAAAGATATAGGCTCTGCCAGCAAATATTATCAACGTTTTGCCAGAAGAGCCCAAGAATGCAAAAAACCTGTTGTTATTTTATGAGAATTTCCTAAAGATGCCATATCAACAACTGTCATTTCGAATTAGGTGAATTCATGCAGGTACGCTACACGGACTTAAATAGCGGCAAAGCAACATCTCGCGATTTCGTTATTCGGCGCAGAACTCCAACCATTGCCCAGCTTTTTGTAGTATTTCTCAGTGTATTATTGATATCAGTCAGCCTTACTTTATCGATTAATGATCGCGTGAATATGCTGATCATGATTTCCGCTCTAATCGTGATTTCTGGCTGGTATGTTATTACGGTTGTTCAGCGCAATCGTGATCTTGTGCTGACCACAGAGTTTCAAAATGCACTTTTTGCCTCTGCGCTTGGAATCAATAATAAATTCTGCATGATTATTCGTAAGGATGGCAACATCATTTACCTTGATCGCTCTTTTCAAGACATGTTTCCTGATTTCCTCAGGCAACCGCGCCGAACCATCGATGTCCTGCTCGAACTGGGCAAAGTAAGTAAGGAAGAAGGCAATAAGATCTTAACCGCTATTGAACACGGAATTTACTCGAAGGTGTTGTTTGATATTCGAGGTGTTGGCAATGAGTATCACAAGATTGTAATGTCTATTGAGCCAATATTGCGCCCCAGCGGCTTTATCATGCTGCGTGGCCGTGACTTTGTTGAAGAAAGAGCATCAGAAGAATTGGGTAGCACCGCCACATCGATAAATAAATCATCGATCACGCTCTTTTCTCATGTTATGGACACCATGAATATGGGTGTTTACATGACCAACCCAAGCGGTGAACTGGTTTATGTCAATCCTGTTTTAGAACAATGGCTTGGCTATCAGGATGGCGAATTAGGCCGCCACAGCCTTTCACTGCAAGATATCATTCATCAATCCGGTAATCGTAGCGATCGAATCCAACCTGATAATTATGAAGGTGAAGTTACGCTACAAAAGAAAACCGGAGGAATGATGAAGTCGTTCATCAACCAGAAAGTCATTCGTGATGATCAGGGCAAGATGGTCGGCTGTACTGCGCTTGTTCATAACTTTTCCGATGCGTCGGCTGAGCTAAAAAAAAAGCTCTGGTGACCCCCGATTCCCAAGTGACACTCGATCTCAAACTTGACAGTTTTATTGAAAATTCACCCATCGCGGTGGTGAAACTTGATAATGACGGCCTCATCATAGAAGCGAATCAATCATTTCATAAACTTACGCAGAATACATTAATTGAGAAACTCCCCTTCCCTCTACTTCAATTAATTGTGGATACCAGCAAGGAAGAAGCAAAAGTAATTATTCACAAAGCCGTAAAAAGTGAAATACCGGCTGATCCCGCAATCTTTAATTTACGCCTGCCAAACAGTGCAGATGTCGTAGTGGCTGCCTATTTCAGTTTAGTGGAACGAACCAGCTCGGGGCACAGGCTGATACTTCATTTAATTGATATTACAGAACAAAAAAACCTTGAGCTACGTTTTGCTCATTCCCAGAAAATGCAGGCCGTGGGTCAGCTTGCTGGCGGCGTTGCACATGATTTTAATAATCTGCTAACAGCTATGATCGGCTTTTGCGATCTTTTGCTGATGCGCCATCCCGCTGGCGATCAATCCTTTGCTGATATTATGCAGATCAAGCAGAATGCTAACCGCGCAGCAAATCTGGTGCGCCAATTACTGGCTTTCTCTCGCCGCCAAACCCTTCAGCCCAAGGTTCTTGATTTGACGGATGTGCTTGCAGAACTTTCCAACCTGATACGTCGCCTCATCGGCGAAAATATTGAACTAAAGATGATTCATGGCCGCGACATTGGTCATGTTAAGGCGGATCAAGGTCAGCTTGAACAAGTTTTAATCAATCTTGCCGTCAATGCGCGCGATGCCATGCTTGGCGGCGGCACACTAACTATCCAAACAAGTAAAGTTACTATAGGCCCGCGTTCACCCCTATCGCGAGACTTAATCGCTCCAGCAGAAGAAGATTCTGTCATTCCAAATGGCGACTATATTCTTGTTGAAGTCATCGATACCGGCTGCGGCATACCCAAAACGATTTTGCAAAAGGTATTCGAGCCGTTCTTCTCAACCAAGGAAGTTGGCTCCGGTACGGGATTAGGACTTTCCACGGTGTATGGCATTGTCAAACAATCAGGCGGGTATGTTTATGTCGCAAGTCAGGAAGGAAAAGGCACTAACTTTAGCTTATTCTTCCCGAGCGTTGCCCAGCAGGAAGTCAAGCCGCCCTCAGTCGACAGCGAATCGGCGGACAAAGCTCATGGCGCTGATTTGACAGGCAAAGGCACCATATTGCTTGTTGAAGACGAAACACCGGTACGCATTTTTGCTGCACGCGCGATGAGAAACAAAGGCTACACGGTGCTTGAAGCAGATTGCGCAGAAACCGCGATTGATCTCATGCAGCAGCACGGTAATGATGTGCAGGTGATCGTTACCGATGTCATCATGCCCGGCATGAATGGCCCGACCATGATCGATAAGCTCACCCCACTTTATCCGCACGTGAAAGTCATTTTTATCTCTGGCTATGCCGAAGATGTGTTTGTAAACAATTATGGTAGTGAGCGTAGCTTTAACTTCCTGGCCAAACCATTCACCCTTAAACAGCTTGCCAGTAAAATTAAAGACGTTACCGGTTAATTTAGCTAAAAATCGACTAAAATTGCTCCCCTAAATTATCAAATTAGAAAAGAGTTTATGCTATCCTAATAGCATGAAATCGTTAGCAGTAGTTATTTCATTAGGATTTACGCTACTTGCTGGAAGTAGCACCAATGGCTTTGCCATGGGGCATGATTCAGTTTCACACCGATTTTTTGGAAGTTTATCATCCGTATATAAAGCCTCCAGAGTGTGCGAGCTGCAGAATTCGCATCAGATTTATCAACAATACAGCAATTCAGTAGTAACCTATCTTGGTCATTTTTACGAGGATGGCATCCCTTTCTGGGTTATACCACGTGATCAGGATTTAGGCCGCCATGGTAATTGTGAAGTCAGATTGAATTCGGCCTTATCACAATATCAGGTTGCACGCGGAGATTTTAAGGATTACTTTCCTGAAGCGCCTGTGCCGCCGGATCTAAGAACGCTTCAATTCCGCGAATTCAAAAGAAAGCCGTCACGGGCGTTCAATATTGCTAATTAACGAGCCATCGTGAATCTACAAGAGCAACTCGACATTTACTGTGAGCGCACCGATGCGAGCTTTTGGAGCGAACCGTTTAACGCCGTTACTAACCTTGCCTTCATCATTGGAGCATTTTTTCTAATTAGGCTCCACCAAAAATCCTCATATAAAGATTGGCAGGCCGTAACACTTATCGTGATTGTCTGCGCGGTAGGCATCGGCAGTTTTTTGTTTCATACGGTAGCAACACGCTGGGCAATGCTTGCTGATGTCATACCCATTACCATCTTTATATTCTTCTATTTATGGGTATCGCTGCGTCGGCTGGTTGGGCTCAAAAAATGGCAAACGACTGCTTGCCTCGCCGGTTTTTTCGCTATTGCGCAGCTGACAGAATCTATCCCACGCGAGTTCAGCTTTAACGGCTCAATCACCTACTTTCCAAGCCTTGCTGCACTGATAATCATCGGCAGCATACTGAAATACAAAGCCCATTCGAAGGCCATGTGGCTTTTTCTGGCCTTTGGTATTTTTGCTACTTCGCTAACGTTCAGATCCATTGATATGATGATGTGCCCAATTCTCTGGGTTGGCACCCACTTCCTGTGGCATTGTTTAAATGGCCTGCTGCTATACGTTCTTACTCGCGTCATCATCGAAACACCGCCAAACACACGATAAAAACTTGCAGCACGTTTCAAAGCGTGTATTTTGACGTTAATATTTAACAGGGGATAACTATGGATAAGAATAAAGCACTGGAAACTGCGCTATCGCAAATCGAAAAGAGCTTTGGTAAAGGCTCCATCATGAAACTCGGCGATACGCAGAACGCTGAATCAATAGAAGCCATTTCTACAGGCTCGCTAGGCCTTGATATTGCACTGGGCATCGGCGGCGTTCCCAAAGGCCGTATTATCGAGATTTATGGGCCAGAAAGCTCTGGTAAAACCACCCTTACCCTGCATATCGTCGCGGAAGCGCAGAAAAAAGGCGGCACCTGTGCATTTATTGACGCCGAGCACGCGCTCGATCCTGTTTACGCGAAAAAACTAGGCGTGAATATCGATAACCTACTCATCTCGCAGCCGGATACCGGCGAGCAGGCGCTCGAAATCGCCGATACGCTTGTGCGCAGCGGCGCGATTGATGTGATCGTGGTGGATTCAGTTGCTGCGCTCGTGCCCAAAGCCGAGCTGGACGGCGAGATGGGCGATTCCCATATGGGTCTGCAGGCGCGCCTGATGAGCCAGGCGCTACGCAAACTCACCGGCTCGATCAGCCGCACCAACTGCACGATTATCTTCATCAATCAGATCCGCATGAAGATCGGGGTCATGTTCGGCAATCCCGAAACCACCACAGGCGGTAATGCCCTTAAATTCTATGCATCTGTTCGTATGGACATCCGCCGAATCGGAGCGATCAAGGATAAAGAAGAAGTGATCGGTAATCAGACACGCGTGAAGGTTGTCAAAAACAAAGTAGCGCCCCCATTCCGTCAGGTTGAATTTGATATTATGTATGGCGAAGGCATATCTAAAACCGGTGAACTGATTGACCTCGGCGTTAAATCAAATATCATCGAAAAATCCGGCTCCTGGTTCTCATACGATAGTCAGCGCATCGGCCAGGGCAAAGAAAATGCCCGCCAGTTCCTTAAAGACAACCCCAAAATCGCGGATGAAATCGAAAAGAAAATCCGCGATAACGGTGGAAAGCTCTCGGATGCGCTCAAGGGTGCGCCATCCGAAATGGAAGCCGAAGACGCAGCTTAAATCCATTATTAATTATGAGAACATCCGGTCTTGCAGGGCCGGATGTTTTTTTGTAAGGTGCGCGCCCTATGACCAGCCTTAACCAAGTCCGCGCGACATTCTTAGATTTCTTTGGCAAAAACGGGCATGAAGTCCGCCCTTCTTCATCGCTTGTGCCACATAACGACCCAACGCTCATGTTCACGGCAGCAGGCATGGTGCAGTTTAAGAACGTGTTTACCGGCATTGAAAAACTGCCATTTACGCGCGCCGCCACCAGCCAGAAATGCGTACGCGCGGGTGGCAAACATAATGACCTCGACAATGTTGGCTACACCGCTCGTCACCATACTTTTTTCGAGATGCTCGGCAATTTTTCTTTCGGTGATTATTTCAAGGAAGAAGCGATACATCTCGCATGGAACTTACTCACCAAGGAATATGGCCTAAGCGCGGAAAAGCTCTGCGTCACTGTGTATCATGATGATGATACTGCATGGAACATTTGGAAAAAGCTCACTGGATTTGCTGATCACAAAATCATTCGTATCAATAGTAGTGATAACTTTTGGTCAGCGGGCGATACCGGCCCGTGCGGCCCGTGCTCGGAGATTTTTTATGATCACGGCGATCATATTGCCGGCGGCCCGCCCGGATCAAAGGATCAGGACGGCGACCGCTTTGTTGAAATCTGGAACCTTGTTTTCATGCAGTATGAGCAGATCGATGCAGCTAAACGCATTGACCTACCAAAACCCTCAATTGATACCGGCATGGGTCTCGAGCGTATCACCGCCGTCATGCAGGGCGTGCATGACAATTATGAGATTGATTTATTCAAAAACCTGATTACCGATATCAAGCGATGTGCTGGATCAAACGGTGAAGCAGCGGCTTACAAGGTCATCGCCGATCATCTGCGTTCATCGTGCTTTTTGATGGCTGACGGCGTGATGCCCTCTAACGAAGGCCGCGGCTATGTGCTACGCCGTATCATGCGACGCGCCATGCGCTATGCTCATCAGCTTGGTTGCAAAGACCCTCTCATGTATCAACTGGTGCCTGCACTCGTTAAAGAAATGGGCGGTCAGTATCCTGAGCTGCTTCGCGCAGAAGCATCCATCACCGAAAACTTAAAACAGGAAGAAGAGCGCTTCAAAGAAACGCTGGATCGTGGTCTTAAGCTTCTTGAAGAAGAAACTGCAAGGCTAGGCAAAGGCCAGCATCTCCCAGGTGAAGCAGCCTTCAAACTCTATGACACCTATGGTTTTCCACTTGATCTGACACAGGATATTCTGAAGTCGCAGGGGATTGGTGTCGATACAGACGGTTTTGAAAAGGCGATGGAAGGCCAGCGCGAAATGGCGCGCGCCGCACACAAAGGATCAGGCGATGTTGCCACCAGCCGCATCTGGTTTGAGATGAAAGAACAGCTCGGCAACACCGAGTTTGTCGGTTACGAAAAAGACGAAGCGGACTGCAAGATTTTCGCCATCGTTAAAAACGGTGTTTCAGTTGAATCAGCCGATGCGGGTGATGAGGTGTTTATTGTTCTTGATCACACGCCATTTTATGGTGAATCAGGAGGCCAGGTTGGCGATACCGGTGAATTCAGCGCAGGCGGCAGAAAAATCGCCACTATTCTTGATACCCAGAAACCGCTGGAAGACTTCATCATCCATAAGGCCAAACTTCATGCGCCGATTCGCCTTGCGGATAGTGTGCATGCCGCGATTGATTCAGCACGGCGCAACCGCATCCGTTCCAACCATTCGGTGACGCATTTACTTCACAAAGCACTACGCGACAAACTCGGCGCGCATGTAACGCAAAAAGGCTCGCTGGTTGCGGATGATCGCCTGAGGTTTGATATCAGCCACCCCAAGGCAGTCGGCGCAGAGGAACTAGCATTCATAGAAACCACGGTGAATGAAGTAGTTGCGCGCGGCGGCGTGGTGGAATGCAAGGAAATGGCGCCCGATGATGCGATCAAGGCAGGCGCGATGGCGCTGTTTGGCGAGAAATATGGTGATAGGGTACGTGTTTTGAGTATGGGAAAAAACCATGACGGCAGCACCTATTCGGTTGAATTATGCGGCGGCACCCATGTGCGCGACACTAGCGACATCCAGATTTTCAAAATCACCTCCGAAGGCTCCGTAGCAGCCGGTATTCGCCGCATTGAAGCCACTACCGGCGAAAATGTGCGCCGCTTCTGGCTTGAGCGCCTTGCTGATCTCACAGAAAAAGCCGCCGCGCTTTACCGCGATCACCTACGCCTTCATGGTGAGCTGGCGGATGCGCAAAGTAAATTAAGCAGCCAAGCAACCGAAAAGCCCCTGCCCGCAATAAATGGTGATGCAAAAGCAATTGAAGGCGCACCGCTTTCATCCTTAACGGCTCTTGCCAGCAGCGAATGCAGCAAGCTTGAAGGGTATCAGACAGCGCTGCAGGAAGAAAACCGTAAGCTCACCAAACTGCTTGCTGAAGCCAAAAAGCAGCTTGCGTTGGGTAGTGATACAGCGGCCAAACCAGAAACCATCGGCGCGTACCAATTCATTGGCAAAGCTTTTGACGGGCTGGATCCCAAGGAACTGCGCGATGTGGCGAATGGATACCTGAAACAAGCCGATGTGGTGGTGGTTGCCACGAATGTGGAGGGCAAAGCCTCAGTGGTTGTCGGCGTGAATAAACCGCATAGTGATAAGATCAGCGCGGTCACGCTTGTACAAGCAGCGGTCGCCGAGCTTGGCGGTAAGGGCGGCGGCGGCAAACCGGAGATAGCACAAGGCGGCGGGCCGGATGTAGCCAAGATTGATGCGGCAGTTACCAAGATCAAATCGATACTTGCATGAGTATCCCCGTTACCATCGCTTACGGCGATAACGAATCACCCGCATTCATTGACTCAGCCTTATTTATTTTGCGTGAAGCTGGCGCGCAGCTCACCCTTGAAACCATCGAAATTGGCAGCCGTATTTATGGCATGAATTACAACAAAGGCATCCTTCCCTCTTCGTTCGACTCGCTTAAGCGAACCAAATGCCTGCTCATCGGCGGCGCGCATATGCCGCAAAAAGAAGGCTTTGAGCATGTCTGCCACGTGATCCGCCAGCATTTTGGCCTAAGCGATGAACATCGTGACGAAGAAGGGCTAAATGTTGATGAAGGTACGATGATCCGCGCCATTTCCTATATCAACGATGACTTCGCCATGTTTGAAGCAGCGGACGAAACATCCTCCTCAACGCTGCTGGCCGCTATTATGTTGCTTGAACATTGCCGGCAATCTGAGGTTGCTGCGGATGTAAAAAACGCACTTCAGCAAACCCTCAAGACCGGAATCAACAAACCCTCGCTACTTTCACGCCTTTTGGGCCAAAGCCCGCCCGATGCAATGCTCTTTGCCGAAACGGTCTGCGGCCATCTGGGAAAAAAACCTTCCGAAAAATCGGCATCTAGTGTATAAGCCGCGAATAGAAAAAAGGCAGGAACACATGAGCAATCAGGACAACCACTTACTCGAAACTATCAAGAGCGTTATAGTTCCGATCCACCCCGCTGGCTGGATGTTCGTCGCGATTTTTGCGGTTGTATCGCTTCTGCTTAGCTTCATTGATTCGTTCTTTGGCTATACAGGCCTTATTCTGACCGCATGGTGCGTGTATTTCTTCCGCGATCCTAAGCGCGTGACACCGATGCGCGAAGGGCTGATTGTCAGCCCCGCGGATGGTGTGGTTCAGAAGATTGTTAAATGCACGCCGCCCGCTGAACTTGATTTAGGCTCTAGCGAACGCACGCGTGTTAGCATTTTTCTAAACGTCTTTGACGTGCATGTGAACCGCATTCCCATTGAAGGTTCCATCAGTAAGCTACATTACCATGAAGGCGCATTTTTCAACGCTGCCCTTGATAAGGCGAGCGAAGAAAACGAACGCCAGTCGATCAAAATCACCATGCCGGATGACCAGACAGTAGGAGTAGTGCAAATTGCCGGACTAGTCGCAAGACGTATTCTATGCGACCTTAAGGAAGGCCAGTCAGTCAAGACCGGCGAGAAATTCGGTATCATTCGCTTCGGCAGCCGCGTCGATGTATACCTACCACCAGAAGCAACCCCACTAGTGATAGTTGGCCAGAGAGCCGTGGGCGGCGAAACCGTCATCGCGGATCTAAAAAGCCATGAAGGCGAACGCGTAGGAACCAAGCACTGATGCATTTCCGCCGGCGTGACGACAAAATCAAACGCCGCCTGCGCGGCGAACAACCGATATCACGCCTTCTTCCCAATATGATCACGATCGCCGGCATGTGCTGCGGATTGTCATCGATTCGCTTTGCTATGCTGGAGCGCTGGGAAATGGCTGTCGCTTTTATCATCGCCGCAGCCATCATTGACGGCATGGATGGCCGCGTGGCACGCATGCTTGGCGCCACCAGCACCTTCGGCGCACAGCTTGATTCACTGTCGGATTTCCTTTGCTTTGGTGTGGCACCGGCGCTGGTTGTTTACTTATGGGCGCTGCATGACGTGCAAGGCGTAGGTTGGGCTGTTGTATTGTTTTTTTCGGTATGCACAGCGCTGCGCTTAGCTCGTTTTAATACCGGACTATTTGAGGAAAAAGAGGAAGAGTGGAAAAAGAAATTTTTCATCGGCGTACCATCGCCCGCCGGTGGTATCCTTTGCTTGCTACCGCTTATTTTAGGTTTGCAAATTAACACTACAGTTCCAAGTGCGGTCATTATGGCTCATCTCATTGTCGTTGGAACCTTAATGGCCAGCCGCATTCCTACATTCTCTGGAAAGAAAGCGCGCATTAAATCAGAATACATTCCGCCATTCATGATTGTCGGCAGCCTACTTTTGGCACTCTTTATTATTGAACCATGGTGGTTTTTGATTGTGGTTAGTGTGGCCTATATCGGCTCAATACCGCTTAGTATAAAAGCTTGGCGCAGTTATTCTAGCTCAACGCCTGCGAATAACTAAACTTTACCACCGCCACCGGATCTGCGTCCAGCTGCGCCAACCTGCTTTTCTACTTCTTTACAAAATTCGTACGCCTTGATCAAAACATCAACATGCTTACCGCCAATGTCAGGCTCTGCGCCCTTAACCTCAGCTAACTGATCTAACAACAATTTTGTTTTCTCAGCCAATGCCTCACGATTGATTTTTTTTGCTGGATTTTCAATATACGCATACTTAGCTTCAAGGAAAGAATCTCTAGCATTAATTAATGACTGGGGAATAGCAACGCCACTCAAGCGATATTCATTTAAACGATCATCATCAAGATCATGTACAGCAACCATAAATAACAATGGAGCTATGGAATCACGAAGTTTACTGCTGCATTTATTTGAATCTAAATAATTACGAATATACAAAGATGTAGATTCAGAAATTCTATTCATTGCCTTGTTAGCATCATCTGAATACCTGTTCCCTGGACCACGCACTTTGATACTAAACGATGCACGGTTTTCAGGGAACGTCTCATCCCAAAAGTTTTTTTCCACGAGCATGTCTTGGATTTTCTGCGCAATACTCTTGAGCCCGACATTGCTCTGCTCAGAGTCAGAATTATTATGACGCGCTGGTTGTCCCATCAGTGTAATCTTTATTGAGAAATGGCATAAAAGTTAATTTTCGTTACAATTTAACGCCGTTTTTTTGCCGAAATCAAGCACAAAGCAAAGAACCGCCAAAAAAGACAACATAACTTCAATTGACAATTTTTGCCTATCTTATAAACCCTTAGCATCATTTTCAGAGAAACAATGCTCAATCCGCTGCTACCAACAGGCTGTTACGATGTGCTTCCCCCCTTTGCGAGGCAGGAATCATTGTTATCATCTGGCTTGTTATCGGTTTTTGAAAGCTATGGCTATGAGCAGGTTTCCCCACCATTGCTTGAGTATAGTGATAACCTGCTTTCTGGTCGTGGAGCTGCACTTTCCGATCAGATATTTCGTGTCATGGACCCCGCCGCACTTAAAGTAATGGGTATTCGCAGTGACATCACCCTACAAATTGCCCGTATCGCTGCTAGTCGATTAGCCAATGCACCCCGCCCCTTAAGGCTATGCTACAATGGCCTTATCATGCGGATGAAGGCCGAGGCTCTAAAAAGTGACCGCCAACTCAGACAGGCAGGCATTGAATTAATCGGAGCAAAGTCATTAGATGCTGACGCCGAGGTCATGCATGTTGCAGCAAGCTCGTTAGCCAAAAGCGGGATCAACAATCTATCCATCGACATTTGCCTTCCATCGATTGTCAATTCGCTGATGGATGCGGCAGACCTTGATGATACAATACGCGGCATCATGCACGATGCTATCGCTCACAAGGATGTAACGGCTATCCAGAAATTAGACCTGCCAAATCGCGATAGCCTGGTTGCACTTATGACAATAGTAGGGCGCGCAGAGGATACGCTGAGCGAAATTCATAAAATATCATTACCTGATAACGCTAAATTGCAGATCAATGAACTAACCAACGTGATTGAAATTTTGAATAAACGTAGTGGCCGCAGCTGGCCAATAACTCTAGACCTGACAGAAAATACGTCTTTTGGTTATCATACAGGTTTATGTTTCTCCATTTTTCTTCCTGAACTCTCAGTTGAAGTTGGTCGTGGCGGCAGGTATCAGATCGAATCTAGCAGCAGACCAGAAACTGCAACAGGATTTACGCTCTACGTTGAAACCCTAAGACATGCACTAGCATCGCCTGCCGCACCCAAGCGTATCATGATCCAAGCCGATACCTCTTCTCATGAGGTCGAAAAACTTCAGCAGCAGGGATATGTGACTCTCTACGCACTGAATGAGTGCGGCAACCATGAAGAGCAGGCAAAGTTAATGGGATGCGAAGCGGTTTATGCAAATGGCAAAATCAATAATTTTTCAAAGGTAATAACATGACAAATGTAGCAGTCATTGGCTCACAATGGGGCGATGAAGGTAAAGGTAAAGTCGTGGACTGGCTCTCCGAACGCGCCGATGTTGTCGTAAGATTTCAAGGTGGCCATAATGCTGGCCATACGCTCGTCATTGATGGAAAGACCTACAAGCTTTCTTTATTGCCATCAGGCATTGTACGCCCAAACAAACTATCAGTTATTGGCAATGGCGTTGTCATTGACCCTTTTGCATTGTTATCAGAAATACAAACGGTAGGGCAACTTGGTGTGTCGGTAACGCCAGAAAATCTTAAAATCGCGGAAAATGCACCGCTGATTCTGCCCGTGCATCAGAAAGTGGATTTAACCGCTGAGGCAATTCGTGGCAAAGGCAAAATTGGCACGACTGGCAGGGGTATTGGTCCGGCCTATGAAGATAAAGTGGCGCGTCGCGCTATTCGTGTCTGCGATTTGGCAGATGAGGAACTGCTTCGTGAAAAACTTGAAAACACGATTGTCTACCATAATGCCTTGCTTGATGCCGCGAAAGCACCAAGAGTCACTGTAGATGAAATTTTAAAGCCATTAATGGATATTGCCCCAACTATTTTGTCTTTTGCTACACCGGTATGGCTCATGCTGCATGAGTTAAAAAAACAGGGCAAGCGCATTCTATTTGAAGGCGCGCAGGGCGCCATGCTTGACGTAGACCATGGCACCTACCCGTTTGTAACCTCGTCCAATACACTTGCTGGCGCAGCAACGATCGGGTCAGGCATGGGGTTAAATTCAATCGGCTATGTGCTCGGCATTACCAAGGCTTATACCACGCGCGTAGGCAGTGGCCCCTTCCCCACCGAGCTGCACGACGAAGTTGGCGCAAATATTGGCCGCATAGGAAATGAATTTGGTACTGTCACTGGTCGTGCAAGACGATGTGGCTGGTTTGATGCTGTGCTGGTACGTCAGGCAATTAAAATCTGCGGCATCAACGGTATTGCGCTAACCAAACTTGATGTGCTTGATGGTTTTGAGGAAGTCAAAATCTGTGTGGGTTATCGCTACCAGGGAAAAACCTATGACTATCTGCCAGCACTGCAGAAAATACAGGCAGGCGTTGAGCCAATCTACGAAACCATGACCGGCTGGAGCGAAAGCACCAAAGGCAAACGCAGTTGGGCCGAGCTGCCAGCACAGGCAATTAAATACATACGCCGCATTGAAGAGTTAATCGATTGTCAGGTTGCGCTGTTATCAACCAGTCCTAAACGTGAAGACACCATCATGGTGAAGGATCCGTTTGTAGACTAGTTTTTTATTCTTCCTTAAGGTGTGTTGGCTAGCGTATGCTATCATCGGCTGAATAGGATTTTATGGCTGACGCTGCGACAAGCAATCTGGATTTTGATAATGCAGCCCTTGCTGCTGATGCTCGCTCTGCACAAGAGGCAAAACTTCAAGACACAATTGCAGGCTTTTTGTCCAGCTATGCACCAGAGAAATCATCAAATCTGACTGATACACTAGATGGCCGCTATAAGGTGGATTTTTCAACTCCACTTTTCGAATACGACACAAAAAATGCAAAAGCATTTCAATGCAATGATTCCACTGGCGAACACCCGCAACTCTATGCCTTGGTGTGCAAAAACGGCACTTACCAGCGTCATGCCGCAATAGAAAAACTCAAAGGCTTTGAAAGCCGAAACATGGTGTCTCTTAAGTCTTCAGGGATCATAAAAAATCCCCAAACTGATTCTGAACATTTCGCACTCATCTACACACGCCCCAATGGTAAGAAGTTATCAGATCTATTAGCCGGCGTTAATGAGCGCATCAGCGATAGTTTTATCAGCCGCAATATATTATCCCCCCTAATTGGCGTGGTGGGGCAGCTTTCTGAAATAGGTGTTTCACATGGCTCAATTCGCGCTGATAACATTTATTATGGTGAATACCCAGTTCTTGGCGAGTGCCTATCGGAGCCAAGCGGTTATAATCAACCGTTCTATGCCGAGCCAATCCAGCGCATGCAAGCACACCCTGCCGCGAAAGGCGAAGGTAATGTTGAGCATGATTATTATGCGCTTGCGGTTCTGACCGTCTACATGCTCTACGGCGTCAATCATTTTAGTGTTCACTCTAGAGAGACACTTCAGAAAAGAATTCTAAAAGATGGTGCTTATGCATCGCTGCTACGCGGCAAAGAACCGCCGGAGCTGTTTACAGACTTATTGCGCGGCCTGTTTAGTGGAAACATCAATGAGCGCTGGAACTATCGTAATCTAAAACAGTGGTTGGATGGCAAATGGTCTAACATCATGCTTCCTGCTGCCCCCACAGAGGCGTTGCGCCCATTTGAATTCGCAGGAACATCAATATCAACGCGCAAGGAACTGGCACATCAGCTTTTTCTAAATTGGGAACAAGCTATCGAACTGATGCGCACCGATTCACTGATTCAATGGGTCACACTTAATCTAAGAAACAAAGAATTAGCGGAAAGCCTGAAACGAATAAAAAAAATCGTCTCGGAGTCCACCGTTAAAAATCAAATTCAGGCAACCGAGCAAATCATGAGGCTTATCCAGATTTTGGATCCGGAAGGGCCTATCCGCATTGGCAGCTTATCATTTCATCCGGACGGATTGGATTCATTGTGCCTTGAACTGAGCAACGCTCAATCAGCTGATGAGCTTAAGCTCCTTAGCAAATACATTGAACTCAGCATGTTTTCTCACTGGACCGACATTCTACGCACCAGCCCAGACTATGTTATGCCAGAATCCATCAATAACATCGCACTTAGAATTGATCGCCTCAGGCTCTTTGCGCGCAACGTTGGCTTAGGCTTTGGAAATGAAAGAATACTTTATGAACTAAACCCAAAACTAGCCTGCCAAAGCCCGCTGTTTGCAAATCAGTATATTGTAACGCTTCCCGCAATGCTGGATCGGCTTGATAAGTTAGCCTCCAATCTTTTTCGCAATCAAGATGCCATTGACTCACACATAGCCGCTTACATCGCATCACAATGCGGCATCATGCATGAAATCAAGCTGCATCAACTTATACCACATCCCAGCCTGGCTTCAGATAAAAGCGCGATGGCATTGCATTTTATTTCTACCGCTCAGGCGCGCGGAGGAAATATTAGGATCCCGGGTGTTGCTCATTGGCTATCTTTCCGTATATTGCCAGTTCTGGATATTATTCGTAGCCGCACCCTTCGAAGCAGGGTTAAATCCATGATGGTTCAGCGCGCGCAAACTGGCTTCACCCAAAACCTTGCCGAAATAATTATTCATAGCAACTATGCCGTTGCGGACATGTCTGGCTACGTTAAGGCCGTGGACACCTATAAAAACAATATTGAACGTATTGCATTTTATAAAAAAGAGCATGTGATCGAAGATTTCAGTGACCGACTAGGCAACAGCATGGCCATATTTTGGGCTTACTTGGGTTTTGGCTTGATTTTCATTCAGCTTTGGATGCAGTAACGAGTAAAGATATGAGCGCATCAGGAAATAAAATCATGTTGCCAGCGCTAATCATTGCATCGCTGATAGGCATTGTTTTACTTCAGTCGGGTTTTATTTTTTTACTAATTGCATTGCTTCCGGCCATGGTCGCTTACTTTATTGATCGGGATGAGCACAAGTCTGCATTTCGCGTGATATTACTGTGTAATGTAGCGGCGCTGCTTCCATCACTGTTTCCTATGCTGGCTTCAGCCATGCGCATGGAGCGATACGATGTGATGAAGCTGATGACTGACCCAACCGTATGGCTCATCATCTACGCCGGCGCCACAATGGGCTGGGGTCTAATTTTTTTGTGCCGTCTGATTGCGCGATTCATCATCATGCTTTATTTTGACTATCAGATCGGTGCGCTAGAGCGCTTTCAAAAAAAACTCCTTATCGAATGGGGGGATCGTATCAAAGAGGAAGATGCGAAAGCAGCAAAGTGATGCAATCAATACGATATTAATTATATATTAATACAATCAATGTAATCATCACAACCATCACTAGATATTGCTTCATTATGCATCGATTGATTTTATCCCTGTTCATCATAGCGTCGGTAAGTTGCCGCGCCGCGGCTAATGAGCTTCCCGTCTGGAGCTACGAGGGACTCGATAACGGTCAGGATGCATGGCCCCACCTCTCACCAGCCTATGCACTATGCGAGGGCGGCACAAAGCAATCGCCCATCATCATTGCATACACCGAGCGCTCTGAACTGCCTCGACTGGAGTTCAGCTACAAACCAGAAGAAATTGAGATCGCGGCCACAGCGCAAATGATGCGCATTACGTTCGAAGGAAAAAGTAATCTGGTGATTGATAAAAACCACTACCAACTACTCGCTGCGGAATTCCATGCACCAAGCGAACACATGGTTCGTGATCAGTTTATGCCGATGGAGATCCACCTGCTCCATCAAGATGCAGCCGGCCAGAAACTCAACCTGTCCATTTTGGTGGAAAAGGGAGCGGAAAACGAAGCCTTTAACGCACTCATACAGAAGCTACCCGCAGCGATTGGACAGAAGAACCCGCTTAAATTTGACTTCAGCAAAATTCTGCCGAATTCCTTCGGCTATTATGCCTACCAAGGTTCTATGACCACGCCGCCATGCAACGAAGGCGTTGAGTGGCGCGTATTGAAACGCCCGATCACACTATCCGCTGAGCAGCTCGAGGCCATCAGCAACCTGCATGGTCGCTCAGCACGCCTTGAGCAGCCTATTTATGGACGAATTATTTACGAAACAGCTTACTGATTTTTTTTATGCGCGAACACAACCCTGGAATGTTTATTTTCTTTTATATACTACCTATATGAGTCATGCAGCATTAGCACCTATACCAGACGATATCGTAAGATCGCCGCAAGAGCTCGCTTTGGATTTAAAAGCCGAAATAATTTCGCTGGAGACGCTTCTCGCACATTTCAAGGATCAACAGTTTACACTCGCCTCAGGCATTAAGCTTCAAAGCGAGCAGATTGAGGAAATTGGAAGCCTAATCGGGCATATACCTGTCGATAATCAATCCATTTCTCTGGAAGAGTTCAGTGAACTTTTTACGGAGTCATTCAAAAAGTTTGCCAATAAAGTTCTTCATGCCTCAAAGCTTACGATCGCCATGCTTTACAAAATGGATGATGCGATGGCGTATCTTACGAAACTTGAGCCATACATCGCCAGTATTGTTAACATCAACAAACAGGCAAACCTGCTTGCTCTTAACGCTACCATTGAGTCTGCACGGTTTGGCAAGGCAGGCGAAGGATTCGCTGTCGTAGCTGAAGAGGTGCGTGGCGTATCTCGTGAAATCAGTCAAATTGCCGCTGACATGAGGCAAACCATTATTGATGTGAATGTACATGTGGCAGACGGCTATCAGTTGCTGAAAGAAGTAGCTGCGCTTGATATGAGCGAACAGTTTACCGAAAAAGAATGCATGGAAAAAATGCTAAAAAGTCTTAGCGCTCAGAGCAAAAAACTATCTGGGCACCTCTCTCTTTCAGGAAGCACTACTCGTGAAATTTATCAGTCACTATCCTCCCTATCAATCGACGATCTTTTTTCCGCTTCACTAAAATCAGTACTGGATGAATGCCAGAGCGCTCTCGAAGAACAAGGAAACATAACCACACCCAACTATATTCAGGAAGAAACACATGGAATATCGCAAGCACCAATTAAGTAACGGGCTTAAGTTTGAGCTGTCCGGCACCTTTACCTTTGCCGATAATCAAGCGTTCAAATCAATACTTGAGAGCATCGATGAAAAGAATGTTCATCAGCTTGAGCTGGATATGGGGAAAATTACTTTCATTGATTCTGCTGCATTAGGAATGTTGCTTCTGCTTCGTGACCGATGCCAAAACACCCATACACCAATCTCAATTATCGGCGCACATGGGCAAGCAGAAAAGGTCATGAAGATCGCCAAATTCGATCAACTCTTCACAATGCGAACCTAACCATGCTCAGAAAAGTGCGTCATAAACAGTATTATTCTTATTTTTATGAGCCGCTAAGTTTTACGCCAAGCGAGAAAACGACACCGTATTATTTTATAGCCTCACCTGCCCAATCCCTTGAAACCATGCTCGCATCGCCCTACCAACTTTTTCTGGAGATTGGGCAAGCCAACCTTCTATACAGCGCGCAAGACCACGTCGAAAAAGAAAAACCTCATTTTGCACTATGCATGACAACCAGAACTATATTTCTATCGATGGTTGCATTTATAGTATCCGAAATGCTTAATCGCCGGTTTTTATTGAGCCAAAAAGTTGTTGATGCGATCAGCACCAGCCTGCATGAAACAATCCAGAATGCTATAGTTCATGGCAATCTTGGTATTGCTAGCCATTTTATCGATGGCATCGGTCTGGAGCAACATTACGAAAAAATTCAGGACACCCTCAAGAACAAAGAACTTGCCGCACGCTACGTTACGATCTGCGGGTGGTTTTTTGATCGTATGATCAGGCTTTCAGTTACAGACCAGGGAGGCGGTTTTGAGATAGAAACAGAGCACTCAGTTCAGCAAAGCGACAAACCACACGGCAGGGGAATTATGTTAGTGCAGGAGCTTTGCGGCCGCGTCTGGATGAAGCCTGACGACAACCGCAGCATTTATATGGATTTCACGCTATGATAATGGCTCTTGAAAAAAACATATCGCAATCAACGATCCTTATCGTGGATGATATTGAGTTGAATCGTAAATTACTCGAAACGACGCTACGCAAGGGGGGCTATACGAATATTTTATCTGCTTGCAATGGCGAAGAGGCACTAAAGCTAACCTGCGAGCATCTGCCCGATCTCGTTATCCTCGATATCATGATGCCGACTATGGATGGCTATGCTTATTGCACAGCGATTCGTCAGGATAGCAAGTATAGCAATATGCCTATCATCATTCAGACCGTTCTTGACGAGATGGACAAAAAGCTCCTGGCATTTAAATTAGGAGCAACAGATTATATTTGCAAACCTGTAGAACCACTGGAGTTACTGGCGCGCACACAAGTACACTTAAGCCAGAAAATGCTTATTGAAAACCTCAAAAAGCATCATGAGCGAATTGAAACAGAGCTAGAGCTGGCGCGCAAAACCCAGCTGCGCCTCTTGCCGTCTAGTAAACAGATTCATCTATGCGAGCATATGTTCAATATGAAAATCGCAAGCCATTTCCAACCATCATCTGAACTTGGTGGCGATGCCTGGGGTATGCAGCCACTTTCAGAGACCAGACTGGCCATTTGGATGTATGATTTTTCCGGTCATGGCATGCTCGCGGCGATGAATGTATTTCGTATGCATACGCTCATGCAGGAATGCATGCAGTATGCATCTGATCCGGGGCAATTTCTCACACATCTCAACAAACGCCTGCACAAATTACTTGATAGCCATGAATTCGCCACCATGTTTTATGGTATTATCGATACGGAGGCGAACTGCCTGATTTACAGTAGTGCAGCTACAACAGCCCCCCTACTCTATTCACCTAATGGCAGCGACATTCATCTCAACAATATGGGATTTCCCTTGGGGGCTGTTACACATGCTATTTACGAATCACGCTTTGCCGCATTTGCACCAGATGACATACTGCTGCTGCATAGCGATGGACTTACAGAGTCGCTTAGTCCAGAAGGACATTTTATTACTGAAGATGATCTGATGAACTGCCTTAAACAGAGGCACAACCAAAACGAAACTAATTTGGCCAAAACTGTGAATGATGATATATGCAGTATGCTTAACAAAGACCGTACGTCAGCTGTTGATGACGATGTCACCATCAGTATTTACCACCGATTAAAAAATTAGGCCGTAATCCACCCGCCACCTATCAAGCGATCGCCTACGTAAGCCACGCAGGCCTGACCGGGTGAAACAGCTGACTGGGGATCACTGAGTTCAACCAATGCGCGCCCGCCTCCAGTGTCATGAATGACAGCCTCAGCACCGGGATGCATCGAGCGCAGCTTAACCATCACCTCTCCCCTGCGAAGCTGATCACCATCAAGCCAGTTGCACTCGCGCAGAGTGAATTGCTTTACCAACAACGCCTCCTTGGGGCCAACAACCACCTGCTTTCTTGCTGCATCTAGCTTGATAACAAAAAGCGGCTCCACCGTCCCACCAATGCCAAGACCCTTTCGTTGACCAACGGTATAGTTAATGATGCCATCATGCTGCCCAAGCACACGACCATCCACATGAACAATCTCACCTGGCTCAAGCGCGCCCGGGCGAAGCTTCTCAATGACCTTTGCATACCCACCCGAGGGTACAAAACAAATATCCTGCGAGTCGGGTTTATCAGCGACTAAAAGCCCAAAGCGGGCCGCCAACGCCCTTGTCTCCTCCTTGCTTTTCAAATGCCCAAGCGGAAAACGCAGGAAATCAAGCTGTTCCTGTGTTGTGCCAAAGAGAAAATAACTCTGGTCGCGGGTTAAATCAGCGGCGCGATGCATTCGCCCCTGCCCGCCTTCTTCCATACGCTGGACATAATGACCGGTTGCCATGCAATCCGCACCAAGCTCACGCGCCGTCTGCAACAGATCTTTAAACTTCACCGATTGGTTACATTTCACGCAGGGAATCGGGGTTTCGCCAGCAAGATAACTATCTGCAAAATCATCCATCACGCTTTGTTTGAACCTGCTTTCATAGTTCAGCACGTAATGGGGAATACCCAGTGATTCAGCCACGCGACGCGCATCATGAATATCCTGCCCCGCACAGCACGCGCCTTTTTTATTCACCATCGCACCATGATCATAAAGCTGTAGCGTAATCCCGACCACCTCATAACCCTGCTCATGCAAAAGCGCGGCTACAGCAGACGAATCCACCCCACCCGACATAGCCACCACCACGCGAGTCTCTTTTTCCGGTTTATTGAATCCAAGAGAGTTCATTTTTTGATTCTAAATCTACCAATAAAACATTACAATCAGATGCTTATAACAAAATAACAAGATAAGCCACAGTTGTCATAAAAACTTAACTTAAGCAAAAAGGTAAATATTGCTACATTTATTTATCACAAACATGAGGCTAGCCATGGCATTACCTGATATTTCTACTACTAACGAACATGGAATTAAACAAGTTAGATTCCACCTAAAAGATGACAGAGGTAACGATCCGCTACCTGAGGCACTTGAAACTGCGCTTAGGAAGATTGTGGAGGTTAGACTTAGTCCATCAACTTCAAATCGTTTCGACTCCATGCCAGCGGATCTTGCAAAAGGAGAGCTTAAGTCTAACCAGCGCATGGTGGATGAGCTGGGCGGCAGGTTAAAGATAGAAGGTATCGTCAATATCTATGACGAAGCTGTATCAGGCGTTCTTAGAGCAAACGGCTACACACCTGGTCGAGGCGCAGCCTAAACCTTCTCCACCTTCCCCTTCAGCCGATCGGCCAGGGCGGCGCTCATAAATGCGTCGAGGTCGCCATCGAGCACACCAGAAGTATCGCTTGTTTCGTACTCGGTGCGCAGGTCTTTCACCAGCTGGTAGGGATGCAGGACATAAGAGCGGATCTGGTGCCCCCAGCTATTATCGGTTTTTTGGGCGTTCAGTGCATCGGCTTTTTCTTCACGGATGCGTAGTTCGCGCTCATAAAGCCGCGCCTTCAGCATTTGCATAGCCTCGGCGCGGTTCGCATGCTGGCTGCGACCGCTCTGGCATTTCACAATGATACCAGTTGGCATGTGTGTGAGACGCACAGCCGATTCCGTCTTGTTAACATGCTGACCGCCTGCGCCGCCCGAGCGCATCGTATCCATCTGGATATCGCGCTCTTCAATTTTTATTTCGATTTTATCATCAATCACCGGATACACCCAAATAGATGCAAAGCTAGTGTGGCGGCGAGCATTGGAGTCAAACGGCGAAATACGCACTAACCGGTGCACACCAGACTCGGTTTTTGCCCAACCATAAGCATTATGGCCAGAGATTTTAATAGTTGCTGATTTTATGCCTGCCGTATCGCCCGCATTTTCATCAATCAATTCTGTTTTGAAGTTATGCTTGCCCGCCCAGCGCATATACATGCGTAGCAACATACTGGCCCAATCTTGTGATTCAGTGCCGCCAGCGCCCGAGTTGATTTCAATGAAACAATCATTGCTATCTGCTTCGCCAGACAAGAGCGATTCAATTTTAAGCCGCGACAATTCGGCAGCAATTGCACTAAGCCCATTTTCAATTTCACTTAATAGCGATTGATCACCATCAGCCTCTGCAAGCTCAGCCAGCTCATATTGCGCTTTGTAATCCTGATCGAGCCGAACATAATTTGCGATCATGCCATCGAGATGATTTCGCTCCCTGAGGATCGCCTGAGCACGCCCTGAGTCGCCCCAAAGATTTGGATCTTCACTTAATGAGTTAAGTTCTTCAAGACGCCTAACGGCCTGATCCCAGTCAAAGATACCTCCTTAGCATCTCCTGCGACTGCTTGATATCCCGGGATAAGTTTTCAATTTCAGCTTTCATATGGTTGTCTGCATAATACCAAGCTAATATAAAAACAATGTTTTTTAGATGGTTAATTGGCAACCATTGTAAAGCATTTTATCTATATTTAATCTCATATTAATATTCTTTTAATATAATTAACTACGATTTTAATTACACTTCAACACTTGGGGTTTGCATGCAATTCGTTCATCACTGCGATAAAAATAGTGGTTTCTCTCTTATCCAAATGAGCATGGTCGTTGCTGTGGGCGCCGTTGTTGCGGTATCACTCATGCCTGGCGGGAGGGGCGGCAGCGACGCAGAAAAAGAAGCCCTCACCAAGCAGCGTATGGCTGCTGTTGAAGAAGCAACCAAAAATTTCATGGCGGCGAATCTAAGGCGTCCTTGTCCTGCTTTGGGCTCAGAACCTTATAATTCAGGCAATGGGTTTATTGAAAAATGCGGCGCAGAAGAATTCCAATCAGAAAATATTTCTCCTGTAGCCGGCACAATTCCAACAGCAACACTTGGATTACCGGCTGAAATGGGGCTCGATGGCTATGGCCGACGCATGATGTATGTTGTCGATAAACGCGCGATGAGAGCTGCTGGCAGTGATGTGGCGGCAACCAATACCTGCCAGGACTTACAGTCACAAAATCTCAAAGGCGGTTTGGAAATTGCCCATGGTTTTGACGGCCCTGCACGAGAAAATGTCATGTGGGCACTTATTTCTTATGGAAAAGATGGGCATGGCGCTTTCCCGCTAGGGGGCTCTGACATTGCATCGCGCACAAATACCTCCCCAACCAATGAAGCCACCATCTATAACGCCTTTGGAGATGGAAAGACGACAGTAGCTTTTGGGGAAAATATTGATGGTTTGGCTAAAAGGATTAGTAATGGCGTCAGGCTCATCCAAAAGGCTGCAGAGCCAGGTTTTGATGATACCGTCTGGTTTGCGGAGGAAACCAAAAATACCTGCTCAATGGGCAGCCTCGCAACCAACATTAACTTCAGACTCATGCGGGACAGTGAAATCTCTACAACCACAGTATCAGCTATTCAAAACGGCACCGTTACAGCCACCGGAGATATCAATGGCGATGGAATTCAAGATCTGGTGACAAGCTTCACAGGTATTTCTAAAGTTTACGTGACTTATGGTCGCAGGTCTGGCTGGCCCACCAGCATTAATTCAGCAAACAGGCAACTCGACCTTCTTGCATCAGGAACACCAACAGAATCAGGTGTAAAAACCGGCTTCACCCTTACGGGGTCAGGTATCAATTCGTTTGGTCGAACCATCGCGGTAGGTGACGTTGATGGCGATAGAAAAGATGATATCGTGATTGGCGGCGAGCGTTATTACTTTGTTGTGTTTGGTGAAAGTTCCAAAAACAACTTAACATTAAGCAGCAGCACAACGCCCAGCACCACTACTGGCAATAGAGTATTTGTGATTGACTCAGGCACATGCCCTTCAGCAGGCACATGCCCAGGGGAGATTGCAGTTGGCGATGTGCGAAGCGATGGCTTTAGGGATATTGTCTTTGCACGAACCACTAATGGTGCAACCAGCGCTACTGTCCAAGTTTATGTCATATTTGGCCGCTCAACTTGGCCAGTATCAGCTATTACCACGGCAGCACTCAGCACCAATGGTTTGACCATTACCACCGATACCAGCAATCCCTTTGCAGTTGGTTACAACAGCATTGCCGTTGGAGATTTTGACAGACATGCGAATGGTAAGGATGAAATGCTGTTTGGCGGCAGAAGCGCCGATAGCGCCTACTTGCTTTTTGGCACTACGGGCACAAGTACCATAGCCTTAAACACAGCGGTAGCAAGCTCCACAACAGGCATTAAATTCACCGCACCTTCCTCGATCATATTTGATGAAGAAGCAATTGTTGATGAAGAAGCAAATCGCATCGATGTGTTTGACCAATTGATTGACAATGGTGGTGGTGGTGAGATTGTAGTCGTAGGTCCAACAAGTACCACAGCACTAGGACAAGCAGTAGCTTTAGTGGATCTCAATAATGATAACGCCAAGGACGTTGTCGTTGCCAGCTCGACAAATGTTTATGTCTATAATGGCCGTACCAGTGGCTGGACGGCATCTATTGATTTGAATAGTTCGGCTAATGTGAACTTCTCCTCTAGCACTTCAATTAATGCTATTACTGCCACAGACATGAGTGGTGATGGCGCCAATGACCTTATTTTAAGTTCATCGAGTGACTCGAGTAACAGAGGGATAGCTTATGTGGTGTTCCGCCCCACGGCAGGCTACTCTGGCGCCTACACACTCACATCTCTGAGCAGGCCAAGTCAGGCTATCGCGTTTGCCGGCCCCAATACAAATAGCTTTACCTATGACCCGACACCAGTGGATCTAAATGGCGATGGCAAAATGGATCTTGCGATTCCTTCATCTGGTTATACGACAGGCGCGGTTCGCGGTACGGTCTATATGATCATGGGGCGCAGCAATCCGGCCTGGAATGCAACATTGACGCTATCTGATGTACTGTATTAGAATAAACCGCCGGTGCCAGTGTTTTTGTTACCTGAGTCCGAAGGCGGAAGGTTGTTGATCTCGAGATCGCGGACACCATCAAGGTTGCTCTTGGCTGGCTCTTCTTTTTGTTGATCGCGATCATTTGCCTGATCACGCAGTCTTTCTTCAAATTGCCCTTCTGATGCCGCGCCGGGCTGCCCACCAGAGGGCACAAAAACAGACGAACCGGTGATGACCACTTCTTCTGTCAACTTCACGGCCGCAGTATCTTCTCCTGCTACTGGTGGAAGACCAGTCGCCAGATCAACGCGCATTAGCTGAATACCCCTTGGAATTCGAAACGGCGCATTGGGCACATCGGCGAGCGCATCTTTCATGAAGGCAATAAAGGCTGGTAAGGCGACAGATGAGCCGGTTTCCTTAGAGCCAAGAGTCTTAGGCTTGTCATACCCCACATACACACCCGCTACTAAATCCGGACTAAACCCAACAAACCAGGTATCCAGACTATCGTTCGTTGTGCCTGTTTTGCCTGCTACAATTTTTCCAATCTCTTTAGAGCGCGCGCCGGTGCCGCGAGAAGCCGCCCCCTGAAGCATCGAGACCATTTGATAAGCGATCCTTGGATCCGCTATCCGCTCACGGTTATCGGCAGGAATCGGCGGAAAGCTGTCAGTTGCAATAGCGCTGATAGAACTTAGCTGGCAACCTTTACACTCGCGTGTATCACGACGGTAAATCGTTTTACCATGCCGATCATCAATACGTTCGATAAGACTAGGTTTGATTTGCCTGCCACCATTGACGATCATGCCATAGGCATTGGCCAGCTTTAGCAAAGTTGTTTCTGCTGTTCCTAAAACAATGGAGAAATTTCTTGGGGGATCTTCATAAACACCAAAGCGGCGACCAACTTCTAATACCTTCTCAATGCCAATCATCTGGGCAAGCCTGACTGTAACCGTATTTCGAGATTTTTCCAGCGCAACGCGCATGGTAATCTCACCAAGATACTCATCTTTATAATTTTGTGGCCGCCATACAGGCTGCCCTGCTCCCTGGCTCATCTCAACCGGCGCATCAAGAATCACAGTGCCTGGAGTAAATCCATTCTCAAGACCGGCAAGGTAAACAAAGGGCTTGTAAGCAGAGCCAGGCTGCCTTCTTGCTTGTGTCACACGGTTAAACTCGGTTCCTCCATATGCATAACCACCGGCCATGGCGAGGACTTTTCCAGTGTGAGGCTCAAGAACAACGAGCCCACCATTAACTTCAGGGATTTGATGCAATTCCCATTCTTTCCTTTGATCTTTCTCGGAAGATTTCTTGGATTCACTTGCCGCAGCAACTAAAAGCACATCACCTAGCTTCATAATATCGGCAGGTTTTCGAATTTCCGGCCCAAGCTTGCCATCGGCGATAACGCGTCTTGTCCATGCCAATGCTGAAAACGGAATGACGCCACGGGTTTCATCCTCAAACATAATCTGCGCCCGTTTTTCATCAAGCGCGGTCACCATAGCCAACCGCTGGCCATCAAACAGGTGGTAGGCGTGTTCTTTACCCAGTTTAGTGAGTCTCTCTTTCCAATCGTAGGCTTTGGCGCCAAGATTGGGTATGTAAGCGATAGGGCCACGATAGCCGCGCCTGCGATCATAATCGACTAGGGCCTTACGAAGCGCCGCGTCTGCTTCCTTTTGCAAAACAGGGTCCAGCGTAGTTTTTACAGCAAGTCCGCCTTCATAAAGAACATTAGAACCATACATTTCCGCCAGTGTGCGACGCACTTCTTCTGCAAAGAAATCAGCCTGTACAATCTCATTTGTATCACGATTACGCAGCATGATCGGAGCCTGCTTAGCAGACTCTGCTTCCTCAGCGGTCACATACCCCTCTTCTAACATCCGATCAATCACCCAGTCTCGGCGCTCTTTAGCATCTTCATAATTTCTGCGAGGGTTATACAAAGACGGCCCTTTTGGCTGAGCCGCAAGCAATGCGGTCTCTTCAATGCTAAGTTCATCGAGGGATTTATTAAAATAACTCTGAGCGGCCCCTGCTACACCATAGGACCCAAGCCCAAGATAAATTTCATTGAGATAAAGCTCCAGAATCTTATCCTTGCTGTAAACATGGCTGATTCGGAGCGCAAGTATCGCTTCCTTGATCTTACGCTCAATGGATTTCTCGCTGGATAGAAGGAAATTTTTGACAACCTGCTGGGTTATAGTTGAGCCGCCCACCAAGGATTTTCCTTGTCCATAATTGACAATATTATCCCTGACGGCACGGGCAATACCTGTAATATCAACGCCGGTATGCTTATAAAAATTCTTATCTTCAGCTGCAATAAAGGCATACGTCACGCGTTTCGGAATAGCTTTAAGCGGAACAAATACGCGCTTCTCGGTTGCATATTCGGCAAGTAGCTTGCCATCAGCCGCATAAAGCCGCGTGATATTTGGCGGTTCATATTTTGCAAGCTGGCTATAGTCTGGTAGATCCTGGCTAAAATGCTCAAATAGCAGCACTGCAGCCAACGCACCAATTATGATAAGCGTTAAACCAAGTGAAAATATCCAACCACAAAGCGAGCCAAAAGCTTTTAATAAACGCATCATGGTTTGCCCATGGGTAGCTTTTCGAAGTACTTGTCTATGCCCTCAGCGATACCGCTTACCACTTTTTCACGATATGAACGGGTCTTGAGTAATTTTTCTTCCTCAGGGTGTGACAGGAAACCTATTTCAATCAATACTGATGGAATATCAGGCGCTTTAAGAACAGCAAACCCCGCAAACCTATGGGTGTTTTGTAACAAACGCACCTTGTCATTAAGTGCGACAACCAATACATCAGCAAGCGTAGCAGAATTGTTCTTAGTTTCTCGTTGTGCTAGTGAAATCAGAATACCAGCTACATCCTCACGCTCGCCGGAAAGATCAATGCCGGCAATAATATCAGCTTTATTTTCCCTTGCCGCAAGATCTTCAGCCTCTTTATCGGATGCTTTTTCCGATACAGTATAAACGGACAATCCACGCGCTTCGTCATTGGGAGCCGAGTCCGCATGGAGTGATAGAAAAATATCGCCCCCTGCCTTTCTTGCAATCGCGACCCTGTCGCGGAGCGCAATAAAACGATCGCCCTCTCTGGTAATGACGACTTTATACTTACCGGACTTTATTAGCCTGTTTTGCAATGCTTTGGCATATTCTAAAACGATATCTTTCTCGCGCGTGCCTTTTGGCCCAATAGCGCCAGGATCCTGACCGCCATGCCCCGGATCAATGATGACAACATACTTCGATTTTGCTGGTGGTTTGGTTGGTTTGGCTAGCTTAGTTTTGCTGGACGCTAATCGTGATGAGCGCGGTGAAGCCAGCTCAATGATTAATTCAGAGGCCCTCTCATCAAATTGCTCTTTAAGTATTTTTGTTTTGCTATGAAGTTCAAATACATACCGATTGGTTTGGCTGTCAAAGCGACCACTTCTGACTGTTTTAATCAGACCTTTAGTGTAATCTTTTGGAAGTGCGATCGACTTTGGCGGACTAGCAACAACCACATCCAATACCAGGCGATCAGGATTAGGCAGCATAAACGCCTTATAATCACCTATATCGCCCAGGCTCAAAATGATTGTTTCAGAGCTATCATCTGTCTCTATTGAAAGTACTGAGGCGCTTGCTGAAAAAAACGGCAGAATAAAATAGGTAACAATACCAAGGAAAAATAAAATAATTATGTTTTTCATTGGTTTAGTTCTATACGCCGCATTTGATAACGATGGTTTAATTCATACGCAAAAAAAAAGCTAAAGTGAAGTTGCATTATTCAAAGATTGTATAATTTATTTTTCACGCTATAGTGTTTTTTGTGATTAGGTACTTTTCTAAGCACAAGGAATTTTTTGTAGGCGTTTCTGTCAGATAATGCAGGTGCATATCCGGAGGAGCCTATTGGGATAAACAGGAATTATACAAACATTGCGACTCTATTGAGCCAGTCGCCAGCGATTCGATGAAAAATTCACCATACAACCACAACAGTCATTCAGTACTATCACCGAGCGTTCATTACCTCGTTGGAGTTACTGGTTTTTTTTCGTTGTTTGGTAATATATTGTAAGTTGCTGGTAACCGGCTTTTGAGTTGCTTTTTTACAGGAGCAGCCTCATGGCCAAGAAAATGTTAATCGACGCGTTACACCCCGAAGAAACGCGTGTTGTCATTGTTGATAACGGAAAAATCGTTGATTACGATTTTGTCAGCAGCAGCAAAAAACAAGTTAAGGGTAATATCTACCTCGCAAAAATCACGCGCGTAGAACCGTCGCTTCAAGCGGCATTTGTTGAATATGGGGCTGGAAAGCAGGGCTTTCTTCCGTTTTCTGAGATACATCCCGATTACTACCAGATCCCTACATCGGATCGCAAACGGCTCATGGAAGAAACCGAGCAATCTCATGCTGAAGAGCCCGATAACAACGAAAATCAGGCCGAATCATTTTCAAACGAAGCGGGCGAACAAGACATACAGTCTCAAGGCGATCATCAATTAGATACACATGAAGGCGACCTTTCAGAAGCATCGTTACCGCTTGCTCCTGCCATTGAGGAACTACCTGAGTCAGAGCTTTCACAGGAAGATGACAGGCCAGTATTTGTTGCCGAGGAGGCATCGTCCACTGTGCTTATTGAAGAGCCAGCCCCCATCATGGAAACTATGGATCAGCAGCTTGTTGCAACCGATCTTCAAAATCCTGATAGCGCGGCAGGATCTGACGCCTCTAGCCCGTCAGAAGCGCTCTCTGAAGCCGTTGAAACAATATCAAATGAAGAAGAAGAGATTCAAAATCGTCGCCCAAAGAACCGCTTCTCAAGGCGTTATAAAATTCAGGAGGTTATCCGCCGTGGCCAGGTCGTACTGATACAGGTGATTAAAGAAGAGCGCGGAAATAAGGGCGCATCACTCACCACCTATTTATCACTTGCCGGTCGCTACTGCGTATTAATGCCAAACTCACCAAAAGACGGCGGTATTTCAAGAAAAATTGCCAGTGCCGATGATCGCAAGCGTTTAAAAGCAATATCAACAGAGCTTAAATTAGCGCAAGGCATGAGCGTAATTATTCGCACAGCAGGCATGGATCGAACGCGAGCTGAAATCAAGCGCGATTATGATTACTTAGTCAAACTATGGAACCGTATTCGTGAAGATACCCTTCGCTCGAATGCACCGGCGCTAATCTATGAAGAAAGCGATGTGATTAAACGTGCGATCCGCGATCAATACACAAACGATATTGATGAATTAGTGATTGAGGGTGATGATGGTTATGAAATCGCGCGCGATTTCATGAAATTATTACTACCCAGCCATACGCCTAAGATAAAGCATCATCAGGAATCAGTACCACTTTTCTATGCTCACACGATCGAAGATCAATTGCTATCGATGCATGATGAAGTGGTTAAACTTCGCTCCGGCGGTTACATCGTCATCAACCCTACGGAAGCTTTGATCTCGATAGACGTTAACTCAGGCCGCGCTACCGGTGAGCGTAACATCGAAGAAACAGCAACCAAAACCAATCTGGAAGCTGCTGCAGAAGTTGCAAGACAGTTGCGCTTAAGAGATCTGGCAGGCCTTATCGTCATTGACTTCATCGATATGATGGAATCACGCAATCGTCGCGCCGTTGAGAAAGCCCTCAAAGATGCCCTAAAAATGGATCGCGCTAAAATTCAGCTCGGCCGCATCAGTCCGTTTGGCTTGCTTGAAATGTCTCGCCAGCGTCTACGCCCAAGCATTTCAGAAACCAACATGATGCAATGCTTGCATTGCGCTGGCCGAGGTTATGTTCGTTCAAATGAATCTTTGAGTATTCAGATGATTCGTGCACTAGAAAAAGAAGCAGCTAGCGGCAGCTGGAGCAGCCTTCGTCTTATCCTACCACAAGCCGTTGCGCTTCATTTGCTCAATACAAAACGGGACAACCTAAACAGCATCGAAGAACGCCATAATGTTACCATTCAAATACTGATTGATAGCGAGCTGGCGAGTTCTGATTTCAACATGGAGAAAATGCGTCGCTCAGGAAACGAGCGAAGCCAAAATTATGATCGCAACAAAGGTCGCGGCCGAGGTCGTGACCGTATCCGTGAACATGAGTCCGCACCGGTTAAGGCTGATACCATACTGGAAGAAATGAGCCATGAGCCGCAGGAAGATATCATTGATGCCAACGAACCGCTATTTCCAAGCGAAGCAGCAAATGAATCAAACCCTGAGTTGAGGAGCACAGGACGCCGTCAACGTGGACGCGGACGTGGCCGCCGTGGCGGAAGATTCCGCAAAGATCGCCCTGAGTTTCAAGCTACTGATCAAGATGTGACAACCGCACCAGAAGATAGTTTGGAGCCAATACAGACTAATTCGAATAGCGCGGATCATCAGGAAAAAGAGCCTCGTCGTGAAGGACGCGGTCGACGTCGCTGGCGGGACCGTGGGGGCCGTGAAAGACAGAGCCAAGGTTCCAATAACAACACGACCTATGCGAATAATGATAATGAGCAAATGGTTCGCTCAGACCTTCCTGCCTTTGCATCACAGGAAGCAGCGCCTGTTCAAACCGCGTTTGCAACCCCTTCGCTAGAGCCAGTCGTCATGGTGCAGCCCCCTGCTCCACCTCCCTCAACGCCAAGAGATCCAAATGCTCCAGCTAAAAAGGGTTGGTGGCAGAAGATGATTCAGCTGGATGATTAACTGGCAAGCACCTGCTGGATGGTATGGTAAAGTAGTTTGCCTGTGCTTAATGGTAATTTTTTTTGCTGCCGCCAATGCACATGCCGTACCACTGATTCGCGATGCTGAAACCGAGCATACGCTGAGGTTATTTGCTGACCCCGTGTTTAAGGTTGCAGGCCTGCAGCCTAGAGCCGTCAATATTTTCATTGTCAACGACGGCTCGATTAATGCGTTTGTAGCTGGCGGCGCGAATATGTTCCTCGTGACTGGACTTATTCTTGCGTCAGAAACGCCCGACATGCTGATTGGCGTAATAGCACACGAGACAGGCCATATTGCAGGCGGACATCTGGCGCGTGGCGGCGAGAAATTAAAAGATGCGCAGCTTGGAACAATCATGAGCGTTGTACTGGGAGCAGCCGCAGCGGCAGCAACAGGAAAACCCGAAGCAGCTGCCGCGATCATTAGCGGAGGACAAAATACGCTGGTGCGTAATTTCCTGGCATACACGCGCACTCACGAAGAAGCCGCGGATCAGGCTGCACTGCGTTATCTGGATAAGCTCGGCATCTCTGCACAGGGTATGCTTAAGACATTTCAGCTGTTGCAACGCAATGAACGCATGCGTGGCGGCAGGCCCGATCCCTATATGATGAGCCACCCCCTCAATGCTGAGCGTGTTGAACATGTGCGTAACCACATCGCAAACTCAAAAATTGAGGAAGGCACTTACCCGAAAAGCTTTATTGAGCCGCATCAACGCATGACTGCCAAACTTTTCGCATTTCTTCATTCGCCTGAGCGCACTTTACAGAAATATCCGGCAAGTAATACAAGCCTGGCTGCGCGTATGGCACGATCCATCGCATATTACAAAATGCCTGACATTAACCGCGCGCTGTCTGAGCTTGAAAGCCTGATAGCCGAAAATAAAAACGATGCTTTTTTATATGATCTCAAAGGACAGATGCTGTTTGAAAATAATCGCCCCGAAGAATCACTTGTTGCCTATCAACAAGCCAACCGGCTCATGCCAAACAATGCCCTAATCCTTACCGATCTTGGGAAGGTGGAGCTGGCACAAAAGAATGCCGATATTGCACAGGCCATCAGGCATTTGGAAAAAGCATCAAACCTTGAAAGAAGCAATTCTCAAACTTGGCGATTCCTTGCAACGGCTTATGGCAAACAAAATAATCTTGGTCTTTCTAACCTTGCGCTAGCAGAAGAAGCCCTGCTGCAAAATGAGCCCGACGATGCAATGGCCAGAATCGAACAGGCATTACTGATGCTTAAAGAAGAATCACCGAGTCGCCAGCGCGCTCTTGATCTAAAAGAACAAGCAACCAAGTTAAAAAAAGATAAAGAAGAAAACAGCGCGTCGCTAAAAAATTGACTATACAAAGCGGTGCGGCAAACTTAGGATGTTCGAACTTTAATTCTGGAGGATCCATGATTTTGTTTCGCACCACTAACCACTCGTTATTTGCTGCGGCCATGCTTGCCGCATTTTGTTCTGCACCTGCATTTGCCCAAGCGCCTGCTGCAGCCCCTGCCACCGCTGCCAATGCAAGTCAACCAGTTACGCGCGGTGAGATACCAGCTCTGGTTAAAGAGGCGTTGTTAAACGAACCAGAAATTATCATGGAAGTGGCTAAAAGACTTCGTGAAAAACAGGAAGCTGATGCAAAACAAAAAGCTTCGGAAGGTCTTAAAAAACATACAAATGATCTGTTCAATAATCCTGATTCACCTGTGATTGGGCCAAACGATGCTGACGTAACAATTGTGGAGTTTTTTGATTATCATTGCGGATACTGCAAACATATGTTGCCGGTCATCAACGATCTCATGAAAGAAGATAAAAAAGTACGTTTTGTCTTCAAGGAATTTCCAATCTTAAGCGATGACTCAGTCACAGCTGCCCGGGTCGCTCTGGCAGTGAACCGCGTTGCAAAAGATAAATACTTTGCCTTCCATCAAGAATTGATGAAAGCCAATGTCAAGTTTGATGAGAAAATGCTGCTGGATACCGCTAAAAAAGTCGGTGCCGACGCGACGAAGGTAAAAGCTGAAATGGCAAAGCCAGAAATCACAGCCATTCTAGACAAAAACCGTGAGATCGCAGGAGCGCTTGGCGTCAGCGGTACACCTGCCATCATCATGGGTAATTCAATTACACCTGGCGCAGTTGATCTTCCAACCATCAAGAAAATGGTTGCCGCCGTTCGTGCCGGTAAAGATCCACATGAAGCGCTAAAGGCAGCTGATGAAGCCTTAGCAGCGGAAGCCGCTAAAGAAGCTGGCAAGCCCGCAGAAGCACCAAAACAGTAGTTATAAGCCTGAGAAACTAAGTATCGAGAGCGTAATGCTCTCGATACGTTCTTAGCAAGACTCTTCCTTGCAGCGCCTCAATCCTTTCCTTGCAAAGCAGGAAGGTATCATACGCTTTTTCACGTTTGCTGAAGTGGTGTTCTGAATCTTCAAATATTTCTGTCACGAGGATCGGGCACCATTTCTTACCATCAAATACATCTAGTTTTAAGTAGCCGACATAACCCGTCTCATCATACCCACCATCGACGGGAGCATTATGGCTCGTGTAGTGCGCGTAAAATACGACATCGCCTTTTGCAGCCTTTTCCGAGATAGCTTCATCAAAAAACTGCAGCCAAACCCTGCCTGTGAGCAGAATCTCTATTCTTTTGATGGGTTTTGCAACATAGCGAACCTTGTTACGCTTAGGCATACGACCTCAATTGCGCTACGTGATACCAGTAATCAGGATATTTTATTTTCAGCCATTCCATAGCAGCGCGCGCCGCATTTAAGTCTTCATAAATACCAAAACATGTCGAACCACTACCAGACATACGCGCAATTACAAGGCCAGGACTAAGAGCGAGGTTTTCCAAAACATCTCCCACAGAAGGACACAGCGTTATGGCTGCACCGGTGAGATCATTGCTGGTTGATTGGAGACAACGAATAAGCGCATCTCGATCCAGTTGCTTAAGCTTGGGTTGTAACGGACGATATGAACCGCCAAATGCCTTATAAACAGATGAAGTAGGCAGCATAACTTTAGGATTAACGAGCAAGACCGCCCCGTTAAAATGAATGCTGCATGGCTCAATGATTTCACCGATACCATTGATATAGGCTGGCCTGCGCCCAAGACAAACCACCACATCGCTGCCAAGTTGTATGGCGATTTCTGCGAGCTGCTTGTCGCTGAGATTCAGTTTCCAAAGGTCATTAAGCCCCAGCAGAACACTGGCTGCATCCGATGACCCGCCGCCAAGACCAGCACCAAAGGGAATATTCTTTTTGAGTAAGATTTTAACATTGCTGTCGATATTGAAGTTTTTTCTAACAAGCCTTACAGCATCAAGTACGAGGTTATCTTGCTCAGAAAGCCCTTGCGAGAAAGGACCGCTTAGCTCGAGTTTTAGCTCAGGCGATGCTTCAATAAAAAGCTCATCACTAAGATCAAGAAACGAAACCAGGCTATCCAGCAGGTGATAACCATCCGGGCGACGCCCCGTGATATGTAGATACAGATTAAGTTTTGCAGGCGCCTTAAGTTGCATGGCAAAGCTTAAGGAACAAGTGTCTTACTACCCTGATCAGAAACAATCACAGGAGTAAGCGTTTTCTTTGCCGCGTTAGCATCAAGACCATTCTCAAGCTTCTTTGCGATAAGCTGGGCAAGCTTTTCATCTGGCTTGTAACTAAGTGAACGCTCCCACTGATAACGCGCCTCCGTCTTCCTTCCCAACTTCCAATATATATCCCCTAAATGGTCATTGACCGTAGGATCGCTCGGAATAAGGCTTACCGCACGCTCCATATACTTGGCTGCATCATTATATTGCCCGCGTATATAAAGTGCCCAGCCCATGCTATCAATAATATGCGGATCATTTGGTCTTGCCGCGAGAGCCTTTTCAATCATCCCCGATGCTTCTTCTACTTTATAGCCGCGCACCAACCAGCTAAAACCTAGGTAGTTCAGTACATCGGGTTGATCGGGTGATACAACCAATGCTTTCAGCAAGTCATTTTCTGCATCCTCCCACTTACCCGTGCGCTCAAAACAGACTGCGCGCGCAAATAGCAATGCCCAATCATCTTTTCCAAGCTGATCAAACGAATTGAGTACCGAACTATAGGCATGAATAGCTTCATCATAACGATGATTCGATCTCAACAAATCACCCTTGGTAGTCAGGGCAAGATTAACCGTATTTTTATCCTTGGATAACTTGTCAAGCGAACGAAGGGCAGCAGGCAAATCCCCAAGACGCTCTAAATTCACAGCATACCGAATTTGAGCATTGGCATAGTTACGATCACCAGCTTTAATCTTACTGTATGCTTTAGTATTTGCCCGCTCATACATCATGGCATCGCCGTAGGCATCCCCAAGTGCCATGTGCGCGACTTGCAAATCAGGCTTAACAAATAAAGCCAGCTGCAGATATGCAAGAGCGTCGTGTGCTATACCGGCAGCACGCATAACACTGCCCATACTATATAAAACCTCTGCAACGCCATCCTGTATGCTAAATTTTGGTAGTTTACCGCCAACCGCCATTTCTGGGTGTATGGCCAGATAATCCACGACAATTGGTTTAAGTAATGCGGGGGATTCATGCTGGCTATAGAAGCGAAGTAATTGTTCCATGACACGGGTCGGAGGATTTTTGGGATTCTCAATAGCATCCTTAAAATTTCCTGCAGCAGCTTCGTAAAAACCCGCATGCTCATTGATGAGCGCTAACTGATAGTGAAGAATTGGCACAGAGCGACTTAGATTTCCACTAAACTGCTGTATTGTAACAGGTTCCGTTGGCGGATATTGAACAACATCAATCCATGATGAAATGAGTGGAAGCCATAATTGCCCAACACCTGATTCGAATGCATCATCGACATAAGCCGCTGCTTGATTGATATTGTTGTCCTTAATTTCATGCAGAATACGAACCAGAAGGATAAGTGGATCCTTCTCAAAACCATTCTTAAGCTTGGATACGATCTGACTTGCCTCCTTGACTTGTCCGTCAAGCAGCATGAGGCTAATAAGCTGGCCAGCTATCTCGATATCGTCAGGCTGTTTCTTATGTACACGTTTAAGATAGTGAATTGCGCCATCAATATCACCCGAAGACCGTGCAAACTGGCTGGCAAGAAAGCTGCCCGTAAGACTAATATCATTTGAATAATCAGCCTGTTCCTGAGCCGATGCCTGCAAACTGAAAACAGCGCTTCCAAACAGGACAGCAAGTAAAAAAACAAGGTTTTTAGGGGATTTTCGCATATAAGCAGCATCGTCATCCGATCAGACTCACAGCATATAGCAGGTTTTGGGGAATAATCCCAGAAATTACTTGCAGTCGAGTCAAAAATTACTAATATTCCGCCCTCGAACTAATCAAAGGAATCGTTATGAGCAGTAAGAATAATCCGGAAGCGCGCGGTAAAGTCACGGAATTGCGCAAATATAATGGCAAAAGCGTTAAGCCGGTTCTTTACATCCAACGTGGTGTGGGCCGATATATCGCCGCCGCTTTTGAAGATGGCAACCTGGTGATTGACAAAAACACCAAGCTTCCTATTGCGTATAAAAATATATAATAAAGCCGCTACGCTTTGGCCGAACCATTGTTACAGCATGTGGTACTCACAGGTCTACCGCGTGCTGGTAGCTCGGTTTTTGGCGCACTGATTGATACACTCCCCAATCATCTGCATCTCAATAGCCCAGAATGGCATACAAGCACGGCAGCAAAACTCGGGTCAGCCCGTTCATTCTGCAAGTGGTTAGTAGGAGAATATTTTTGGCTGCATAAGCTCGCTTTTGAAGGCGCACAGCTCTACGACTATCGAAATCATGATGGCTCGCCACTCTTCGATAGCCATACCCTAATTCCATCATCTCTACCCCCCACATCACCGCTTTCAAGGCTAAGCTTAGGTTATGATTTTACGTTATCGGTACGCCATACCACTACATACACAGCGATATTACCAGAGCTCATCTATTTTGAGCATTTTCGCGTTATTGCTGTGGTACGCAATCCAATCGACGTCTTATCCTCGTGGCTTGCCCATCCAAGATTGGCTACCTCGCTTGAACAGAACCCTGAGTTAAGTAAGTTATGGCCCGAGGCCTATGCAATATGCTTGTCAAACCTGAATGACATCGACCGTTTCGCGCAATTGATCGAGTGCTTTTTTAAGCGTTACATTGAACAGCAGGATTTCATCGAAATCGTTCGCTATGAGGATATATTGAATAATCCTGAGCGCGTATCAGCTATGTTTGGCAGCTCATCGCTGCCCGCCAATCTATCCCACCTCAAAAAAACCAACGAGCGCAGGCAAAGCCACAAGCAGGACACCATACGAGAAGCATTGCACCGCTATGGCACATGCTTGAAAGTGTTTTACCCCGACGCGCTTTGATCACATGCCGGAATAGTTTGGCCCGCCGCCACCCTCGGGCGTTTTCCATACAATATTTTGTGTCGGATCTTTAATATCGCAGGTCTTGCAATGCACACAGTTCTGCGCGTTGATTTGAAGGCGCGGCTCGGGGTCGCGAACAATCTCATACACACCGGCCGGGCAGTAGCGCTGCTCTGGCGCATCATAGCGCGCAAGGTTATGTGACACTGGCACACCCGCATCCTTAAGCGTCAAGTGTGAAGGCTGGTCTTCCTCATGATTGGTACTTGAGAGAAATACCGACGAAAGCCGGTCAAAGGTGAGTATTCCGTCAGGTTTTGGGTAGTCAATGCGCGGGCATTGATCAGCGGGCTTAAGCGATGAATGATCCGCATGGTGATGTAATGTCCAAGGCGCTTTCCCCCGAAAAATAAACGTATCAAGCGCGGCATGAAGAAGACCCGCCCATAACCCAAAACGGAAAGCTGGCCGGATATTACGCACTGCTTTCAGCTCTGGATAAATCCAGCTTTGCTTCACACGTTCGGGATAGTCAGATAAGTTACCAGCTGCAATTGCGTCAGCTGCAAGCATTCCAGATTTCATCGCGGTATGCGAGCCTTTGATTTTAGGCACATTCATGAATCCCGCTGAACAACCGATCAGCGCACCGCCAGGAAACGCTAGCTCAGGGATCGACTGAAAGCCACCCTCATTCAGCGCTCTTGCGCCATAACTGATTCGCCGCCCCCCCTCCAGAGTAGAGCGAATGGCGGGATGGGTTTTATAGCGCTGAAATTCCATGAATGGATCAAGGTGCGGATTTTGGTAATCCAAACCGATGACATACCCAAGCGCCACCTGATTTTCGCCAAGATGATAAAGAAATGAGCCGCCATAGGTTTTGCTATCAAGCGGCCAGCCAATGGTATGCACGACCAGCCCAGCTTTATGCCGTTCGGGTTTAACTTCCCATAATTCTTTAATACCGATCCCATAGGTCTGCGGATCACAATTCTGGCGAAGCTTGAACTCACGCATCAGGCGCTCGCTGGTCGAGCCGCGGCACCCTTCGGCAAACAAGGTATATGTCGCGCGGATCGGCATGCCCGGCTGGTAGCTGTGTTTTTTTTGACCATCCTTACCAATGCCAAATTCACCGGTAACCACACCGCAAATGCGTCCCTCTTCAATGATCACATCAGCAACAGGAAAACCCGGAAACAGCTGCACCCCAAGCGCCTCTGCCTGCTGTCCCAACCAGCGGCACAGATTACCGAGACTAACAATATAATTACCATGATTATGCATTTGCGGCGGTGTTGGAAGGCGGATCGAACGGTTTGGCGTAAGTAGCAAAAATCTATCTTCGCTAGCCGCTGTTGTGATCGGCGCGCCCAATTCTTTCCAGTTTGGGAGTAATTCGTTCAGCGCGCGCGGCTCAATAACTGCGCCCGAGAGTATATGCGCACCGACTTCCGAGCCCTTCTCAAGCACGCAAACGGAAAGCTGCGGCGCAACCTGCCTCAGGCGAATTGCCGCCGAAAGACCTGCCGGACCAGCACCAACAATCACCACATCATACTGCATTGTTTCACTCATGACTGGCCTATAGCTCATTCTTTGCAAGTTAAAATAACCCGACTATAATAGGCTAATATGAATAAAAAAGCGTTACTGGCATGGTATCAAGAAGCGGGCGTGGATGAGGCAGTAGGCGAACTCGCCATCAACCGCTTAAGCTCGGCTGTGCCCGAGCCAACCCCACTCAAACCAACAGTCGAAGCCAAACCCGCGCCAGCTCTCTCGATAACAACCGCCAGCCCAGCACCAAGCGTCGCAGCAACCTCAGCGCGAGCTATTGCTGATCGTTGCCAGACACTTGAAGAATTAAAAGAAGCAGTAATGGCTTTTGATGGCTGCGCGCTCAAAAAAACCGCCATTAAAACGGTCTTTGCCGATGGCAACCCAAACGCCAAGATCATGCTCATCGGCGAGGCGCCAGGAGCACAGGAAGATATTCAAGGCATTCCGTTTTGTGGCCCAAGCGGCTTGTTACTTGATAAAATGCTCGCCAGCATAGGGCTTTCGAGAGATAGCATCTACATCACCAATACGGTATTCTGGCGCCCTCCAGGCAATCGTCAGCCAAGCAAAGAAGAAACAGCTATTTGCCTGCCGCTCGTAGAGAAGCATATTGCGCTCATTGCCCCCAAACTAATCATCTTGTCTGGTGGAACAGCCACCAGCACACTTCTATCGCAAGACACCTCCATTTCTAAACTACGCGGTAAGTTCTACGCTTATCAAAACAATTATTTACCAAGCGAAATTCAAACGGCTGTCACCTATCACCCATCCTACCTTCTTCGAACACCTGCCCAAAAAAAATCAGCATGGGCAGACCTATTGATGATTAAAAAACAACTTTAAGATCAATTAATAACAATTTGATATTAATATATAATATTGCATTGTTTCTATTTATTAATAATCAATTAATTTGCCTTGCCGGCCTGCATAAAATCAGCTAGGTATGATCGCCCTATGCAGAGACAGAGACGATCCATCATCGCACTCGTTACCCTGTTGGCGCTACTCGCCTCCGCAGCATATTTGCGTGATATTCAATGGGCGATATCCCCAACTTATCTGACTAGCTCCAGCACATCAGAATCACCCCCCCATCCTCTCAGCGAGGCCGATAAGCACGCTTACCAACAAATTTTTACTCACCAGACTGCTGGAAATTGGAGCGAGGCTGATAATTTGATTGGTCGGCTGCAAAGCCCAGCCTTGCTTGGCCATGTGCTTGCTGAGCGTTACTTGCATGATGATTATGCGTCGCAACCCGCCGAGCTTCTTGATTGGCTCGCGCTCTACACCGATCATCCCCAATATAAAGACTTAAGAAACCTTGCTGAACGCAAAAATGTAAAACCCGGCGATATCCCCCCCCAAAAGCTCAGCCGACTTCGTGGCTACGGTGATGATAACGGTTTAGCATCAAGTTTCGGAGATTCGCCGCATTCACTTACCTGGTATAAGGCAATGAAGGAATGGCGCGAAGGCAGCAAACTTGATGCAGCAAAACTTTTTGCCAGCATGCTGAAGGATGAAGAGCTGTCACCGTGGAAACGCACAGCAGCGGCCTACTGGAGCCATCGGGCTTACCATGCTACGGGTCGCGCACAGGAAGCAACGAAGATGCTAAACCTTGCAGCCAGCGAGCCACGTAGCTTTTATGGCATTCTTGCCCGTCAAAAGCTTGGCCTGTCGCTAGAGCTGGATGTTAAACCGATCGAGCTAACGGAAACCGACTTACAGGAAGTCATGACCATTGCGCATGCACGCCGCGCGTCGGCGTTAGTTCAAGTTGGTCGCAATGATTTGGCGGAACGCGAGCTCAGGCTTGCATTTCCTAATGCCAGGCATGAACAAAAGATCCTATTGCTAGGCCTTGCGCACCGCTTGAGCCTTCCTTCTGTTCAAATCGCCATGGCACGTCAACTTGGCGGGGACGAGCGTAGCTTTGATTTCGCACGCTACCCAATTCCAAGCTGGCAACCTAAAGATGGCTTTAGCATTGAACCAGCCTTACTTTACGCGCTCATCAGGCAGGAGTCGGGGTTCCATGCCTCAGCGCAAAGCCCGTCCGGCGCACTGGGATTGATGCAGCTGATGCCCAAAACTGCGAGCTACATGCAACAAAAGCGCAATGATTCACTAAACGACGTAATGAGCGCCAAAGATCCGCACTTCAACATGTCACTTGGTCAGGACTATGTGAATCACCTCCTGGAAAATGAACTGGTAGAAGGCAACCTGATTTTCATGCTTACGGCCTATAACGCAGGCCCCGGACGCCTCCAGGAATGGAAAAAAACGATTGAGTATAAGGATGATCCACTGCTCTTTATCGAGAGCATTCCTTTCCCTGAGACCAAGAATTATGTCATGCAGGTCATGACCAATTATTGGATCTATGCCGAACTCACTGGCAAGCCAACCAAGTCAGCAGGCGCGATTCTAATAGGCAATTGGCCGTCAATGGGGCCGGTTAGCTAGTGATAGCGCGGCCTGACTTTTCGATTGAGCAATCACACGATGGCGTTGTCGCAGGCATTGATGAGGCGGGACGAGGCCCTTGGGCTGGCCCTGTTGTCGCAGCGGCGGTGATTCTGAATTCAACTAAAATTCCCATCGGTATCAATGATTCAAAAAAGCTAAGTGAAGAAAAACGTGAAGCACTATTTGACGCCATCCTAAGCAATGCAACCTGCGGTATCGGCATCGCATCAGTAGAAGAGATTGATAGCCTGAACATCTGGGGTTCGACCAAGTTAGCCATGCAGCGCGCCGTGAAAGAACTAGGCATTATACCCAGCTTAGCGCTTGTTGATGGAAAACTTAGCTTACCCCTGCCCTGCATGGTTAGACCGATTATTGGAGGCGATGCTAAAAGCCTGTCAATTGCTGCTGCCAGTATCCTTGCCAAAGTCACGCGCGACCGCGTGATGAGACAACTTGATCTCGAATATCCGTGCTATGGTTGGAAAACCAATGCAGGTTATGGTACGGCTAGTCACATCGCAGCGATTGAGCGCCATGGCATATCCATCCATCATCGTAAAAGTTTTAGGCCAATTCGTAATTATATTGAACATCAAGAACAGCAACCAGCATGAGTGAGAAAAGAAGATATTCGCTGTTCCCAAAACCCCTTGCCGGTTGTGTTGAATCGCTAACACGACCAGTTTTTCGTGAGCGCGCAGGCGCAGCGGCACGGCTGCTAACGCATTGGCCAGAGATTGTCGGCGAGAGACTCGCATCGCATTGTTATCCAGAAGAAATATCGAGAAGTAGTGGTAAGCAGGGCAATTCAACACTAACCATTGCCGTTGAAAGCGGCTATGCCACCGAAATTCAATACATGAATGCCATCATGCTGGAGCGTATTCACAGTTTTCTGGGGGATCGTAGTGTTAGCCAAATCGTCATATCTCATAGCTATGCTTCAATGGCAAAAAAACCAAACAAGCAGCAAAAAAAACAAGGTAGCCCTATCAAAAGCGCCATGCTCATAGAAGATGAAGAATTAAGTCTGGCCTTAACCTCGCTTGCACAAACACTAAGCGATAAGAAATCATAATCATACTTGCGAAAACAGCACTTTCACATTAAGACATAGCCAAACAGTTATTGGGAGGAAATATGCGTTTTGGTGTTATAGCCGCAATCGTTGTTGCAGTGTCGCTTGGTGTCGTTGGTGTCGTGGTGGCACAACCAAAACCAGCTGATCCTAAAACTGTTGCCGTGCCAGCCGATACCAGCAATGAACCCAACCTGAAGGTAATTCCTGATACTGCTGGCGTGTCTAAATCCCGCCTGATTACGGATGCACCGCTGCCAAGTGATTATGTTATGGGCAAGGATTCTGCACCATTGATCATGATTGAATATGCCTCGTTTACATGCCCACATTGCTCACATTTCAGCAATGCCGTATTGCCGGAACTTGAGAAAAAATACATCGATACCGGCAAGATGCGCTATATTCTTCGCCATTTCCCACTTAATGAGCCGGCGCTCAAAGCCTCGATGCTTGCCGAGTGCGTAGGCGAAACCAGCCACAGCAAATACTATGTTTTTGCTAAAGTGATGTTTGACGCCCAGGCAAAATGGGCATTTGATGGCAATTACATGGCAGGGCTCGAGACCATTGCCAATGTCGGCGGTATCAGCAAACAGGAATTTATGAATTGTGTTAGCAATACCGACCGCGAGATGCGCGTGCTCAAAGTGAAGAAAGACGCCGGTGATGAGCTTAAAATCCCCCACACCCCCTACTTCTTCATCGGTGGCGAGGTCTATGGCGGTGAAAAAACAGTGCCTGCGATGTCTCAGTTTATTGAGGCGAAACTGGCACAAGTTACGCAGCAGAAAAAATAGCTAAAACAACTGCTAGAATCGCTTGACAGCAGTGGGCTTGCTCCATAGATTGCCGAGCGCTTGAAAGGGGTTATGACCGATTCTAAAGAGCCGCTGCCGTCACTGGATCAGCTGCAAAAAAAAATCGATCAGCACGCCGCAAGCCAGGAAAAGCCTGACAACGAAACCGATGCCCGCGCCGCAGCCACTGCGATGCGACTCGGAACCGAGTTGATGGCAGGAGCCTTGGTGGGTTGTTTTATCGGTTTTTGGATCGACAAGGCAGCCGGAACCAGCCCGATTTTCCTAGTTGTTTTTACACTACTTGGGTTTGCAGCCGGAGTAAGAAATATTATACGCAGTATGGATAAGGTTTAATCGCTATGTCACAAGGAAGTAGCCCACTTGCTCAGTTTGAAGTCTATCCGATCCTGCCGATGACGATCGCTGGCTACGATGTTAGTTTTACCAATGCTTCGATGTGGATGATCATTGCGATCGTGCTGGCAAGCAGCTTGATGATGATGGGGGTGCGCAGGCGTGCCCTTGTTCCTGGCCGCTGGCAATCAATCTCAGAACTGATGGTTGAATTCGTCTCAAACATCGTGCGCGAAAATGCAGGCAAAGAAGCAATGCGCTTTTTCCCGCTGATTTTCTCACTATTCATGTTTATTTTATTCTGCAATCTCGCAGGCATGCTTCCAAAATCATTTACTGTCACTAGCCATATCATCGTAACTTTTGCCATGGCAGCCTGCGTTTTTATTGGTGTGACAGCGATTGGCTTAATCCTGCACGGTTTTCATTTCTTTTCGCTGTTTTTACCCAAAGGTACTCCTTGGTGGATGGCTCTTCCGATGGTTATCATCGAGCTGATTTCTTATCTGGCTCGCCCCTTAAGCCTATCCATCCGTCTTGCGGCCAATATGCTAGCTGGCCACGTGCTGCTTAAAATTCTGGCAGGCTTCGTGGTTATGATGGGCGCTTTCGGCATTTTGCCCTTTGGTTTCCTATTGATTATTACAGGCTTTGAGATATTCATCGCCTGCCTTCAAGCCTATATTTTTACGCTACTCACCTGCATTTATTTACACGACGCTATTCATCTTCACTAATTTAACCGACTAGAAAGGAAAACTACCATGGAACCACTAACAGACGCCGCTTCAACGATGCTCCTCGGCAAATATATCGGTGCCGGCATCGCAACGCTCGGCATGCTTGGTGCCGCACTCGGCGTAGGTATGATCTTCGCTGCAGCGCTCAACGGCATTGCTCGTAATCCCGCTAAAGAAGGCTCGATCAAAGGCTTTGCGCTGCTCGGTATGGCACTGGCAGAGTTCATGGGTCTGCTTGCGTTCGTGATTGCAGCCATGATTTTGTTCGTTGTCTAATTCATCGATTGGCTAGACCATGCCTCAGCTAGACCCGACCTGGTTTGCATCACAGCTTTTTTGGCTTTTTTCCTGCTTCTCGCTGCTTTATTTTGCGATGTCGCGCTTTATATTGCCGCCGCTACTTGCCATCATGGCGAAGCGTCGCGATACCGTCGACAGTGATTTAAGTTTAGCGCAAGGCATGAAAACAGAAGCCGACCAAGCAAAAGATGCCTACGAGCGGGCTCTGGCTGAGGCGCGTTCCAAGTCGCAGCAACTACTCAATGATGCGATGCAGGAACAAAAACAAAAAGCAGAAGCAGCGAGCCGTCAGCTTGAGCAGGAAGTAGCTGCCAAGCTGAAAGAGGCTGAGCGCCGTATTAGCGTAAGCAAACAGGAGCTGATGCAGTCGCTGACGCCGGTCGCTGCTGAGCTTACAACCATGATTGTGGAAAAACTGGTAAGCATCAAGCCGGATGATAATGCGGTTTCAGTCGCCATTACACGTAACGCCAAGACAGGACGCTAACCATGGAATTGTTTCAAGAACCAAAATTCTGGGTATCGGCCGCCTTTGTCGTGTTCGTAGCGCTGATTTACAAAAAAGCAGCAAACTTCATCACCGGCGCTCTCGATAGTCGTTCACAAAAAATTAAAGAAGAACTTGATCAGGCTTCAGCCCTTCGAACAGAAGCCGAGCGCGTACTTGCTGAGTATAAACAGAAGCAAGAAGAGTATTTGAAGGAAGCCGAACAAATGCTCAGCAAAGCACGCGAAGATGCTGGCATGATGCGTGCAAACGCTGAACGTGAACTCAAGCTCGCCATGGATGCACGCACCCAAAGCGCGATGGATCGCATTGCTCAGGAAGAAACCAAAGCGATCGAAGAAGTACGTCACCATATTGTAGATATTTCGCTAGCAGCAGCACGTAGCATTATGTCTGAACGTGCGACCAAGTCAGATGCGTCTGATATGGTTCGCGTAACCCTTGCCGATATCGAACGCAAGATTCACTAGTTATTTTTTCTAAGTGCGTTACCTTAAATTCGCGAGGTGGTTATGCGTCTGAAATTATTCATTACACTGCTCCTTATACCTTCTTTTGCTTTTGCGGGCGCCTGGACACAGCCTGCTGGCAAAGGTCAAGTGATCGTAAACACGCTTTACTACAGCACCGATGAGCTTTTTAACAATCAGGGAAATAAAGTTAAGCAGGCTCGTTACAGTAAATATGAACTAAACCCTTATTTTGAATATGGCTTAACGGATGCCATAACGGCAGGTGCTAATCTTTCATTTCAGCGCGCAAGCCAATCCTCAGCAACTAACTGGGGTGTTGGCGACAGTGAATTCTTCCTACGCACGCGGCTTTTTCAGAGCGATGGTCTGGTTTTTTCACTCGAACCGATGCTCAAGCTGCCAAGCCCGGAAAGCTTCAACGAGCGCCCGCAACTCGGTGGCAGATCGATTGATGCGGGGCTTGGTGCATCATTGGGCTATGGCTTCAGCGCGTGGGGACAAAATCACTTTGTTAATATTGACGCTGGTTATCGTCATCGCTTCAATGATCCTAAGGATCAAATTAAATTGGCAGGAACGCTAGGCGTATCAGTTACCGATACACTCATGATACTTCCTCAAATATTTGCCACTTATCGTGTGTCAGATCCCAGCGTTGTCAGCTTCACGCAATCATCAGGCGATGATTACAATCTTCTGAAAGGTCAGATTTCGGTCGTTTATCGCTACCAAGATGGTGTGTCTTTCCAGCTCGGCGCCTTTAGTCACCTTGATGGAAAAAACGTTGGCAGCGGTGATGGCGTGTTATTCTCGGTCTGGAAGTCGTTTTAATGCGGCTAGGGGAGATTCTGGAGCAGCATGGCTGGATTGATTCCCAAACACTTACGCATGCCCTTACCATTCAGAGCAAGAATGGAAGTCGCTTAGGTGATGTTTTGATTGGCTTACGCGCCATTGGATTGCAAAAGCTTCATCATGCCTTGGCACTACAAAACAAATTGGATTTTGTTGATCTGAAAGAAAAACCGCCAGAGCGCACATTGCTTGGTTCATCGCTCGCGCCAGAACAGTTTATTAAGCTGGGTGTTATGCCGTGGCGCCGCCATGACGATGGCTCCATAACCATCGCAATCACGCAAGCAGATGATGCAACAAAACGCTGGTGCGTGAGCCAATTTGGCACCGCCACACGCTTTGTCATGACATCACCGCTCGATATCAAACATGTTATCCAAACCGAATTCGGAAATGTTTTAGAAAAATCAAGCAGACTATCACTCTGGCAGCGCTTTCCAATGCTATCTGCGCGGACAACCCTGCAACTCAACCAGAAACAGTTTCTGATAGGATTAGGGCTCATTTTATTTGCCCTGCTGGCGCTTTCGCCCAACACCACACTTTTATTCATTATAGCGGCGTGTAATTTTGTTTTCTTTATAACGATGTTATTTAAATGCTGGGTTTTTATGGCCAGCTTTAAGACCGAACCAGCCATTAACTGGCAAAGCGAATTTGCAAACCTTAATGAGCAGACGCTGCCGATCTACACCGTACTCATCCCCATGTATCATGAAAAAGAAAGCCTCCCGGGGATGTTTGAAGCAATGAAGCGCCTGGATTATCCAGCGTCTAAGCTTGATATAAAACTAGTGTTGGAAGCGGACGATGAAGAAACCTATCGAGCTGCTTGTGATTTAAAACCAGCTTATCATTTCGATATCATCCGTGTACCTGCGGCAGAGCCCAGAACAAAACCCAAGGCTTGCAATTATGCACTGAGATTCGCACGTGGTGAGTATGTTACGATTTTTGATGCTGATGATCGTCCAGAAAAAACACAACTGAAAAAAGCGATCATCAGTTTTCATAAACTTTCGCCGCAAGCAACCTGTCTCCAAGCCAGGCTCAATTACTACAATGCCAATGATAACCTGCTAACGCGATTCTTTTCGCTGGAATACACCATTCTTTTTCACTTCATGCTGTATGGCCTATCACGGCTTGGGATTCCGATACCGCTTGGTGGCACCAGCAATCATCTTTCACTTTCTCGCCTCAAAGAACTTGGCGAGTGGGATCCATATAATGTGACTGAAGATGCGGATCTCGGCACTCGCATTTCCGCTCGAGGCGGCAAGACTTATATGCTCGATTCCTACACGATGGAAGAAGCCCCAAACCAAATTATTCCATGGATTAAACAGCGCTCACGCTGGATCAAAGGCTATATGCAAACCTGGCTTGTGCATATGCGCGCCCCATTTATCTTGTACCGTGCGCTTGGTTTTAGGGCCTTCGTAGGGTTCCAGTTTTTCATTGGTCTGTCATGCGTAACATTTTTAGCTGCTCCAGTTGTGTGGCTCATCAGCCTATCCTATGCATTTCTTTTTATCTCGCTGGAATCAGGCAACGCAATGAAGTGGCTGATTTATATTGCAGGGTTCAATCTGATTCTGAACGTCATTACTCATTGGTACCTGTCTTGCTTTGCAGCCAATCACTACAAAAAATATCGCCTGCAAATAGCAATAGCGGCGCTCCTCTACCCTGTCTATATGCTCCTACATTCCATCGCGAGCTATCGCGCTTTGTGGCAACTCATTGTAAAACCACACTTCTGGGACAAAACAAGGCATGGTTTGGCGCACATGGGTGAGCCAAATATCATGGAGAATGAGATGCTTAGGCAAGCAAGCGTGTCAAAACAAAGTCGTTGACAAGGAAGCCTGGGCTGGGCTAGACATGCGGCTCGCAAATAAAGGACTCGCTATGAAAGTACTCAGCTCACTCAAATCCGCTAAGAAACGTGATAAAGATTGCCGCGTTGTTCGCCGCAAAGGCCGCGTTTACGTAATCAATAAGAAAAACCCACGCTTTAAAGCGCGTCAGGGCTAAGATTACTCAACAAATAACTTTATTTCTTGGCTGCTTGCCGACTTCGAGTTCTCCGAAGATGTTTTGATTCGGTCAGAAGAAACTCCAAGCTGCGCCATTGATGACGTCACGCTCGTTAAGTTGCGTTTTGTTTGGGCTGCAGGAATGCTTGGAGCACCCTTGCGATTCACTGGCACCACCGATACCACACGGTAAACCACACCTGGCTTGATATTCTCCGCATTAGCAACAGCCTGCCTGAGCGCACGGTTAAAATGCACATGCTCTTGATTAAAACGAATGAGGAGCAATGGGCGTTCAGCACTTGTTGTGCTTTGTGAGAAAGCAGCATTGGGTGCAACTAACATGGAAAAAGCCAATGCCAGTGCCGAAAAACGCGAATAAAACGCCATGATAACCTCCAAATGTTTCAATATTCCTAGCACTAATGGATGAAGTAATGCTAGTCAATCCTGCGCAAACAAAACCCTTGTTTTTTTGGCTTGGGTTCGTTAGCTTGCCGCCTCCTCCGGTATGCGCGGTGGTTGACAATTCGCTAATTCGCGCTGGATGAGAAGGTTTTTGTAAGGTTCGAAGCAAAGCGTGCGTTTGTCATGTGAGCATCGGGAGCTAGAAAAACCGAGTAAGCCAGCCGGAGTAGTAGAATTGTTAGGCATGGACCCGTAGCTCAGTTGGATAGAGCATTTGACTACGAATCAAAAGGTCGGGCGTTCGAGTCGCTCCGGGTCCGCCACCTACCCCCTCTTCTCCCTTAGCTTCTGCCAGTAGTCTAGACGCTTGAGTATCTCGCGCTCAAAGCCTCGCTCCACCGGCTTGTAAAACTGCTCGCGTTTCATGCCTTCAGGGAAATAATTCTGGCCAGAAAAACCGTCTTCTTCATTATGGTCATAAGCATAATTTTCGCCATAGCCAAGCTCCTTCATCATCTTGGTTGGCGCGTTCAGGATATGGGCGGGCGGCATAAGTGATCCATGTTTGGATGCAGCCTTATTGGCCGCTTTGCTCGCAACATACACTGCGTTGGACTTGGGAGCAGTAGCAAGATAAACGACACATTGCGCCAGTGCCAGCTCGCCCTCAGGCGAACCCAGAAAATCATAGGCCTCTTTAGCAGCATTCGCCTGCACGATTGCTTGCGGGTCAGCAAGGCCGATATCCTCAACGGCAAAACGAACCAAACGTCGTGCGATATACAGTGGATTCTCGCCGCCTTCGATCATCCTTGAAAACCAATAAAGTGCCGCATCAACATCTGAGCCACGAAGTGACTTATGCAAGGCGCTGATCAGGTTATAGTGACCATCTTGTTTTTTATCATAAAGCGGGGCGCGCTTTTGCACATAAGCCGTGAGCACCTTGGTATCCATTGCCTTGCCCGAATAGGCGAACAACACCTCACAGAAATTAAGCAGCGCGCGCCCATCGCCATCAGCCATGGTCATTAAGGTTTCACGCGCTTCCAGAGTGAGCGGCAAACCACGTCCCACCGCCTCTTCCGCACGCTTGAGCAATTGCTCCATGGCTTCATGGTTCAGGCGGTTCATCACCACCACCTGCATGCGCGACAGCAGCGCCGAGTTTATTTCAAACGAGGGGTTCTCTGTTGTGGCGCCGATCAATACAATCGTGCCATCCTCTACCACCGGAAGAAACGCATCCTGCTGCGCGCGATTAAAACGGTGGATTTCATCAACAAACACCAATGTTCGCTTGCCATCCTTAGCGCGGGTTTTCGCGCGGGCAAAAACCTCTTTCAGATCCGCCACACCGGATGAAACCGCAGATAGCACCTCCATCTCATAACCGCTTCGCTCGGCAATAATACGCGCAAGTGTCGTTTTGCCACAACCCGGCGCCCCCCAAAGCACCATCGAAACCGGCCTTGCATGCGCCAGCATCTGGCTTAGCATATGCGACTCGGAAAAAAGCGCCTGCTGCCCCACCATCTGCTCAAGCGAGGTTGGCCGCAAACGCTCAGCAAGTGGCATGTCGGGCGCAGCAATTTGTTCAAAAAGTGTTTTCATACGCACAACTATTCGCTAGTAATGGTGAGAAACTACAGGAAACCCGATGAACACGCAACGCACCCTCACCTTATGCATTATTATAGCTGCCGCAGCATTTTCCCGTTTGTTGCCGCACCCCGATAACGTCACGCCAGTTGCGGCGCTCGCGCTATTTGCAGGCGCTTATTTTGATAAAAAATGGCTGGCTTTCGCCGTGCCACTCTCAATCATGCTCATCAGCGATATGCTTATTGGCTTTCATAATACGATGTGGGGCGTTTACCTGGGCTTTGCGCTCATCGTCTGTATTGGATTCATAGTCAGAGGCAGGAACAGATTATTGCCTATCACCACCGCATGCGTAGCTGGATCACTCATTTTCTTTGCTGTGAGCAACTTTGCGGTATGGGTTTCATCAGGCCTGTATGCACAGACGCTGGAAGGCCTAGCGCAATGCTTCATCGCGGCCATTCCATTTTACACCAATACGCTGCTGGGCGATCTGTTTTATACCAGCCTGCTGTTTATTGGCTTTTTTAAAGCCGAGCAGCATTTTTCGTGGCTTCGTATTAAACCGCTTCAAACAGCCTAGGCTCTCGCCCCGCCAAACTGCAGCGCACCAAGTAATGATGATTGCAGATTTCGCGCTTGAGCGATAACCGCAACCGCTGCATTGATCTTGACCGATAACTGCGCATAGTTGATCGACTCAGCGGCAATATCGGTATCCGCCAGATTACTACGCGCCTGAGTGACCCCTTCAATGGTGTTGGTGATATTGCGCTGTGCAAAATCAAAGCGTTGCTGCTGTGCACCGAGCGCACTTTCAGCACTGAGCACAGCGTTTCTGGCAATCGCGATCGCTGCCTGAGCAGCAGCGGCAGATGATTGGCTGGCCACGCTGGGCGCCACACCATTAAACAGCGTGTTAGATCGCACATCATTGATCACTACATTCACTACATCATCTCCATCGGTACCAATCTGGAAATTGACGCCATTACCATTAGGCCCAAGCCCAAATGCACTTCGAAGTGCCGACTGAAAACTACTTGCCGCTGTCGCATTGGATAAATCTTTAGCAATCGAGCCATTATTAAGTATCAACTGCTTGTTGCTGTCTAATGCACTCGTAAATGTTACCGTTTCATAGGCACCAATACGCCCCCCCAGACCACTCTCTGCGCTGAATGTTTCCCCATTGACCACGATACTAATACGTCCATCGGTCGTTGCTGGTGCAACAACCGAAATACTATCAATTCGCACATCGCTGAAATCTTTAAGTTGCAGGCGCGCAGAAGCCTCGATAAATGTGCCCGTTTGCTGAAAATTACTCACTGGACGATTATTATAAAAGCTAAGTGTAGAAAATGCCGTATTGAGCCTGCTGGCATAAGTATCTGCTGATGTTTGATTAGTGACCGCAAGCCCTCCGGATGCAAGCCTTACATCAAAAAAGCCGCCATTTGCTGAGCTGAAACGCAGCGTTGTATCGCTGGCCGGCGTGGTATCAGCAAGCGTAGCGGTGTAGACACTGCTGCCAACCGTCAAATTAACCGTGATGTTATCGGAAGAATTATAGGTCGCAGAAAAACCTTGAATCGTGCCAATAAAATCGCCGTTATTAATGGCGGATACATTGATGCCGGTGCTAACCCCGTTATTGAGCGTCGTGGTGGAAAGCGTGCCGTTGGCAAGCGTTTCAGCAATATCAAGCGCCGCACCATTAAGGTCTGTAGGGTTGCCTGGTGTTTTGCTGCTAATGGTAAGCGTCGTACCGCTGATAGCAAATTCCAACTGGCGAAGCCCAAAATTATCGCTGCCATTATACTGGGATAGCTTAGCAACAATATTCTGAAGCGTCTCCTCGGTCGTCGCACCGATTTGAATTTCAGTTGCACTCGATGCTGTATTCCGGAAGGTAAAATCAATCAGGCCACCATTGCCATTATCGATACGAAAGAGTTCGCCGTCGCTTACTGTGCCATTCAAAGTTAGCGTCGCGCTGGCAGCAATTTGCGATTGCGCAGTAACGAGTGAATCGCTAGTCGTACCAACAGCTCGTGTGCTCGAAAAACCCAAACCATTATCCGCACCACCACTCAAGGTAAAAACGTTCGTCACGTTGGTTGCCGCGCCTGAAGTTGTAAAGCTTGCGGTAGAATCAGCCTGGTTAATGATAAACTGATTACCCAGCTTGCCGCCAGAGCGCGCCGTGAGGGTGATAACGTTCGTAGCCGTGCGCTCAGCGACAACATTAGAGAGCGCAGTATTAGTCGAATTATTGATAGCAAGAACAAGGCTATCCAGCGTAAGCTGCGTACTGCCGCCTACGGTAAAATTGGTATTTGCGATCAGCGACACCCCGTTCAGCGCAACGGTTTGGCCAGCAGTTGGATTAGAGCCAAAGGTCAGAGTGCCACTGGCCTTGGTTGCCGGTGTAGTTTGCGTGAGTGCCTTAGCCGCACCGGAAAGCGCGCCATTCAGCAAAGTGATTGCATTAAACGATGTATTATTGGCAATACGATCCACTTCACTTAAATACTGGGCAAATTGCTCTTGTAAAAAGATACGATCTGTTGTGGTAAGTGAAGCACTGTTGGCTTGCACAGCGGTGGAATTCATCAAATCCAGAATTTCTCTAATCTGCCCAAGCCCTCCCTGGGCAACCTGCAGCAAGCTGTTACCTTGCGCAACATTCACCGAAGCCTGCTTGAGACCAGAGATTTGTGATTGCAAGCGTGTGGCAATAGAAAAACTCGATACATCATCGCTGGCTCGCGCAAAACGGTTGCCGCTCGACAATCGAAGAGTCGATGCGGATAACTCATCCGTCGAACGACCAAGTGAAAATAAAGCTGGAGTAAAGAACGCTGAGGAACTCAGCGACGAAGAAATCGTCGTCATAGACATCATGCCCGTTTTCGCTATGGACGATCCCTACGTGGGTAGACCATACCTGATACACGCGGTTCATTTACATAATGAAACCGGACACGGGGCGTTCATTGCCCCTGCAGCCTACATTGGCAGCACTAACAAGATAACAGAGGTTGGTTTACATTTACTTAATATCCAAGCAGTATGCTATCCACCACATGAATTATACCACTGAATTACATGGAATGAATTCTAAGACCAATAACATGGCAGCGTTTACGCTTGTGGAAGTTTCTATTGTCCTGATCGTCATTGGCTTGATTATAGGCGGTATACTTGTTGGTAGCGATTTAATCAGGGCGGCAGCGATAAGAGCGACCATTTCTCAAATTCAGTCGTATGAAACCGCCGCTTTGACATTTAAAAATAAGTATAACTGCTTACCTGGCGACTGCATTAACCCATCTGACTTTGGTTTAAGTGGTGGTTGCAGCTCCATAGGCGCAGCTTGCGGAAACGGAACTATAGGCGGCAAAACACAACTTGGATTCATCACAGCAGAATATAGAATCAGAGAATCATTTGATTTTTGGCTTCAACTTTCTGAAGCTCAGCTTATTGAAGGCAAATATGCAGGAGCAACTGCAGCCATTGCTGCAGACAACGCCTCACCAGGTTATGCTTTCCCCGCAACCAAACTAAATAATAAAGTGGGAATTCTAGTTAGCGCTCTTGCTAGTAATCTCGGTGGTCCTAACTTTTTTAGAACGAATACTGGCTCAACAATAGTAGGAAGCGGTGACCCAAAAGATCTTTTTCTTCCCATTGATAATTTTCAGCTCGACAGCAAAATGGATGATGGCTATCCCGATTCAGGAAAAGTAATGCTTGTAACGGTGTATGATGGAGCACAAATGCCCAATTCTGATTACGAGGTACTTGCAAAAGATGATAGCCTTGGCCACAGCTATGGGCCAGAGGGTGCAACTTCACAATTCTGCGCAACTGATGAAATACCAAGCCAATATAACGTCGCTAATACTAAACCCTATTATAACTACCCGGGTCGGCCAGAAACTCCTAACTGCTCAATCGCAATAAAGGTTCTTTAATATTCTAGGCACCGACCAGAGCAATGGCTTCACCAACATCAGACTTTGCTTTTGGCATTGGCCTGTAAACAGGCGCGAGATCAACCATCGATAATACCATTTTGATACCTTCGAATTCTTCGCGATCATCAACATGAATATCGTTGCGTATTTTCCAGTTGATTCCAAAAAGACTAGCCGCCTTGCGATAATTGCGCGCTAATGGAACCGGCGACATGGTAAACGCATATCGCGCTTTTTGGTTTGCAGCGCATTTCATCAATTGCCTGCTAAGCTCAAGCAGCACTATGCTGTTCTGATATTCCGGCAAGATCGCCATACGAGAAATCTCAGCATATTTGACTTTATGAAGCGAAAGCTCGCTGAACATATCCTCAAGGATAAAATCATTTTGCTCCATAGGAAGCAGCAAGCCGCGATTATTCGCAAATGTAAGACGACATCCGCCAATAACATGATTCCCAACACGAGCGACCATAATATCGCTGCTATCATCATACGCATCATGCCCACCAGAGAAATGCTTAAGACCCCACACGCTGATAAACATCTGCTCACGAAGGCGGAAATATTGGTGCAATAGACCAGGATCGCGGGTCAACTCATAGACAACTTGCTCTGGTTTACTTGAGGTTCGAGAAAAGCGACGAATCAGGTATTCTTCCGATATAGAATCGTCTGGCGTATGCTTATTGATGACTAAAGCAGCCGGCACATGGATGAGCCGTTCAGTAGAGCTATTTTGCATCGCTAAGCGCATAAACACCACCCATATTATTAATATTCGGTTAAGGAAATCACGTTTCCCGATTAATATCAAGTACTTTATCTATTTAGCCACAACCTCATCTAGACTTGTAAGTTATTGAAGTCTATATCAGGTAAATAGAAAATTGTCACCAACTATATATAGATAGCAAGCCCTATACATGGGCAACTATTGCCTATATAGCCATTATATACAACTCTGTGGATAATTGCAACTTCCTATTGATTACTCAGTATAACCGTCTATTTTGTATGAAAGACATCATAATTTAACCATATATAACAGATACTTATGTGCGGAATTCTCGGCATCGCCGGAAGAGATGGCGTTGCAAATCGTATCCTTGACGGGCTAAAGCAGCTAGAATATCGCGGCTATGACTCAGCCGGCATCGCAACATTGGACAGTGGCAAAATCACCAAGTGCCGCGCACAGGGAAAACTAACCAATCTTGCCAAAGAATTAGAAAAAAAATCACTCGCTGGAAATACCGGCATCGGCCACACACGCTGGGCAACCCATGGCGCGCCGAATGAAACCAACGCCCATCCACACTCAACAGACAAAGTAGCGGTTGTTCACAATGGCATTATTGAAAACTACAGGGAGATCAAAGATCACTTGATCGCAAAAGGCTATGATTTCAAGAGCCAAACCGATACCGAAGTTGCGCCAGTCCTGGTCACCGATTTAATCAAACAAGGACTCACACCAAAAGATGCAGTGATGCAGGCAATCTCAGAGTTTCGAGGTGCTTATGCGCTTGCCTTTATTTTTGCGGACCATCCTGATTTACTCATTGCAGCACGCAACGGCCCGCCGCTTGCCATCGGCTACGGCAATGGCGAAAATTATATTGGCTCGGATGCGATTGCACTCGCACATCTCACCAGCCGCATCAGCTATCTTGAAGATGGTGACTGGGCAGTACTCACCCCCTCACAAGTGACTATTTATGATGCGAGCAATCAAGAAGTTGATCGCGCCATTGTTAACTCAAGCTACAGCAGTGGTTCGATTGCAAAAGGCAATTATCGCCACTTCATGCAAAAAGAAATTTATGAGCAGCCCGGTGTGGTGGGGGAAACCATCAAGATGTACTGCAACCAGGATGATCTAAAAATCACACTGCCATCATTTCCCTTTGATCTGTCAGGTATTGAGCGTGTGCAGCTGATCGCATGCGGCACATCCTACTACGCAGCAACGGTTGCCAAATACTGGATTGAATCCATTGCACGCCTGCCGGTTGATGTGGATATCGCATCCGAGTATCGCTATCGCCAGCCAATCATTGATCCGAGCGGCCTTTGCATCGTGATTTCACAGTCCGGAGAAACGGCGGATACATTAGCTGCGTTGCGCATGGTAAAGCCCATCCAACCAGTGCTGGCGATTGTGAATGTTCCGGAAAGCAGCATCGCGCGCGAGGCACATGCCGTGCTTCACACCTATGCCGGCCCCGAAATCGGTGTTGCTTCCACTAAAGCGTTCACCACCCAGCTTGCCACCCTCGCCTGCCTTACGCTGGCCTTAGCAATGGCGAAAAAAACAATTGGTGCGGAGCAATCGCGAGCGCTTTGCTCACATTTGCTGGAAACACCGGCGCTCATGAACGACACGCTACACCTCGATCACACACTGCAAGCACTGGCTGGCAACCTCTTGCATGCGCGCGACATGCTCTACATTGGTCGCGGCACCAGCTATGCGATTGCGATGGAAGGTGCGCTTAAGATGAAGGAAATTTCCTACATCCACGCCGAGGCCTATGCTGCGGGTGAACTTAAGCATGGCCCAATCGCGCTTATTGATGAGGATGTGCCGATCATCGTGCTTGCGCCTAGCGATAGCTGGTTTGAAAAAACGGCTTCCAATTTACAGGAAGCCTCCGCACGTGGCGGCAAAATCATACTCATCACCGACAAAAAAGGTGCAGATGAAATTGCCGACATGGCACTGGCAACCATCACGCTTCCCGACTGCGATCCATTTATTGCGCCGCTAATTTACACCCTGCCCATGCAGATCCTTGCATACCACACCGCTGTGCTCAAAGGCACTGACGTCGACCAGCCGCGCAACCTCGCTAAATCGGTAACAGTGGAATAGCTGGCCGGTACATCACCGAAATCATAACCGCGAAACCAAACGGCACGCTGTAAGGGATTTCGGCGATCTTAATTTTACCGATCACAAAGCTAAGGCACCACAGTACAACATAAAGCGCAAGAAACTGTGGTAGCTGCGAAGCGCCAACGCATAAGCCACCGACCACCAGCAGCTGAGCTTGCGGCGGAATGGTGTATATATGCCCGACCTTCACCACCTGTTTACGCCAGATGACAGCAGCAATGATGAGCGCATAAAGTCCACCTTCCACAAAATTAAATATGGAATGATCGAGCAGGATGCGAAACATGATGCCCGATAAGCCAACAGCGAAAAGCATTTTGCCCATCAGCATGCTCTCATTCGCATGGATGGCAGCTAAGATGATCAGGAAAACGCCGAGGATGCTCACCAATAAAAACTGTTCGCCATAATTGAATTTGAAATAAGCGAGCACCAGAAGCAGCCCGACCAGCAGCTCGGTCCATGTATGCGATACAGGAAATGGCGTTTTGCAGTAACGGCAGCGATGTTTGAGCCACAAGGCAGAAAACACAGGGAACAAATCTTTGGTGGCAAGCAACGTGCCGCAATGGCCGCAGTAAGGGGGCTTGTCTAGAATCAGGCGACCGCGTGGCAGGCGGTGTACCAAACTACACGCATAGTTACCAATAGCAAAGCCAACTGCCAGCGACCAGATGATGCCGCACAGCACATAGCCGATTTTAACATCGAGCACACCGTCAAACATCAGTTGGCTACCGTCAGGCTTGGATTAACGAGCGAATCAATGAAACGCCCCTGAAAGAGTGAAACACCAAGCGCATGGCCAAAATCTACCGCCAGTTTACTGTCACAGCGGCACAGAATCACACGATTACTACCACAATCCGCAACAGCTTTGGCCAACTCAACATTCTGTTTGTTGGTAACGTCCGATTCAACATCAGCATTCCATTGCACTTTGAGCAGGTCCAGTTCTAAGCGTTTGCGATCAATATTGATAAAGCTGCTGATTGTTAACCCATCTAGGCATACGCGATAGCCCATTTTCTGCGCCTGCTTGCGAGCAAGGTTGAAGGCCGCCATGTCAGCAAATGCGTCAATAACGGGCAGTTCAAGTACAATCGATTGCTTGATTTCAGGCTTGAGAGCTCCATCAAAAATCTCGAAATGCTCGGAAAGAATCGTTTCGACATTAAGGTTTAAACTAACAGGAACTGCCAGAAAGCGAGCCAGATCTTTTTTAACCAGCGCTAACAGCTGCTCATCCAACACACGCGTAAGGTATTTAAACAACCAGCGATTACTGATGAATTGCGTATCAGACTTCAGCACCTGACGAAGATGCGGGATATGCATGTAACATTCATCAAACAATCGTTTAGCGGATAAATTCTGAGAGACCATGCAAACCGGCTGGCGGCGAATGACGTTAGCGAGGTCAGTTCCTCTAATTTCTGCTTCCACACTCTCAAATGCCATCTGTGCTGGAATTGCAGCTCCAACCGTAACAACAGGCGTGATAAATGATTCAGACGCTCTGGTTGATTCTAAAACAGGTGAACGAGGCAACCCATCGTTACGGCGCTTGGGTTGGTTGGTCTTGCGCGCGACAGCCGACATGCGCTTATTGCAAAGCTCGGCAAAATGGTTCCAATCACGCACCAAATCATAAATGCTGCAAAATTCTGGGTTTTCATGCCCCTCACCGGTATAAGCAAGAGGGTCATCCATGTAGAGATAACGTAGCTGAAATACGAGCTTATTAAGAACTGTTTTTTCCAACTGGTTGACTAGCACCATGATGCCATGATCTTGCAGAAGAAAAATGCCGCCCTCGTAGCTCTTGATGAGATCATTGATAAGGTTAATGGCGATTTTTAGCTGATACTCGCTTTGATATTGCTCAAGAAGCTCAGACAATTTGAAATGCACCGCATTCCAGCCCTGCGGATCACGAATAGTACCCAGCATTTCTACCAGCTTTACTTCTGCAGAACGCATGACGATAGAAAGAACCATGTTTTATCGCCCAATAATGCGTTTAGAAACGTAGGCTTCGAGTGAATCGGTATCAACGGTCATATCGGCATCATCCACAGAGCCTGTAAGCTGAACATTCATGGTGGGTACGGTTTCGGATGTCATGGCAGGAAACTGAAACAATGTCGAGAGATTCATCGTCCAGGGAATCAGGCGAAGCTCGCCGGTTAAATTGCCCATCATATTACCAGATTTTAGCGTAATGCCCGGGGTGCGTACGATACCATTTTTAATATTGAGGTAGCCTTCCATTGAAAACTCAGTACTCCCTCTTGGTAGCATGAGATTAACATTGGTCATTACATCGGCCGTTGTGCGCGAAACTGAAACCGTATCAACCACGCTTTGTAAATTAAAATTCGAAACATTCACCCCAACACCATTAAGCGTTAGTTTTGCATCAGCCTGCTGAACCCAGGATAATGGATTAACACCTGAAGTAGAAAATGAACCGCTAACCCCAAGCCTTCCTGAAATATTGTTACGTTCACTGAAGTTGGAGATGATATCCCCCAAATCAGCATTGGTAACGGTAAATCCAAGCGAGGTCCCGGGCACCTTGCCGCCATAAATCGTGCCGGTAATGTCGCACCTGCCCTGCCAATAGCCAAAGCTGAGCGCCTGAATCGTCATGACACGATCACGAAGCAATGATTTAAGCTTAAACCGGTTCAGGGTTGTATCTTTATGAATGAGCTTACCCAAACTGATGTCAATGGTTGCGTTATACCCTTCCATCCAGCTCATGTCGAAGAGCTCTTCTGACCACCTCTTCACTTCTTTCTTTTCAGCGCCTTTCGCCAATGGAATAGGCGTGATTGCTTCTGATGAAACTTCGGTGGCAACGGCAGGTGTATCGGTTGGATTATCTGACGAAGCGGCAGTTTCAATGATCGTCTGAGTCTGCGGAATAATGGTCACTTCTTGATTGATTTGTTTGTTATCATGAACCGGAACAACGGTTGCGGCTGAGCTTTCCGAATTGACCTTGAAGTAGCGGGTATCAAGCTCGCTCGAGCTATTAAACACCATCGTGAAATAAGGAATATCAGATTTCACGTTAAGATTAAAACTCGCTTCAATAACGTGCGTTGGATAATAAAACCTCAGGTTGTAGATACCAAACTCACCTTCTTGTGCAAAAATACGAAATGCGGCGGACTGCCCCCTTGTTTCAAGGAAGGTAAATTCATCCACCATGACCTTAAAATCGATATTGGTTTTAAGTTTCCTGAGCCAACCAAAATTGAGGTTTTTGTCAAACCTCAGGAAATAATCGGTGCCTGATTGGTTTTTCTTTGATTCACGCCAGACATCACGAAAATAGTCAAAGTTGATATCACGCAGTTTAACATCAGCTTCTACGCGGGGTTTTGAATCAAAATAAGCAACGAGACCACCACTTAAATTAAGCTCGTTCAATTTAACTTCCGCTTCAGATAAACGAACCTGCTCAGCCGAAATAAACAAATTTGAACGTATCGAAAAGGCACCAAACCCAGCCTCAGAAAACTCGGCCGCATTCTCATCAAATATTGTAAGAACATCGCGCAAGCTTCCACCCTGTGATTCCATTGAACCTTCAAATCTGAGTGTTTTCGCGGCGCCTTGGGAAATAATACCAAACATCACCAGCGATGCTGAGCCAGGCATCTGTATGCCGAGCTGGTTAATGGTGATCGATCCATCCTGCAGTGATGCTGATAAATTAGCCTCCTGCCATGTTTTTTCACCCATTTGTACGCTATTAGCATTAGCCGTGACTTTAACATTTACTTCCTTGGGAAGCGCGCTTCGATGCTCCTCGAAATCTTCTTTAAAAGATAATTGTCCTTGTGGATTCCGGCGTTGAGCTATGAGCTCTGCCAGCGCCTGCCAAGCATCGTAGTTGAATTCAGAAAAAGTCATTGTGATATCAAAGTCTGGTATATCCTCCCATGCGAAGGCGAGGCTGCCCGCTGCTTTTGAATCCAACCCTTCCAGGGATAGCTGATCCAGCTTGAGCGAAAGGTTTGACTGAGCCCAGGATCCTGTCAGTTTTAGCGGAAGCGCTTTAGCATCCGCCGTCTTTTTTTCCTGCTTAAATGGAGCAATCCAATTTGAAATGTCCGAAAGGCTGGTTGCAAAATCACCTTTAATCTCAAGTTTTTCCGAGGTCGATCCCAGTTGTCCTTTAAGCGTAAATTCATCTTTCTGATTATTGAAAACCCTGAGATCAATCGGTCTAAAACCGGCCTGATCCAAAACCCCCAATCGCGATTCAAGCGCCAGCGGTTGCTCACCAACAATAAAACCACCAGCAATTGAAACCTCAGCTCCAATAGCTACGGAACCATTAATGCTTCGTATAGGAACCACATGGTTTGTTTCATCATTGAAGTAAAAAACCTTACCTTCCACAAACGATAGATTAATATTTTTGAGCAAATCTTTAAGAGCGAGCATGGGCTTAAGCATGTCTTTTTCAAGCCAGTCCCAATGAATAACGCCCTCTTTGGAGCGCCTGATCTCGAGCACAGCATTCTCAAATGTAATCGATGATACGGCAATCTGGTCCGAGAAAAGCGATAATAAATCGGCCTCAACATACACAGATTGAGCGGTGAATGTGGGCGCAGGATCTTTATCATCCACCCCTCTTAGTTCAAGCCCAGGTACAAAAATACCAGGTGTTGGCAACAAACGTGCAGTTACCCTGCCTTTAATGGCCACATCTTTACCTGTGCGATCTTTGATGGTCTGTATGATCTGTTCGCGGAAATCTTTAGTATCAATGAAACCTTGTGCCACCAAAGTAAAGCCAAGCATGAGTAGCAAGGCCGCAGCAAAACCCACTAACTTACGAGAACCTGACTGGAGATTGGCTGGTTTCATGAATGATGAAAGCGAAACTATGTTTTATTGATATAAATGAACCCTGATAACGTACGTCAAAATAATGGTCGTTACAAGTATATGATATCACGAATTGAATGCTTAAATTATTGCAAACTTAAGTTATTTACGAATCATAAAAACACCCTGCTCGCCAAAGCAGTTAGCTAGCAAGCCATGACGGTAAAAGCGCATGGGCACACCCTGATGCGAGACATAAAGCCGCTGCTCAATTGTAAGCTCTAACGATTCGCAGAGTGATATAAAATCACTGATAGTGCAAAAGTGAATGTTCGGCGTGTCATACCATTGGTAGCTGAGTGTCTTAGTCACCGGCATTCGGCCTTTGAAAAGCAGGTAAAATCGGTTCTTCCAATGCCCAAAATTCGGCACTGATACAATCGCATGCCTTGCAATTCGAACCAGCTGCTCAAGCACTTCTTTAGGGTTCTCAAGTGTCTGCAGCGTCTGGCTAAGCACAGCGTAATCATAGGCCTGAGTAGGGTAATAGGTAAGATCATGATTGGCATCCCCCTGAATCACCGACAGTCCACGCGCAATCGCACGATTAACACGCTGCTGGTTGATTTCGATACCCCTACCGCTTACGTTTTTTTGTTTTTCCAGCCAATCCAGCAGGTCGCCCTCGCCACAACCAACATCGATCACACTCGCACCCATCGGCACAAGGCTGGCAACCGCTTTTAAATCAGCCCGCAAAAAAGTCATGCCAGCCTCCGTTTAACCGCCGAGCCTTCAAGGAAGCCCTTAAGTGTTTCATCAAACACTGGCAGCTCTAATAAAAACGAATCATGGCCTTTATCACTGTCAATATCAGCGTAACTGACATCCGCAGCAACGGCATTGAGCGCGCGCACGAGATGGCGGCTTTCCGTTGAAGCGTAGAGCCAGTCACTCGTAAATGAGACAATTAAAAAGCGAACACTGGTACCCGCAAAAACATCAGAGAGCGCCAGCCGCCCACCTTGGGATAAATCGAAATAGCTGGCTGCACGGGTAAGGTACAGGTAGCTGTTAGCATCAAAACGATCAACAAAACTCATGCCTTGGTGTCGCAGGTAGCTTTCGATCTGAAAATCTGCGTCGAAACCATAGGTATAGTGATCACGGTCTTGTAAGCTTCGACCAAATTTTTCCTGCAACATCTGTTCTGATAAGTAGGTTACATGCGCCGCCATGCGTGCAACAGCAAGGCCCTTGCTGGGATAGCAGCGTTCTTCGATATACCGACCAGAGCGCCACTCAGGATCAGCCATGATGGCCTGACGGCCAATTTCATGAAAGGCGATATTCTGTGCTGATTGCTTGCTTGCGGTTGCGATTACAGCAACAGAGAAAACACGCTCGGGAAAACGAACGGACCACTCCAATGCCTGCATCCCACCCATTGAACCGCCAATCACAGCAAATAATGTGTCAATTCCCAGATGATCAATAAGTAATGCCTGCACCTTCACCATATCGCCAATGGTGATAAAAGGAAAATCAACGCCGTAGGGCTTACCGGTTTCGGGGTTGGTTTCCTTGGGACCAAACGATCCCATGCAGCCGCCAATAATATTACTGCAAATCACAAAATAACGGTTTGTATCGATTGGTTTGCCAGCACCAACCATCCGGTCCCACCAGCCAGTTTTTCCGGTCACAGGGTGCTTGCCGCACACATACTGATCACCGGTGAGTGCATGACAAACAAGAATAGCGTTGCTGCGCTCGGGGTTTAACTCACCATAAGTCTGGTAAGCAACTGGAATATCCTTAACTTTTGCGCCACTTTCCAGCACCAGCGGGGCATGGATGGCAAGATGCACCACCTCCCCCACTTCCACTTCACGATAAGACGAACCAAATAATGATCGCACCATAGCATCCATTGATAGGTCAAGGCCGCCTGCTGGTCAAGAAAGCGCTACAAGCACTTGCTTATTTGCAGTGGCTGGATTATCGCTCGTGCCATGTCAGACGCTAAAAATAACACAGACGAGCTATACACCTACCGCACGCAGATCGATGCGATTGATGACAAGCTGATCGCGCTTCTCAAAGAGCGTGCAGGCATTGTAAAACAAGTTGGCCGCTATAAACACCGCACCAACCCGGGAATCTGCCCAATCAGGCCAGCGCGTGAAGCACAAATGGTGGCACGTATCGCATCGTGTTTTCAGGACGGTAGTTTTAATGCAGCTGCTGCAGCGACGATGTGGCGAACATTGATCGGTGCTTCTACCTCGCTAGAAGCTGACCTACCTATTTCAACCTATGTCGCAGGTGGCAAAGAAGAGCTTTATTGGCTTGCGCGGGAATATTTTGGGCCTTTTCTGCCTATTTCAAAGCAGTCCAATGTAAGGCGCGTTATTGGCGAGATTGCGGATGGAAAAGCGGCTGTAGGCATCGTTCCTTATATTAACGAAAACGATAGTGAGAGCTGGTGGCCACTACTACTGCCGCAGCATGATAAGGCGTTGCGCATTTTTGCACATATTCCCTATAGCTACTTCGATGACGATGCCAAAAATCGTATCGGCGGATTTGCAGTAGCAGCCATCGAACCAGAGGAGACAGGGCAAGATCGATCAATCATCGTTCTGGAGATCGCTCAGGAAGTAAGCCAGAGCCGTTTAAATGCAACTCTTGAATCGGCATCGCTCGATGCAAAGTGGCTACAGCTTGTCAACCCATCTGCGGGTATCCGCCACCATGTGCTCGATGTTGAAGGCTTCCTCCATGATAATCATCCTCAGCTCAAGATTCTTTACGAGCAACTGGATTCAGCACTTATAAAAGTCTATATCTTTGGTAGCTATGCAAAACCCATCACGATCAAACCCTGAATCCATGTCACAATTAACGCCCAAACCAGGCATCATGTCTATTGCGCCTTATGTTGGCGGAAAATCTGCAGCCAAGCCTGGCCAAAAAGTTGTCAAACTCTCATCGAACGAAACCCCGCTTGGGCCAAGCCCACTGGCCGTAAAAGCCTATATGGATGCGGCGGCAAACCTGCATCGCTACCCGGATGGCAGCGCTAAGAAACTCAAAGAAGCGATAAAGGACGTATATGGCTTTTCTGAAGACGAGTTGGTATGTGGCGCCGGCTCAGATGAGCTGATTGGCCTTTTGATCCATGCCTATGCTGGTGTTGGCGACGATATCGTCATGAGCCGCCATGGTTTTCTAATGTACCAGATCTATGCGCAAGGTTACGGCGCGAATGTGATCATGGCGCCCGAAAAAGACCTGCGAACCGATGTTGATGCCATGTTGGCCGCCATCACGCCAAAAACAAAAATTGTTTTCATTGCCAACCCAAATAACCCTACCGGAAGCTACATCACTAAAGACGAATTGCACCGACTGCATAGCGGGATACCTGACCATGTCCTGCTTGTCGTCGATGATGCCTACAGTGAATATGTCACTAAGCATGATTATAGCGACGGCCATGAGCTGGTGTCGCATGGCAATGTGGCGGTGCTTCATACCTTCTCTAAAATCTACGGATTATCGGCGCTTCGTGTCGGCTGGTGCCATGCCAGCAGTGAAATCATTGATGTGATGAACCGTATTCGCGGACCATTTAACCTATCAGCTTGCAGCATCGAAGCCGCCACTGCCGCCATTCGTGACCGCGCTTTTACAGAAACGACTCGTGACTTCAACAATCACTGGTTAGCGTGGCTTACAGGTGAGCTGCGCAGCATCGGCCTTGATGTTCATCCCAGCATTGCCAATTTTGTGCTGGTTCGTTTTCCCGCCGGACATCACAGCGCTTCCAAAGCCAATAGCTACATGATCGAGCATGGGCTTATCCCCCGTGAGGTCAGCAGTTACGGCCTGCAAGATCACCTGCGTATTTCGATTGGCCTTGAAGAGGATAATCGTGCAGTTGTCGCAACGCTTAAATCCTTCTTGAATAGTTAGACAATGGCACTATTTGAGCGCATCACCATCATCGGTCTTGGGCTGATTGGCAGCTCACTGGCACGAGCCATCAGCCAAAAGAGGCTCGCCGATACACTGGTTGGCTGTGATGATAACGAACAGACACTCATTTATGCACGTTCGCACAAGATGATTGATGTAGCGATGCGCGATGAAGCAACGGCAGTCAAGAATAGCAGCTTGGTGATCTTATGCGTACCGCCCGGGGATATGGGGCATGTCGCACGGCGCATGAGCGCTGGATTAATGGCTGGCGCGATTGTCATGGACACCGCATCCGTCAAACTGCCCGTTATGCAGGCGATTGCGCAGCATCTTCCAAGCAATGTGGATTTTATACCGGCGCATCCGATTGCCGGTAGTGAATCATCCGGCATTGCGGCCGGACGTGCGGATTTATTTCAGGGCAAGCGCGTGGTGCTGACACCCAACGAACCATTGCAAGGACGAATGCTTGAAACCATCACTCGATTCTGGAGCGAAGTAGGTGCGCGTGTTGAAGGCGTGCCTCCGGATTTGCACGATGTGCTTTATGCGCATGTCTCACACTTACCGCAATTGCTTGCGTTTGCTTGCCGTAATATCGTTCCATCTGAAGATTTAAAGCCAGCACTGAAACCTTTTACGCGCTTGCAATCCTCCTCTGCCGAGCTTTGGGCTGATATTTTTACACTCAACCGTGAGCCACTGATTATGGCGCTTGACCGCTACATGGATGCGCTATGGCACGTGAAGGGTGAACTGGCAAAGGCTCCTGATAAAAACGAAGATAAAGGAGATGCATTGCTGGCACGACAGGCTCTGATGCCGCGAATCATTGCTTCATGTTTAATCACCACGGTAATGGAATGCGAAAAAAAGTTAGGCTTCAGTTTCGCACGTTATGCCGGGCAAGGATTTGCTGATTTCACCTCGCCCGCCAGCGCAGCACCTGAAGGAGATATAGAAAGCATCTCCGATCATTACCTGCCGGTACTATCGTTACTTCAGGATTTTCTGGCCAAACTTACCAAATTTCGTGAACAATTGCTGCAAGGCGATAAACACGGCCTCGCGTCAGCAATCCAGCAATCTTAACATCTGTGCATGGTCATGGACATGCGCATGATAGGCAAAACCTTGATAGTGACTTTGACTATAGTCAGGGTGAGTAAGTGCGTGATCGCCATATAAAATTGCAGTACAGCCAGTGTTGTGAGCGCACTCCAGATCGATCTCGCTATCACCGATAAACCACACATCGGCCGCCGGTTTGATATCGGTTTTCTCAAACGCCATATGAACCGGATCAACAAAAGGTTTATCCCTTTTAGCATCATCAGCGCCCACCACATGATCAAACCAAGGATTCCAGCCAATATGCTCAACTTCCTGCCTCAGATTAGGCCCTTTTTTGTTGCTCACAACAACACTGTAAAGCCCCAGCTCTTTAACACGCGAAAGAACCTCCTCAGCACGCGGCAGAGCTTCAAGCTTGCTTAAGTGGTTTTTGCGGTAATGGCGCTGGTAAATCTCACCGGCTTGCTGCCAATTAGCGCCAAAAATCTCAGGGAAAGAATCACGCATGGACTTACGCACGCGGTTCTTGGTCTGATCAAAACTCCATGGCTGCTGGCCCATTTCCTCGAACGTGGCGACCAGCGCCGCATGTATAATCGGCCAAGTATTCACCAGCGTATTATCCCAGTCAAAAATAATTGCCTTGGGTTTAGGTAAGGTCATCACGCCTGAATCCTGTTTGCTTGAAGACATGTTCATCATAAAGCCCCTGCAGTTTGCGTGTGACATCACCGACCTTGCCATTGCCAATAGTTTTGCCATCAAGCTTCACCACCGGCAAAACATTAATGCTGGTCGAGGTGATAAAAGCCTCACGCGCCGCCATAGCTTCGCTTAGCGAATAAGAACGTTCGCATACACGAATACCTGCTTTGGCTGCGAGACCAAGCAATACATCACGCGTGATGCCGCCTAAAATATTCTGATCCGCCGGATGGGTGATCACTTCACCCTGATCACTCACGATATAGCTATTGGAAACAGCGCCTTCGGTTATCACATCATCATCTACCAGCCACGCTTCACGCGCACTTTGCGCTGCGGCAGCTTGCTTGGCAAGCACGTTTGCAAGGAGCGAAATGGATTTAATGTCTCGTCGTGCCCAGCGCTGTTCAGGCTGCGTGATAACGGCAACGCCTTCTTTTACCTCACTCGCTTTAGGAAATTTGGCAGCACCAATGGTCATCACCAGTGAAGACTTGCACTGTTTAGGAAATGCATGATCACGCTTCGCCACACCGCGACTCACCTGAATATAAAGCCCACCATGCTCGCGTTCATTGTGTGCGATAAGTTCTTGGATGACAAGGTTTAGCGCCCTCATACTCATCGGCGCCTTAATGGCCAGCTCGTTAAGGCTTCGCTCCATCCGCGCCAGATGCAGATCGCCATCAAGCAACCTGCGATGATAGAACGCAACATACTCGTACATACCATCCGAGAACTGATAGCCGCGATCTTCAATATGCACCCTGGCATCCGCATGATGCACATAACGACCATCCACATAGCTAATGCGAGCCATCAATACCCCTCAATATCCTTCATGCCACCACTCAAGAAACGACGACCGTGATAACCAAAATCACGCTCGGCATCATCATGGAAAAACATGAGATCATCATTCATACGGCGAGCGATTTCACCGTTAATATGCTTCTTGCCGGACAGGAAGCCAGCCACATCCAGAATAAACGGTAAGGTCGTATTTTCTTCGATACGCAGCTTCTTGCCACAAACACTAAAAATGCGTTCTACCATCGCGCGGTAAGTTAGCACCTCGCCACCACTGACATTGTAACTCTTGCCATGAGATGCCCTGTTATTCACCAGCTTGACAGCGGCCATACCAAGATCATCAACATGCGTTGGCTGTCGCTTACCAATAGCCGGAGGATATACCGGAAAAAATCCCAAAAAGCTGATCAGTTTTGCAAGCGACGTGATATTCAAATCAAGACCAACGCCGTACGTCATCGTCGGGCGGATGATCGTGTAGGTCATGCCAAGCTGATCTGAGCGATCAGCAATCTCTCGCTCAGCCCGCGCCAATTGCTCCACCAGTTCACGCTCATGCAGGTTTTTAGAGAGCACCTTGCCAAATACCGAGGTCGAACCAAAGGCAATCACATGCTTCACTTCAGCATCCTTCAGCAAAGCAAGCGTTGGTGGCAAATGCCACAGCGGCGCGCAATGAATCACCACATCGGCCAGATAATCATCCAGATGCAGGGCTTCATCAGTCAGATCACCTTTAATCCAGCGCAAATGTTCATGCTCAAACGGAATTGGATCCTGCCGGCTGATAGCAAGCACCCCGGCGCCAGCTGCAATCATATGCTTGCAGACGCTTAAACCCAGCTGGCTGGTTGCGCCAGTAACCAACACCGTTTTTCCTTTGAGTTCCGAAGTTTGCGGCAGGTCGGTGAGGCCGGAAGCCAACACCATCAAACGCTTGGCCGGTATGGTATGCGACATGGCATAGCTTGGCCTGAGCTGCACACGAAGCCAGTGCAAGGCAACGCGCATCGACATTGTCAGCAGGCCATAGGTATGCACAATCAACATAAAGCCAAGTGGGTAGTGGTGAGTAAAATGCTTTGCAAAATAATGCACCAGACCGCGATAGCGATACCACTCCAGCGTGCGGCGCTTACTGTAATCATCCGTATTCAGCCTGGTAATGCGGACATGGCTTGCAAGCAGTGTCCTGCCTCCAACCTTGCGAACACGCATGCATAAGTCCATTCCGGCGCCCGCAGCAAAGAAGGCTTCATCCATTCCGCCAAGCCGTTCATAATCCTTACGGCGCAGGCACATGCAAGCACCGGATATCGCGGGCACGATCCGTACCTGTTCATGGCTGGTTTTTTGTGCTTCCGTGCCTCGCTTAAACAGGGTTTTAAATGTCAGCAGCGGGCGCATATAATCGCGCGTGGGTTTACCGCGAGGATTGATTGTCGTGGCACCCACCATTGCTGCATCGCTTTGCACATCAAACGCCTGCATCATACGCTCGATCGCGTTTGGCGGCAAAAGGCAATCAGGGTTAAGTAGCATCAAAAAATAGCCATTTGCCTGCTTAGCGCCGAGATTACAACCTTTAGCGTAGCCGATGTTACCATGCCCCGTGATCACGCGCAGCCTTGGCTCGCTGAGGGCAAGCTGCCGCAAACGAGCCAGAACATCCGGCGTATTACCATTATCAACAACAATCAATTCACCAAGGCCTGATTGAGCGAGCACACTATTTATGGAAGCAAACAGAATGGGCCCCGTATGGTAAGAGACCATGACAACGCAGGTGGTAATCATGATGCACCCCATACTGGCGGGCTAGCCTGATAGTCTTTCCAGCTCGAAGATTTTTGATCACGCGCAGAAAGAATTGGGTTTTGAACAGGCCAGTTAATCTTAAGGTCAGGATCATTATAGCTTATGCCCCCCTCACCTTGAGCATCATAAAGGGCATCCACTTTATAAACCACATCGGCTGGCTCATCACCAAGAACACAAAAACCATGAGCAAAACCAGCTGGCACCCAGAGTAGCCTGCCATTCATATCCGATAGTTCAACCCCGACATGCTGGCCATAAGTTGGCGAAGATGGCCGAACATCCACGGCCACATCCCAGATACGGCCACGTGTCACCCCGACAAGTTTACCCTGCGGCGGTGTGTGCTGATAATGAAGCCCCCTAAGCACACCAGGAGCCGAGCGAGAATGGTTGTCCTGAATGAAATGAAAGGGCAACCCCGCATCAGCAAAGCGCTGCTCCTGGAAACGCTCCACAAAAAAACCTCGTACGTCGCCGATCACTTTCAACTCAATGATTTTGAGATCCGCTATGGCGCAAGGTTGTATCAGCATCGGCAAACCTGGTATTGAAACAGTGAGCAAGTCCCGCTTGCCAATCATCCATAGTGATCCCAAGGATTTTTTTTGCTTTACTGCAATCCAGCCGAGAGTTGAGTGGCCGTTTGGCAGGTGTGGGATATTCAGCCGTGGAAATAGGCAGAACTTGCTTGCATATCAGTGCGTATTTCTGACTGGAATTGAGCTTGCTGGCAAGTGCAAAAATAGCACTGGCAAAGCCATGCCAACTGGTTTCACCTTGATTACAAAGGTGGAAGATGCCGTTTGGAAAATCCTTCATACCAAGAGCCCTCTCAAGGCCCACTATGATGCACCTAGCTAACTCGGGCACATAGGTTGGGGCGCCAACCTGATCCGCTACCACCCGAAGCACTTCGCGCTCAGACATCAACCTTAGCATGGTATTGAAAAAATTACTGCCATGGGCATCATAAAGCCATGATGTTCTAAAGATCAGATGATCAGAACCCGCAGCACGGATAAGTTTCTCGCTTTCAAGCTTATCCGTGCCATACGCGCTAAGAGGGTTGGTCAGATCAGACTCTTGCCATGGTTTATCGCCCGTTCCATCGAAGACGTAATCCGTCGAAACATGTACCATAGGAATATTTTTGAAACGGCACCAGCGCGCCAACTCGCCAACAGCCTCGGCATTGACTCGCTCAGAAAGCGCTCTGCCTTCTTTTTCTGCCTTATCAACCTGTGTGTAGGCAGCCGCATTAATCAGCGCCTTCGGGGACCATCCCGCAACGATCTTCTCGATTTTTTGGATAAAATCAGTATCACAAAAATCAACCTGCTCAATACCAACACAGTGCGCCCTATTGCCAAGGGATTGTTCAAGGGCATTACCAAGCTGCCCGCCAAGGCCAAGAACCAGGTATTCGGCGCTCATGAAAGCTGGTCGTCTTTAACAATAGAAGCAAGATAAACGCCATAATCGCTCTTGGCATATTGTCCGGCAAGATTCATGAACTGCTGCTTATCGATCAATTGCTTGCGAAGCGCAATTTCTTCGATACAGGCGATCTTGAAACCCTGCCGCGCCTCGATAATCTGAACATATTGCGCGGCCTGCATGAGCGCATCCGGCGTGCCGGTATCAAGCCATGCCGAGCCACGCCCCAGAGGTTCAACGGTAAGCTTACCTTGGGCAAGATACGCCTTGTTCACGTCGGTAATTTCAAGCTCCCCGCGCGCAGAGGGTTTGAGAGACTCAGCAATCCCAACCACGTTCTGGTCATAAAAATAAAGCCCAGTAACGGCCAGGTTCGATTTTGGTTGTTTAGGTTTTTCCTCAATCGAAATCGCCTTGCCTGCACTATTTACTTCAACCACGCCATAACGCTCAGGATCACGAACCTGATAGGCAAAAACCAACGCACCATCGCGAAGCTTCGCCGCTTGCTCCAGGCGCTGCGTTAGTGATTGGCCATAAAAAATATTGTCTCCTAATATCAAGCAAACGGGCGATTGTTTGATAAAGTCTTTAGCGATGATGAAGGCTTGAGCAATGCCTTCGGGTTTGGGCTGCTCGGCGTAGGTGATTGATAAACCCAATTGTTCACCTGTGCCAAGAAGCTGGCGCATCGCGGGTAGATCGCGCGGTGTAGAGATAATTAAAATCTCGCGAATCCCTGAGAGCATGAGAACGGATAGCGGATAATAAAGCATCGGCTTGTCATATACTGGCAGCATCTGTTTACTAACCACACTCGTCATCGGCGCTAAACGAGTGCCGGAACCGCCAGCGAGAATAATACCTTTCATGCTGCCCTCTTGATGGTTTGTACCCAATGCTGATTCATCAGATACCAATCAACAGTCTCTTCAACACCCTGATCGAGTGAGTAAACAGGTTGATAACCGAGGATCGTTTTTGATTTAAGATCATCAATCGCATAGCGGCGGTCATGCCCCAACCGATCCGCAACAAAAGCAATCTGTGATGCATAGCTTATTTTATCAACGCGCGGTTTTTTCTGATCAAGCAGCGTACAAATTTTCTTTACAAGCGATAGGTTTTCCACTTCGGCATTACCACCAAAATCATAGACCTCGCCTGGTTTCCCAAATTCAAGCGCCAAAAGCAAACCACGACAATGGTCACTGACATGTATCCAGTCACGAATATTTTTGCCATCACCATAAACAGGAAGTGCCTGGCCACCAATGGCCTTTTCAATCATATGAGGAATCAGTTTTTCAGGATGCTGCCTTGGGCCATAATTATTGGTGCAATGCGTAATCAGCGTTGGCAGGCCGTAGGTTTCAAACCATGCTCGCGCCAGATGATCGCCTGCAGCTTTCGAAGCAGAATAAGGAGAGTTTGGTCGAATCGGGGAAGCTTCAGAAAATTTCCCTTGCGCTCCTAATGATCCATACACTTCGTCCGTTGATACCTGTAGAAAACGAAAGCTATCAGGCGCCTGAGCTTTGTAGTGCCTGCACGCTTCGAGTAATTCAAAAACGCCCATGATATTGGTATCCATAAAGGCACGTGGGCCGCTGATGGAATTATCAACATGCGACTCCGCCGCCATGTTGATCAACCATTCCACGCGATGCTTGCTGAGCAATTCGCTAACCAACGTGCGATCCGCAATATCGCCAACCACCAGCTGCCAATCTCCCTTGATCCAGTCCAGATTGGCCTTGCTTCCCGCGTAGGTCAGCTTATCAAGCACCACCACATGATGACCCGCCCTTACGCACAGATCAACCATCATGCTACCGATAAAGCCAGCACCTCCAGTCATTAAAATAGATCGCGCATGACTCATTTGCTGAACACAACAGGAACAATAAATTCAATCTGGTCACCTGATGGATAACCAGCCGGTGCAGCAGGAACCGGATTAGCGCGACGCACCGTATCAAGCGCCGCACGATCCAGCTCTTCAAGCCCGCTGCTTTTTTCTAATTCAAGAAAACGGATATTACCACGACGATCAATGCGAATACGTATCGAAGCAACAGCGCGATCAGGTTGTCCAGACACCATCAATTTCTCTGGTTTGAACTTATCAATCCACGCTGAAATAAGCTGTTCATAGCGTGTAATAATATCCTTGCCTCCAGCCTCGCCGAGATTCGCAGGCTCGGCCTCGCGCACATATTGCGTCGCCACCACCGATTGGACAGGCGCTGCAACGGCAGTTCCTTCGGTTCGCATATCAAATGGCTTCGCCTTAGCCATTAGTTTTTCCATATTGACTGGCGGTTTTTTGGGCGGCGGACTTTTGTCAGGCATTTTTTCAACGATCTCCTGTCGATCGCTTTCGGCCTGAATATCCTTAACGACTTTACTAATCATTTGCTCCACACCAGCCGCGTTAGGCAAAGGTTTGCTGTCTGGCAAAGATTCGGCAATGACATCATCTGGCTCGGCTAACTTGATATTCAGCACGCGTACGGGAATATCAACAACCTCATCGCGTGGCAACATTCGCCACAGGCCATACATCGCCATATGCAGCATAAACGCAAAAACAATTGCCACGATAAAATGCACATGGTCGAGCCTATCCACCTGCAACCAACGCATATGTAGCTGCCCTAAGACAAAACGTGCGCGATGAAGGCTGGGATGATGAAAACTACTGGGCATCGATCTTTAGCTCGCCAGATTGTGTGACAATGGAAAGATTCTTCCCGCCTGATTTCTTGATCGCTTCCATCAGGTCAACAACACGATTGGCTGGCACCTCTGCATCCGCCTTAACCGTTACAATTTTATTAGGGTTTTTAGCAAGGTCGGGAGCCAACATTTGCTGCATCTGCTCCATCTCAACAATTTCGTCGCCTAAAATAATTTCATCATGCCGACCGAGCATCACCACCACATGCCCTTCATCCATAAGCTTGCCGCTTTTAGCGACTGGCGGCTCAACAGGGATCATTTCAAACTTTTCAATCGTTCCCGCCAGCATGAAAAAAATGAGCAGAAATATCGACACGTCAATGAGCGGAATAAGGCTGATTTCAACGCGGCGGTTACGTGTTCTAGGAAAATCCATTATTCCACCCTCTTGCCTGCCCATTTGCGAACAAGAAGACTCTTGCCGCCAAGCAACGATACACGGTCCATCATGCTCACAAGCTGCTGCATGGTGACACCATCCGCCGTAAGCAGCATAATTCGCGTATCGGGATTATTCACGATAATACGCGAGAGTGTCTCGTCAATTTCTTCCGCACCAAGCTTACGTTGACCAAGCGCGATATCGCCACTGGCAGACAGGTATAACCGAACAATCTCATCGCCCTGCTTTGCTGCGGTCTTTTGAGCGGCAGATGGTAAGATCAGCTCCATCGACTCAATCTTCATGAATGACGTCGTGAGCATGAAAAAAATGATCAAAATAAATAACACGTCGATAAGCGGCGTGAGATTCAGCGCGCGTATTTTACGGCGAGGTGTGCGCGCAAAATCCATGCGTTAGCCACCCGTATATTTAGGGCTGAGCAAATGCAGCGTAGAGGTTTTTTGAGGCGTCGTCGGCGTATTGCTCTTGCGCTGCTCTTCGGCCCACTGCTCAGCATCAAGCTTCTTGCGCTGTTCGTTTACCAGCATGCGCTCTTCTTCTTCACGAGCCTTTCGCTCACGTTCAATACGCTTGGCCTCCTCAATCGCGAACAGGCGTTCATTGCGGCGGAATTCATCCTCGAGCGCTAAAATCTGCACCGAGACATCCTTCATCGTCGCACGGACTTTTTCGATAATGCCATCCAGAATGTAATGCGCCGCCAGCGCCGGAATCGCCACCGCGATACCGCCCGCAGTGGTTAGCAGCGCTTCCCAGATGCCGCCCGCCAGCATGGTTGGATCCACACGCGTGCCAGAAATACTCAGCTTAGAAAACGAACTGATCATCCCGATCACTGTGCCAAAAAGCCCCATGAGTGGCGCAACCGTTGCGGTCATCTCCAAGCCTCGCAAGTGCGACTCAAGATAGCGAATATCCGCCGATCCGATACGGGTGATTTCTGCTTCCTTACTCTTTTGGGATATATCGCGGTTAGCGACACATTCAAACGTCACCCGCATAATGCGCGCGACCGGCCCTTTGGTTTCAGAAAGCGTCTTAAATGCCTGATTGCGATCGCCCTGCTTGATTTCCTTAAGAGCCGGCTCGATAAAACTGCGGTCAAACAGGTTGGCTTTGTAGAACTGCACAGCCTTGAAAATGACGACGCCTACCGCATAAACCGATAGCGCCAGCAGGCCATACATGACCGCGCCACCCTTCTCAAAAAGATGAATATCCATCATATTTTTCCCTACCCTGAGTACAGATCTGTTTGTAGCGAGTTGCACAGATGAGGTCTAGGAAAATTGTTTCACGTGAAACAATTTGCAGCTAAGCCCCTGTGCGCTTTGCCTAGAATTTTTCCACTTCCGGAACGATAGTTTTTTTGCCTGTAGCACCGCCCGTTTTTTAAACCTATCCCTTCAACCACCCGAAAGGCATCATGGAAATATTAGATTGCATTTTATTAATTCATTAACGTGCGCTTAGCCTGTTTCTGCTACTTATTAAGGTAAGAAGTAAACATAGGAGAGTGCCATGAAAACACAAACCATGATATCGATCATATGCCTTCTAGGGCTTAGCGCATGTATCGCTACACCACGTATCGAAATTCCCGATCAGATGAGCTTTAACCACGTAATACAGAACCAGCAGCCGATGAGCTATAATGACATTATGTGTTGCGTTGATTGTCACGTATAGCAATTAAATAATTAACTTAGGCTCTTACCATTTTCTTTTGAGCGGCCGCTTTGGTTTTATGTTCACCATATTTCGGGTCATCCGCCGATAGAAAGCGCCCATGCATCACAGTGTCCCCAGCATTGTGCAGAATACCCCGATCATGATCAAGACGCTGGCGATCATCATCCGTCATCTGAATATCATCTGATTCGAGGATACCTTTCTTAACATAGAGCAGGAAATCGCGATATTGCGTCTTGCGCTTTATATCGCTGGTCAAACTATCCAATGAGTCCGCGATATTGTTGCGTATAGCGCGTGGATCTATCTTTGACGGCAATTCCTTACCCTTGCTTAAGGCAGGAAATGCTAACCTTGCGGCTGCTTGATAAGTATTATTTATCTGGTCAAGATACTCTTTGCCCTCAGCAATGATTGACTCTTTAGGACTGCCTTTAAATTTTGTTGCCAGCACTTTCATACGATCCTCAAGCCAGCGCAGTGCCTCTGGATCGGTCATGGCGAGCGCAAAACCCGCCCTATCCTGCGCATCGCGGAATGTTGGTGAGCGCTCATAAAGCAAATGGATTTGCTTGGGTGATATGTTAGTAGCATCCGCTTTAACATCACCAAAGTCACCAAGAAAGCTAAGCTCTTCTCTTGTCAGGTTGTATTGTTCTTCTGCCAGAAGTTGTTTAACTTTTGTACCTATAGCCAGTGCGAGATGTTCTTCAAGTTTTTGCGAACCGATCCAAGATGGAATAATACCGGCATGCTGCCATGCCTCACTGAAACTGATTGTTCTGACTTTATCGATATTGATGGGTTGGAATGATCCGATGGATGATTTTGCTTTCTTAACGCCGCGTTGACCAGCCCGCGAGCCTCTACCTCCCGCCTTACCCTCACCATCATAATCAACCGCAGCAAGCAAAACGCCCATTCTTTCTGTTTTAAAGTCATTTTCCTGATAATCTTGCAGGGTCTTTTTCATAGCCCCAATCACAATGTCGTCTACAATGGGATTCGGTGTTCTGCGATCTATGCTGGATGATGTCTGCGAAGAATCAACCTGTTCCTGTTTACGGCGTTCATCGAAGACCCAACCACCATTTTTATCATCACGAAAGCGTGACACGGAATGAACCAAATTGCGCGTGAATAAACGTACAGTAGAGGATGGCGAGGTAAAGAAATTGACCAAATCCCCCCCCTGAAAAGTGAGTTTGGTGAAATCATGCAAACCAAACGCATTCACCGAGGCAGAAATTGCACGAACACCATTGCGGTAAGCATCTGAAATACTTCCACCCTCAAAGAATTCGGTCTTGATTGCATTATTGGTATTGAGTTCACGAATCTTTTTATGCGCTTCGTGAATATAGGCGCGCGCGGCGAGTAAACCCGAGCGGCGAGCATTATCGCTATGCGCAATCTGAACTTGCTGTGTAACTGGCACACCACGCTGCTCAGAAAGCTGTTCTAGATGACGATGATAGACCTTGTTCTGGTAAGCCGCCGCCATGATATGATCGATATTTTTCATCGTATCAGGCTCTTCAAAAAGCGGCACGATACCCATGAGCGGTACCTTGCCATCTTTTGCGGCCATCAGCTGGATGAATTTTGCCTCAAGAATATTCACCGCACCTTGCGAAGCGACCTCATCTTTCCGATTGTCTTTGCCTTCCATTCGCCCACATTCCGCCAGAACGTTATCTGTAATCATATCCGGAAACTCGCGCGCAAGCTCCATGCGCTTGAGAGTGTGGTACGCAATAGGCAGGATTTCTTTGGCTGATGAAACAAAGCGTTTGCTACCCTTATTTCCAAGATGATCCCCTTCGTAGGGATTGCATGCACCGCCAGCAATAATATTATCAAGCTCACGCGACAATAAATGTGATGGTTGCATTCCATAACCTTCCAGCGTATCTGTAAGCAATGCAAGTCGCTGCTGTGGCGTCATTTTAGTGTAATCACCTGCATTATCGATCGACTTATTCCTATTTGCCATAAGCAGACCAACCACACGACTATATTCCTCGGCAGTTTCCCTGTACTCAATTTTGCCGAAACTGAACCCAAACGTCCTCACACGGCGGAGCAGATCAATCGCTTTTTTTCTATCTTCAGAATCACTCGGCAACTGTTTGGCAAAAGACTCAACTGCTTTCTCAAACTCAAGGGGAGCAGCGGCTTGCTTGCCGGATCGAAGATTGAGCTTGTTTCGAAGATTGAGCTTGTTTCGAAGATTGAGCTTGTTTCGAAGTTGTGAAAGCTCACTCACATAGCCGTTAAACTCTTGATTGAAATGCTGAGCCCTATTTTTGATGTCATCATAGCTACTATCTGTACCGTGCTTGAATTCTGGCTGTTCTTTTCTAAAACCTGCTGCCATCTGCCTCAGGTCACCAATTCCTTTTACAATATGCTCAAGCTGTGCTGATGCTTCATCAATCTTCGTCTTCCATGCCTGAAGTTCTGGGCTGGACGCAATGTTTAGCTTCGATAAATCATCCTGATAACGCTTAACGATCGCCTGCGTGTGCATGGCAATGGCCTCAAGCGTTGTTTCGGCGGTTACGTTATTATTGCCGTCCTTGTCGCCCGCCGATCCCCAGGAAGCAAATCGCATATTCAGCTTCAGATCCAGCGGGTTATAATTGCTGCTGAATTCATCAGCCAGCGTGCGGTCAAAATGCGCGTAAATCTTTGGCAAATCTTCGTAGATGTTGCCCAGATAATTCAAAACCACCGCGCTTTCATCACGAACCGTGAAATTAGAATCTTTCCCATTTTTCTGGTTGAGAATTGGTGCATTGGCAAACGCATCCAGCGCGGCATCCACCGCCTGATCATCACCCAGCTCCAACGCATTTGAAAGCTGCCTTTGCGCCTTCATGAACTCAAGAGAATTGGTGTTGGTGGGATGCATGGTCATCACCACTTCGAACACCGGCTGAGCTAGCTTAGACACCAGCTTGTTTACATCAACACCTTCGATGGCCTGGCTAGTAACAAACTCTTTCACACCACCAGGAATTGGAATACCGTTTGGGTGTTCTTTGGTTTTTGTAGCGCGTAGCTTATCGAAATACTCATAACGAGCGGCTTGTCCTGCAATCTCATTGAGATGTCCAAGGCGCGCGTAAGCATCGAACAACTGCGAGCGCTGGGCTGGCTCCAAGCCTTCGACAGCTTCCTGAAACACACGGCGGCGTTTGACAGCGTGCTCAGCCCTGGCTCTTTCCGAATCAAAATTCGGCTGATTCTCTGGCCATACCGCCTCGCGCAGCTTCTCGATGCGGTTTGCAAGCTCGTCGCCAGCGCTTTGCCTGAATTTGGCAATATAAGCATCGCTAATTTTTTTTGTAAGCTCTTGGTGATTATCGATTTTATAGCTGTTGGTCATGGCTCAAGGAAAATAACTGTTTTAATGTTAATTAACAGACTAAACGCTTTCATTTAAGAAACAATTTAAGGTTTTGTGACAATTGAAATAGACTTGTTCGCCTAACGCCCAACCATTTGAATTATAACAATATGATAAGTTTTGATATCAATTCACGCCTTCTCTACCGCGATGCGCTGATGCTGGTGATTGATAAACCGGCCGGTATTCCCGTGCATAAGGGCAGCGGCGGCGGCGAGAATCTGGAGCAGTATTTTGATGAGCTGCGCTTCGGCCTGCCGCGCCCGCCCGCCCTCGCCCACCGGCTCGATCGTGATACCAGCGGCTGCCTTGTGCTTGGCCGCAACCGCCACGGCCTCGCCACCCTTGGTAAACTCTTCGAGCAAAACAAGATCGCCAAAACCTATTGGGCGGTCGTAAAAGGCACGCCAAAAGAACCAGAAGGCATCATCGACGCGCCGCTTGCGAAGGTCTCAGAGCGCAGAGATCGCTGGCAGATGAAAGCAGATGCATCCGGCATGCCGAGCCTGACTGACTATAAAGTGCTGGGCTCTAACGGCGATGTCAGCTGGATCGAGTTTATGCCCAAAACCGGCCGCACGCACCAGCTGCGTGTGCACGCTTGCGTGATTGGCTGCCCGATCATCGGCGATAAAATTTATGGCGAGGCAGATGAACATGGCTTGCAGCTCCACGCCCGCACCATCCAAATCCCGCTTTATGCCAAAAAAGAACCGATCAGCGTCACGGCGCCGGTGCCATCACATATGATGCCATTACTTGAAGCTTGCGGGTTTAAAATCTAAGCTGGTAGCGCACCATCGCTTCATCAGGACGGGCGGTGTAGGTAACATGAGAATCATCCGGCGTGTAACGCAGCTCCAGATTCTTTCCGGAAAGCCCTTCCATCTCATAGTGGAACTTTAGAGTGCCCTCACCCACACGCCGCTCGCTGAGGCTAAGATAACCGTGATGCGTGTGTTCATCCACTGTTTCGATTAGTTCCTGCACGATGGGAACATTCAGCCCAACCGCATCCAGAATTTCGGTGGTACGCTTAGCAGCAGAGGATTGCTGCTGATCAGGAACAATTTCCGCCGCCATTAATACGCTGGCGGACATACCAGAAAGGATGAGCGCTATGCCGAAATGCTTGATCATGTTAAATGATAGCACAAAGCAGGCGGCAGCAGTGTGAACATTTCATGACAAAAATCGCTTAAAACCAAGGCCAGAAGGCACTTTCAAACGGCTAAGCCAACCGGCAGCGCTGCCGACAGCTTAAGACTAAGCGGTTGACAGTCAAAGCCTCTTCTGGCAATTCTGCCTGCCTTTACGCGGCTTAGCTAAATTAGCGGCATCAGTCCTTTGAAGCTTTAGCGTAGGAGGAAAGGGTTAGCCGTAGTTGATAAAGCCCGGCCTACCCCCGCAACCAGTGCGGGGTTCGGCGGGCGTAAGTTTTTCTAAGCGCTGAAGCGCTAAGAAAACCTAACGGAGGGGTGGCCGAGTGGTCTAAGGCGCACGCCTGGAAAGTGTGTGTACGGGTAACACTGTACCGTGAGTTCGAATCTCATCCCCTCCGCCATTTTATGGCCAGTGAATTTCAAGCTGGCGCAGTTCCTCACATTTCAGAAGTTCGCAAACACGCTTTATTTGCACTGCAATTTGCTATGGTGTTGATATACCAAGCATTTATAAGTTCGAATCTCACATACGTTATTTTGCCATTGACATATAGTTAGGAGTCCTTATTATATTAGGAATCCTAACAATCTTGTTGGGTGTAACCAAAAATGGAGTTTCTTATGTCTTCCAAAGCAATTTTCTATCACGCTGGCTGCCCAGTATGTGTTTCTGCCGAACAACAAGTGCTCGACATTGTTGACCGTAACAAAGTTCAGCTTGAGGTCGTTCATTTTGGCAATGCCAAAGGTCGTATTGCTGAAGCTGAAAAAGCAGGTGTTAAATCTGTTCCTGCACTCGTTATTGATGGCAATGTGCTGCACATCAATTATGGCGCGAGCATGGATGATGTCAAAAAGGCGGTAGCTTAACCACAAATGATGCGCCGCTGGCCTCCAGCGGCGCATATATTTACAGGAAAAACACAATGAAAACCGATGTCTTTGATAGCTATGCGTATTTGGCCAATGGCAAAGTCATGCATTTTGATGTGCTGGTGCCTAGCGGAACCGCAAAAGAAAAAGCACTTGCCTATGCCGAGGCGTTTCTAGCTTCAGTGGGCGTTGCGAGTGTAGAACTACAATCGATGCGCTGTAATTTCTGCCATTCTGAAATGGCACATGATAACATTATAGATGCTATCAATAATGCAGGACATTTTATTTTGCAGATGGAAGGCTGCCCAAATCCGTATTAGGCTAGCCCGATGGACATAGTAGAAAAAATATTCTCTGCGCTTGAGCGCATTCATACCTCCAGTAGGTCGGCACTTACCCGCGCTGGGCACGAGCATGGCTTGTCGCCGTTGCAAGCACAGATATTGCATTTTGTGCATCGGCGGAATGCTGCCAACGCTTCACAACTCGCCGACCAGCTTCGCGTTTCCAAACCAACGATTAGCGATGCTATCGCAACCTTGCTCACCAAAAAACTGATTAAAAAAACAGCGAGCAAAGAAGATGCACGGGGTTATAGCATTACGCTCACGGCAAAAGGTCGTAATGAAGCGGTGTTGCTTGCGAGTTATGCCACCCCATTTTTAGATTCAGTGAACACGCTTTCCGAACCACAAAAACAAGCATTGTGGGATGCGCTACTCAACTTACTGCGCACTATGGAAAGCCAGGGACTTATTCCGTATCAGCGCATGTGCTTTAGTTGCCAGCACTTTGAAAAAAATGCCGCCAATAACGGATACTATTGTCGCCTGATGCAACTACCACTTCGCATTGATGAGCTACGCATAGATTGTAATGAGCATGAACGCACTGCATCATGAAAATAGCCGTTCTCCAACATGTCGCATTTGAATCGGCAGGCATGATTGCTGACTGGGCAGAAGTCCGCGACCATAGTGTTACTATCTATCCGTTGTACGAAAACGCGCTGCTTCCAAGCATAGATGCATTCGAGATGCTGGTAGTAATGGGCGGTCCTATGAGCGTCGGGGATGAAGCAGACTATTCTTGGCTTGTTCCCGAAAAGGCGTTCATAAAAGCAGCCATTGAAGCAGATAAATATGTAGTGGGCATTTGCCTTGGCGCACAGCTTATTGCTAACGCGCTGGGAGCAAGAGTCTATCCAAATCGCGTGAAAGAAATTGGCTGGTTTCCAGTAGCCATTGTAGATGAAGCTATTGGCCAACCTATCCTGTCTGGTCTTAATTCCGCCATGAATGTATTTCATTGGCATGGCGATACCTTCGATTTGCCACAGGGAGCACACTTACTCATGTCGAGTGCAGAGTGTAAAAATCAGGCGTTTCTATATAATCAACGAGTACTTGGACTGCAATTTCATTTGGAAATGACTGAAGTAGGTATCAAAAGCATCATTGCGCATTGTAAAGAAGATATTGTGCCTTCAGCCAGCATTCAACCGGAAGAAGAAATTCTCAGAAGCATCGGCACAATAGCCCCTTGCAAAAGGATTCTGAACTCTATGCTGGATCAGATTACCCTCCCTGTTTAATTGCTTCCTACGTAGCCAGTCGCTTGATAAAACTACTGGCAGTGAAGTTGATATTATGCTGAACTATCATTAGGCACTCAGTCGGGCAGGTTCGAAAACCGTTCGCTACGCGCCGCCACCACTCTAATTAAGGAAGTGGAATGAATTCCTTCTCATCGCCGGCAACCAAGCCGAATTTGCCTGATTGCCAATCCTGTTTTGCCTGCGCGATGCGCTCCTCACTGGTCGAGACAAAATTCCACCAGATAACTCCTTGGCATTTTTGCAGAGCATTTAAGCAATCAACGGGTTTACCGCCTTACCAATACCTTCTTTCACTAAGTTATAGAAAAGGCTTGTCATTTACTATCATTTGGTAAATGCCTGTAGCAGAAATTGCTCAATTGCTTGGTTATCAAAACTCTCAGTTTTTTGCCCGCGCTTTCCGTCGATTTGTAAGAATCAGTCTAGTGGAGCACCTTAGAAAACGGAGCACATAGCTATGACCGTCACAGCATAAATATACATGCGCAGACGACGCTGCTCAAAGACGAAGTTGTTAGTAAGCATTGACCTGCGCACTAGGCAACATCCCCAATTTCCATCGGTATAGCTTTACAGGCACTTGTTAGCCATTCGATAAATAATTTTACTTTGAGTGAACGATGCCGATCTGGTGGCATCAGCGCGACAATTTGGCGGCGCGGATAGGACTCATAGTCTTTCAGCACGCGCACCAGCTTGCCTGATTTCAGGTAGGTTGCCACCGTAAAGCCCGGCAGAATTGCAATTCCAACTCCGTCAAGTGCTGCTTGCAGCATCATCTCAGCAGTGTTCGCCCGCAATACGCATTCTGTTTTCACACTGCCCGTTTTCCCTTTACGGTGCTGGTAGCGCCACTCCACCGCACTGCCTGCAAGCGCATAGCCAATCATGCGATGCACTTTTAGATCATTCGGTGCTTTGATAGTAGCGTGTTGCTTTAAGTAAAGGGGCGAGGCAACCGCCACAATCGGACACTCCGCGAGTGGTTTCATGGTTAAGCTAGAATCTTTCATCACGCCGATACGAATTACGATATCAAACCCTTCCGCCACCACATCCACCGCGCGGTCTTCTAGCACCACATCCATCTGAATCTCAGGGTATTTCACTGCAAAGCCAGAAAACGTTGGCAATAAATGCTGGTGGCCAAAACTGAGCGGCGCACTGATTTTCAGCATGCCTTTGGGAATGGATTTGACATCGCGCAGGGCGTCTGCCGCATCTTGCAGCTCTTCAATAGCCACTCGTGCTCGCTCATAATATACCGCGCCTTCGTCTGTAAGCGTGACGACACGGGTGGTTCGGTGGAGCAACTTGGCACCCAGCTCATCTTCCAGCAGCATGACCTGCTTGCTTGCAGCAGGCCCGGTGATACCGAGTGCTTTTCCTGCAGCTACAAAACTTTTGCGCTTAGCGACTTCAACAAAAACGCGAATGCGAGATAAGGTGTGCATATCAACTCGTAAATATTATTCACTAATGAAGTAAGAACAAACACTATTCATAATTAATCATCAAGCAAATAGAATAGTCCTATAATTCAACTACAGGAGCTTATCGATGATTACGGTCTACCCTTACGAAACACTTGGTCATGCCAACCATGGCTGGTTAGATGCAAGACATCATTTCAGTTTTGCGCGTTACTATAATCCCGCTCGCACAGGTTTCGGAGATCTGCTGGTAATTAACGACGATACCGTTGCTTCCGGCAGGGGCTTTAGCACGCACCCGCATGATAATATGGAAATTATCACCTATGTGCGTAGCGGTGCCATAACCCACAAAGACAGCATGGGCAATGTGGGGCGGACCGAGGCTGGCGATGTGCAGGTGATGAGTGCGGGCACCGGCGTGTTTCACTCGGAATACAACCTTGAGCCGGTTGACACAAAACTTTACCAGATCTGGATTGAGCCGAACCAGCAAAATGTGACACCGCGCTGGGAAGCCAAGCAATTCCCAAAAGAGCCGGTGACGGATCGTCTGGCGCTTCTTGCCTCTGGCATGAAAGAGCATGGCAACCAGCAAGCTGCCTTTATTCATGCGGATGCCGCTATTTATGGTGGCAAGCTGAAAGCCGGAAGCACTATCGTACAGCCTATCAAACATCAGGCTTATGTGCTGGCTTCGGAAGGTGTGCTATTAGTTGGTGGTCAGCACCTGAAAAAAGGCGATGGTGCAGAAATCACCGCTATACCTACAATAACCATACAGGCAATCACCGATGCAGAAATGTTGATGATTGATGTACCAGATTCGTCTAAACACTAAGAATGAGGAGACTTTATGACTACCATTTTTGATACCATAACACTCGGCAATTTGTCGCTTCCCAACCGCATGATCATGGCGCCGATGACGCGTGGGCGCGCTGATACAGGTGCAGTTCCCAATGCATTAATGGCAGAATACTACGCCGCCCGTGCCGAGGCAGGGTTGATTATCAGCGAAGCAACAGCCATCAGTTCGCAAGGCCATGGCTGGAATAATGCGCCGGGTATCTGGAACGATGTGCAAGTGAAGGGTTGGAAGTTGGTGACGGATGCCGTGCATCAGCGCGGCGGGCGCATGTTCCTGCAGCTGTGGCATATGGGGCGCGTGTCGCATCCGGATTTCTTAGAAGGCAAACAGCCGGTCGGGCCATCTGCCATTGCCGCAAAGGGTGAGGCACATACGCCCACTGGTAGCAAACCTTATGTTGTACCGCATGCGCTCAGTGCGGAAGAAATTAAGACAATCATTGCCGATTATGTGGCAGCAGCACAGCGCGCAATAGATGCGGGGTTTGATGGTGTGGAAGTCCACGGAGCGAATGGCTATCTGATTGATCAGTTCATCCGCGATGGTTCGAACCACCGCACCGATAGCTACGGCGGCAGCATAGATAATCGCCTGCGTTTCCTGTTAGAAGTCACCAAAGCCGTGGCAGCAAAAGTGGGTGCAGGCAGTGTGGGCGTTCGTCTGTCACCCACAGGGCAATATAATGATATGCGCGATAGCAATCCGGTTGCAACCTTCAGCCGCGCCGCTGAACTTCTCTCGCCGCTTGGCCTTGCCTATCTGCATACGATGGAAGCTCTACCTGGCCACCCTTTTGCTGCTGAAGGCGAACGTGTAACGCCGCATATTCGTAAAGCCTATAAAGGCACGCTCATCACCAATGGCGGCTACGATGCGGTGCTTGCGAACAAAGCACTGGCAAGTGGTGAAGCAGATGCCATTGCCTTCGGCGTACCTTTCCTTGCCAATCCGGATCTGGTGCAACGCTTCAAGCAGAATCTAGCCCTGAACGCGCCGGATTTTGCCACCTTCTACACGCAAGGAGCTAAAGGTTATACCGATTATCCCACCCATCAGCAACAAGCCGCTTAACTCAAACTCAACAAGGAGAACCAACTATGTTAAAACCATTATTACTTGCTACCGTGCTCGCTCTTTCATCTACCACCGCCATGGCTCAAATGACACCGCTGGCTGAAATGCCATCGGGTAAATACACACTTGATCAAAGCCACGCCAGCGTGACATGGAAAGTGAGCCACCTGGGCTTATCAAACTATACAGCTCGCTTTGCGAAACTGGATGCGACACTCGAATTTGATGCGAAAGACCCCACAAAGAGCAAACTGTTAGCCACCGTTGATCCTGCCTCGGTCCGCACGGATTATCCAAATGCCGCCGAAAAAGATTTCGACAAAAAGCTCGCGCAAGACGCCGAATGGTTCAACGCCGGTAAATTCCCCGAGATCAAATTCGAATCCACCAAAGTGGAAAAAACCGGTGAAAACACCGGCAAAGTGCATGGCAATCTCACCATGTTAGGTGTAACCAAGCCGTTGGTGCTGGATGCGAAATTTAATGGGGCGTATCTAAAAAAACCGTTTGCTGATGTACCGGGGCTTGGTTTTTCAGCTACTGCAACACTGAAGCGCAGCGACTGGGGCTTTAGCACTTATGTACCCAATATCGGCGATGAGGTGCAGATTCTCATCGAAACTGAGTTCCACAAGGCGCAGTAACATGCAACCCGTCCGTCGCTATCATGGCCTTGCCATCACCCTGCACTGGGTGATGGCGCTCGCTTTTTTTGCCATGCTGGCAAGCGGGATTGCCATGGAGAACTTTGATCTTGAGCAAAGCCTAAAATTTCAGATGTTCCAGTGGCACAAATCGCTGGGCGTATTGCTACTGATGGCGGCGGTGCTTCGGCTGATTATAAAGTTTTCTACAAAACAGCCGCGCTGGCCGGAATCCATGAAGCCGCTTGAAAAGAAGGCGGCCAAGGCTGGCCACTGGGCATTTTACGGCTGGATGATTGCACTACCCATTGCAGGTTGGGTGATGGTTTCGAGCAGCCCCTACGGCCTACCCACCATTGTGTTTGGCTGGTTTGAGTGGCCGCACATTCCTGGCATTGCCGCGAATGAGGATATTGAAGAATTCGCTGAAGAAACCCACGCGCTACTGGCTTATAGTTTTATGGCACTGATTGCGATGCATATCGCAGCCGTGATAAAACATTGGCTGGTAGAAAAAGAAAATTTACTGCCTCGCATGGGTATTGGAACATTAAAGGAGAGAGTATGAAAAAATTTGTTATTCCTGCGAAAGCAGGAATCTTGTCGGTTGCTTTATGGTGCGGATTTTTCTCAATCGCCCATGCCGCCGAGTACATAGTCGATAAAGCGGCAAGCAGTATCGCATTTTCCGGCACCCACGCCGGCAAACCGTTCAAAGGAACTTTTGGTACATGGGATGCCGCCATCACGTTTGATGCCGCCAATCTTGCGGCAAGCAGCGTGAAGGTAACCATCGATACGGCCAGCGCCAAAACCGGCGATGCCATGTATGACGGCACGCTCCCCACAGCTGACTGGTTTGACGTAAAGAACCACCCGCAGGCAACATTTATCAGCGAATCGATTGAAAAGAAAGAGGCCGGCTATTCGGCTAAGGGCACGCTCACCATTCGCGGTAAAGCCGTCCCGGTGGCGTTTGATTTCGCTTTGAGTGATCTCGCAGCGCCGCCGGTAAAAACGACCTTTACCCTTACACTTGACCGCCTCGCACACGATATCGGTCTAAAATCAGACGCGAAGGCCGAATGGGTGAGCAAGGACATTCCCATCAGCGTCACCCTTGCAGCCAGCCCCAAATGAGCCTAATTGAGCTGACGATTGGGCCGCGCAAGAAAGATCTTGGCGGGTTTTCCGTGCGGCGCATTTTGCCATTTGCCAAACGGCGCATGGTGGGGCCGTTTATTTTCCTCGATCATATGGGGCCGGCGCAATTTGCTGCGGGTCATGGCATGGATGTGCGCCCGCACCCGCATATCGGACTTGCCACGGTCACTTATCTCTTTGAAGGTGAGATTCACCACCGCGACACTCTGGGAAGCAGCCAGGAAATTCTGCCCGGCGCGGTAAACTGGATGACGGCGGGGCGTGGCATCGCCCATTCCGAACGCACCGGCGCAGAAGAACGCGCAAGGCCACACACTGCACACGGCCTGCAAAGCTGGGTGGCGCTGCCGAAGGAATATGAGGAAATCGCACCGGAATTCCATCACCACAGCACCGAAACGCTGCCGGAATTTTCGCATCAGGGCGTCGATTTCAAGCTCATTTGCGGGCGGGCGCTTTCGCATGAAGCGCCGGTAAAAGTCTACAGCCCCATTTTTTACCTTGAAGCAAAAATGTCTGCCGGAAGCCGTTTTACACTCCCGCCGGAATATCGCGAGCGAGCACTCTATCTGGTCTCTGGTAAACTACGCATCGGCAGCACCATCATCCATCCTCTGACACTTCCGGTGTTTGAATCTGGCGGCGATATTGCTATTGAAGCAATGGAGGATTCTCGCCTGATGCTCCTCGGCGGTGAGCCATTTCCTGAGCCACGCTTTATCTGGTGGAATTTTGTATCTACCTCCGAAGATCGCATCGTGCAAGCAAAGGAAGACTGGAAAGCTGGGCGATTTGGCGTAATACAGGGTGATGATAAAGAATTTATCCCGCTGCCGGAGTAAGTCGTGAAAAATAGCTATAATCTCGTTATCCAATTTGCATTTCTGCTTTTGCTAAGCGCCTGCGCCACCCCCCCCCTACACACAGCTGTACCGGAATCCGCAAGCCATCAGGCATCTGTATCGGGATTTCCTTCGAGTATTCGTTTCTGGGCAGATGAGGCACCATCCAATATCGGGGCAATGATTCGGGAGCGCATTGCTGCTTACCGCACTGCCAACCAATCTTACTTTCAAAAAAACAAGACCTATCCTCCGCTGCATTATCTTGCAATTTCTGGTGGTGCGTATGACGGTGCTTTTGGTGCAGGTCTTCTTTATGGCTGGTCGGAAACTGGAAAGCGGCCTTATTTTGCAATCGTGACCGGTGTCAGCACCGGAGCGTTGATTGCGCCTTTCGTGTTTATAGGGCCTGAGTATGATTCAAAAATAAAAGAACTCTTCACCACCACTAATTCTAGCAATATCTTCGTCGGCAGCGCATGGAGCGTGCTTGATGGCATTACGGGTGGGCTGGCATTGACAGATAATGCGCCACTTGCACGAAAAATCGAAGAAGCCATTACAACTGAGATCATGGAAAAAATCGCCGCTGAGCATAATAAAGGCAAGCGCTTATTTATTGGCACCACAAACATTGAGGCGCAGCGCGGCGTAATTTGGGATATTGGCGCTATTGCGAATAGCGGCAATCCTGCTGCGCTTACACTCATTCATAAAGTTATGCTTGCATCTTCCTCGATCCCCGGAGTTTTTTCACCCGTGTTTATCAATGTAGAAGTGGATGGAAAGAGCTACAGTGAAATTCATGCCGATGGTGGGGTAACATCGCAGGTGTTTATTTATCCCTTAAAATTGCAGCGCAGTGTGATTGATGAATTTGTCCATTATCGTTTGGATCGACACCTCTATATCATACGCAATAGTAAAGTAACTCCTGAATATAAAACGCTCGAACCCGGTTTTTTTGCACTCAGCCAGAGATCTATTGAAACACTTACCAAATACCAAGGTCTGGGAGATCTTTTTCGCCTTTATGTAGGTGCTCAACGAGATGGTGTAGATTATAATCTTGCGTATATTCCCGCTGACTTCACCGCTGAATCTACAGAGGTTTTTGATCCAGAATATATGAGTAAACTTTTTGATGTGGGCTATAGTTTAGGCACACAACCTAATCACTGGATGAAAAAACCACCCGGCGTCGATTATTTGCCGGATCAAATCAAGAAATGAAAAAAAACAAATGACCGATAAAACCATCCGAGCTCATATCATCGAAACTGCTGAGAGCGCCTATGCAGTGGATATTGACGTTTCCGGCCATCGTATCAAAGGCGACGAACCGCATGATGTCGGCGGCGGCAATCTCGGCCCAGCGCCCTATGATCTGCTCACGGCGGCGCTGGGTGAATGTACGGCGATGACCGCACGTTGGTATGCGCTTCAGCAAAAATGGCCACTAGATAAGGTTGAAGTGAAGCTGACGCACCACAAAGAGGGCAAGCAGGATATATTTGAAAAAACGATCACGCTCTATGGCGATAGCCTGAGCGAAAAGCAGCGATCAAAATTAATTGAGGTGGCTGCCAAATGCCCCGTGCAACGTACGCTGGAAGGCACGCCGATGATCAAGACAGAGTGGTAACCTAATAAAAAACATATGAATAATATGGCTGTAAATTTTACTGCTGAACTTTGGATGTATCTTGGAAAGAGTGCATGGTTCTTCGTCACGCTTCCCAAAGATGAGTCCGAGCAGATAAAATTTCTGAACAGCCATAGACAGCGCAGCTGGGGATCGTTAAGCGTGAATGCCAAAATTGGCAAAAGCGAATGGAAAACTTCTATCTTCCCGAACTCAAAGACGGGTGCTTATCTGTTGCCCATCAAAGCGAATATTCGTAAAAAAGAAAAAATACTCGCTGGTGATAAAGTGAAGATCAGCCTTGTAGTAATGACCTAAAAATGCGTATTGAAGAAATGATGCCGCGCATCAAGCCAGCCATGGCTTGCATGACCAAGTGTTTCGTAGGGATAAAGGGTAATTATAACTAGTCTCTAGCAGCCGGGGTGTTAATCGGCGCAAGAAAAACATAGGTCATGTTAGCGGCGCTTCAAGCCCTCAAGTTCCAGCTGGATTTCGTTGCGCCGGTTCCATGGAAAGGTAAACGGATCATCATAATAGGCAATCACCGGTTCGCCCGTGGTTTTCAGCCCGCGCGCCGCCGCCCAGTCTTTAAGTTTCTGTGTCTGGGATTCCACCGCACTGTCATTGGTAAAGCCAGAAAATACCACCGCTGCCTTCTGGCTTGGCTTGGTCATGAAAAAGCGAATGCGGCTATCCTTGGCTTTTGGCAGTGTTTGCATCGTATATTTTGACGGCATCATGAACTGCACCAGCCATTCTTCACCGACCTTAGCTTGTGTAACTGGCGATGTCATGGCGATGGTCGTTTTGGTCTGTGTCACCGGCGATGTCATCGCCACTTTGGCAGCGGGTTCATTCTCTCCGAAAATATAAGCCGCGAGGATGCGAAAGCCTTTATTCACAGACTCACCGCGATCGCCATCCACACGCACCTCTGCCATGAGTGCGGGTTTATACTCGCGGATTTCAAAACCATTCTCGCTCTCCAGCACGCTGTAAGAAGGCGTTTCATAACCCTTATACTCACCCGATTGCTGCTGCGCACTCGAACACCCACCGGTAAATGAAAGTAGACCCATGATTGCCCCTATCCATGCTATGCGTTTCATAAGCCACTTCCTTCATCTAACTCTTCTAATATTTGGTGACGCCAGCGTCTGACCAGCAACACCGACTGCGTGATGTTAATCCCCTGACAGCAAACCGCAAGCAAAACAAATGACAATGTCAGCGGATGATCCGGAATAAACCAGAAATAAAGCGCACCGATGATGCAAAGCCAATCGGCCGCAGTCTCTCGCAAATAGTAAAAGCCCCACTGCGTGCGAAACCACTTTCGTGAATAGGGCGATAGCAGATAGCGATAACCCGCCTCATGCTTGCCAAATATCATATCCAGCATATTGCGATCCATGATGCAGGTGATCTGCCGCAGCGAAATAATATGTGGGTTACCTTGCATGATATCACGCCAGCAATAAACATACGACGCGAGCGACATCGCGGAAATGATGAGAATCATGATCAGTAAGCCACTCATGGCCTCGTTCCATACAACACATCGGCGCGTGCCTTGAACGCCGAAACCATCTTCGCCGTCGCGCGGCCAAACAGCGCGCCGATCAGCTTTTCAAGAAGCTTGGTGCGGAACTCAAAGGAAAGCGAAAAATCAATCTGCGTGCCACCACCAGGCTTCGGCGTAAAGCGCCAGCTATTGCTGAGCTGCTTAAACGGCCCACGCACTAATGAAACGTCTACCCCCGAATGTGGCGCCAGGCTTACGCGAGAAACGTAGCTCTCGGTTAAATGCGCAAAGCTGATCACCAGCTCGCCAAGAAATTCATTTTCTTTTCTCTCCAAAATGCGCGCGGCGCGGCACCACGGAAGGAATTTCGGGTACTCTTCAATATCCACCACCATCGCAAAGAGCTGCTCAGGCGTGTAGGGCGAATGCTGGGTTTCGTGATGAGAATGCATCAGGTCTACGACGCTTGGCCTTCACTAGCAAGCATCGCCTCACGTGCTTTCTTCATCTCGGCAAAGTCGTCGCCCGCGTGATAGCTGGAGCGCGTCAGCGGCGAGCTGGCAACCATAAGGAAACCCTTAGCCTTGGCCTGTCGCTTGTAGTACTCGAACTCATCGGGCGTCACAAACCGATCGACCGGTGCATGAGCTGGTGTGGGTTGCAGATACTGGCCGATGGTCATGAAGTCCACATCGGCGGCGCGTAAGTCATCCATCACCTGCAGCACCTCGTCTTTTTCCTCGCCGAGGCCAACCATGATGCCGGATTTGGTGAAAATCGACGGGTCAATTTCTTTGACGGTTTTAAGCAGATGAAGCGAATTGAAATAGCGCGCACCCGGGCGAATGGTTTTGTAAAGACGCGGCACGGTTTCGATATTGTGATTATAGACATCGGGTTTTGCCGCAACGACGATGGGAATACCATGCTCCTTGCGCAGGAAATCCGGCGTTAAAATTTCAATCGTGGTCGCGGGAGAACGCCTTCTAAGCGCCGCGATACAATCGGCAAAATGTTTAGCACCACCATCTTCCAGATCATCGCGATCGACCGAGGTAATCACCACATGTTTCAGCGCCAGCTTGGCAACCGCTTCAGCAAGATTTTCTGGCTCATGCGGGTTCAGTGCTCCGGGTACGCCGGTTTTAACATTGCAGAAAGCGCACGCGCGCGTGCAGGTGTCGCCCATGATCATCACGGTCGCGTGCTTTTGGCTCCAGCATTCGCCGATATTCGGGCAGGCCGCCTCTTCGCATACTGTGTTAAGTTTGAGTTTGTGGATAACATCGCGTGTTGCCTGATATTCGCGCGAAGTTGGTGCCTTCACCCGGATCCAATCCGGTTTAGGCACACGCTTATCGTTTTTTTCCAGAAGGTTGTGGTGTTCGGCCATGACGCTAATATGATCGCTCTATTGATTTATGGAATATATAAGGCACAAAGCGCTTGGCACAAGGCACTTTTTACTTGTCAGCGCGAAAAAAACACTCTAAAAGCCAGCCCTTCCCAACTATTTGGAGTTTGCCCCATGGCACGTGTCACCGTCGAAGATTGCATTTTGAACGTTCCCAACCGTTTTGAGCTGGTACTCCTTGCTTCGCAGCGCGCTAAACAGATTGGTTCAGGCAATCCGCTGACGATCGACCGCGATAACGATAAAGACGCGGTGGTTTCGCTACGCGAAATCGCTGATAAAACAGTGAGCCTTGAGGGTCTGGAAGAAGATCTGGTTCAGAGTTTCTTCAAAAAACCTGTTTCTGATATCGCTGATAAAAAGCTACTCACAAAAGGCGAAGAAATCCCTACAGAGATCGAAGAAGCGTTCAAGGACGCCGCTCAGAATATCAGCATCAAGCCCGCAGCCAGCGAAGAAGAATCAGAATCGGCTGAGGGAATGTCTTTTGGTGATGATAACGTCGATACGGACGACTAAGCGATAAGCTGAATTAGTAATCAAAAACCGTTTCAAACATGTTGAGCTGAACAGAGTTTTGAGCGTGGTTCGCATTAATCAACTGGCTGAACTGCGAATCAGCTAATTGCCCATCAGCGTTGAGAACATCATCAAAGTTTCTCGGCAGGTTATGACTGTTCTGATAACCACCGCCATGATTGTTATTATTGGTTATAACAACGATATCACTGTTTGAGTTGTTATTGTTAGGAACCGCATTCACCGAAGAGTTGGTAACTGCGGGCGGCACAGTTAGGCTAACTGTCGCTACCGTAACCGACACAGCAACCTGATCGCTCTCAGATGCTTCTGAATCAGCCTTTACACTGGCAAGCTGTTCCAAACCGAGCTCAGTGACGTTTTGTACCTCGATGGACTGAATCGCAACAAGATCCAGTTTTGCTATATCTTTATTAGCAACAACGGGTAATGGAGCAAGGTTGAGCGCCAAATTTGATGGGGCGATAACCAGCTGGGCACTTGCCTGACCTGCAATAGCAAGCTGAAGCAACCCAAATACCGCAATTTTAATCCCGTTTTTCATAACCTTATTTCAGATGTTGCTGCCTAAAAAGCCGGCACTTATACATCATTTCGCAGATTATTAACTTATTTAGCCATTAATATCTGCGTTTATATTAATATTCATATCAAATTTTAGTTAATTTTACATTAATTAAGCGAGTATGAATGTGAATCTTTTGTGACAATCGCTTGGAAAACTGCGGATTCTAGCTATCTTCTGATTCTACTATCTGCTTGATGGGTAAGGTAAATGTAAATACAGCCCCTCCATCTGAAGCATTCTGTGCCCAGATCTTACCGCCATGGGCAACAACGATTCCCCTACAAATCGCAAGCCCAAGCCCACCCCCCTTGGTCAAAGTATGGTTGCCGATATAGAACTTATCAAAAATACGCTCTTCTTGTCCCTTGGCCACACCGGGCCCGTTATCAGATACAGTAATTTTGATATCGGGCTTATCCATACTTGCGGAAATCGTGATGGTGGAGCCGGTTGGCGTATATTCTGCGGCATTTTCAAATAGGTTAATCAGCACCTGCTCTATCAACAGGCCATCCATGCGAATTAGCGGCAGTCCATGCTCAATGTTAGTAAGCACGCGATGGTTTTTAAGTTTTGTCTCAACACGCATAAGCGCTGAGCCAATTAACTCTTCGATAAAATAAAGCTCTTTATTAAGCTTAACCGCCCCAGACTCAAGGCTCGACACATCCAGCAAGTTAGTCACCATCTTAGCAAGCCTAGCGCCTTCTTCGTGAATCGAACGCAATAGTTCCTTGCGATATTCCTTCGTAATTGAATCATGTTCTATGAGTAATGTGCTCGCAGCTCCGGTGATTGCGGCAAGAGGTGTGCGCAGATCATGAGAGACCGAGGATAACAAAATATTTCGCAGCTTTTCGCTTTCCGCCTCGACGATTGTTTTTTCAACCATCTCTGCGGCGTTTGCGCGCTCCAATGCAGAGGCTGTAATAGAGGCAAACGCCTCCAACAATTCAACAATGTCCGCACTGTACGATGTCCTTTCATCATCGTGGGGCATAATACCCATGACACCGACCACGCCATTCGAACCAACCAAAGGAATATAAAGCGCCTTAGCACTGGGCAGCGTATCTGTTCCGAGACCAGCATTCTGCTTATGGTTATAGCTCCATGTTGCGACGCTTTCCTCACGAACAGGGTCCAGCCCATCTTCATCAGCTTCCATTTGGGCTATCACCGTATGAAGAGTCCCCTTCTCGTTTGGAATCCAGATAAAAATATCGCTATCCACCATCTCGGCAATATGCTGAGAAGCGATTTGCGCGAGCTGTACCTTGCCACGGTTTGCCGATAGCTCGCGACTCATCGCATAGAGCGTAGAGGTGTTTTTTTCTCGTTTCCTTGCATTAACTGCCTGCAAGCGAAGTCTGGCGGTTTGCGTCCCGATAATAAGTCCCGTAACGAGCGTAACAAAGAAAGTTACAACATGCCGTTCTTCAGCAATTTTTACGGAATAGAACGGCTCCATGAAGAAAAAGTTGAAACTTAGTGTCGAAAGTATCGTTGCAAGAATCGATGGACCACGGCCAAACCGAAGCGCCACTGCAACAATACCAATCAGGTAAATGAGGATGAGATTGACCGGATCAACGACATCCCGCAATGGAAATAGTAGCAGCGTAAAGAACGCCGCCATCAGCGGCGCAGCTAAGTAGGCCTGCCAAGAAGCCTGCATCCACCACCAGGCATTGCTGTAGGATTTCCGGTCTTCCTTATCACCAGTGATGACATAGACATCAATCTCGCTTGAGCGGCGCATGATGTCGTCCGCAAGCGTGCCGGTAAGAATCTCCTGCCAGCGTGGGCGCGGTTTTTTGCCGACAATAATTTTGGTCATGTTGTTGGCGCGCGCGTAATTCACAATTTCTTCGGCAGCGTGCTGGCCTTTGATCACTTCGATATCAGCGCCCATGCGAATAGCCAGACGCTTGGTACGATCAAGCTGTTCCTGGCCTTCCTTGCTCATCATCTGGTGGCGATCATTCTCGATATAGATCGCCGTCCACGAAGCTTTCAGGCCGCTCGCCATACGCTTCGCCGCGCGCACGATTTTATTGGAAAGCACGTCCGGCCCGATGCACACCAGAATACGATCAGCACCGCTCCATGCCTGTGCAATGCCGCCTTGCGATGTTTTGTAATCATCCATCTGCGCATCAACACGCTCAGCCGTGCGGCGCAGGGCAAGCTCGCGAAGCGCAATCAAATTGCTTTTTTTGAAGAAATTCTGCGCCGCGCGTTTTTTAGCTTCCGGCGCAATATAAACTTTACCCTCTTTAAGGCGCTTCAGCAGGTCTTCGGTAGGAATATCAACCAGCGAAATCTCATCCGCCTTGTCGAATACGGCATCTGGAACAGTCTCCTTGACCCAGATGCCGGTGATCCTCGCCACCACGTCATTGAGACTTTCTAAATGCTGTACATTGATGGTGGTGTAAATATCAATCCCCGCGTCCAGCAATTCCTCGACATCATTCCAGCGCTTCGGATGGCGCGAGCCAGGCGCGTTGTTATGCGCAAGCTCATCAATCAGGATCAGTTTTGGTTTACGTGCGAGCGCGGCATCAATATCAAATTCCTTGATCAGCGTACCGCGATACTGAACTTCGCGGCTGGGAAGGATCGGCAGGCCTTCAAGGATTTTTTTGGTTTCTTCGCGGCCATGGGTTTCCACCAGCCCGACCACAACATCAATTCCCTCAGCGAGCGCCTGTTTACCAGCAGAAAGCATGGCGTAGGTTTTGCCAACACCCGCGCAGGCGCCAAAAAAAATCTTGAGTTTGCCGCGCGTGCTCTGCTCCTCGGTCGCTTTTTCCTCAGCCGCAATGCGACTCAAAAGCTCATCTGGATCTGGGCGCGTTTCATCATTCATGGCGCGAGATTAGACAATCAGCGAGGGGACTTCACCTGTTTTTTCGTTGCGGGTGACACCGCACTCATCGGCCGAACCGCATCGAGCTCGCGGTTGAGCTCAAGCACATGCACATAGGGCGCGCCAAACATCGCCTGAAACCCGCGGCGTTCATGGAGTTCAATCAGCGCACCTAGCTCCTCATGCGACATGCCACGAAGCTTTGCAACGCGTGGAAGCTGGTAAAGCGCCGCCTCCAAGCTAATGTGCGGATCAAGGCCGCTCGCCGAAGCTGCAATCAAATCAACCGGTATCGGTTTGCTATTGGCAGGATCATGTCGCTTAAGCTCCGTGATGCGCGAAGCGATTTGCTCATGCAGCGCTGGATTCGCCATACCTAGATTTGAACCGCTGGAAGCGGCGGCATTGTAAGGAGGGGTAGTCGAAGATGGCCTGCCCCAGAAATAATGCGGCTGGCTGAAGTGCTGGCCAAGAAGCTTTGAGCCAATCACCTTGCCATCGACCTTGATTAACGAGCCATCCGCTCGCTTTGCAAAGAGAAGCTGCGAAGCACCGGTAATCAAAAGAGGATAAACCACCCCAAGCAGCAAGGTGCAAATGACCACCAAACCAAGTGCCGGACGAAGGCTGCGCAGCCATGATGTCATTAGGCTACTCCCATCGCGGTTAATAGCATATCAATCGCCTTGATGCCGACAAACGGCACAATCAGGCCGCCCAAACCATACACAAGCAGGTTATGGCGAAGCAGCGCTGCCGCGCCAATAGGGCGATACGCGACGCCTTTTAGCGCCAGTGGAATCAACGCAATAATAATCAGCGCATTGAAAATAATCGCCGAGAGCATGGCTGATACAGGCGAGGTAAGTTGCATGATGTTAAAAAACGATAAGGCCGGATAGGTGCTGGCAAACGCCGCCGGTATAATCGCGAAATATTTGGCAAGGTCATTGGCAATGGAAAAGGTGGTAAGCGAGCCGCGCGTCATGAGCAGCTGCTTGCCGATCTCGACAATCTCGATCAGCTTGGTAGGGTCAGAATCAAGGTCGATCATGTTGCCGGCTTCTTTCGCCGCCTGCGTGCCGGAGTTCATCACCACCGCAACATCCGATTGCGCAAGCGCCGGCGCATCATTGGTGCCATCACCAACCATCGCCACCAGCTCGCCGCCGGTCTGCATTTTACGGATCAGCTTTAGCTTGGCTTCCGGCGTTGCCTGTGCGAGATAATCATCCACGCCTGCTTCGGCTGCGATGGCTGCGGCGGTCAGCGGGTTATCACCGGTGATCATGATGCTCTTGATACCCATCTTGCGAAGATCAGCGAGGCGTTCCTTGATACCGGATTTCACCACGTCCTTAAGATGCACCACACCGAGCACTTTACCACAATCCACTACCACCAACGGCGTACCGCCACTACGCCCGACATCATCAACGCGGCGTTTGACATAATCAGAGAGTTTACCACCGTTCTTGACAAGGTAGCCTTCAATGGCATCGGCGGCACCTTTGAGCACCTCACGGCCACCAATACGCAGGCCGCTGGTGCGTGTCTCTGCCGAAAACTCGATCAGCTCCGCGCCTTGCGGTAAACCTTCTGAATCAGAGACGTTATATTTATTCTTGGTGAGCGTCACGATGCTTTTGCCTTCCGGCGTTTGATCAGCCAGCGATGAAAGCTGCGCGGCTTCCGCCAGCGTGACGACCGAAACACCTTCCGCCGGAATCAGCTCATCCGCTTGGCGATTGCCATGGGTAATGGTACCGGTCTTATCCAGCAGCAACACATTCACATCGCCTGCCGCTTCAACCGCGCGCCCCGAAGAAGCGATGACATTCGCTGCGAGCAGGCGATTCATGCCGGCAATACCAATCGCGGAAAGCAGCCCGCCGATGGTGGTCGGAGCAAGGCAAACGAGTAGCGCAATGAGGATGGTAAGGCTCACCACCTCCCCTGCTCCGGCCTTCTCAACGCTGTACATCGAAAAGGGCAGCAGTGTGATGATGGCGAGCAAAAACATCAGCGTCAGCGCTGAAAGCAAAATCGACAGCGCGATTTCATTCGGTGTCTTCTGGCGTTTTGCGCCTTCGACCAGCGACACCATGCGATCAATAAAACTCTCACCAGCATTCGCGGTAATGCGAACCACCAGCCAGTCGGATAGCACGCGCGTGCCGCCGGTCACTGCATCACAATCCCCGCCTGACTCGCGAATAACCGGCGCGCTTTCGCCGGTAATGGCACTTTCATCGACCGAGGCAATACCCTCAATCACCTGCCCGTCACCAGGTACAAAATCTCCAGCCTCAACGACCACAAGATCATCTTTGCCTAAAGAAGAAGCCGAGACGATTTTATAATCATCGCGGCCTCCGGCAGATTTGATTTTCTTGGCACTGACTTCTTTTCGAAGCGCGCGTAGCGACTCAGCCTGCGCTTTACCGCGCCCCTCAGCCACGCTTTCTGCAAAATTGGCAAACAGCACGGTAAACCATAACCAGAACGCCACCCACAGCACAAACCACGCCGGCTCATGGCTGCTATCACCCATCACGAGCTTTTGAACATACAGCGCCGTGGTGACAATCGCCGCCACATAAACCACGAACATGACCGGATTACGAAGCTGCACACGCGGCGAGAGCTTGGTGAATGCCGCAATCAGCGCAGAGCGCAAATCCATAGATGCCGTCTTCATGGTGCAGCTCCGTAAAGCAGCACATGTTCAGCAAGTGGCCCCAGTGCCCAGGAGGGAACATAAGTCAGCACATCAAGCAGCACCACAACACCGGCGAGCATGGTGGTGAAGAGCAAGGTCGTGGTTGGCAATGTACCGGCGCTTGCAGGCGTTGCGGATTTACTGGCGAGCGCACCCGCAAGCGCCAATATCGGGATAATGACCCAGTAGCGGCCAACGAACATCGCCACGCCGAGCAGCACATTATAAAAAGGCGAATTGGCGCTAAGGCCGGCAAACGCGCTGCCGTTATTATTACTGGCGGAGGAGAGCGCATACAGGACTTCGGAAAAGCCCTGCGCGCCCGGGTTTAAAATGCCCGCCCTGCCCGCTTCAGTGGAAATGGCGATCGCCGTACCCACCAAAACCATTGAGGCTGGAATAATCACCACCAGCGATGCCATTTTGATTTCAAACGCACCGATTTTTTTGCCGAGATATTCCGGCGTGCGCCCCACCATCAGCCCGCCGATAAAGACTGTGAGCAGCACATACACCGCCATACCATAAAGACCGCTACCCACACCGCCATATACCACCTCACCGAACTGGATGAAGAGCAGCGGAATCAGTCCCGAAAGCGGCGCATATGAACCATGCATGGAATTGACCGAGCCATTGGAGGTCGCGGTGGTCGATACCGCCCACATCGCCGAGCTGGCCGTGCCAAAGCGCATTTCTTTGCCTTCCATATTGCCCTGCGACACATCGACCATCGCCGTATCAATTTTAGGATTGGGTAATTGTTCGCCATACGCGGTGAGTAAGGCTAGCGGGACAAAGATGATCGTCATCGCCGAAAACAGTACCCAGCCCTGCCTGCGATCCCCCACCATCACCCCGAATAAATAGGTGAAGGATGCTGGAATAAGCAGAATCGAAAGAATCTGGATGAGGTTAGTGAAAGCATTTGGATTTTCGAAAGGATGGGCGGCGTTGACGTTGAAAAACCCGCCGCCATTGCTGCCGAGCATTTTGATGGCGATTTGTGATGCGACTGGACCCTGCGCGATCACCCCTTCCTGCCCCTCAAGCGAAGTATAGGGGGTATAAGCGGTAAAATTCTGAATGACCCCCTGCGAAGAAAGCAGAAGCGCAAATATTATTGATAAAGGCAACAGTATATAAAGTATGCTGCGCACCACGTCCACCCATGCATTGCCGAGCGTATCGCTGCGCTTACGGCCGATGCCACGGCACAGCGCCACCGCCACCGCCATACCGGTCGCTGCCGAAAGGAAATTCTGCACAGTAAGCCCAGCCATTTGTGAGAAATAGCTCAGCGTCGTCTCTCCGCCATAGCTCTGCCAGTTGGTATTGGTGATGAAGCTCATCGCAACATTGAATGCTAAATCCGGCGAAAGTGCCGGCATGTTTTGCGGATTAAGCGGCAGTAGATGCTGGCCTAAGAGCAAAATATAAAGAAGGATGAAGCCAACCAATCCTAATGTTACAATCGAGATCGCATAACGCTTCCAATCCATCTCATCATCAGGACGAATACCGCATAGGCGGTATATGCCGCGTTCGATCCAACCAAGCGGCAGTTCTAATATAAGGTCACGCCGCATGTAAACCCGCGCCATGTACCAACCAAGTGGTTTGATGCAAATGGCAATCACCAGAAGGCAAAAGGCGATGTAAAAAAAGGCGTAAATCATATTAAGGGAAGAGCTCCGGCTTTAAGAGCGCAACCAGCAAATAAATAAACAAAAGAAAAGCTACGATGGCCACAAGGATCATCATGATTATTCACCCTTTAGTTTATCGGCGAAAAAAAGCATCAACGCTGCGCTGGCAAACAACCCAAATGCAATTAGTAAATAGGTGAGGCTCATGATCGGAGCGCTTATACGCTTCGCATTAGCAAAGTCAAGACAAAGCGGTAAGCGCATGAATGTAATGGTGAATGGTGATCCGGGCGGGAATCGAACCCGCGACAACCTGATTAAAAGTCAGGTGCTCTACCGACTGAGCTACCGGATCATCTATGCGTAAAAGAGATTGGGACAATAGGGATTAAAGTTGTTTTGTCAACCGTCTAGCGGAAATTATTTAGTCTTCCAGCTACCGTCCGCGCCCTGATACTGCGCACCTTTGGGCAAACCCTGAATAATCTGCTGGGCAGCGAGCTTCGCTACCACATCCACCGGCTGGCCGTTTTCCTTGGAAATCCGGAGGTATTCCATTTTGCGCTTGGCATTGATATCGGTCGCAAGCTCCACAACTTCCTTCGATTTAGCCAGCGGCACAATGTAGCCACTGCTGCCTTCGCCTACCATTTGCTGGCTGCGGGCGGCTGCTAAATCCAATGCATAAGCTGGAAATGCCATCATAAGAGAAAAAACGGCGATCAGAATCTTTTTCATATCATGCTCCTAGAAAATATCTTTGTTCTTGGCGATAGCCTGTTTCACATCTTTTTCGATCTCAACCTTCACCTTATGCTCGATTTTGATGTTCATGTTGATCTCAATCGGCTTATCCGGCGCTTCAACTTTGACTGTCGGCGTGCAGGCTGCCAGCAAAGAGGCAAGTGAGAGTAGGAAGAAAGTTTTTCTCATGGTTGATCCTGTTTTAGAAATTGTTCGGGGCTAACCGTTGGCAATACGCTGTGCTGAAGCAGTTGTAACACATCGCCCGATAAATTCACGTTCATTTTCACCTCGCGACCATTATACAGCTCAGGATTATTACCGCGAAGTTGCAAGAGCATGGATAATTGTTCATCTTGGCCTGAATTAAGGGTTAGCGCGAATTCCTGATAGTGAAAATTCGAGAGCACATCACGCAGCATGGCCATTTGCTCATTCGTCGCCGGAATCACGTCAGGCGCTAGCCGCACCACACCCTTTCCTGTCGTCTGCAATTTTCCGGATGCAACCTCAAAGCGCTTTCCATCAATCAGGACAGGCAACTGACCGGATACGTTTCCCGTCGCCAGCGCCTTGCCTGGCGCCAGCAATTCAAGCAAACGAACCAGCGGAACCTGCTCGACATGCAGTGTAAATTTTATAGGCGCTTTTTCACTCAAGTTCACCTGCGCCAGCTCGCTACTCAAATGCCCGCCTTCCCACGGCAAGCCGATATTGCGTACAACCAGTAACTTATCTTTTAGATCCAGCTCCAACCGGTACTGGTTATCTTTGCTGCTTATCGTTCCATCAAGCGCGAATATACCTTGTTCATATCGCCAGCTTCCCTTGCCTTGCAGCATCGGTATGGCAAGAATGCTCGGCGGCGGCGTAATAGCTTCCATCTCCCACCTGCCATTAAAATCGCCTTGATTTTGAGAATAATAAACCACCAGTTTTTCGATCGATAGCTTGTGGTCATCAAGGCTAATTTCACGAAATACAGCATGCTCATACGACATCGTTTCCAAAGCAAATTGAATAGGCGGCAGGCCATTTTCTGCCATCATCTGTTTGATTTGGGTTTCAGCGATTTTATTGATAGGCAGCAGCATCACCAGAGCGGCTGCAATCAGCACAGCAACTAATAGAAACATCCCAAGCTTACGCATCATCGTTTTGCCTGTAGCGTGCTAGAAATTGATCAGAAAAATCTATGAGATTTCCCGCTGAGATCGCATCCCTGAGCCCCTGCATCAGCGTTTGGTAAAAGGTTAGGTTGTGCCAAGTGAGCAGCATCGGCCCAAGCATTTCATCGGCTTTGAAAAGATGATGAAGGTAAGCGCGGCTATAGCTTTTGCAGCATGGGCATGGGCAGCCTTCCATCAGCGGGCGGGAATCATCCGCGAACTTGGCATTCTTGATATTATGTTCGCCGGTATCAGTATAGGCGCGGGCGTTGCGGCCGGAGCGCGTGGGAATCACGCAGTCAAACATATCCACCCCGCGCATCACCGCGCCTATAATATCATCAGGCTTACCCACCCCCATCAGGTAGCGCGGCTGATCTTCCGGCATATGAGGCATCGTGCTACCCAGCACACGAAACATCACCTCCTGCCCCTCGCCCACGGCAAGCCCGCCAATCGCATAGCCGTCAAAGCCGATGGATTTGAGCGCATCCGCTGATGCCTCGCGCAAATCAGGATAAACCCCACCCTGAACAATCCCAAACAAACCATAGCCTTCGCGCTGAATAAACGCATCCTTTGAGCGCTTCGCCCAGCGCATCGAAAGCTCCATCGAGATTTTCGCCTGTTCATGCGTTGCTGGATAAGGCGTGCATTCATCAAACGCCATGGTGATATCGCTGCCAAGAAGATGCTGTATTTCGATGGAACGCTCCGGCGTCAGCTCATAGGTCGTGCCGTCGAGATGCGACTGAAACACCACCCCTTGCTCATTGATTTTCCTGAGTTTCGCCAGCGACATCACCTGAAACCCGCCAGAATCAGTAAGAATCGGTTTGTCCCAGTTCATAAAGCGGTGCAGCCCGCCAAGTTTAGCAATACGCTCAGCACTAGGGCGAAGCATCAGGTGATACGTATTGCCGAGGATGATATCCGCACCGGTCTCTTTCACCGATTCCGGCAGCATCGCCTTCACGGTGGCCGCCGTACCCACCGGCATAAAAGCGGGCGTACGGATCTCGCCATGCGCCGTAACAAGCACACCCTGTCTTGCAAGCCCATGTTTTTTATTTATTTTATACCCAAGCACCATTGTCAAAAATCTTTCATATTCCTTGTGTATACTGAGGCGCAGCATCTAGTACAATAGGGTTATGCAACAGGATTACCCACCACTTCCACGCGGCTAGAAAACAGCCAATATGATGAAGGCAGAGCATGGCGGCCATGATCAGGTATGGAACGAGCGCATGCGTACCTTTGCTAAATATCTCGCCAATGAATTCGCTCTTGAAAAAGATATCAGCATCGCTGAAGCAACAAAGCTAGTAGAAAAAGACTATGCTGGCATGCACAGGAATAAAAACAAAGACGCTTTTGCTATAAGCCCTGAGGCTCAGCAGATGCTACTTTCCATGCTGCCTCCAAAGCTTGAGGATCATTGGAGAACAGCCAACAGCATGCATAATGAATTAGGCATCTCCGATGGGTTGCTCAGCAAACATTTTAGAGAGCTTGAAAATAAACTGATTGGCGATACTCAGGTGAGCCTAGATGTCGATCACCATGAAGCAAAACAACTCATCCACCATAATGTTATTGGTGATCGAAAACCAAGCCGTGGACCTACATCGCTCGCTGCAGGACCAGATGCCCAGCGTTTAGTGCTTGAAGATATAGCTTTAGCCTTACCTGCCAACTGACTCACCCCAGCCATGATGAGCGAAAGGCATGGTCATGGCGATGAGAGGGCATGGAAACAACGATTCTCCGATAAAGCTGAGCAACTACCAAACCAATTAGCAAGCTCGACAGGGATGCCCTTAAACAGCGCTATCGAATTGGTCAATAAAACCATGGTCGGGCTACGCACACCACAAAGCGGCGGCATACCCGTCATCTCAATTAGTCCAGAAGTTGAAGAGCTGCTGGTAAAAAGATATGTCCGCCAAGATAAAAGGCGCTAGCTACTTGTTTACGACCTTCTTTTGCAGCGCCGGAATTTTATCGATTTTCATGGCCAGCCACACCGTAACGATACCAGCTGCCGATCCAAATAAAACCTGAAATACCGCGCCTTCTGCCAGCGATGCAGCAACATAAGAAACAATAAACACCACCGGCACGCCGACGATGAATTTTGCCCAGAAGCAGTAGTTGAAACCACCTGTAGCGCAGCTTTTTTCGTTATTGGTTGATTCAGTCATAATACCCTCCCTTTTGAGTAGGATTTTATGCCAGTTTTAGGCTGCGCTCAAACAAAACCAAGTAAAACCAACCCAATCTTCATCAAACTGTCACAGTAGTTAACGACGATAGAGCAGGCACGCATCGCCGTAGGAATAGAAACGATAGTTTTTTTCAATGGCATGCCGGTAAGCCTCCAGCATGCGCTCGCGGCCTGAAAAGGCCGATATCAGCATAAACAAGGTCGATTTCGGCAGGTGAAAATTGGTCATGAGCAGATCAACGATCTTAAAACGATAGCCAGGCGTGATGAAAATATCCGTTTCCGCCTCAAACGGCCTGATTGTGCCATCTTCAGCCGCGGCCGATTCCAATGTTCGTAGCGAAGTAGTCCCCACCGCAATCACCCGCCCACCACTATTTCGCGCAGCATTGATGGTATCGGCTGCCTGCTGGCTTACCTGCGCCCACTCACTGTGCATGATATGCTCACTGGTATCCTCTACCTTGACAGGCAGGAATGTACCGCCGCCAACATGCAGCGTGATATGCACACGCCTGACGCCCAGCGCATCAATCGCCGCAAGCAGGCGATCAGTAAAATGAAGCCCCGCTGTCGGCGCTGCCACCGAGCCCTCATGCCTCGCATAAACCGTCTGGTAGTTTTGCTTATCCGCGACGTTATCACCTCGCTCAATGTAAGGCGGCAGCGGCATGTGGCCATAACGCAAAAGCTTCTCGCGCCAATTTTCACCCAGCGCGATGACCACCTGACCATCAGACCGTTTTTCAACAACCTTCACCATGAAATCCGGCGCGATCAACAGCTCATCGCCTTCTTTTAGCTTTTTCGCCGGTTTGGCGAAGCATTGCCACACGCCCTGACCGGCAGCTGCCAGCTGCTTGTGAAGCAGCAGCTCGACCTGCGCCATACCGCGCTTTGCAAACAGCCGCGCAGGAATTACCTTAGTGTCGTTAAACACCATCACATCGCCTGCGCGTAGAAAATTTGGTAAATCGTAAACCACCAGATCCTGGAACTCATCAGCAGCAACCAGCATACGCGCACTATCGCGCGGCTCTGCAGGGTGCGTTGCTATCAACGATTCGGGAAGCTCAAAATCAAAGAGTGCGGTTTTCAATTACTTGTTTTCAGCAGCTTTAGGGGCTTCCTTCACATCCGCCGCGACTTGCATTTTGATGATTTTGTCGGGATCAGTCACTTTACCGTTATCGCTCTTGTCGCCTTTTTTGATCATATCGACGAATTCCATGCCGCTCGTCACCTTGCCCCAGTAGGTATATTGGCCATCAAGATAGGTTGATGCGGCAAGCACGATGAAGAACTGGCTGTCGGCGCTATTGATATCAGCTGCCCTGGCCATTGATAACGCGCCACGCATATGTGGCTCCTTTGAAAACTCAGCCTTGAGTTTGGTGCCAGAACCGCCCATGCCAGTGCCGGTGGGATCACCCGTCTGCGCCATAAAACCGTCAATCACGCGGTGAAACACCACGCCATCATAAAATCCCTGACGCACCAGTTCCTTGATACGCTTCACATGTTTCGGCGCAAGATCCGGGCGCATTTCGATCACCACGCGGCCATCTTTGAGATCAAGGTAAAGCGTGTTTTCAAGTGGGTTTTCGGCGGCTTTGGCCATGGTGGTAGCTCCTAAAATGATAGCAAGTGTCAAGGCGAGTTTGCGTAGCATGCATGCTCCATAATTACAAAAGAATATAGATTAAACCTGTGTCTGAAGATAGGCGGGAAGGCCCATTGCATCAATCATTTTCAGCTGCGTGCGCAGGAAAAGATCATGCTCTTCTTCACTATCCAGAATTTTGTGCAGCAGATCGCCGCTCACATAATCCTCTTTCGACTCGCAATAAGTGATGGCATCTTTGAGGTCTTTGTTAGCGTTCTGTTCAAGTTTCAGGTCGCAGGTAAGGATTTCTTTCACATCTTCGCCGATCATGAGTTTACCAAGATCCTGAAGGTTGGGCAGCCCGCCAAGATACAGGATGCGCTCGACAAGCATGTCGGCGTGTTTCATCTCATCGATAGATTCTTTATATTCGTGATCCGCGAGCTTGTTAAAGCCCATGTGCTTTAGCATCCGCGCGTGCAGGAAATACTGGTTAATAGCGGTCAGCTCATTTTTGAGAATGGTATTTAAGTGTTTTATCGTAGTTTTATCAGGCGCAGGCATAGAATCTCATCGCTCAAGTTGTGATTAACGCCGCGATTAATGCAAGGACGAAACAAAAATGTCAAGAAAAACCAATTGCTTGCGATTGACTCGCAATTGCTAGAGCGCTCTATTTTGAAACACAGCCACTTCTGCGATCACGCAGTGCATCGGAAATTTCCGGCACACATTTACCGCACACCGGCCTGCACCCCATGCGGCGAAACACATCACTGGCGGAGGAACAACCATCCTGCGCCATGGAATCAATTTCTTTATTGCGAATGTTATTGCAGATGCAGACGTACATAACGACTCGCACTATAATGCGAATGATTCGCAGATGCAAGCACTAACGTGCAAAAATCATTGCCTCATCCTGGAATGCTTTAAATTCCAGCGCGTTACCGCTTGGGTCAAGAAAGAACATCGTTGCCTGTTCACCGACTTTGGCTTTAAAGCGCACATGCGGCTCGATCAAAAAATCTACACCCGCTTGCTTTAGTTTTTCAGCCAGCTCATGCCATACATCCCAACCAAGGATCACCCCGAAATGCCGAACCGGCACCTGATCACCATCGACTGGATTGTGATAATTTGCTCCCGCCTCGTCACTCAAATGCGCGACGATCTGGTGACCGTAAAAATCAAAATCAACCCAGCGATCATTGCTTCTACCCTCCGCGCAGCCCAGTAGCCCGATATAAAATTGGCGCGCTTCGTCCAGATCACGCACCGGAAAAGCGAGATGAAAGCGCGGATAATCTGGCCTTGGATTTGTGGTTGCATTCATCATTGGCTCGGCTAACGTAAAGGGATGAAAAAGATAGAAGCCATCATCAAACCATTCAAGCTCGACGATGTCAAAGACGCGCTGCATGAAGTAGGTGCGCAGGGCATCACCATCACCGAATCGCGTGGCTATGGCCGCCAGAAAGGCCATACTGAACTCTATCGCGGCGCTGAATATGTCATCGATTTCCTGCCTAAGATTAAGGTGGAGGTGGTGGTGGAAGACGAGCTGGTGGATAAGGTCATTGATGCGATAGTGGCCGCCGCCAGAACGGGTAAAATCGGCGACGGAAAAATTTTTGTGAGTCCGGTAGAGCAGGTTGTACGCATACGCACCGGTGAGCGTGGAAGTGATGCGATTTAGATTTGGGCGGGCTATCAACATACCCCACCCCCGTAACTTTGCAGCAAAAAAATTTAAAAAAATTTGAAGGCAGTTATCTTTACATTCCTACTGGCATTGCTATAAGGCGTTGCATTGCTGCAATACAACATAAAACAGTTAAAAAATATTATTTCGCAACGAGAAAGGGAGCCTATGTCCGTAGCAGACGTGTTCAAACTCATTAAAGACAACGACATCCAGTTTGTTGATTTCCGTTTCACTGACCCTAAGGGCAAATGGCAGCACACCTGCTATGTTGCTGATAAAGTTGATGAAGCAAGCTTTGAAGATGGCATCATGTTCGATGGCTCATCCATCTCCGGCTGGAAATCCATCAATGAATCTGACATGATCCTGATGCCGGATGCCAAAACTGTTTTCATTGATCCATTTGCAGCCCAGCCAACGGCGGTTATTTTCTGTGATGTCATTGAGCCTTCCACCGGCCAGTCTTATGGCCGCGATCCACGCTCCATCGCCAAGCGCGCTGAGGCCTACCTCGCCTACACCAAAATCGGCGATACTGCTTATTTCGGCCCTGAGCTGGAATATTTCGTGTTTGATGATGTGCGCTTCAAAACCTCCGGCAATTATAGCTTCCACCAGCTCGATAGCGAAGAACTGCCTTGCAACTCTGATCGCGCCTATCAGGCTGGCAACATGGGGCACCGCCCGGGCACCAAAGGCGGCTACTTCCCAGTTGCCCCCGTGGACTCTGGGTCCGACCTTCGCAACGAAATGTTATCCGTACTAAAAACGGTTGGCATCACGCCGGTGCTTGGCCATCATGAGGTTGCCCCCGCCCAGCACGAGCTTGGCTTTGATTTCTCAACCCTGACCGCCACCGCCGACAATGTGCAGAAATACAAATATGTGGTGCATAATGTCGCGCATAGCTACGGCAAGTCAGTAACCTTCATGCCCAAACCAATCTCTGGCGATAACGGTTCGGGTATGCATACCCACCAGTCAATCTGGAAAGATAAAAAGCCGCTTTTCGCCGGCAATGGCTATGCCGATCTCTCAGAAATGTGCCTGTACTACATCGGCGGCATTATCAAGCATGCAAAGGCACTCAATGCTTTCACAAATGCATCAACCAACAGCTACAAGCGCCTGATTCCGGGCTTCGAAGCGCCGGTATTGCTTGCCTACTCCGCACGCAACCGCTCGGCGTCGATTCGCATTCCTTATGTGGCAAGCCCCAAAGGCAAGCGCATTGAAGTGCGTTTCCCGGATCCAACCGCCAACCCCTACCTCGCCTTTGCCGCGATGCTGATGGCCGGTCTCGATGGCATCGAAAACAAAATCCACCCTGGCGATGCCATGGATAAAAACCTCTATGATCTACCGCCGGAAGAACTCAAAAATGTGCCAAACGTGTGCGGCAGCCTACGCGAAGCATTGGAATCACTGGATAAAGGCCGTGCCTTCCTGAAAAAAGGCGATGTCTTTACCGATGATTTCATCGATAGCTACATCGACCTCAAAATGCAGGAAGTTTATCGCTGGGAGCACACACCGGCTCCATGCGAGTTCGAGATGTATTATTCGGTGTAAAAACCGCGTCATCCTCGGCGGCGCCTAGCGCCGTCGGGGATATTGTTATTTATTGCACCAGATCCCCGCTTCGGCCTATGGCCTCGCGAGGATGACAAAAGGACAATAAAAAAAGGGAGCCAATAGGCTCTCTTTTTTTATCTGTCATGTCCGACAGATGGATAAAAATCTATCAGCTCTTCGCCAGCAGCTCTGCAAGCGATACCCGCTGCCATAACGATATTTGCCCTGACGCCGGCGTCTAGTAATGACGAAACCCTTCCCCATTCCGGGTCACGATCTGTTGCTTTTTTTTGATGATCTCTAAATTTCTTCATAAGCGCCGCAACTTCAGGCTTACGAAGAAAAGCGGTAACAGCTTTTGCATCGGCAAGATAACGCACTTCATATTTGTTATCATGCCCAGGAAATTTTATAGGTTGAGTTTGTTCAACCTTTATACCCAATCCCTTAAGATATTGTTTGCTTACCTCAATTTCAGCCGCATATTCGGCCGGACTCAATCTTCGATCAGTTAATAAATTACCGTTTGAATCTGCAAGCGCGGACAAAACAGAAACCTTCCCATCCCCTAATTGCTCGCCACCAAAAGTGATATAAGTTGCAAGCTTACGCAAAGTGTTAGCAAGCTCAAGTTCACCATCGCTTACGGAAACTAAACTTGTCTTTGTCCGTCGAGGAGTTCTTTCTCCCCAACCTTCGCCACCACGGTTCCCGTCAGCGCGGCCACCCGGAAAAAACTTAGCGTCTTTATTTGGTTCTCTCGCCACGCAAACTTACTGCTGCTGGCTCATCGCCTGCTGGTGCATCATCATAGCGATACGGGTATCGCGCACGCGCAGCGCTTCGACTTCGGCCTTGTTCATAATGCTGTAAAGCGAGATATTCACAAACTCGAGGAAAATGGCTACCACCTGCTCCACCTGACGCTGGATTTTCGCCACAATCGGATCTGCGATATTTTTAAGGGCACTGGTCGCTGATTTAGAAGTCGCACAAACCTTTGCCTGATACTCCGTCACCGACACATAGATTTTACGAAGCGCGGCCTCAATACGAGACTTGCTGGCCTTGACAGCTTTTCCACGCTTGCTTTCCGCAATCATGATGAATTCTTCGCCAAGCACATCCGCCGCATCGCCAATATCGTTAAGGAGTGGCTCAACAAGCAGCATCTGCGCTTCCGGATCCTGAACAAACTGGCTCTCAACCGTTGCGACCAGCTCTTCAGCATAATCGTATAGAATCGTAATATCGTTGTATTTCGACTCCAGTTCTTCAGTGCTATATTGTTTCTTGGCGTTTGTCATAACGGTTCCAACGATAGTTATATTTCTTAGTCTATACCAACTATTGTAGGCTTTTCCCACGATTTTTGTGTGACAATTGTGTGACAATCGGCGATGAACATCATCATGCCAATCAAATACTTAGCGGGAAAAAGCGCTTCTATTTGCGCCTGTTGGGGCTAAGCCCGCCACATGGGCAGCGGTATCAGCCTCTTTTAATTCGCTGCGCTGATAGTGATCCAATAATGGGATCATTTCATAACATTGTTTATCATCAGAAAGCGCTGCTTCCCTTAACTCTGCCACATCTTTCGCCGTTAATTCAGCTTGTTTCATGGCTCTCATAAGCTTTAAGTAAATATCAGAAGCAGGGTCTTTAAGTGCTTTACGGTAGGCATCTTTAGTTTCAAATCCTGCTAATCTGTAGCCATAGCTTCCGTTCATCAGCACACCGATAGCATGAACAACCATCGCCTTATAAAGAGAGCGCTCGACCAGAAGCTTGTAGTGGCTGGGCTTGGAAGCCAGCAAAGTGTCGATGTCGTTCTGCTGAGCTTTGCCAATTAGAAGAAAATCCTTAGCTTCCTCTTTATGATACGTATTTGCGATAGTTGCGCTCAATGAAATCTGAGGTGGCATTTTTGTAGTTTTTGTTGATTCATCTAACCACGCTGTGGGTATTATATCTAACACTACATAATTCACAGAAAGAGTTGCTTTTTCTGGCTCAATAAACTGAAGCCCGCGCTTAGGGTCTATCACCAACCAGTCTTCACCGTTTGGCCTTACGCCAGCCTGCTCTCCCGCTGATCGTCGAACAGCTACTGATGAAATGATGTTCGACACCAGCCATCCATTGAATGAAATAGGATCAATATTTAAACTAGGCTTACCCATGCATCTGGTCTCAACATCAAAAAAATCAATTTTTTGTTCCAGTTCTTATAATATTTTCTTACGAAATTGATTATTAAGTTATTATGACAAATAAAAAAGCGGCCCTCAGGCCGCTATTTTTATTAAAATCAATAGTTTGTTATTGATGACGCTCTGAGAAATCCATAAAAATTACTTTGAACACTTCGATAATATTCAGCATACGCTCGCCTCCCTTTCCAATTCATAAATATACGCTCGATTGGTTGAAGAAAGATTAAAGCAAAAATCCAGTCACCCTATCGAAGCATTTTAATACTTGAGAATGACTCTCATTTGCGCTATAATAAGAAACATGAGGTAGCTTATGACACGCCTGATCTTTGAACATGAAATCACCGCCAAAACCTTAACATACTGCTTGATGCATTTCGCCGTAGCTATTGCTGTGGCCTATGCGATTTCGGGAAGCTGGGAGATCGCGCTGGCGATCGGTATCATTGAGCCGCTGGTGCAGACCTTCTTTTTTAACATGCATGAGCGCGGCTGGAACAAAGCCAGCCGAAATTATAAACGCCAAATCATGGATGGCGGGCTGAGTGTGTAATTGCCGCCATGGGCGCAAAGCCGCCCTTCTGGTTTGCTTCAAAAATAGCTGGTGGGTGCATGGCGTTATCAAACACCCAGCCATGAATCTTCACCACGCCTCGCTCGCTGGGGCCTTTTAAAAAATCAAACTGCCTGAGCCGCTCCATGCGCCGCATCACCTGCGCGCTGGCTTTTTCATAATCATCGCCCTGCCGGCGGCTGTCATAGTGCCCCAGCACCACCACATCGCGCACGCCCTTGGCCTCCACTGCGAACTGGACGGCCGCTTTTTTCCCAAGCGGCAGATCGTCTCCTGGCGTAATCACATCGCGGTAAATAATCGCCTTGCCATAAGGAATGCTGAGGTCATTGGCGGGGTTCACCTCCGCATCCATATCGCTGAGGATAATCAGCTCCGGCTCGTGGCGCTGCGGCTCGCGGGCGGGTTTTTCCGCATAAGCCGCCTGCTGGTGGGCAATACGATCGATCACCGACGCCTTTTCAGGCAGGCTGGCAAGCGTAGGCATCGGCTCAAAGGCGTGATCAGCATGGCGCAGATCCATCTGCCGGATGCGCTTGCTGCCAGTATGCACCACCCAGCCATGTAGATTGATCAAGCCCTGCTGCTCAGCATCCTGCACCACCGGGTAAGTTTTAATATTGGCGATAATCTGCGCGACCGAGCGATCTTCCATTTCCTGCGCATTACGCGCGATACTTCTAATCGGCTCAAGCGGCGCGAGATGATCTTTCACATAACGCAGCTTTTCATGCTCGCCGCACAGGCACGCCTCCAGCCCGCCACAATGCGTATGCCCCATCACTGCGATATCTCGAATGCCTGCTTTAAGCGCGCCAGTCAGTACCTCATTAAACTCGCGGGAGCTGCTGTCATTTGGGTCGTAAGCGGGGATGCTCGCGGCAATCGTGCGGTGAATCAGCGCCGCGCCGTCGGGAATACCGATATCATCGCGCGGGTTCAGCCGCGCATCCACACAGCCAACCAGCAGCAAACTGGGCTTCACCTGGCTGGGTATGGTCACGCGCAGCTGCACGCCCGTTTGTGAGTGACGCTGGCGAATGCGGTCAATGGCGTTCATTTCCTTCAGGCAGCATCCACTTTTTGGTAAATCTGGCTGCCGGTGGCCTTGAACTTATCGCTCATCTCGGCCATGCCCTGTTTTTTCTGGGCTTCCGCCGCCGCATAATCCCGCACATCCTGCGAGATTTTCATCGAGCAGAATTTCGGCCCGCACATCGAGCAGAAATGCGCCACCTTCGCACCATCGGCCGGCAGAGTTTCATCATGGTATTCGCGCGCCGTATCAGGGTCGAGCGCAAGATTGAACTGATCCTCCCAGCGGAATTCAAAACGCGCTTTGGAAAGCGCATCGTCGCGGTGGTAAGCGGCAGGGTGGCCTTTGGCAAGATCCGCTGCGTGCGCGGCGATTTTATAGGCAATCACGCCCTCTTTCACATCATCACGATCCGGCAGGCCAAGATGCTCCTTGGGTGTCACATAACACAGCATCGCCGTGCCAAACCAGCCGATCATCGCAGCGCCAATCGCGCTGGTGATATGGTCATAGCCCGGCGCAATATCGGTCGTAAGCGGCCCCAGCGTGTAAAATGGCGCCTCGTGGCATTCCTTCAGCTGCTTATCCATGTTTTCTTTAATCAAATGCATCGGCACATGGCCGGGCCCTTCTATCATCACCTGACAATCATGCTTCCACGCGACTTTCGTCAGTTCGCCGAGCGTTTCCAGCTCAGAAAACTGCGCTTCATCATTGGCATCATGAATCGAGCCGGGACGCAGCCCATCGCCCAGCGAAAAGCTCACATCATACGCGCGCATGATTTCGCAGATATCCTCAAAATGCGTATAGAGGAAATTCTCCTTGTGATGGGCGAGGCACCATTTCGCCATGATCGAACCGCCACGCGAGACAATGCCGGTTTTTCGGTTCGCCGTCATCGGCACATAAGGCAGGCGCACGCCGGCGTGAATCGTGAAATAATCCACCCCCTGCTCGCACTGCTCAATCAGCGTATCGCGGTAGATTTCATAGGTCAGCTCTTCTGCCACGCCATCCACTTTTTCAAGCGCCTGATAAATGGGAACCGTACCGATCGGCACCGGCGAGTTACGAATGATCCACTCGCGGATGTTGTG
>JAJTHB010000015.1 GCA_021299465.1 Rickettsiales bacterium | reverse complement strand
GAACTCGCATTCGCAGGTAACGATACCCCAATGGGTAAAGTTCTCTGTACCGTAGTAGGCTGGTTTATCGGTAACACCGGTAAAGGTCTTGCTACCATTGCAATCACCGTGATCGGTATCGGCGCACTCCTGGGTAAAGTATCCTGGGGTATGGCGATCATCGTTGGTGTTGGCGTTGCTATCGTGTTCGGTGCTGCTGGCATCGTTGATGCGATGAACGCTGGTGCTGGCACTGGTTGTGCAACGACCTAATCTTAATATTAGGACGTTCAAGAAAAACCCTGCCGAGCAATCGGCAGGGTTTTTTTGTGGTCGCTTGCAACACCAACTAAACCAGCTTGCTTCTTATTGATCAGTTTTCCTTATCCTCCCCGAGCTCCTTAATTCACAAGGACTCCAGAGAAGGTTGGTAAATAAGGGCGCCCTTCGGCTGTCGAATCCAACAGGGCGTTTTGATTTCATCATACAATTTCTTGATGCCCGCGAGCGCCTGAGCGATCGCTTGCCACTCTTTTCATGGAAGGGGCTAAGGGAAATAAAGTGATTCAAAACAGGTCTATGATGAAATCAAAGCGCCCTTAAGAGCCTTAGTATAGCAGGAGAGCAGGCCACAAACTTCTGAAGCTAAAAGCCCTACCTGATACGCTCATAGTAAATAAAGCGAAGCTTGTTATCATCGCTCACCACTGGCCCGCGTACCCAGCGAGGGTTATCAGGATTAGCCTTGTAATCTTCCTGATTCATGCGGTCCATTTCCCTCAGCTGCTCTAAACGCTCTGGTGCGATATCAATAAAGGTTTCGACGCGGCGATAGTTGGTTTGAAAATCACTTTGCTCAGCAATCGTAACATCGCTCATGAAGCGAGGTTTCTCATCACCCCACGCTTCACCAAACATAATGTAATCAGGTTTACGGCTTAAGACATAAACACCATCGGTTTTCAGATGGCCAATGGTCAGCCGCGCCCAGTTCTTGAGCCTTTCATCTTCACTTAGATCAAGCCTGGCCGTGTGCTTGTCGTTGAGGGCAAGCATGTCGACATAGCGAAAATCAGGAGCATAGTAAGGCAGCGCACCGGCAGGATTAATGGCGATCAGCGCCCCTTTTTTCCAATGCGCTTCAATATGCGCCGCCACCGATGTTCCAGACACCGCGCCACGCGATACAACGAGATCCTCAATGATGCCCAACTGAAACACCGAGAGCACAATCATAGCGCCAGAAATATCCCTGAACCTTGCTTCGTTCTGTTCAATCATCGAGGCGCAGCAATAATAAATCAGAAGGCAGAGCAGCGGGATAATCGGCGCATAAAAACGCAAATAGGGCATGTGATCGCCGCCACTGGTAAACACATGCCAGCACAATAGGCAGGCAATTACGATCAGGTAAATAATGCTGCGATTAGGCATGACAAAGCGCCGATACATAAGCAGCAGAATCACCGCTGCCAGCAACAAAAACGGCGGCACATAAAAGACCTGGAACATGTAGAGCCAGCCCAGGAACGTTAGTATGCCATCGGGAATGCCGTATACTTTCGCGTAGTAGGTGTTAGGCAGAAAATCGCCATACATATGAAATTTCCACGCCATCCATGGCGCAACAAGCAGCATATAGCCAAAAAACAGCAGCATCAGACGCGAAAAATCAAGGTGATTACGCCTGGCTGGAATAAGCCAGAACAGCCCGAGCACAATGCCGGTCATGCCCCAGACCATGAGCCCCTCCAGGCGCGTCATGGTGGCGAGGGCAAACAGAACGCCCGTCAAAAAGACCCTCTTGCGGCTCAGACCAAATTCAAGCCAGTAAAGCACCGAACAAACAGCGCTCGTAAGCAAAAAAGTAAACAATACCGTTTCCAGCCCACCCATCACCCAGGCAAGCACAGGAACAGCGGACGCGACCAGACCAACGGCAAGCGCACTATTAATCTGGTGGGCATAATATTTCTCACTGCCGGCAAAACGCTGCCGGTAGACGGTGCGTGTAAACAGAAAGAGCGCGGCAATCAGCCCGAAATAAGCGACAAAGCTGATCAACCGGCTGGCCAGCACTAAATCCATGCCAAGCCAGCCAAGGCCAGCGATCAGCAGCAGGAACAAAAAGTTGGAGTAACCCTCAACCGGCTCGTCGCCTCGGCTCCATACCAGACCGTGACCCTCCAGCCAGTTACGCGCATAAACCAGCGTAATGTAGGCATCGTCCTGGTAAAGACTGCGCATAAACCACCACACAACCAATGCAATGACAGCGCTTTGAAAATAAATATAGGCAGGAGGCCAATGCGCTTTCTTAGGCAGTGCCGACATTAAAATATGCCGGGCTTATTGGTAAAAGTGCCGATCACCTCACCTTTAGCGAGAATATGCGGCTTCATCATCTCTTCCGCATATTTGCCACCAAACGTGCCGCTTAAATTGAGTGTCGGCACAGAAAGCGCATAAACAATGAAATGATAGTTATGCAGGCGGTTGTCATTCCATGGCGGGCAGGGGCCATCATAGCCACCATGCGGACCTTCATCCAACACGCGAACATAATCATTCTGGCCAACCACGCCATAAGGGCGCTGACCGAGCTGCTTGCCGCCCTTGGTAATACCGCGGCTATCAGCGCCTTCGGCAATACCAATCATGGTCGCAGGAATATCGACCAGCACCCAGTGGTAAAAATCCTGCCTTGGAAAATTGTAAGGAATTACTTTGTCATCCTGATTGGCAAGTTCAAAACTCTGCGGCACGTCACGATCCACCATGATAATCGCAAACGATTTGGTGCCCTCCGGCGCGCCTGACCAATCAATCGAGGGATTGATATTCTGGCCATCCTTAGTTTTGCCCTTGCCGTCCTGCATACAATATGCGAAGCGCTCAGGAATCGAACGGCCATGCTCAACACCACCGACCTTGACACTCAGTTTAGCAGGTTCCTGCGCAAAAGCAGGGGAGGAAACCAGCAGTGAAAAAACAACAAGCGCTAATCTGCGCATAAAACTACTCCATGAATAGAAGGCGGGATTGATTTTGGTAGGATGTGAGCCTATATTACGAGCAATTCTTTTGCAACTCTTACAGGATCCCTGATTTTAAAGGGACTGGCTTTTATGTTCATCCAGACTGAACCCACCCCCAATCCACTCACCATGAAATTCGTCCCCGGCGTCGCCGTACTTGAATCCGGCACGAAATTTTACACCGGCCTCGAGTCCGCCAAGGAATCGCCGCTGGCAAGAGCGCTGTTTGAAGCGGGGGATATCGAGGCGGTGTTTTTCGGCAGCGATTTTATCACCATCACCAAAAATGAAAAAAGCCACTGGGAGGCGCTACGCCCTATATTACTTTCAATTATTCTCGACCATTTCACAGCCGGTAAGCCTGTGATTGTCAGCGGCGCAACGGCTACGAATACCGCAAACGCCGAAGACAGTGAACTGGTGAAACAAATAAAAGAGTTGATCGACACCCGTGTGCGCCCCGCTGTGGCGCAGGATGGCGGCGATATTATCTTCCGCGGCTTTGAAGATGGCATCGTGCAGCTCGAACTGCACGGCTCCTGCTCCGGCTGCCCCAGCTCGACCGTGACGCTCAAAAACGGCATTGAGAATATGCTGAAGCATTACGTGCCGGAAGTGGTGGCGGTGGAAGCAGTAAACTAGGTTCGATGACCCCTTTCATCCTGCAAATCCTGTTTGGTATCACCCTGCTCGTTGCAGGCGGCGAGCTGCTGGTACGCGGCGCGGTGACGGTTGCTAAATATTTCAAGCTCTCAACCACGGTCATTGGCCTTACCATCGTCGCCTACGGCACATCCTCGCCGGAAATGATTGTGAGCATTCAGGCCGCAGCCGGCGGCAGTCCGGATATTTCTCTAGGCAATGTCATTGGCAGCAATATCGGCAACATCCTTACTATTCTTGCGCTGGTTGCCATCATCACACCACTTAGAGCCTGCCCTGACCTCATCAAGCGCGACGGCTGGATCATGGTGGGCGTATCGGTGCTGCTGCTTATCCTGTGTCTGGACGGCGAAGTCGGCCGCTTGGATGCGCTGATCCTGTTTTCCGGTGTCATTTACTACTCCTACCGCACCATCCAAAGCTCGAAGCTGCGCCCGGTGCTGCCAGTACCGCAGGCGCAGGAAGTGCCAAATACCGATAAAAAAGCCTGCCTGCCATGCGCCATCGCTTACATCGCGGTCGGCCTTGGCCTTCTTACCACCGGCGCCGACATCCTGATTGATGGCTCCAGCGGCCTCGCGCGCATGTTTGGCGTGTCGGATGCAGTGATTGGCCTGACCATCGTTGCAATCGGCACCTCCACACCGGAACTTATCACCTCGCTGGTCGCCGCCTTTCGAAAACAGGCTGATCTTTCCATCGCCAACATCATTGGCAGCAATATTTTCAATATCTTAGGCATTGTCGGCGTGTCAGCCGCCATCACCCCGATTGCTGTCTCCGCGCAGTTTTTAAGCGTGGATCTTTATGTGATGATTGCCACCGCGCTTATTGGCATCTGGATGCTCTATTCCAAACATACACTCTCGCGTCTTGAGGGCGCTGTACTGATGTTGCTTTACGTAGCGTATGTTGTATATCAGTACGGCTTCACTGTAACCGCTTAAAAAAATCTCATGCCCCTTCGTCTCTTCTCAAAACGCCCGAATTTTGATTTCATGGGTAAACGCTGGATCGGCTTTATCGTCTCCGGCCTACTCACGCTCGGCTCGCTCGGGCTGGTCTTCACGCAAGGCCTCAACCTCGGTATTGATTTTACCGGCGGTATTTTGATGGAGATTGAAACGCAGGAGCCTGCCAGCCTCGGCCAGATGCGTAGCGCGCTCTCGGGTCAGGGATTTGGCGAAGTATCGCTACAGAATATCGGTGATGATAAAAATGTGATGATCCGCATTCAGGTATCCAAGGACGATGATCAGGCCAAACTCACCGCCAAGGTAAAAGAAATTCTCGCCGCCTCCATCGGCGGCAGCATCGATTATCGCAAGATTGATTATGTCGGCCCCACGGTTGGCGAGGAGCTGGTCAGAAACGGTATCATTGCCGTGCTGCTGTCGTTTCTTTCTATCATGATCTATGTCTGGTTTCGCTTTGAGTGGCAATATGGTTTCGGTGCCATCCTTGCGCTGATTCACGATGCCATCATGATCATCGGCTTTTTTGCGGTCACCCAGTTTGAATTCGGCCTCACCGCCGTTGCCGCGATCCTCACCATCGTCGGCTATTCGATCAACGACTCAGTGGTGATCTTTGACCGCATCCGCGAGAACATGCGCCGCTATAAAAAAATGGCGGTGATGGAACTGCTCAATATCAGCATCAACGAGACGCTCTCGCGCACCATCCTCACCGCTTCCACCACCCTGCTTGCCGCACTCGCACTTGCGCTGTTTGGCGGCGAGGTAATTGAAGGCTTTTCATGGGCGATGGTTTTCGGCGTCATCGTCGGCACCTACTCGTCCGTTTATATTTCGGCGCCGACGCTGCTTTATCTCAAAATCAGGGATCAGGAATCGGGGATTGGGGATCAGATTAAATCCCCACAATCACAGATACTAACCCCTGACCCCTAACCCCCGACCCCTGACATGGAACATCCCGGGCTACACGGTTATTTCTTTGAAGAGCTAAAGCTCGGCCAGCAGGCGAGCGTCTCGCGCACGATTACCGAGACCGACCTGCGCAACTTTTCAGGCGTCTCCGGCGATACCAACCCGATGCACCTGAGCGAAGAATTTGCCAAGCAAACCATTTTCGGCGGCACCATCGTGCACGGTATGCTCACCGCCAGCCTGATCTCCGCCGTGATCGGCACCAAACTGCCCGGCCCGGGCTGCATCTATATGAGCCAGACGCTGAAATTTTTAGCGCCGGTGCGCGTCGGCGATACCGTTTATGCCACTGCCACCGTGCGGGAGCTCAACACTGAAAAAAAGCGCGCGCTACTTACCACTCAGTGTTTCGTGCGCGATACACTGGTGGTGGATGGTGAGGCGCTCATCAAGGTTCCCTCGCGCCCACAATGAAACTCACCCGCGACGTCAAACCCGATCTTTTTCCAAAAGGCTGCGTGCTTGCCATCGGTAATTTCGATGGGGTGCATCTCGGCCACCGTGAGATTATACGTGAATCGGTGGCGCTGGCACGTGCGCTTGGCGTGCCCGCCGCGGTGATGAGTTTCGAGCCGCATCCGCGGGAGTTTTTTGGCCGCGCAAGCGAACCGCTGCGTCTTTTTTCTTTCAAACAAAAGGCTGGCGCCATCGCTGGCCTCGGCGCTGATCAGCTGATCCTGCTTCGTTTTAATGGGGCCTTAGCATCGACCAGCGCCGATGATTTTGTAGAAGGATTACTCGTCAAAACACTCGGCGTGCGCCATGTGGTAACCGGCAGTAATTTTGCTTTCGGCAAGGGCAGAGGAGGGGATAGCGAATTCCTGACGCAGAAAGCGCGCGCGCATGGCTTTGGCTTCACTGCCGCCGCTGCCGTGACGGACGGAGAGGGCCGCATGGCCTCCTCCAGCGCCATCCGCGAGCTGCTGAAAGAAGCAGATTTGGTGGGCGCCCGCGCCATGCTCGGGGATGATTACGCCATCGCCGGCCATGTGATACGCGGCGAAGCGCGCGGCAGAAAGCTCGGCTTTCCCACCATGAACATCGCCCTAAAAAAACGCTTCATCCCACGAAAAGGCGTTTACGCGGCAAAGCTGGAAGTCGCAGGAAAGATGTTTGATGCGGTGGTGAATATCGGGGTGAAACCAACCTTTGGTGTTCACACGCCGCTGCTCGAAGCCCATGCGTTTGGACTTGCTGAGGAGGTGTATGGCCGCTATGCCATGGTGAGCCTTAAGCACTTCATTCGTGATGAGAAAAAATTTGAAGGCGCCGACGCGCTGAAGGAACAAATCACCCATGACACCCACACCGCCCGAACAATCCTTGCCCGCTAAGCCGAGTTTTTTCATGCTCGGCCTTGCGATCGCGCTTTTCATTCTTAGCGCCGACCAGCTCTGCAAATGGTGGATGCTGGAGATCATTGATATTGATGCGCGGCCGCCCATCGAAGTGACCAGTTTTTTCAATCTAGTGATGGTTTGGAATCCGGGCGTGAGCTTCGGCATGTTCGCCCGCCATGACATGCCGATGGTGCTCTCCGCGGTTGCAATTGCCATTTGTCTGATTCTTTTTATGTGGCTCAAAAAAGCAGATACCCGCCACCTTGCCATCGCCATTGGCCTCGTTATCGGCGGCGCACTGGGCAATGTCATTGACCGCTTCCGCTTCGGCGCAGTTGCAGATTTTTTTGATTTCCATCTTTACGGCTATCACTGGCCGGCTTTTAACATTGCCGATAGCTGCATTTTTATCGGAGTTGCCGTTTTGCTACTGGATAGTATAGTGGCGGGAAAGAGGGATAAACGATGAGCGATAAAACGATCAAATTTAGTTTAATGACCTGCCTGCTCCTGCTTGCTGGCTGCGGGACAACCACAGTGAAGGAAACGCTCGGCATCGACCAGCGCGCGCCGGATGAATTTCGCGTGGTGTCGCGCCCGCCGCTTTCGGTGCCGCCGCAATTTAATTTGCGCCCACCTTCAGTGCCGGATGGCACTGGGACCATCGGCGCAGACGACAAGGCGCGCGCCGCTGTCGTTGGCGCGGGCGAGGGTGAGAATCGTTTCAAGCTTGGAGGAAACCCTGCTGAAGCGGCAAAGCCTGCTGCCCAAACCGGCGGAAAAACCACAGCAGAATCGCGCCTGCTTGAACAGGCCGGAGCGACAGCGGCCGATCCTGCCGTTCGCCGCGAACTCGCTGAAGAAAAACTCGTTATTCAGGAACAAAAGGAAGATCGCCCGTGGTGGGACCTTGGCCTAAGCCCAGAGAAAAAAGAGCCGGTGGTTGATGCGAAGGGCGAGGCTGAGCGCTTAGAAAAAAACGAACGCGAAGGCAAGCCGCCGACCGAAGGCGAAACCGCCAGCACCAAACCTAAAGATCGCGGCATTCTGGACTGGCTGTGGTAGCGATAATACGTAAAAAATTTGTCATTCTGAGCGTTAGCGAAGAATCTTTCTGTTTCAAAGATCCCTCGACTGCGCTGCGCTGCGCTCGGGATGACAAAAAAAATCCTGCGCGATTTTTTCTCTTGCTTGGCCTTGCTTTGATGCTCATCACAAAGCCCGCTAGCGCCCTAACCACCGAGAGCTTCACCTTAAAAAACGGCATGGAAGTGGTGGTGACCCAAAACCACCGCGTGCCAGCAGTCAGCCACATGATATGGCTTCGTGTCGGCAGCGCCGATGATCCGGCCGGCAAATCGGGCCTTGCCCATTTCCATGAGCATGTGATGTTTCTTGGCACGCCGCGTTACTCTCGCGGCCAGTACAGCGATATCATCGCCCGCCACGGAGGCGAGCAAAACGCCTTCACCGGCTATGATGCCACCTCTTATTTTGTGAACATCGCCAAAGAGCACCTGCCGCTGGTGATGGAGCTGGAGGCTGACCGCATACGCGGTCTTACGCCGTCCGACCAAGATATCGCGAATGAAAGACAGGTCATTTTAGAGGAACGCCGGTCGCGTGTTGAAAACAATCCCGATGCGCTGCTGAATGAACAGGTGAATGCGATGCTGTTTCGAAACCATCCTTATCGCATACCGGTGATCGGCTGGATGCATGAGATGGAGGGTTTAACCAAGCAGGATGTGCTGGATTTCCATGCGCGCTATTACCACCCGAATAACATGATCCTGATCGTCTCCGGCGCTATCACCGCTGATGAACTCAGGCCGCTCGCGGAAAAATATTATGGCCCCTTGAGACGAAAAGAAGTTCCAAAACGCGAATGGACGAGCGAACCGCCGCAGATCGCCGCGCGGCGTATCACGCTTGCGCACCCCAACGTGAACCAGCCGGTATGGAGCCGCACTTACAGCGCCGCAAGCCTCGCTTACGGCAAAAAAGAGCATGCGCTGCCGCTGTTTTTACTCTCGCAGCTCCTTGGCGGCGGTAAAACCAGCAGGCTGTATCAGGCGATCGTCGTCGAGCAGAAGCTCGCAAGCAGCATTGATACCAGCTATAGCGGCTTTAACGTAGGACCGGCGCAATTTGAAATCACTGCCGTGCCTGAAAAAGGCGTAGCGCTGGACAAGCTTGAAGCAGCGATTGATGCTAAAATCGCTCGCCTTACCCAAGGCATCAAGGATGATGAGCTGAAACGCGCCAAAACACTCTACAAAGCCGACACTATTTATGCACGCGAGGGGCTGACCTCTATGGCGCGCATCATGGGCTGGGTGAGAATCGCAGGCCTGCCCGCTGATTATTTCACGCTATGGCCGGAGCTGATTGATCAGGTGCGCGCCGAAGATATCCTGCGCGCGGCGAATGAAACGCTTCAGCTCAAACAATCCGTCACCGGGGCCTTGCTGCCGGAGGCGAAGCCATGAGATATTTCTTCGCCATCATCTGCATGCTGTTTTCAGCAGGCCATGCAAGCGCCGCCGAAGTTCAGGAAATCGTCAGCGACAAAGGCATCAAGGCATGGCTCGTGGAAGAAAAATCGCTGCCTTTATTTGCAGTAAAAATCACTTTCACCGGCGCCGGCAGCGCCTATGATCCCGCCGGCAAGGAAGGCCGCGCTAACCGCGTGGCCGCGCTGCTCACCGAAGGCGCGGGCGATCTTGACTCACGCGCGTTCAGTGTGGCGGTGGAATCGCACGCGATCGGCCTGCAGATGGGCGCCGAGGAAGACCGCTTTAATGTCTCGCTCGAATCCTTAAGCGAACACAAGGACAAGGCGTTTGAGCTACTCGGCCTTGTGCTAACCAAACCTCGCTTCGATAGCGACTCGCTGGAGCGCGTTAAAAATCAAACCCTCTCCGTCATCAAGCAGCAGGAAAGCCGCCCGGGCTACCAGCTGCAAATGGCGATGGCGAGGGCAGCATTCGGAGATCATCCCTACAGCCGCCCGCCGCTTGGCACACTAGCATCAGCAGATAATATCTCCCGAAGTGATTTAACCGACTACACCGAGCGCTATCTCACGCGCGGTAATTTGGTAATTGCGATTGTTGGTGATCTATCCGCAGATGAAGCAAAGCGTCTGCTCGATACGCATTTAGGCAGCCTGCCGGAGCGTTATGATCCCGAAATAAAGCTTGATGAGGTGACACTTCCTACGCCTGGCAAACAGGTGCATGTGGATTTTAACGTGCCGCAAACCATGGTGGCCTTTGCCATGGAGGGCATTAAACGCACCGATCCGGACTACATGGTGGCGCATGTCATGAACCATATTTTAGGCGGCGGTGGTAGCCTGAATGCACGCCTTGGCCGCGAGATCCGAGAAAAGCGCGGGCTTTCTTATTCGGTTTTTTCCGGCTTGGATCCGATGGATCACGCGGCGCTGCTGCGCGGCGGCTTTGCCACGAAAAATGAGCAGGCGCCAGAGGCTATCAAAACGCTTAAAGACACACTGGCTGATTTCAGCGCAAATGGACCGACCGACGTGGAGTTTGCTGACGCCAAAGAATTCATCAAAGGCTCGTTTGTTTTAAGCCTTGATAGCAACGCCGAGATCGCTTCGTTCCTGATCAACATGCAGCTTCATGCGCTTGGCATTGATTATCTGGAGAAACGCAACCAGCTGGTCGAAGCGGTCACGCGCGAACAGGTCATGGCGATGGCAAAACGCCTGATTATTCCAGACAACCTGCTGGTCATAAGCGTGGGAAAGAAACCATAAATGCTCTACCGCCAGCTTACGCAGCACTGCCCAAACCCAAACCCCGAAACGCTTAAAAAACTTGCCCCTGCGTTCGACATGCTGCGCCATGCGCATGCCGGTGACAAAACGCTGCCCGCCGAACCCATCCTGCATGCCTGGCATACCACGAAATACATACCCGAACTTCAAGTAATCGCGGGGGAGATTTGCAGTAAATATGCGGATGTGGTGGTGGTCGGAGCAGGGGGATCGGGCCTCAGTGGCCGCGTGCTAAGCAGCCTGAAGCCTTGCCTGAAACCCAGACTGCATTTTCTTGAAAATATCGACCCTGATGCAATTGATGACCTGCTCATCAGGCTTGATCTGAAACAAAGCTTCTTCATCTTCATCAGCAAATCAGGTGGCACCGTGGAAACGCTCGCGCATTTTCATGCCATCGTTTCGATACTGGAACAGAAATCAGGAAAAGCAGCCGCACAGCAAATTTTAGTCAATACCACCCAGACCGATAATCCGCTGCGGCGCGCAGCTAACGCGCGCGGCATTCGCTGCCTGACGCATGTCAGCGACATTGGCGGGCGGTTTTCACTCTTTACCAATGTCGGTCTGCTGCCTGCCGCGATTGCCGGTCTTGATATCGGCGCACTACTCAGCGGCGCGGCCAGCGTCGCAGAAGATCTGCAGCAAGCAAAAACAGCTGATTCTTTTGCGCCTGCCATAGGGGCTGCCCTGCAGTACGACGCCATGCGTGCGGGGCGCAACATGTCGGTGATGCTGCCCTACGCTCAGCGCCTAGAGGGATTTTCCAGCTGGTATCGACAAAGCTGGGCGGAGAGCCTTGGCAAAGCAGGCAAAGGCACAACGCCGATCCGCGCCGTCGGCAGCACTGATCAACATAGCCAGCTTCAGCTTTATCTGGATGGCCCCAGAGATAAATTCTTCACCATGATCCTCATGAATCGGCGCGGCACCGGTCAAGCGATTGGCAAACTGGATGACCGTGAACTTAGCTATATTTCCGATAAAACGACTGGCGACGTACTCGCTGCCGAGCAGCAGGCAACGCTGGCAACCATTGCAGCAACTGGCGCACCAGTCAGGGTGATGGAGCTTGATAAGCTTGATGAGGCAGCGCTTGGCAGCCTGCTTGCACATTTCACGCTGGAGATCATCTGCATGGCAGCGCTGCTCGAGGTCAACCCGTTTGATCAGCCCGCTGTTGAAGAAGGCAAGCGGCTCGCCCGAAATTATCTGCTGGGCAAAACTGCATGACCATTCGCCTGCTGCCCAGCACGCTCATTAATCGCATCGCTGCCGGCGAAGTCATTGAACGGCCAGCATCAGCTGTCAAAGAGCTGGTTGAAAACGCCATCGATGCCGGCGCGACACAAATTGATATCTCGCTCGAAGAAGCGGGAAAGAACGCCATCATCATCAGTGACAATGGCAAAGGCATGAACCGTGAGGAACTGACGCTCGCGGTGCAGCGCCACGCCACCTCCAAGCTGCCTTCTGATGATCTGCTGGATATCCGCACGCTTGGTTTTCGCGGCGAGGCACTGCCGTCGATTGGATCGGTGAGCCGCATGACAATCGAAAGCCGCGCACGTGGCGAGGCTGAGGCATGGCAGATCAGCATTGAAGCTGGCGATGTCTCCGCGCCACGTCCCGCAGCGCGCAGTGTTGGCACGCGTATCAGCGTGCGTGATTTATTTTTTGCAACCCCGGCGCGGCTTAAGTTCTTAAAGAGCGACCGCAGTGAAACCGGCCAGGTGCAGGATGTAATCAGACGCCTCGCGATGGCGAATCCAAATATATCTTTTAGCCTGATGATTGATGGCAAAGCTTCGCTACGCATGGATGGCGCTCAGGGCGATCTGCTTGATGCAAGGCTTGCGCGCCTGAGTGATCTGATGGGCAAGGAATTTGCCGATAACGCGCTCGCGCTTGCCATGCAGCGCGAAAATATCCGCCTTTCCGGCTTTGCTGCGCTGCCCACGTTTAATCGTGGCACGTCAAGCGAGCAATATCTGTTTGTCAACAGCAGGCCTGTGCGCGACCGGTTATTGCTTGGTGTTGTCAAAGCCGCTTATCAGGATGTGCTCGCCCATGACCGTCATCCGGTGGTCGCGCTGTTTCTTGACCTGCCGCCCGAAGAAGTCGATGTCAACGTGCACCCTGCGAAAGCCGAGGTGCGGTTTCGTGACCAGCAGCAAGTGCGCGGACTTATTATCGGCGGTATTCGCCATGCGCTCGCGGAAGCAGGATTTCGTACTTCGAGCAGCGCCAGCAATGACGCGCTGACACGTTTCATCCCGAGCCAAAATTTCGCACGCACAGCCCAACCCACCTATGCGCTGCACGAAGCCGCGCCGCGCTTTTATGAGCCTCTTGAATTGCTAGATCCTGCAATGACACCGCCGATGGCAAGGCCCGCATTCTCTGAAACAAGCGAACCAGACTATACCGCCTATCCGCTTGGCGCCGCTCGCGCGCAGCTGCACAAAACTTATATCGTAGCAGAAACATCGGACGGGCTGGTGATCGTTGACCAGCACGCCGCCCATGAACGCCTCGTGCTTGAAAGCATGAAAGCACAGATGAAGGAAGGCGGTATCGCGCGCCAAGCGCTGCTGCTACCAGAAGTGATAAGCCTAAAACCCGCCCTTTGCGAAGCGCTGCTGGCACGGAGCGAGGAACTTAAAGCATTTGGTCTGGTGATTGAAGCCTTTGGGCCGGACTCGCTGGTGGTGCGCGAAATCCCTGCCATGCTAGGCGAGATCGATGCGAGCGGACTCGTGCGCGAGCTAGCCGATAATATCAGCGAATTCGGCGAGACCATCGCCCTTAAGGAACGCATCGAAGCACTCGCCGGCACCATGGCCTGCCACGGCAGCGTGCGCGCTGGCCGTAGTCTGTCGATTGCAGAAATGAACGCATTACTCAGGCAAATGGAAGCCACACCGCTTTCCGGTCAATGCAATCATGGACGACCGACCACACTTACGCTAAAAGAACGGGATATCCAGAAACTCTTCGGTCGGTCCTGATGTTTGAAGAATTGCCGCTTTACATTCCGCTATCGCTGGGCGCGTTCATCATGACACTTGCCGGCACGCGCGTGCTGCTGGCCACACTCAGGCGGCGCACCCCCGCACTTGATATTGCTGTGCTGACCCAAAAAAAGAAAGCCGCAACCCCATCTGGCGGCGGCACTGCGATCGTGGTGGCACTGATGGTCTGCCTGACACTCGCTGATTTTCCTTTTGAGATTTTACTTGCAACGCTGTTGATTGCAGCAAGCAGCCTGATGAATAGCTTCATTCCACTACCGCTGATGATCAGATCACTGGTCATGGTGCTCGCTGCGATGATTCCACTTGGCCTCATGCCATCGGGTATTTTTGGCGCCTGGCTGCCCGAGAACCCCGATAAAATGCTCACCGGCCTCCTGTGGATATGGTTCATGGCAACGACCGCCTCCATCGAACACAATGACGGGCCCTTTACCATACCCAGCATTGCCATCGCCGGCGGGCTATGTCTTATCGCCGTGTTTGACGGCCAGTTTCCATCACCGCTTTCGATTCATAGCTTGATTCTTGCTTCCTCACTGGTTGGTTTTTTGTGGTGGAACTGGCCGCCGGCAAAAATTCGCATGGGCGAGGTCGGCGCCGCACCCGTAGGGTTTGTGATTGGCTACTTACTGATGGTCGCCGCTAATAACGGCTATCACTACACCGCGTTCATCCTGTGTGCTTATATCGTCAGCGACGGGCTTATCACACAGATGAGACGCCTTGCCCTACGCGATCCTGCCCATCCTTATTTTTATCAGCGTGCATTGACCGGTGGCAAATCCCCCGTTCGCATTGCAGAGCTTTTGATTGGCCTGCACATCCTGCTTGCGTTTTTATCAGTACGCTGCGTGATAGATCCCGAGATGAGCATCATCTATGTAGGTCTTGCTTATTGCTGCGTCTTCATGCTGCTGGGATTTTTTTCTTATCAACCACGCAAGGCAAATTCCGATGCGTGAGTTAGGTCAGCACCGCAATCTGTTCGTGGGTCTGTATGATATCGTAGCTGCAGCCAGCAGCTTTTTACTGGCGATGGCGATCCGGCTTGGCGATGATTTTAGCTTTGAGCTGGATTATGTGCGCTACGGCACACCCGTTATCATCATGGTGGCGTTGATTGTCTTTGTGCAAATGCGCTTATACCGAGCGTCCTGGCACTATGCGTCCATGCGCGATTTGATCACCATCGTGCGCGCCGCCTCATTGGTGATTCTCATTTTTTCATTGTCCATGTTTCTGTTTACCCGCCTCGATGATGTGCCGCGCACAGCGCTTGTTATTAACTGGATGCTGCTCATGCTTCTGCTTGGCGGACCGCGCTTTCTCTACCGCACAGTGTATGAGCGTTCGCTGGGTTTTAGCAAACCGGTTGAGGCAGTGGGTCAATTGCCAGTAATCCTGATCGGCCAGCCGCACTACGCCGAACAGCTCATTCGCGATCTGCACCGCACACCCCATACACTTTACCGGCCGGTTGCGATTTTAAGCGAAGGCCGTGATCACAAGGGGCGCACCATCCACGGCATTCCGGTTTACGGCGATTGTAATGTCCTTGAGCAGGTGATTCACAAACTCGAACGCAAGGGCGAGCGCCCCCATAAAATCATCATCACCGATGATGGCGTTGCGCCTGAAAAACTTCGCCATTTGCTCGCCAAGGCCGAAACACATGGCCTGACATTGGCGCGCCTTCCCAAGCGAGATGAGCTAAGGCCAGGCATCAGTGATAAACTCGCCATTCGTCCAATTGCGGTCGAAGACTTGCTTGGGCGCGCACAAAATGTTCATGACCATGAGGAAGTGCGCCAGTTCATTACTGGTAAAACTGTGCTTATTACCGGCGCCGGTGGCACTATCGGTAGCGAACTCACGCGCCAGATCGCAACCTACGCGCCCAGAAAACTGGTTATTGCCGAACTTTCCGAATTTCATCTTTACCAGATCGAGCGTGAGATACGCGATCGCCATCCTGATTTGCAGCTGGCATTCATTTTGTGTGATGTGCGATCGAGCGTGCATGTGGAGCATATTTTCAGTCAGCATAAGCCAGATGTTGTTATCCATGCCGCTGCTATCAAACATGTACCGATGGCTGAATTTAATATTGAAGAAGCGATTCTCACCAACGTATTTGGCACCAGAAATATCGCCGAAGCCGCAGTCAGGCACGAAGCTGCTACCATGCTAATGATTTCAACCGACAAGGCGGTGAACCCCACCAATGTCATGGGCGCGACCAAACGCCTCGCCGAAAGTTTCTGCCAGGCGATGGGCGGACTTGGCAAAACATGCTTTGTCACCGTGCGCTTTGGTAATGTGCTGGGCTCTACCGGCTCGGTGGTGCCGTTGTTTCAAGAGCAAATTGCACGCGGCGGGCCAATCACGGTAACCCATCCCGACATCACCCGCTACTTCATGACCGTTCGTGAAGCAGTCGAGCTGGTTCTGCAGGCGACCACGCTCGCAGCCGCTATGAAAGAACGCAATGAATGTATTTTTGTCCTCGATATGGGACAGCCAATGAAAATCAAAGACCTCGCTGAACAGATGATCCGCCTTGTCGGCCTCACACCTGGCAAGGATATCCAGATCACCTATACCGGGCTCAGACCAGGCGAAAAACTTCATGAAGAGCTGTTTCATGGCGGCGAAAATGTGGTTCGCACGCAGCACCAGAGCATTTTTCTTGCGAGTCCGCGCGCCAGCGAACTTGCTACTTTACGAAACGCGCTGAAAACGCTACTTGATGCCGCAGAGAATCGCGATAAGCTCGCCGCACTTACGCAGCTTAAAGCGCTTGTTCCCGAATTCACCCATGATCCACGCTATCCTGCCTTATGACCATCACCCGCGCACTCCTCTCCGTTTCCGATAAAACCGGCCTTCTGCCATTTGCCCAGTTTCTTGCCGCGCAAGGGGTTGAGATTCTCTCCACCGGCGGCACCGCAAAAGCGCTGCGGGACGCCGCTATCCCCGTGAAAGATGTGTCGGAGCATACCGGCTTTCCAGAGATGATGGATGGCCGCGTCAAAACCCTGCACCCTAAAATCCATGGTGGCCTGCTCGCGCTGCGCGACCATCCTGACCACAAGCAGGCCATGAGCGATCACGCTATCAGCGCCATTGATCTGGTCGTCATCAACCTCTACCCGTTTGAAGCGACCGTGCAAAAAGGCGCGGGCTTTGATGAATGCATCGAGAACATCGATATTGGCGGTCCGGCGATGGTGCGCTCAAGCGCCAAAAATCATGCGTTCGTCACCATCATCACCGATCCGGCGGATTATGACGCGGTGATGGCAGAAATGAAAACAAACTCCGGCGCCACCACCGCCGAAACACGTAGAAAACTCGCCGCCAAGGCCTTCGCCCGCACCGCTTCGTATGATAGCGCGATCAGCCAGTGGTTCGCTGCCCAGCAAAGCGAAGCCTTCCCTGATCGCTTCCTGCTTTCTGCCAGCCTCAAACAACCACTTAGCTACGGCGAAAACCCGCACCAACAAGCGGCGTTTTACGCGCTGCCAAACCCTCGCTATGGCCTTGTCACTGCGCGCCAGCTGCAAGGCAAGGAACTTTCTTATAACAACATCAACGATACCGACGCGGCGTGGGAACTGGTGAGCGAGTTTGCTGAGCCAGCGGTTGCCATCATCAAACATGCGAATCCCTGCGGCGTCGCAACCGGCAAGAATTTGCACGAAGCCTACCTGCGCGCTTACGCCTGCGATACCACCAGTGCCTTCGGCGGCATCATCGCCGTGAACCGCGAGCTGGACGGTAAGGCCGCAGAGGAAATGGCCAAGCTGTTTGTCGAAGTGATTATCGCGCCGAAAATTTCCAAGGAAGCCGCCGAGCTACTGTCAAAGAAAACCAAACTGCGCGTGCTGGAAACAGGCGGCATGCCCGATCCGAAAGCAAACGATGTGGTGGTCAAATCCGTGACCGGCGGGCTGCTGGTGCAAACACGCGATCATACGCTGTTTGATGAAGCCGCTCTCAAAATCGCAACCAAATTAGCACCAACCGAGGCGCAGCTCGCTGACCTTAAAATGGCACTCACCGTCGCCAAGCATGTGAAGTCCAATGCCATCGTGATGGTGAAGGATGGCCAAACGGTCGGCATCGGCGCCGGTCAGATGAGCCGTATCGATTCCACCAAAATCGCCGTGCGCAAAGCAGGTGAGGCGGGATTATCCACAAAGGGTGCGGCGCTGGCCTCCGAGGCGTTCTTTCCGTTTGCTGATAATGTGCTACTGGCCGCAGAGGCGGGCATTGCCGCGATCATCCAGCCCGGCGGATCGATTCGTGACGCAGAAGTCATAGAGGCGGCTGATCAAGCAAACATCGCGATGGTCTTTACCGGCGTTCGCCATTTCAGGCACTAACCCCCAAAATACGCCTTCCAAGCCAGGCCTAGCAATTCTTCATTCACCGTAACCGCCTCACCTCGATAAAGGCAGATATCGCGCATGCGCTCGATGAGGTCACGCGGCTCACAGGCGCGAAGCTCTTTCTTTGAGGCTTCATAGCGTGCGTGCAGCGCTTTCAGGAAGGTGTCATTGACCGTAATGTTGTAGCGCTCGGCGTAGCGACGGAAAATCGCGTTGTAGTTGTCCGGCGTCGGCTTATCGATGGTAAGCCGATAGCCGATGCGGCGCAGGAACGCCGGGTCAGTCACATCTTCCGGCCTGAGGTTGGTTGCGATAATCAGCATGAGGAGGAACGGCACCTGAATCTTCTGCCCGCCAAACAGCGTGAGGAAATCAACGCGGTGCTCAAGGGGAATAATCCAGCGGTTCAGCAGCTCGCTCGGCTCCACATGCTGGCGGCCAAAATCATCAATCAGGAAGGTGCCGCCGTTGGCTTTCATATGCAGCGGCGCTTCATAATATTTGAGCGAGGGCAGGTAGGTCATATCGAGTGATTCAAGCGTCATCTCGCCGCCCGCCACCACAAATGGCCGCTTCACTTTTATCCAGCGCGCATCAATCATGCCCGACTTTGCATCAACCTCGACGGCTTGATGGCAATGCGTATCGTAAAGGCGGATGATGTGATTATCGACGGCGATCGCGTGCGGAATCCATATCTCGCCCTGCATGACGTTATGCAAAGCGCGCCCCATACTGGTTTTACCGTTGCCCGGTGGCCCCGATACAAAGAGGCTCCGGCCGGATGATACTGCCATGCCCGCAACCTCCACCGAGGCCGAATCAAGCACCAGATCACCCAGCGCCTGCCCAACCTGCTTCGGCGTGATCGCGCGCGGCTGGCTGGCGTCCCATTCAAACATCGCCGTGTAGGCATCGAGCGAGACCGGCGCCGGGCCGATATAGCCGGAAATATCCAGCTGGCGCTGTGCGCGCTCGCGGCCACGCTGCGACAGGTTATAGCGATAGCCCTGCTGCTCACTATGCCCAAGCACTTCCAGCAGGTTATCAGTGCGCATCGCCTCAAGCAGCTCTGCGATCACCACCTGCGGCAAATGCATACGCTTTGCAATATCCTCGGCAGTAAATTGCGGCAGGATATAGGCCGTTTTAATCGCAATATCAGCGAGCACAGCACGCGCCACACCGGTTGCAGCGACACTGGTGGGCGAAGCGGGGGCGCTGCCGCTTTCAAGCGGGACCATCTTCGGTAGCGCGCTAGTGACTTGATTCGCGATCATCATAACATTAACCCAGCTTACGAATATGTTTAAGCGCAACCATCAGGCGCGGCGCATCGAAGCCGTCCGTACTTTTGAGATCAGTAAGGAAAGCATCATAATGTGAAAGCGACGCTTGTGCTTTAACCCCCCATGCCTTGGCACCACCCGATTTAAACGCAGTTGCTACCAACCGGCGATGTTCATCTGATAACTGGCTGATGAGCGCCTGCAGTGCGAGTTTTTCCCAATGCGACGATACGGCGATTTTCTGCGCTGAAATTTTCAGCCAGAAGAGGCTAAGGCGGGCACCCATCTCAAAGAATTCCGGTCCGACCTCGCGTACATTCTTTTTCAGCTGATCCGCCACGGTGATGATGTCGAGCGCCGAACCCATGCTCTCAAGCGAAGCAATACGGAGCACCAGCTTTTCCGGCACGCCACTTGCGATAAGCTGAAGACGAATTTTTTCCTGCTCTCGTGCCAGCGTTTCAGACTGCATCTTGCCGAGTAGTTTTTGAATCTCAATGATCTGCGGGGTGATATGCGCTGAGATCTGGTCCATGGATAACGGCAGCGGGAAGTTGCGCAATAACCACATGGCCTGAGCCGCAATGAAGTGATTAGCCGCTGCATGCATCGATACCTGAACCGAAACCGGCACACTGGATGCCAGCGCCTCAATGCCATTCCAAATATCGCGCAGGCCAAAGCTGTCACGCGCCAGCGCATAGGCCGCCGCCACATCGCGCGCGCCTGCACCGGTTTCTTCCATCAGGTCGAAATAAAAAGTTATGCCCGCACGATTGACCAGACTATTGGTCATAACGGTGGCGATGATCTCGCGCTTTAAGCGATGTTTCTCAATCGCCTCAGCAAAATCCTTCTGCATCACGCCCGGAAAATAGCGCTTCAGATCCGAAATGAAATAACGCTCGTCCGGTAGGCTTGACGCGAGAAGTTGTTGGTAGATTTCCATCTTGCTGTAAGAAAGAAGTACCGCAATTTCCGGACGAGTGAGGCCTTTTTTCGCAGCGCGTAGCTCGCCAATTTGCTTATCGCTGGGTAGAAATTCAATCGTACGATCCAGCAGGCCTGTTTTTTCAAGCGTATGGATCAGTCGCTGCTGGGCATCAAGAAGCGCGGCGCCTTGATGCTCGGCAAGGGTGATTGCTTGTGTTTGCAGGATGTTATCTTTGAGCACTAAGCTTGCCACCTCATCGGTCATTTTCCTCAGGATCGTGTCGCGCTTGCTAATCGGTAGCGCTTTCGAAGCAACGAGCGGGCTAAAGGCGATTTTGATATTCACCTCATGATCCGAGCAATCGACACCTGCGGAATTATCAATTGCATCGGTGTTGATGCGCCCACCCGCGCGCGCATATTCAATACGGCCTTTCTGGGTGAAGCCAAGATTGCCGCCTTCGCCGATGATTTTCGCGCGAAGCTCGCGGCCATTGACGCGTACCGAGTTATTAGCGCGGTCGCCCACCTCTTCGTGGCTTTCTTCCTCAGCTTTTACATAAGTGCCGATACCGCCGTTCCACAGAAGGTCAACCGGTGCCAGCAAGACCGCCCGCACCAGCTCATCCGGCGTGAATTTAGCTTTAGACGCACCGAGCGCTGCTTGTGCTTCCTTAGAAAGCTCAATAAATTTGGCGCTACGCTCATAAATACCACCGCCCTTGCTGATCGATTTCTCGTCATAATCTTTCCAGCTTGAGCGAGGCAAATGAAATAAGCGACTGCGCTCAGCAAACGACTTCTTCGCATCCGGCGCCGGATCAATGAAAATATGCAGGTGATTAAACGCCGCAACGAGGCGAATCTTATCCGAGAGCAGCATGCCATTGCCAAACACATCGCCTGACATATCGCCAATGCCGATGCAGGTGAATTCCTGCTTGCCAATATCTACGCCCATCTCAGCGAAATGGCGCACAACCGAAATCCACCCACCGCGCGCGGTGATCGCCATTTCCTTGTGGTCATATCCAACCGAACCGCCAGAGGCAAAGGCATCGCCCAGCCAGAAGCCGTACTCGGCGGAAACCGAGTTTGCGATATCAGAAAAACTCGCCGTGCCTTTATCCGCAGCAACCACGAGATAAGGATCATCCTTATCATGGCGCACCAGATCCTTCGGGGGCACAATTTTGCCGGAAGCAATGTTATCCGTGAGATCAAGCAAACCTGAAAGGTACATTTTGTAGCAGGCGACACCTTCCTGCTGGTAAGCATCACGGCTAGCGGGCGGGCGCTTCACTACAAACCCACCCTTAGAACCCACCGGAACAATCACTGAATTTTTCACCATCTGCGCCTTCATCAGGCCGAGCACTTCAGTGCGGAAATCATCCGGCCTGTCTGACCAGCGAAGCCCGCCGCGAGCAACCAAACCACCGCGCAGGTGAATGCCCTCGACGCGCGGACTATAGACAAAAATCTCTACATGTGGGCGCGGCTTTGGCAGGTCCGGAACACGCTTCGAGTCGAACTTGAACGAGAGCACGCTGCGCGCTTGCTGGTAATAGTTTGTACGCAGGATCGACTGGATGAGCTCCATGTAACGACGCAAAATCAAATCATGCGTGGCGTTGGTCACCGACGAAAGCGCTGCCTCAATCGCCTGAGCTTGTTTTTCTGCCTGCTTGGCGTGATCTTTGCCCGCTGGATTAAAGCGTGCATCAAACAGATCGACCAACTGGCGTGCGATGGCAGGGTACAGGCACAAAGCCTGCTCCATGCTGGTACGAACCTGCGCAAAACCCGCCTGACGCAAATACTTAGCAAGCGCGCGTATCAGTGTTACCTGCTTCCAGGAAAGCCCCGCCAGTAGCACCAGACTATTGAAGCGGTCCCCCTCCATTTCGCGCGACCAGGTTTTAAGTAGGGCCTCTTCAATGAATGTACGCACCTCTGAAATCGGCGCATACTCAGGAGCGGTAATGTGCAGTTTAAAATCACGAATCCAGATCACCTGTGAGTTGCTCAGGCGCACCTCGTAGGGCCGCTCCTCAATCACACGAAAACCGGCATTCTCTAAAAGTGGCAAAATGTCCGAGAGCGCAATCTGATCATTCGGGTTGTAAATCTTGAGGTGAAGATTTGAAGCTTGCTCGTACTTTGGTTGGTAAAGCTCCAACGCCAAATCACTGGAGGCAAGCGACGCCTCTATATTGCTGATATCATGGGCGGCAGACATCGCATCATGGTCATTGATGTAAGACTGTGAAAAAGCGCGGCCATAGGTGCGTGCGTACCGCTCACCCTGATCCTCACCATACTTAATCAACAATGCTTCCGCGAGCTGGTCGCTCCATAAATAGGCGCGCTTGGCAATCTCAGCTTCAAGCGCTTTCATATCCACAGATGGAATATCGCCCGGCGTGGTCTTGATCATCAGGTGCAGGCGCGCTAGCGGCGCTTCAGTGATCTGCGTCGAAAAATTGGTCACTTGCCCATTATAGGCTTTGGCAATCAGCGTCTGAATCTGTTCGCGCAGATCGGTTGAAAAGCGTTCGCGCGGTGTAAACACCATGCAGCTGACAAAGCGCTCAAACGTATCGGTGCGCGCAAAAATACGAACGCCCGGGCGCGACTCCAGTGCAAAAATGCCCATGCTGACATCAAACAGCTCATCCTCATCCATCTGAAAAATTTCATCGCGCGGCAGGAATTCGAGGATGGTACGCAGCGCCTTGCCATCGTGGCTCATCGGCGCAAAGCCGGAGCGCGCAAGTACACTGGCTACCTTGCGACGCAGGAAAGGAATATCGTCAGTGCTCTGGTAATAAACATTGGAGGTAAACAGGCCAAGGAAGCGATGCTCGCCGATAGTTTTGCCGTCACTGCCGATGCGCTTCACCCCAATGTAATCCATCGGCACCGGCCGGTGCACTGGCGAACGGCGGCTGGATTTGGTGATTTCCATGAGATGGTTGCTGGCAAGCATCTGTTCGATCGTTTGCAGATTGTTCTCTTCGGTGATGGTGCTGATGCCCAAAAGCTTGACCGGATTGGAGCTGTTAAGCGCTTTGCCCTTGCTATCAGCCAGGTCATAATCACCATACCCCAGAAACACAAAGTTCCGATCGACAAGCCAGCTCAGGAAGTCTTTCACTTCTGCAACATCTTGCTTGCCAAAACGCCCCACCGTATCGCCAAGCGAAGCAATGATCTGTTCCGCATTCGTAATAATATCCCGCCAGTCTTTCACCGACGCACGAATATGCGACAACACCCACTGCAAATCGGCAAGGAGCTCTTTTTCGGATAGCCCTGCCGGCAGCGCCGAAACATCAAAATGAATAAATGATTCTTGTTTAGCCTGGTTATCACCCGCTTCTGCAAGCCCAAGAAATTCTCCCTTCTTGTCACGCAGCACCAAAAACATCGGATGCAATGTTTCATAAACCGTCAGGCCATGGCGCATCAGCTCAGCCGATAGCGAATCAATCAAAAATGGCATGTCATCGCCCACCAGCTCCACCACCAGATGCTTGCTGGCATAGCCGTGCTGCTTGATTTCCGGTGTAAATAAGCGAATTTTAGTCTCGCCTGCCTTGCGATTTTTCATGAAATCTAGCGCACCGCGAGCAATTGCAACGGCCGCTTTGGGCTGCATCGCCTCTAAATCCGAAACCGCTGTGCGTTCGTAAAACCGCCTTACAAACTGCCTGAATGAGCCTGAATCCTGCTTCGAAAGAGCCGACAAAATGCTCTCCAGCGCGCTTTCGTGCTGCTGTTTATATGCGATTTTCATTTATTTCCTCTGGCGTTGGTCTATGATTGTGTCCATGATTAGCACCGATTACAGCCAATTTCTAGAGCCTTGCAAGGAAATTGCTAAGAAAGCCGGCGACCTTATCTTGCAACATAAGGACCCCGCTAAAACAGTGATTCGCTATAAGGTTCCACCCGATAAAAGCCCCGAAACCATCGCTGACAACGAAGCCAACCAGCTTATCGTCGATGAGTTACAAAAGAAATTTCCACTGATCCCCGTCATTGCTGAAGAAAACGCCAAGAACGCTGAGCCAGGCCATAAGCGCTTTTTTATGGTTGATCCAATGGATGGCACCACAAGCTTTGTAAACGGTGAGCGTGAATACACGGTGAATATCGCCCTGATCGATAACGGCAGGCCGGTGATGGGGGTGATCTGGTCGCCACCACAAAAAGACGGCAGCCCGCAGCGTCTGTACTGGAGCAGTGAAGGGGCTGGTGCCTATCGTCAGATTGGTGATGAGCCTGAGACGGCTATCAAGGTGCGCGACAACGCCAATGACGGGATAGTCGTGCTTGGAGGTCGCAGCAGCCACACAGAACAGGCGCAGCAATTTACGCGCCTGCTCAAAATTAAAGGAATCAAGCCCTCTGCCAGCTCGATTAAATTCTGCCAGATTGCTGAAGGAAGTGGAGATTTCTATCCGCGCTTCGGTAATACCATGGAATGGGATATCGCCGCTGGCCATGCAATACTAAATGGCGCCGGCGGCCATGTGATTGGCATGGATGGCAAGGAAATGACTTATGGCAAGCCAGGCTATAAAAACCCGCATTTCATCGCTTACGGCCCAGACTATCGCAAAGCCCCAAGGATCAGCAGCGGCATGGGAAGCCCTGGCTAGATCTTTGCTTCTACCGCGTCCCAGATCTGAGATTCTAGCTTCAGGCCATAAAGCCGGTTCATCGCAGCAATACCGGTGGGGGAGGTGATGTTGATCTCGGTTAAGGTGTCGCCGATGCAATCGATCCCCGCAAACACAATGCCAAGACGTTTCATCTCCGGTTTTAATGCTTCGCAAATCTCTCTCTGGCGGGGCGTCATGACCGCTTTTTCAGGATGGCCACCGACGCGGAAATTCGCCCTAAAATCATCCTCGGCGGGAATCCGCGCCATGATGCCGCCTATCTCACCGTCAATCAGGATAATGCGCCGGTCGCCTGTTTTCACTTCCGGCAGGAAAGGTTGCACCATCACCGGCTCACGCATCGCATCCAATGTGAGTGCGTCATCCGGCTTCACGCGCACCACATCATGACCCGCATAACCATAAAGCGGCTTGATCACGATATCCTTAAATTCGCGCCTGAACGCCGCGATCTCGTCACCATCGGCGGTCACCAGCGTCGGAGGCATGAACTGCGCAAAAACCGTGGGGAATAATTTTTCGGGATGGTTTCTAACCGATGCGGGATCGTTAAAAACAAACACCTCCGGCTGGAGGCGCTCGAGCACGTAGGTAGTCGAAAGATAGGCCATGTCAAAGGGCGGATCCTGGCGCAGAAGAATCACATCCATCTCTGACAAATCGAGGCGCGCCGATTCATGGATGTCGAACATGCGATCAGGAGCATCAAAAAACGAAACATGCTGGGCTGCGGCAGTAATCCTGCCATCACGAAGCGCAAGCTTTTCCGGCGTATAAACCCAAATCCTATGCCCGCGGCGCTGCGCTTCCAGCCCCAGACGCAATGTCGAATCCGTCGCATATTTCATCGTGGCGAGCGGATCCATTTGAATGGCGATATGCATAAGGTTGCGCAGGTTTCGAAACTTCTTTAGTTATAGCCCCGACGCGGATCATCTTTAAGCTTCACATAGCTCACCACACGCTGAACATAATTGGTGGTGCTGGCGATATGGGTCACTTTGCCCAGCTCGGTCTGGTCCTGCGCAATACCCATCAGATAAACCACCTGATTCACGGTGATCACCGAATAGTTGATCGAGCGCACACCCTTTTCCAGAATCATACGGCTTCGAACCTGCGTCGAAATCCAGAGGTCGCGCGTGTAGTTCCAGATGCCAGCCTGATCACTGATCTGGATCTCATTAATCACTTCCTTTACACCGTTCACCTGCCAGGTGAGGCGCACCGCCTCGATCTGCGAATCGGGCTTGTCAACATTGCCAGTGAGCAGCACACGCCCTTCCACCACCTTGATTTCAACATTCGCCAGCAGGTCTTTATAGTCCTTATTGGCAAACTTATTTTTGATTTGCAGGAGAATGCCTGCATCATCCACCGCATTACCAACCGAGCGCTCCTGCGCTACCACCGCCGCCGTCTCAGTGCCACCGGCAACCAAAAGCGGAATACAGCCCGAAAGAGCAATCGGCAACACCAACAGCCATTGTTTCATGAAAGCCTCCATGCGTCCTTGATATGCACCGGCCACGAGCGCGGCGCGATGTAGATAACATCGAAGCGCATTGTATCGATGCGCCTTGCTGCAAGTCCAGCGATTTTGTAATCATTCGCGATTAGGGTTTCCATCGCGTGTGCCATACGCGCCTGTTTGTGCGGTGTGACTGATTCGGTTAAATCCTTAGCATGGCGCCGAGCCTTGACTTCCACCGCTATCAATGTGCGGCCATGCTGTGCAACCAGATCAATCTCACCACTGGCTGCTCGGTAACGCTCGGCCAAAATGCGGTAGCCCTTCGCGCGCAAAAATAAGGCTGCAATCTTTTCCGCACGCACACCAAAGTGCTGCGCCTTACTTCGTTTCGTGCTGTTTGAGCGCCAGCGCATAGATCTCTTTCTTGGAGCGACCCGTCATCTCCGCGACCAGCGATGAGGTTTCCTTAACACCATGCGTTGGCAGCAAGGCCGCGATCTGTTTTTTAATATCGTCATCAGATATCATTTCAGCCAATGGCGGCGCCACCACGATCACCACCTCACCTTTTGGCTCACCCTGTTTTTCATAATATGCGCCAAGCTCATGAAGCGTGCCGCGCCGCGCTTCTTCAAATAATTTGCTGATCTCGCGCACCACCGCTGCCTGCCGGTTTCCAAGCACCTCCTGCATCGCGGCAAGTGTTTCGGTGAGCCTTCTTGCGGATTCAAAAAACACGAGGCTGGACGGAATGGTTTTGAGTAGCAGCAGCTCATGCTGAAGTGCCTGCGTTTTAGCAGGAAGAAATCCGGCAAAGAAATATCGTTCACACGCGATGCCGGAAAGTATCAGCGCCGCCATGACACTCGAAGCACCAGGAAGCGTGGTCACATAATGCCCGGCTTCGATCGCTGAACGCACCAACCGAAAACCAGGATCAGAAATAAGGGGCGTACCTGCATCAGAAACTAATGCCACGCGCTTTCCTTCCGCCAGCAGCGAAAGTATTTCTGCTTCTTTCTTCTCATCACTATGATCGTGGTAAGATATGGTGCGGGCGGCGATGCCATAGGCCGACAACAGCTTTGCAGTCACGCGCGTATCTTCACAGGCAATCACATCGGCCGCTTTCAAGCACTCGATTGCGCGCAACGTGATATCACCAAGATTGCCGATCGGTGTTGCCACCACATACAGCCCCGGCGGTTGTGTTTGACTCGCGAGAGATTTCATCTTAGCCTGACTTTCATACTAGATTTATAGCGCGGTTCTTCGCATGATGACACGTTCTTTCTTGATCGCTGCTCTTGCCAGCTTGCTGGTAGCCTCGGCCTGTTCCACCGCGCCGCTCAAACGCCCCTCCGCTCCAAGCGCTCCCACCGGTGCCCAGCCGCCGCTGATTGGTGAAGCACCCAGCGTACCGTCGCGCGGAGTGATTCCCGCTGATGTGCCGGTCGTTAAAGTAGCGCTGCTGGTTCCGCTTTCGGGTAAATCCATGGCTGTGGGCAGCGCGATGCTCGATGCCGCCACCATGGCCCTGCACAACGCCTATGGCAATACCCCTTCTGATGCGATTAAATCCCGTGTCGTGCTGCTGCCGAAAGATAGCGGCAACACCCCTGCCGATTCTGCTCGCGTGGCTAAGCAAGCGATTGAGCAGGGCGCGTCATTCATCGTCGGGCCACTCTTCAGCCAATCGGTGAGCGTGATCGCGCCGATGACCAAAGAAGCCGGCATCACCATGCTCACCTTCTCCAATAATCAGGCCATTGCCGCCGATGGTATCTACACGTTCGGCTTCCTGCCGGAGCAGCAGGTCGAGCGCATGGCGGAGTATATGTTCCTGCAGAATATCCAACGCATCGCAGTACTCGCACCCAATGATGCCTATGGGCAGAAGGTTCTTGATGTTTTAAGAGAGGAGATGGGTCGTCGCGGCGTGCAGGTGACCCCAAGCGAGCTCTATGCTCCGAGCCCCGTGAATATCGATGCTGCCGTATCGCGCCTCGCCGCTTCTTATGGCAATGTCGCTGATGATCGCAAATTTCAAGCCATTTTCATTGCCGATGGCGGCAGCCAGCTCAAAAATATTCTCACCTCACTCAAAAAAACCAGCATTGACCTGAGCAAGATCAAACTGATCGGAACCGGCCAATGGGATGATCCGGAGCTGCTAAGCATCCCTGAAATGCATGGTGCTTTATTTCCCAGCGCTCCGCCTGCGACTTACCAAAATTTTGAGCGGCAATTCAATACCGTTTATGGCTACAAACCCATTCGCCTTGCCAGCCTCGCTTATGATGCGATGTCACTGGTCGCCGGTATCGCGATTACCTCGCCAAACGGCCATATCGATCGTGCGGCCCTCACTGATCCGCGTGGCTATGTCGGCACCGCCAACAGCCTTTACCGCCTGATGCCAAACGGCACATCCGAGCGGCCACTTTCGATCCTGGAAATTACGCCTACCGGCTTTAAGGTGATTGATCCGGCGAAGAAAAGCTTCGAGCGCTAGACGCTTATCATCAATTCTGTGGTCAGCGTCGTCAGCACCATTCTGCCGCGCGGCGTGGTTTTAAGCCGGCCCGATAGGCGCTCGAGCAATCCTTCGCGTTCATAAAGCTCACGTTTTCGCGCATTGATAAGGGTAAGAAACGGCGCATCGTCAATACCAGCCGTTAATCTAAGCCCCATCATCAGCCGTTCTTCTAAATCCGTTTGGCTATCTAGCTCCTGCCATGTTTCAATGCCGTGGCCCTTGGTTTCAACTTGAGTGAGCCAGCGCTCAGGAGATTTAAGCGTGGCTGTTGCAACGCGATGTGCGCCGGTCATGATCCTTCCATGCGCCCCCGGGCCAATACCCGCATATTCTCCGCCCCGCCAGTAGGTGAGGTTGTGGCGGCTTTCAGCGCCCGGCTTTGCATAGTTCGATACTTCGTAAGCCAAAAGATTTTCTTTTGCCGCCATCTCAGCCGTGCACTCATAAAGCGCATGCGAAATCTCATCATCCGGCAGTGCAAAGGCTCCCTTGGCATAAGCATGGGCAAAGGCGGTGTTCGGCTCAATGGTGAGCTGATAAAGCGAAAGATGCTCGGTGCCGAAGCTAAGCGCCTGCGATAACTCATCGCGCCATGATGCCAGCGTTTGGTTCGGCCTCGCATAAATCAGATCAAAGGAGGTGCGCCCGAATTCGCGCTGCGCCAGCTCGATGGCTCGCATCGCATCGCGCGCGCTATGGCCGCGACCCAGAAACTGAAGCTCTTTGTCGTCAAACGACTGCACCCCAAGCGACACACGGTTGATGCCGGCTGCTTTAAACGCCGCAAAACTTCCCACCTCAATCGTGGTCGGGTTCGCCTCCAGCGTGATTTCAATTCCCTCAGCTTCCGGCCAATGTTTTTTGGCGCGTTCGATGAGCGCCGCGACCGTATCTGGCGGCATCAGGGACGGCGTGCCGCCGCCAAAAAAAATGCTAGATAACCTGCGATCAGGTAGCTTAACCGCCATGGTATCCAACTCGGCCAGCAAGGCACTCCGCCAGCGCGCCTGATCCACCGAATCCCGCACATGGCTGTTAAAATCGCAGTAAGGGCATTTGGACAGGCAAAACGGCCAGTGGATGTAGAGGGCTATATCCCCGCCGCATGGCAGGGTCTGGTTTTTTTTATTTATTGCGTTACTATTGGTTTCCATGACCAACTTCTACAAGGAACCAGACCCCGCAACAAGTGCGGGGTTTACACCATGAAACTTTCACCCAAAGAACAAGAGCAGCTCGTCAGCCTGATGACACGGCTTTATGAGGAGATCCGAGCCATTGAAAGCGACTATGCGCTGGTGATCGGCGAGGGGGATTTCAGGCCGCGCATTGATTATTTCCATGACGCGGTGCAGGCGCTGTTTTCCGGAGATAGCAAGCACCTCGAAAATGGCGGCCGGCTGGGGGTAGAATTTCTTAGCTATGATGTGCAGTGCCTGCGCTATATCCTTTCCATGCCGCTATCGCCGTTTAAGGCAAAAGGCGGCATGGATTCACCGCATAGCGAGCTAGTGGCGCTGGATCACCAGCTGGTCGCTACCCCAAAACGCCCTGACCGAAAAACCAAGGAACGCCTTGTCGAGCTTTACCAGAATTACAGCGTGCTGTTCGCCGCGCTGCTCAAGCCGCAGGCCGACGCTGATACCCATGAACGCACGGGCGATCTCGATCAGGATGTGCGCGAACTTAGCGCCATCATCCAGCAGTGCGAGAAAGGAAATAGCAGTGCCATCACAAACCTCGCCAATCACTTAGAGGACGAGCGGCTGCGCGCCGAACTTATCGCCTTTATCCAAAATGGCGGCATGAAAAAACCTGAGCTGATTAAAAAACTGATCGCCGGCCTCAAAAATAAAAGCAAAGCCAAAGACAAGCAGCGCGCAAAACTTGAACAGGCGCATATGGATTACAGCCTTACCCAGCTCGCCCTTTTTGAAAATTCCCGCGATATGCTAAAGAAAATGGCGACCCAAGGCATGAATCTGGTGGGTAATTTTGTTGAGGCTTCCATCAGCCAGACCAGGCGGGAAATGGGGCGGTAAAACCCCTGACTTATTGCGAGGTCTGGTATTTTTTTCCAAATACGTTATGTTCTTTGCTTAAAATCAACATTGATATGAACCGGACACCGCAATCAATGCGGAGCTAGCACCATGAAACTTCTGCTTATTGAAGACGATCTTGAATCCGCCAAATACCTCGCCAAGGGGCTGCGCGAGCATGGCCATGTAGTGGATCACCGCGCCTCAGGAAAAGACGGCCTGTTCATGGCCACCACCGAACATTACGACGCACTGATCGTTGATCGCATGGTGCCGGAAGTGGACGGCATGACCGTGGTGCAGACGCTGCGCGCTTCGGGCAATGAAACGCCGATCCTGTTTCTAACCGCGCTTGATAAGGTGGAAGAGAAGGTGAAAGGCCTTAAAGCCGGCGCCGATGATTACCTCGCCAAGCCTTACTCTTTTACTGAACTCATGGCGCGCCTTGAGACCATCACCCGCCGCAAAAGCGGCGAAAAAGCCGTCACCAAACTTGTTTGCGGCGAGCTGGAGATGGACCTGCTCACACGCACCGTGCGCCGCGCTGGAAAAGAGATCGACCTGCAGGCACGCGAATTTTCACTGCTCGAATATCTGATGCGAAACAGCGGCACCGTCATCACCCGCACCATGCTGCTGGAGCATGTGTGGGATTATAATTTTGACCCGCAGACCAATGTCATCGACGTGCATATCAGCCGCCTGCGCCAGAAGATCGATAAAGGCTTCGACAAAAGTATGATTCAAACGCTGCGCGGCGCTGGCTATAAGCTAGTGGCATGATGTTCTCGCGCCTCGCCCGCACCGTCAACACCTTCACGTTCCGCCTCGCGCTGGTGTATGTCGGGCTGTTCAGCCTGTCGGCCGTGCTGCTGTTTGCGTTCATCTATACGTTTGCCATGCGCTACATCGATACGCAGGTGAGCGATTCGATCCGGCTGCAATATTCCTACCTACTCAATGAATATCGTGAAAATGGCTCGGCAGGTGTAGAGCGGCGCATCCGCGAACTCATTGCCGAAGATGACGAAGCCTCGCGTATTTTCCTCTTGGTCAACCGCGAGCAGGAGCGGCTCGCCGGCAACCTGAACACCTGGCCAAAAACCATCACCAAGGAAGGCACCTTTGAAAAAGAAGGCGAGTGGATTCGTTTTTACATCGAAAGTGCGCGGAATATTCCCGAGGGCATTGAAGTCAAAGCGCTGACCATTCCGCTATCGAAATGGAGAATGCTGCTTATCGGCGAAACCATGCAGGCCAATGACCGCGTCAAACAAACGATCATCCAGACTTTCTGGGCGAGCCTTCTCGTCACGCTGATGATGGCCTTTATCGGCGCGCTCATCATCACTCGCAGCGTGATTCATCGCTTGAGCATCATCAACCGCTCGGCCGCAACTATCATGCGCGGCAATTTATCGGCGCGCATTCCTGCAACACGGGGCGGCGACGAATTTGATGAGCTATCCTCGAACCTCAACCGCATGCTTGATCGTAACGAGATGCTGCTGCTTTCACTCTCGCAATTTTCAAGCAATATCGCCCATGATTTGCGCACGCCGCTGTCGCGCATCATTAACCGCCTCGATGCTGGCCTGCGCAGCATCGAACCCGCAAACCCCGCCTACCGCCTGCTTGAAAAAAACGCGCGCGAGATGGAAGGTTTGGTTAGCACCTTCAACTCCATCCTTAAAATTTCTGAGCTGGAAGCAAGGCCAGAATCCGTGACATTCGAGCCATGTGATGTACGTGAGGTGATAGAAAATCTAATCGAATTTTACGAGCCGTATGCCGCTGAGAAACACCTGAATTTCGCGCTGCTGCCGGTTACAGATAACAACTACATCGTTCAAGGCGAGAAAAATCTTCTCACTCAGGCCTTTGCGAATTTGATCGATAACGCGATTAAATTCACACCCGAACATGGCGCTATTTCCATCAGCATCGAGCAACATGAAGGTAGCATCTCGGTACTCATTGCAGACGGCGGCCCAGGCATCCCACCCGAATATCACGACAAGGTCTTTGAAAAATTCTTCCGTCTCGAGCAGAGCAGGGGCAGCAAGGGCAACGGGCTTGGCCTGTCGCTGGTCGCCGCCATCGCCCGCATTCACAAAGCGCGAATAACACTTGAAGATAACCGGCCGGGGCTTAGGGTAAGAATAGAATTTGGGTCCTAAAAAGAATTTGTCACCCTCGGCCTTGAGCCGAGGGTCCATCTCTAATATAAAGATGGATGCTCGGGTCTAGCCCGAGCATGACAAGAAAGGAAAATTTCCACATGCTTAAAGGAAAAAACGCTATCGTCACCGGCTCCACCTCCGGTATCGGCATGGGCATCGCTTACAAGCTCGCGGAAAGCGGCTGCAATGTACTGATCAATGGTTTCGGCGATGCGGCGGCGATTGATGCAGAGCTGAAAGATATCGCGGCTAAATATGGCGTTAAAGATGCTCATTCGAGCGCTGATATGAGTAAACCCGACCAGATTGCGGCGATGGTGAAGCAGTGCGAAGATACGTTCGGTAGCTGCGATATTTTAGTCAATAACGCCGGTATCCAGTTCACCGCCAATGTCGAGGATTTCCCGCAGGAAAAATGGGATGCGATCATCGCCATCAACCTGTCATCGGCGTTCCATGCGATGAAAGCAGCTTTGCCGGGAATGAAAAAAAATAACTTTGGCCGCATCATCAACATCGCCTCGGCGCATGGCCTTGTCGCCTCCAAACAGAAATCGGCCTATGTCGCTTCCAAACATGGCATTTTAGGCCTGACCAAAGTTACCGCGCTGGAAACGGCAGATTTCAACATCACCGCCAACGCCATCTGCCCGGGCTGGGTGCTGACCCCGCTGGTGCAAAAACAGATCGATGACCGCGCAAAGGCGCAGGGCTGCGATGCCAAAAAAGCCGAGGCAGAACTGCTCGGCGAAAAACAACCAAAAAAACGCTTCAACACGCCGGAAGATATCGGCGCGATGGCGGTGTTCCTGTGCGGCCCCCACAGCGCGGCCATGACCGGAGAGGTGATCTCGATGGATGGCGGCTGGACAGCACAATGACCAGCAAAACCATCAATCTCGCCCTTCAGGGCGGCGGCGCGCACGGGGCGTTCACTTGGGGCGTGCTCGACAGACTGCTGGAGGAAAAAGACTTAACCATTGATGGCATCTCCGGCACCTCTGCCGGTGCGATGAACGCCGCGCTGCTCGTAAACGGCTACATGAAAAACGGCCGCGAGGGCGCGAAGGAGGACCTTGAGCGTTTCTGGATGCGGATCAGCGAGGCGGGCGCGTTCGGCCCCTTACACAAAAACCCTTTTGAGCGCGCCTTTTCCGGCTGGAACATGGATAATACAGCAAGCTACCAGTGGGTGGATCTGATGAGCCGCATGTTCTCGCCTTACGATTTGAACCCGATGAATTTAAATCCGATGCGCTACATCCTTGATGACATGCTCGATCACGACGCTATCAAAGCTTGTGGACTGATCAAGATTTTCATCGCCGCAACCCATGTCGAAAGCGGTCAGGCGCGCGTCTTTTCCTGTGAGGAAATCACCACTGATGTGCTGCTCGCCTCGGCCTGCATCCCGTTTTTGTTTCAGGCGATTGAGATTGACGGCGATCATTACTGGGACGGCGGCTATATGGGTAACCCCGCCATCTGGCCGCTGATTTATAATTGCAAAAGCGATGATGTATTGCTGGTGCAAATCAACCCTATTCGCAACACGCAGCTGCCGCGCTCCGCAAGCGAGATCATCAACCGCCTCAATGAAATCACCTTCAACTCCAGCCTGATCGCTGAGATGCGCGCGATTGATTTTGTCTCGCGCCTGATTAAAGAGGGCAAGCTCGATAAGAAGCAGTACAAGGACATCAAGATGCACCTTGTCTACGCAGCCGATGAGATGCATGAGCTCAACGCCTCAAGCAAGATGAACGCGGACTGGGATTTTTTTGTCTATCTCAAAAATATGGGCAGGCAGAATGCCGATGAATGGCTAAAGGCACACTGGAGTGATATCGGCAAGAAATCCACGCTGAATATCCGTGATAAGTTTCTCACCGGCCCAACCTGCGGCATGGCGATGACCGATCTAGCTCGCAAAAAGCCCAAGAAGAAGTAGCATTACCACCAGCGCAAAACCGCTCATGATAAGCAGGCGGTAAAGCTGCGCTGGCGCTTGTTTTGCTGAACCGCTGCCCAGCCAGATCTGGTTCACATACGCCGATGTCGGCCCGCCCAGCGCCGCCCCAAGCACCACCGCCACCGCCTCAATCGCATAAGCAAGCGGTGCTGCCGTCGTAGCGGAAGAGGCCAGCTGGTTACTGGTTTTTAGAGCATCGGACGGCGGTACAAACAGCGAGGCTATGAGCCAGATGATCGCCATGAGCCGCGATGAAACCCAGCTCGTAAGCTTAAACACACCAAAGGTGAGCTGGTGAATATAACCCTCCGCATTAAAGGAGGAGGGCAGAGCCTCTTTCATCAGTGTCACACTGCGGCATACCAATAATCCTGGCAGGCCAAGCGCGAGATACCATATCAGCGGATGCAGTAAACGCTCATGAAACACCGCCGCTGCAAGCTCAGCGCCGGCGCGCGCCACACCATGCTCATCAAGCAGCACATGATGCTTCCATACCGTACCTTCGAGCTGTTTTCGCGCCCCCGTAACATCGCCAGCCATCAGGGCGGTACGGATAAACCATACGCGCTCCAGCGCCGGCCGGATCGGCAGCAGGCAGGCGACGATGATAATTTCCACAAACTGAATATTGCCGCGCAGGATGAAATGGAAAAAAAGCCCTGTCGCACAAGCCATCGCAAGGGTGTAGCCTACCAGCAGAATCGGTTGATTTTCCTTAGTAAAAAATGGCTCGCGGTCGCGCAGCAGCTTCGCCGGAATACGCGACAAGCGAACAATGCCGCTGGCCTCATACAGCGCCCTCGGCCCGCCAAGAGCAAGATTCAGCAGCAATGCCAGTAAAGCGATGAGGGCATGATCCATAGATGAGGTTTCGTAGGTTGCGTATGTTTCTTAGGTTTCGTAGGTTAAGCAAGCATACGCAACTTCCGAAACCTACGCAACTTTCGCAACCTAACATCCATGCAACAACTTCCTACACTCGCTGCCACCATCCACCGCTATGGCCTTGATGCAAAGAAATCGCTCGGCCAGCATTTCCTGCTGGATGAGGGTATTACCGAGCAAATCGTGCGCTACGCAGGAGACTTAAACGGGATCAGCGCCATCGAAATCGGCCCCGGCCCGGGCGGGCTTACGCGCTCGCTGCTGCGTTCAAAATCGAAGCACGTCTATGTGGTGGAAAAAGATGACCGCGCGATTGCCATCATGCACGAACTCGCTGAAGCTTTTCCCGACAGGCTGACCATCCTGCATGAGGATGCGCTCAGCGTAAACCTGCTCAAGCAAGTGCCGCCGCCACGAAGGGTCATCGCCAACCTGCCTTACAATGTCGGCACGCAGCTGCTGCTAAATTGGCTGGAGCAGATTTATGCTACGCCCGGCTCGAACTTCGAATCCCTCACCCTGATGTTCCAGAAAGAAGTGGCCGAGCGCATCACCGCTGCGCCGGGAAGCAAGGCTTACGGGAGCTTGTCAGTGTTTGCTCAGTGGCTGTGCGAAGCACGCTGGGATATGGATCTGCCGCCCGAAGCCTTCAGCCCGCCGCCCAAAGTCCATTCCGCTGTGATCACCCTGACGCCGCGAGAAAAACCGCTGGTGGAGGTGCCTAAAGAAGCGCTGGAAAAAGTGCTGGCTAGCGCCTTCAACCAGCGCCGCAAAATGCTGCGTGTCTCGCTTAAAACGCTGGGTGTGGATATCGAACAGCTGCTCGCAGCTAGCGGTATTGATGGCACCAAACGCGCTGAGCAATTAAGCGTGGAAGAGTTTTGTAGGTTGGCCGCAGCTATAGCGAAGAAATAAACCCAGCCAGCCCCTCCTGACGTACACGCCGTAGACGTTCTGCCTTCAGAATGGAATCGATTTTTTCCAGCGTCTCACCAAGATCATGGTTGATCAGCACATAGTCATATTCCTGCCAGTGGCTGATCTCCGCCTCGGCCTTGCTCATGCGCTTTTTCACCACCTCATCGCTGTCCTGCGCGCGGGCTTTCAGGCGGCGCTCCAGCTCGCTCATCGAAGGCGGCAGGATGAACACGCTCACGAGGTCATCCGGGTTTTTGCTCTTCAGCTGCTGTGTGCCCTGCCAGTCAATATCGAAGAGCACGTCGGTGCCCTGACCAATGCAGCCGCGCACAAAATGCGCCGGTGTGCCGTAGTGATATTCAAACACCTTGGCATGTTCCAGCAGTTCACCGCCCGCCACCATGCGCTGATATTCCTCATCAGAAAGGAAAAAATAATCCTCGCCGTGCTTTTCGCCCGGGCGGGGTTTACGCGTGGTGACCGACACCGACATGCGAATCGCCTCATGCGCTGCCGCCTTGTCATAGCGCGCAAGCAGCTTTCGTGACAGCGTGGTCTTGCCCGCGCCCGACGGCGACGAAAGGATAAAGAGCAATCCCCTACGTTTAAGCTCGATGCTGCGCTGAAGCGACATGGCTAGTTCAAAAGCTCCTTCACGGCTGCTGCCAGCTGCTCCGGCGAAGCATCATACTGGAAATGCTTCACATATACACCGTCGCGGCTCATGAGGTAAATATAGCCCGAATGATCGACGAGGTAATTAGCATTCGCGCCATGACCGCCGTGGGCAGCGTGCCCAGCATGCGGATCATTCTGGGCTGCGCCATGCCCGTCATGATCATCTGGCTCTGCCACATCTTCACGACCTGCAATCTGCTGATCCTGCGCCTGCTCATCTTCCGGCTGCGCTTTCGCATAGTAAGCCTTGTAGGCAGAAGCCGCTTGCTTGATCTGCTCGGGCGTTCCCGTGAGCGCCTGAATGCGCTGATCGAAACTTGCAAAATAGTTTTTCATCACTTCCGGCGTATCGCGCTCAGGATCGACTGTGATGAAAATCGGCGCCACCTGATCCGCCTTATCACCCAGCAGCCCCATCATATCCGAGAGCGATTTCGCGGTAATCGGGCAGATGTCCGGACAATTGGTGAAACCGAAAAATACCAGCATCAGCTTACCGCGAAAATCAGCATCCGAAACGGCCTGGCCGTTCTGGCCTATCAGCGAAAAGGCTCCCCCGATCGCTGGCGGTGGCTGGTTGGCGAGTTCGGCCGATGGCGAGGTCGCAACCTGCTGCGGTACGCTGGGCTGGTCTTTGGTCATCCACAGCATTACTGTCGTTAAAACAAGCAAAATCAGGATAATAGGTAGCAGTGTTTTTCTCATAGTCGTTGCCTATTTGGGGTTGGATGGGTCGCGATGTATCATATTTTATTTATATTTCATAGACTTAATTTGGTGTTTTTTGACTTTTTTGTATCGTTATGCTAGACTAATAAATTAGGGGACTCATGTAGAGAAAGTATTTGGCATGTTGCCAGCCGTCAATAGCGCACCTGTTATTGTACCTGCCCCCGTAATCGTGGCCACCACGGTTCCGGGAAATAACGTGCTGCGCGTTGCTCCCGATAATGTCGCGCCGAATGTTTCTAACGTTCCTGTCGGCGATAATACAAGACGGGGTAGCGGTGCAACAAGTTCGCAGGCAGCGCCTGTAACGTCTACGGTTGCCAGCGGCTTTAGTTCACTGGTTACTTTTCTGGACGGCACCCCAAGCAGCCTGAGCCTGAACGCCTCGACGACCTTCATGGCACAGCTGATCAGTCAGGACAATTCACCTTATGCGCGCGGTGTACTCTCGGAATATGAAAAGCTGGTGGTGCTCTCGCAGGTAAAATACAAACCCAGCAATGCGAGCATGCCGGAGCCGGAACCGAATAATATTTTCAGCCAGATCTTAAAACAAGAACAGCAAACCAAAGCATCCACGCAAACAGCACTAATGGCACAGGCCGCAACTGCAAATGCCCAGCAAGCGAGCCTCGGCAGCACAGCAATCAAAACTCCGGCGCCACTCAAAGAAACAGAAGCTGAGAGTGAGGCCAAACCAGCGGAACCAGTCGAAGCCGAACCCGCACAGGCAGCAGCGCCAACTCAAACGCCGCCGCGCCCGATTATCGCGGCCTATCTGGCAACCGCTGCCCGAAATGATGCGCTGAAAAAACCAACCGTTGAAAGCATTTAGAATTTAGCTGCGATAACATCCTGAACCGAGCACTGCGTCAGGCGTTGCTGCTCGCTGCGGATATACGCCATCAAGCGGTCAAGTGCTGCTAATGGGGGCTGATTCTCACGGTAGAGATTGCGGATCAGCGCCTGCCTGAGGCCCTCATCATCCGGCGCCTGATCATAGGCCTGCAGGCGACCAAAAAATGCCTGCGCCATGTTTTTGATACGCTTGCCAACGCCAGTATCGGTTGAACCTAATTCGCGGATGCTGCGATCCATGTCGGCAAAAAAAGCCTCCTGCAGCACTTGCTGGAAGCGAAGCGCATCTTCTCCCGTTTCTGTTTTTAGCCGCTGCATGATCAGCCATAGATGAAGGATGATCGCATCAAACCGGCCATCAAGCGTATCGGCCACTTCGCATTCGCGATACAGAAACGGCGCCCGCGCGCGCTCAACCAACGCCACATAAGCCTCATGAGCTTGCTGCTGGAGGACGGGGGGGGAGAAGAAGGAGGAAAAGAGGTTTCGCATGTTTCGTAGGTTTCGTAGGTTCAAGAAAACATACGAAACATCCGAAACCTTCGCAACGTTCGAAACTTCATCAATGCACCAAAAACAAATTGCATTTCGGCTCCAAAAGCAGGCTGCGCGTGAAACCGCCAAACACCAGTTCGCCGAGGCGTGAATGAGAATAAGCACCCATCACGAGGAGATCCGCTTTTTTCTCGCGATAGGCATCTTCCAGCGCCTTCACCGGATAGCGCGCGTTATCAATGCGAATTTTTTGCGCCTTGATGCCGTGATCCGAAAGATAGGAAACGGCGTCGTCCAGATAATCCTGCTCGTCCTCATCGCCTTCCACCACCGAAACCAGCGTCACGGCTTTGGCCTTTTTAAGCAGCGGCAGCGCATACCACAGCGCGCGCAGGGTTTGCGGCGAGTGCTTCCATGCGACCATGATATGCGCTTTTTCCAGCTCTTTTGCCGCCGAATAATCCTTGATCAGTGCGAGCGGCCTGCCGCTTAAAAACAGCGAGCCAAGCACCAGATCATCATACACCGAATCGCTTAAGTCTGTGCTTGCAATCGTCAGATCGCAAAACGAGGTCACATCAGCGATCTGCTGCGCGGTTTCGCCGAAAAGCCCTGATGCATCGCGCCACACCAGCCCCTTTGGCGCGCCGAGGCCTTTTTTCGTTTTCTCAAACCATGTTTTTACTTTTTGGCTACTTGCATGAAACTGCTCCTGATAAAACTGTTCGGTGAGGAGCTGGGAGGCTTCATAGCCCTTGCTTCGATAGGTATCGCCCACTGCTTTTTTCTGTTTTGTGTCGAGCAGCGCGAGCGTCTTGGAAAGATAGACCGACTCGGCGCGCGCCGAAAACGCATCACACAGGGCGCTGGCAAAGCAAAGCGCACCTTCTTGCTTGCCGTGGCTGGAAACAGGAACAAAAAGCGATTTGTACATGAAGACTCCTTAAATGATGTTTCGTATGTCTCTTAGGTTTCGTAGGTTAAGTGAGTCTAGGCGACCTGCGAAACCTTCGCAACCTTGGAAACCTACGCGACTTTCATCATTTCCTGCTGCAATTTCTCAAACGCGCGAACCTCGATCTGGCGCACACGCTCGCGCGAAATGCCGTAAGCCTGGCTTAAATCCTCCAGCGTATCCGGCTCATCTTTCAGGCGGCGGCGCTTTAAGATATCGCGCTCGCGATCCGACAGCGTAGAAAGCGCTTTCTGCAGCAGAATCTGCTTTTCGATGAGTTCTTCATGCGCACCCAGCAGCTCTTCATGGCTTTCGCGCGGGTCTGCGAGGAAAGCGATTTTTTCTTCATCACCATCAACTCCGGCGGCGCTATTGAGGTAGACATCATTGCCGCTCATGCGGCTATCCATATCGCGCACATCATCCACCGAAACATCCAGCATACGCGCTACGTCGCGCGCCTGCTCGTCGGTCATGCCGCGATCACCGACGCCGATTTTTTTCTTCAGCTTACGCAAATTGAAAAACAGTCGCTTCTGCGCGGCGCTGGAACCGATCTTCACCAGCGACCAGCTACGCAAAATATATTCCTGAATGCTTGCGCGGATCCACCACATCGCATAGGTGGAAAGGCGAAATCCTTTTTCCGGTTCAAACCGCTTCACCGCCTGCATCATGCCGATATTGCCCTCGGCAATGAGGTCGGCCATCGGCAGCCCATAGCCGCGATATTTGAACGCGATCTTCGCAACCAGCCGAAGATGCGAGGTGACCAGCTGGTGCGCCGCCTGAATATCCTGATGCTCGGTCCAGCGCTTGGCGAGGCGCTGCTCTTCTTCCAAGGAGAGCACCGGAAATTTTGCAATTTCCTGCAGATATTTCCTAAGACCCTGCTCCGGCGAAATCAGCGCCGGCAGCTGCATGGTTTTAAGTGTTACAGCATTGGCAGTCATAATATCCTACCTTTTCACTCGGCTATTATCACCAAGGAAGCGAATTATAGGGCGAAAGAGGCAGAATTGCAAGGGGCGGGGAAGCCGTCATTCCCGCGAAGGCGGGAATCCAGCTGAGGCGCGTCTGCGCCGAAAAAGGTCTTTTTTCCTCGCTACCGCGAGTAATGCTGGATTCCCGCCTTCGCGGGAATGACGAAAAGCCTAAACCGTCACCGAATCTTCACAAAACAGCCATTGATTTCCCCCCCCCCCATTTGTTAAGATGCGTTAGTTTTTAATTTTGTTAGGGGAATTTATGCGTGAACCTTTTAACAGTGAGCTGGTAAAAAAAAGATTTCCGCTCGTTGGGCTAGGCACTCTCGCTGGGGACGAGCGCTACAATGAATTACTTTTGATGGCTGATTACATTCATATGTCAGCATATGATATGCTTGCAAAACATGTTCAAGACCCTCACGGCATTACGTTTGCCGATAAATATAAAACCGACGAAGTCCTCATCTTCGCCTTAAATAAATACGCGTCAGAAAAAACTTCAGCTTTTGTAGATCTGGCTAATACGTATGCCAATTACCTGCTTGGTAATGGGATCTATATGTCTAGGGTGTCTGGAAATGATGATGTAGCAGCAGCAGAAGTCAAGTTTAAAAAGCTTGTTGGAGAGTATGAGGGAGCAGAGATGACCAAACGACTTTACGCCGGTATCGAAACTGAGCTAGCAAGTACGCTTGATATTACTGGCAATAAACTTACTGCCTAGTCATAGCAACCCCACTGGCCTAAATCCGCCCATCCTCCAGTGCCTACTCTGGATTTACTGCTTATTTAAGCTATTTTCTGCCCATTCACCGTAAACGCAACCGCTATATTGCCGCGCGTGGCCTTGGAGTAGGGGCAGAACTGATGCGCATCGGCGACCAGCTTTTCTGCCGCTTTTTGCTCCATCTGCGGTAGTTTGATATGCATCTGCACGCTGATGAAAAACCCGCCGTCATCCTGATTGAGGTTCACTTCGTTTTCAATCGTAAGCTCGCCCATAGTAATTTTCTGCTGGCCGGCGAGATAGGCCATCGCGCCGCCAAAACACGCCGCATAACCGCAGGCAAAGAGCTGCTCAGGATTCGTGCCGGGCTTATCACTGCCCGGGCGCGCAAAATCAACGACTAAGCGTTTATCATCCGTCTCGGCATGGCCTTCACGGCCACCGACTGACGTTGCGCGCGCGGTGTAGAGTGTTTTCATGGTTTTCTCCTAAATGTGAATGGCGCGGCTTTGCGCTGCAAGTCCTGCTTCTTTCACGGCTTCGTTCAAGGTTGGGTGAGCGTGGCAGGTGCGCGCCAAATCTTCCGCCGATCCGCCAAATTCCATCACTAAGCAGGCCTCGTGAATCAGCGTGCCGGCATCGGGGCCGATGATGTGCGCGCCGAGCAGCCGGTCGGTTTTGCTATCTGCCAGCAGTTTCACAAACCCTTCCGTTTCGCCCACGGCTTTGCCGCGGCTATTGGCCATGAAGGGGAACTTGCCGACTTTATAGTCCGCGCCCGCCGCTTTCAGCTCTTCTTCCGTTTTGCCGACATTCGCCACTTCCGGCCAGGTATAGACCACGCCGGGAACGAGGTTGTAATCAATGTGCGATTTCTGGCCCATCATGTTTTCCACCGCCACCACGCCGTCTTCCTCGGCTTTATGCGCGAGCATCGGGCCGGGGATGACATCGCCAATCGCGTAAATGCCCTTCACATTTGTTTCAAAATGCGAATCGACTTCGATGCGGCCGCGATTATCCAGTTTCACGCCGACTTTTTCCAAGCCAAGATTTTCCGTGTAGGGCTTGCGGCCAATCGACACCAGCACCACATCGGCTTCCAATTTCTCAGCCGCGCCGCCTTTGGCTGGCTCCACCGTGAGGCTCACGCCTTTGCCTTTGCTATCGGCGCTTGTCACCTTCATGCCGAGTTTGAACTCGATGCCCTGTTTGGTGAGGATTTTCTGGAACTGCGCGGCAACTTCCGCATCCATGTAGCCACCGATGTTACCCAGATATTCGATGACGGTCACCTTCGCGCCTAAGCGCTTCCACACGCTACCCATCTCAAGGCCGATGACGCCGCCGCCAACCACCACCAGATGCTGCGGCACCGGATTTAAATTCAGTGCGCCGGTGGAAGACACAATTTTTTTCTCGTCAATATCCACGCCGGGAAGACGCATCACATCCGAACCGGTGGCAATCAATATACGTTTGGTTTTGATTGTCTCTTTGCCGTCAACGACGACTTCGCTTGCCGATTTGATCGCGCCGCGACCCTTCACATAGGTCACCTTGTTTTTCTTAAACAGAAACTCGATGCCCTTAGTGAGATCGAGTACGATTTTATCTTTTTTTGCAAGCATGGTGGGAAGGTCGAGCGACACATTCCCCTTAATGCCCATCTCGGCGAAATGATGCTGCGCATCGTGGAATTTGTGCGATGAAGAAAGCAGCGCTTTGGACGGAATACAGCCGACATTCAGGCACGTGCCGCCCAAACTTCCGCGCATTTCCACGCAGGCTACATTCATGCCGAGCTGGCTAGCGCGAATCGCCGCTACATACCCACCCGGCCCACCGCCAATCACTACTAAATCGAATTCTGACATTTTATTTTCCTTTTATATTTCATCCCTGCGAAGGCAGGGATCCTGTAGCACAAACAGGATTCCCGCTTTCGCGGGAATGACGAGTTATAAGTATCCAAAATGTGCCAAAAGAATTCCCGCACAAAAAATAATTATTGCACTAAACACAATATAGTTAATTACTCGGCGAATACCTTTTGCGGGATATGGTTTCTCAGCATGATAGCCAGAAGAATGATCCATTTCAGGCATGTCCATTTTACAACCCCAACAACAACCGCCGGGGATCTTCCATCGCTTCTTTCACGCGCACGAGGAAGGTGACGGATTCCTTGCCGTCGATGATGCGGTGGTCGTAGCTAAGCGCGACATACATCATCGGGCGGATGACGACCTGACCTTTCAGGGCAATCGGCCGCTCTTCGATTTTATGCAGGCCGAGGATGCCAGACTGCGGCGGGTTCACGATGGGAGTCGCCATCAGCGAGCCATAGACGCCGCCATTGGTGACGGTGAAGGTGCCGCCCTGAAGGTCGGCCATCGCAAGCGAGCCTTCGCGCGCTTTTTTGGCGAGGCGGCCGATTTCTTTTTCCACGCCGTCGATCGAAAGCTGGTCAGCATCACGAATCACCGGAACGACGAGCCCCTGATCGGTACCCACAGCCATTCCGATATCGTAATAATTTTTATAGATGATCTCATCGCCGTCGATCTGCGCGTTCACGGCGGGAATTTCCTTCAGCGCGTTAATCGCCGCTTTCACGAAAAAGCCCATGAAACCGAGCTTCACGCCGTGTTTTTTCTCGAACACATCTTTGTATTCATTCCTGAGCGCCATGACGTTGGTCATGTCGATTTCGTTGAAAGTGGTGAGAATGGCGGCAGTATTTTGCGATTCTTTCAGGCGGCGCGCAATCGTCTGGCGCAGCTTGGTCATCTTCACGCGTTCTTCACGCGGGCCGGTTGCAACCGGCG
>JAJTHB010000006.1 GCA_021299465.1 Rickettsiales bacterium | reverse complement strand
TGTTTGAGCTTAATATCCGCCTCATACTCGCCGACAATCTGGTAGGTGGATTTTTCTTCGGTGTCTTCATCAATCAGCGTCACGGTTGCGCCGAATTTCACCACATCGCCGGTCATCGAAGCGACATCGATAATCTCAGCGCGGGAAATCACCGCCTCTAATTCCTTGATACGGCCTTCGTTGAAGCTTTGCTTTTCCTTGGCGGCGGAATATTCGGCGTTTTCTGATAAATCGCCATGCGCGCGCGCCTCGGCAATGGCTTCGATGATCGCCGGACGATCAATCGATTTGCGCTGTTTGAGTTCAGCTTCCGCTTTGGCAAAGCCAGCGGCGGTGAAGGGTATTTTTTCCATATCAAATACACCCGCGAAGGCGGGTATCCTGTCGTTTCATGTTCAAAATAAAGATCCCCGCCTACGCGGGGATTTTTTCTAGGCGGCAAAGTACGATTGAATCGAGCGCACGTCAAGCCCGCCATTATCGCGGATGGATTTCATCGCTTGGGCTGCGGCGCGCGCACCGGCGATGGTGGTGTAGTATGGCAGCTTCATCAGCAGCGTGGTGCGGCGGATCGAGTAGGAATCGGCGATTGCTGCAGCGCCTTCCGTGGTGTTGATGACAAGCGCAATCTTGCCGTCCTTTAGCATATCTACGATATGCGGCCTGCCTTCGCGCACTTTGTTGACCGTCTGAACCTTCAGACCCGCTTTTTCAAGGAAGCTGGCGGTGCCGCTGGTGGCGATCAGTTCAAAGCCCAGTGCGGCGAGCTGGCGGCAAATATCGGCTGCTGCGGGTTTATCAGATTCTTTGACCGAGACAAACACCCGGCCTGATTTAGGAATGGTGGTGCCGGCAGAAAGCTGCGACTTGGCAAAGGCACGCGGGAAATCAACGTCAATACCCATCGCCTCGCCAGTGGATTTCATCTCGGGGCCGAGGATGACATCGACATTCTGGAAACGCGCGAAAGGAAAGACACTTTCTTTCACACTAACATGTGAAAGAGGCTTCAGGTTTCGGGTTTCTGGCTTCAGAAGATTAGCCAATTTCTCACCAGCCATGATTCTCGCGGCTAGTTTTGCAATCGGGATACCAATAGTCTTTGCAACGAAAGGTATGGTGCGACTGGCTCTGGGGTTGACTTCGATAAGATAGACTTCATGATCTTTTACGGCGAACTGCACATTCATCAGCCCGATCACCTTTAGTTCACGCGCTAGTAGCGTCGCCTGCCGTTTGACCTCCGCCAGAATCGTTTCGCTTAAGGAATAAGCGGGAAGGCTGCACGCCGAGTCACCGGAATGAATGCCCGCTTCCTCGATATGCTGCATCATGCCGGCCACATACACATCCGTGCCATCCGCAAGGCAATCAACATCCAGCTCGATTGCATCCTGCAAATAGGCATCGACGAGAATTGGCCCATCGCCGAACATGGCGACAATCTCGCGCACATATTTTTCCAGTGCTGTTTTGTCGTGCATGATCGCCATCGCGCGGCCACCCAGCACATAAGATGGGCGAACGAGAAGCGGAAAGCCGATCGTATCCGAAGCGCGCACTACTTCTTCAATACTACGGCCAATGGCGCTTTTTGGCTGTTTCAGCTTCAACTTATCGATGAGTACGCGGAAGCGGTCACGGTCTTCGGCGAGGTCGATCGAATCGGGTGAGGTGCCGATAATAGGCACGCCTGCGGCTTCCAGCGCGCGCGCCAGCTTCAGCGGTGTCTGCCCGCCGAACTGTACGATCACGCCTTTCAGGCTCCCGTTTGATTGTTCTTTCCTGATAATCTCCAGCACGTCTTCAGCCGTCAGCGGCTCGAAATAAAGCCGGTTTGCGGTATCATAATCGGTGGAAACCGTCTCCGGATTGCAGTTGATCATGATGGTTTCGAAACCTGCATCTTTCAGCGAATAACAAGCATGCACGCAGCAATAATCAAACTCAATGCCTTGACCAATTCTATTCGGGCCACCGCCGAGGATGATGATTTTTTCTTTATTCGTTGGTGCAGCTTCGCACACATCATCATACGTCGAATACATATAAGCCGTATCCGAATCAAACTCTGCGGCGCAGGTGTCGATGCGTTTGAACACAGGGCGGATGCCGAGCTTATGACGAAGCGAGGTAATGTCGGCGGTTTTGACGCCTGCTAGTTCGGCGATACGGGCATCGGAGAAGCCCATGCGTTTAAGTGTTCCGAGTACTGAGTGCTGGGTGCTGAGATCTGAAAAACTCATGCTCTGCACTCTCAACTCAGCAGCTACAATTTCTTCCAGCTGCTGTACAAACCATGGATCATATTTAGCAATTGCGCAGATTTGCTCCACACTCATGCCTAGGCGAAGCGCCTCAGCCGCGACCAGCAAGCGGTCGGGTGTGGGTTTGGAAAGCGCAAGGGTTGCTTTTTCAACAGTATCGATACCTTCTGGTGCATTCAAGCCAGTGAGTCCGACTTCCAGCGAGCGTAAACATTTCTGCAGGCTTTCGGCGAAGTTCCGTCCCATCGCCATGGCTTCGCCAACGGACTTCATCGCGGTGGAAAGCAGCGGCTCGGCGCCCGGGAATTTTTCAAAGGTAAAGCGAGGGATTTTGGTGACGATATAGTCAATCGTCGGCTCGAAGCTCGCGGGAATTTTGCCGCCGGTGATGTCGTTGGCGATTTCATCCAGCGTGTAGCCCACCGCTAGTTTTGCGGCGACTTTGGCGATTGGAAAACCCGTTGCTTTCGAGGCAAGCGCCGAAGAGCGCGAAACGCGCGGGTTCATCTCGATCACCACCATGCGCCCATCTACCGGGTTCACCGCAAACTGAACATTCGAGCCGCCGGTATCCACGCCGATTTCGCGCAGCACCGCAAAGGACGCATCGCGCATGATCTGGAATTCTTTGTCGGTGAGCGTAAGCGCTGGGGCAACCGTAATCGAATCGCCGGTATGCACGCCCATAGGATCGACATTTTCAATCGAGCAGACGATGATGCAGTTGTCGTTTTTATCGCGCACCACCTCCATCTCGTATTCTTTCCAGCCGAGCACGGATTCATCGATCATCACTTCATGAACCGGCGAGGCGTCGAGGCCGGAAAGCACAATCTGCTCGAATTCTTCCTTGTTGTAGGCGATGCCGCCGCCGGTGCCGCCGAGCGTGAAGGACGGGCGGATGACGGCGGGAAGGCCGGTGATTTTCAGCGCTTCGCGCGCCTCTTCCAGTGATTTCACCACGGTATTCTTTGGTACTTCGAGGCCAATTTTACGCATCGCCTCGCCGAAGAGCTGGCGGTCCTCGGCTTTGTTGATGGAATCCAGCTTCGCGCCGATTAGCTCGACATGATATTTTTTCAGCACGCCAGATTCAGCGAGCGCCTTCGCGCAGTTGAGCGCCGTCTGGCCGCCCATGGTGGGCAGCAGCGCGTCCGGCTTTTCCTTGATGATAATTTTTTCCACCATTTCCGGCGTGATCGGCTCGATGTACGTTGCATCCGCCAGCTCAGGATCAGTCATGATCGTCGCCGGGTTGGAATTAATCAGGATGATGCGGTAGCCCTCCTGCCGCAGCACTTTACAGGCCTGCGAGCCGGAATAATCAAACTCGCACGCCTGACCGATGACGATCGGCCCCGCACCGATGATGAGGATACTTTTTATATCAGTGCGTTTAGGCACGTGCGGTACCTCCATCTTTCTCCGGTTTTGTTGAACGATCTTTATAAGGATCTGGTGGAATGGGGCCTAACTCAAGTATTTTAAAAATATCTTCTACAATTTGGCGATGCTGGCCGCCGATCGCAGTTTTATCATTGAGAAGATGATAATAATTACCGAACGCTGTGGCGGCCTTTGTTTTTTCGATTGGTGGAGTCATAATACTGTCAGGATTGGCGTTCAGTCCTTCCATTACAAACTGAATGCGCTTAATGTCACGCACGGTTTGTATATCCAGAAATTTAATGCGATCAGGAATAAAAGCTTCAAGCCCTTCGCCACCTCCCATGGATTGGAAATGCCCCGCGGTGAGCGCATTGTGAATAAGCTGCAGCGCTGTAACTGTTACGCGTTCGCCAAGATCTATTCGCATGTCTAGCACTTTGCGTGCGGCGGCTTCGTTTACATAGGACTTATCGCTCATGCCGCACTCGCTTTTGATTTTTGTTTCATAAGCGTAATGAATTCGTCGAACAAATACCCGCTGTCGTGGGGGCCGGGGGAGGCTTCCGGATGGCCCTGCACGCAGAAGATGGGTTTGGTTTTGTGCCGCAGGCCTTGAATGGTTCCGTCAAACAGCGAGATATGCGTGATCTCGACGTCACCCGGCAGGCCTTCTTTGCTGACCGCAAAGCCGTGGTTCTGCGAGGTGATCTCAACATTGCCGGTGAGGAGATTTTTGACCGGATGGTTGGCGCCGCGGTGGCCTTGCTGCATTTTCTCGGTTTTGCCGCCAAGCGCGATGCCGAGCAGCTGGTGGCCGAGGCAGATGCCGAAGATGGGCAGGTTCGTTTCAATCAGCTTTTTGATTTCGCTGATCGCGTATTTACCGGTAGCCGCGGGATCGCCCGGGCCATTCGACAAGAAGATGCCGTCGGGCTTCAGCGCCAGAATGTCTTCGGCCTTGGTGGTGGCAGGCATGACGGTGACTTTGCAGCCGCGCTCGGCGAGGTGGCGCAGGATGTTATGCTTTGCGCCATAATCGATGGCGATGACGTGGCAGGTTTCGGGCTTCAGGTTTCGGATTTCAGGCGGTAGTTTCCAGAGGGGTTCATTCCACGAATATGGCTTTGCTGTACTCACCGGCTTAGCAAGATCTAGACCTTTCATATCCGGCGCGCCACTGAGCAATTTTTTTGCTTCTTCAAACTGCGCACTACTAACTGCCGACTGCCAACTAAAAACAACCCCATTCTGCGCGCCATGCTTTCTGAGGTGTTTCACCAGCGCGCGGGTGTCAAGACCGCAGATGCCTGGGATGCCGCGCTTTTTCAGCCATTCATCCAGCGAGATTTCGCTTCGGAAGTTTGATGCTGCTGTTGGCCGCTCACGGGTGATGATGCCAATGGCGCCATGGCGCGTGCTTTCGATGTCTTCCTTGTTACAGCCGACGTTGCCAATATGAGGGAAGGTGAAGGTGATGATCTGGCCAGTGTAGGACGGGTCGGTGAGGATTTCCTGATAGCCAGTCATGGCGGTGTTGAAACACAGCTCGCCAGCGGTCATAGTGACTGCGCCAAAACCTTCGCCCCAAAATACCGTGCCATCTGCCAGCAGTAGGCAGGCGGAGGCGTTAGGCGGCGGCGTAAGGTCAGACATCGATCAGGATAGCTCCGGGCAAATTGGCGGGAGAGTAGAGAAGCAAGTGGCCTGCGTCAAGCACTGATAGCGCTATTTTCGGCGCAGATAAATATTGGCCAGCGGCCCTTCATAAGCAAGAACCCAATCATGCCGATGGCGGAAGCGATCGAGCAGCGGGGTGGCGGTTGGGCTTTGTTTGTCGTTAGGTAGCATGACACCATCCAGTTTGTAGCGATCAAACATATCCTCCCAGCCTTTTTCCTGCAGCTCAAAACGCGTGTAGTCTTGCATCACAGCCGGCGGAATGGCCGTATCCGTTCGCGGATCAGCAAAAACCAGAACCTCTCCGCGCGTTTCAAAAATAACAAAGCTGGCAAGGTTGAAATAGGTAAGCAGCCTTGCTTCTGGATGATTCTCCTTAATAAATGCAATTTCGCTGGCGAGCGTTGGTAGCTTGATTTTGGTTTGGTAAGCGGCAGCGCCGAGCGGACTTACAAGCCATACGCTTAGCGCCAAACAACTTATCAGAGATGCCATTGCAACGGCTCGGCGATTAAGCCAAGCAAAAACCATATCAATCATGGCGGTGGCTTTAGCATTTGCTGCCTGATTCTTTGGTTTAAAATAGGTTTCAAGTGCGCAGGCGACGATTGGTAAAGCAATCACACTGAATACATTCATGTGGCGTATTGACGTGACCGCCATGAGTAACCAGAAATAGGCCAGCCAACGTTCGCAGCCAAGGATCGGCAGTGTTTTATTGCGCGGCACGGTGAGGATAAAAGCAACGGCCAAAGCATGATAAAATAACTGGTCACGTGATAATGACATGGGCTGCCATTCACTGATAAAGCGGTTGGCATCGGTTGTCATTGGACGCCAGACAGCCTCAATAATCTGAAGGCCATAGGGATTGCACAGCATGGCTACGCCAGTTGCCAAGCCGGTGATGAAGAGTGCTTTTGATAGTTTTTTATTTTTCTCATACAAAGACTGCGCAAAAAATGCGACGAGCAGCACACCGCCCACAACAAAGCCGCCATGACAATTCACCCAGATCAACATCAATAAAGGCAGTATTGCAAGCCATTTGAGCTGCGCTTCGTTTCGCGCAACGATGCCGAGAAGGAGCATCCAGATAGCTGTCATCAGCGTAGTGATTTGAAGTGGCCTCAGCAGGCCATCCAGTATTAGAAGTAGCCCTAGCAGACAAAGAACGATGGGAATGAGATTGTTGCTGCAACGAAGCAGGCTGTGTGCAAAAACTACGGCATAGACGGATGCGATGATGATCGCATTAAGTGCCACCGGCCCGTGCCAGCCGAGTTTCTCGTATGCGTAGCTGAAGACCGCGTCCCAGAGCCACGCCATATTCAGCCAACGATAGTCACCGGCGGTAAAGGAAAACGGATCCGATAGCGGGACATGACCCAACTGACGAATCAAATCTCCGGCTGCGATATGCCACAATACGTCGGAATCGCCGAACATATTTTGTGGTTCGCTAGCCATGAGCGATGCCAAGAGTGCAAAAATCAGCGCTGAGGAAACCCAGTAAAGGTAGCGGTGCGTAGCGTACGTGATCATGATGCCGTTGTAGCAATCGCAACGGCCACTGTCATACGTTTTTATGCTTCGTGCTTATTCACGAAATCGACGATGATAGGGGCTACGAACTCACGGAATTTACGGCCGTTGAAAATACCATAATGGCCGACACCTTTTTGCAGATGATGTTTTTTCATCGCAGCTGGCAGGTTGCTGCACAACTTGTGCGCGGCCTGCGTCTGGCCAACACCAGAGATATCATCCAGTTCGCCTTCGAGTGTGAGCAGGGCGGTTTTGGTAATGTACGAAGGGCGGATTTTGTGGCCTTCGAAATCCAGCTCGTTTTTTGGCAGGCAGTGTTTCTGGAACACTTTTTCGATACAATCGAGGTAGAATTCCGCCGGCAGGTCGGTCACCGACAGATACTCATCATAGAATTTTTTGTGTGCAGCTGCGGATTCACCATCACCTTCCACCAGATGTTTAAAAAGGTCTTTATGCGCATTGATATGGCGTTCCATATCCAGCGACATGAAACTGGTGAGCTGCAGAAAGCCCGGATAAACGCGGCGCATAAAGCCCGGATAGTTAAACGGTACGCGGGTGATCACATGGGTTTTGAACCATGAAAGCGGTTTTTCTTCCGCTGTTTTATTAACTTTGGTGGGGTTCATGCGGGTGTCGATTGGCCCGCCGATCAGCGTCATCGAAAGCGGCGTTTTCTTGTCTTTGAGTTCGTTCATCACGCTCACCGCCGCAAGCACCGGCACCGACGGCTGGCATACCGCCATCACATGAACCTTCTCGTCAAATAAATGCAGGAATTCGATCAGGTAGTGAACATAATCATCCAGATCAAAGCTACCATTCGCCATCGACACAAGGCGTGCATCCAGCCAATCGGTAATAAAGACATCACAATGCGGGAGCATGGTCTCAACTGTGCCACGAAGCAGCGTTGCATGGTGGCCGGACATCGGCGCAACCAGAAGCAGGGTAGGCTGCTTCTTATTTGTTTTCTTTTTGAAATGAATCAGGCGGCAGAATGATTTTTCCAGCACCACGGTTTCTTCAATCGCAACCTGCTTGCCATCAACCTTGGTGTGGGTGATGCCAAACTCCGGTTTGCCATAGCGGTTGGTGACGCGTTCGAGCACTTCTGATGCCGCAGCGATGTGGCGACCATAGCCGGTATAGGCGAGTGGTGACATCGGATGGCGATGCAGCAGTTTATTGGCCTCCGCCATCATATTGATGGGGGCCATGGCTGCGTAGTGCATCTCATGAAGATGGTAGAGATGGCTATTTTCATGCATCTGGATCATTGGTATTCCCTTTTCATCAACGTGCATCGTAAACATAATAGTGTATTGTAAGAATAATGGTGTGAACATTGTGTTAAAGTTTTACTGCCCGCAAGCAAGAAGTTACCTTGCATTTTATCTATTTTTAACGGATACCTTCATGCGCGTAACCACTGTTTCTTCATTATAAAGTGCCATGCAGGAAACGACTTATCATCAACTCGCGGATCTAATCTTTAACCAATTAGAAGCGGCGCTGGAAGAGTTGGACGCCGAGGGAAGCCTTGAGTTGGAAATCATTGGCGGTGTGATGAACATCGTGCTGGAAAGCGGCAAAACTTTTGTGGTGAGCAAACATCAGCCGACAGGTCAGATCTGGCTATCATCTCCTCTAAGCGGCGGCCTGCATTTTTCGTATAAGGATGGTAAATGGCAACTTGCCGATGGCAGAGAGCTGGCGGCGCTTCTGGCAAAAGAACTTCGTGAAATGGCGGATATTCATGTCACGTTCTAACCCGCATTCATCCGACCGTGCCAAAGGCAAGATAGCGGATTTGCTGCCGATATTGTCCTATTTGCTGCCCTATAAATGGCAAGTGATGGGCGCAAGCATCGCGGTGCTGTTTACCTCGTCGGCTGTGCTGGGTCTTGGCTGGGGTTTGAAATATCTCGTTGATGAAGGTTTATCGAAAGGCAATAGCGGATTGCTCGATCGCGCATTTCTGCTGCTCATCGGTGTGACGCTGCTACTTGCTGTAGCGTCCTACATTCGCTTTTACCTTGTCTCATGGATCGGCGAGCGTGTGGTGGCGGATATTCGCCGTGATGTGTATCGCACCTTGCTTGCCATGCCGATCGGTTTTTTTGAAAAAACGCGCACCGGCGAGCTGCTCTCACGACTCACCACCGATACAACGCTACTGCAAACGGTGATCGGCAGTTCGGTGTCGGTGGCCGCGCGCAACATTATTACCATGACCGGCGCGATTATCCTGCTACTGTTTACCAGTGCGAAGCTCACCGGCTATATGTTCCTGATGTTGCCGCTGGTGGTGGCGCCGATCATCATCATGGGTAAGCGTGTGCGGTTTTATGGCCGCGAATCGCAGGAGCGCATTGCTGAGATCAGCGCCCATGCCGAAGAATCGCTCTATGGTATTCGAACTGTACAGGCTTTTTCGTTGGAGCCGCATGAAGGCAAGCGCTTTGAAAGGCATCTGCAATCTGCTTTAAAAATGGCTAGCCTGCGTATCCGTACCCGCGCACTGCTCACGGCACTTGTCATCATGCTTATTTTTGGCGCCATTGTGACTGTGCTGTGGTTTGGCGGTAAGGATGTGCTTGCTGGCCGTATCTCGGCTGGGGATTTATCGGCCTTTGTGTTTTATTCGGTGATTGTGGCGGGGGCGGTGGGCGCGATCAGCGAGGTGATTACCGATTTGCAGCGTGCGGCCGGTGCGGCGGATCGTTTGCGCGAGCTGTTATTGGCGGGCGGGGCCACAGCGCTAACTCAGACAGGCAGCGATAGCGCGTTTGTGATGCCGACCGGCGGGATCGTGGTGTTTGATGATGTGACGTTTACTTATCCTGCAAGGCCGGAAAAGCCAGCGCTTGAGCATTTTTCACTGGCCGTGAAAAGTGGGCAGATGATCGCGCTTGTTGGTCCATCAGGTGCTGGTAAAACTACGCTCTTCAACCTGCTGCTGCGCTTTTATGAGCCCGATAGCGGTGCCATTCGCATTAATGGCCAGGATATTCATGAGCTAACATTAGAAGAATTACGCGGGATGATCGGGATTGTGCCCCAAGATGCAACGATTTTTTCCGGCAGTGCTCGAAGCAATATCCTGATGGGCAAGATGGATGCCACTGAAGAAGAGCTCATGCAGGCCGTCAGATCGGCGTCGGCGCTTGAGTTTCTGGAGAAATTACCAGAGGGGCTGGATACGCATCTGGGGGAAAAGGGCGTGCAGCTTTCCGGCGGCCAGCGCCAACGTATTGCCATTGCGCGTGCCATTCTTCGCAACCCGCGCATTTTGCTGCTTGATGAGGCGACTTCGGCGCTTGATTCTGAAAACGAGCACCACATCCAGCAGGCGCTCGAACAGGTGATGTGGGGCCGTACCACCTTTGTGATTGCCCACCGCTTATCCACCATTACCCGCGCAGATCAGATTGTGCTGCTGGATGAAGGCCGTATTGCGGCCATAGGAACCCACGCTGAGCTGCTAAATCGCAGCCCGCTTTACGCAAGACTTGCGGAACTACAGTTTAGGCAGGCAGCTTAAGAAAAAAGTAACGATACATGTGCTAAGATATCATATCTCAAACCATTTGCTTTGATATGCCCCCTAAAGCTCTTAATCTTCCTTGGCACCAGCATGATAGTTACTCTATTGGCGTATACGCCAAAGGCGGCAATTTTACGCCCAACCTGACCGAAGCCTTGAAGCTGGCAGGCATGCAGTTTGTCTCTGCTGGCGCATTTACTTTACGCGCCCCTCGTCAATGGGAGCATACGTGGCAGACCATACGCACGGCGCTTGAATCAGCCAATGCCCTGCCAATGGTTGAGGTTTCGCTGGCGCCTGGCGACGGTCATGGACGCGCCGAACATAAAACCGTAGCTCAGATCCAGGCAATTGCTGATAGCCTGTGGCTCGGTGATGCGATCATGGAGGATCGCGTATTGTGCTACCTGCAACCGATTGTCAGCCAGAAAGACAAGGTCTTTGGCTACGAGTCCTTTGCGCGTGTGCGCTTGCCCGACGGCAAGGTGATTGCCGGTGATGCGATCTTGGCAGCAAGCAGGGCGCTTGGCATGGAGTTTATGATCGATCGACTGTTACAGGTTCAGGCGATCACCACCTTCGTTTCCAGTGATTTTAATGGCTTTTTGTTTGTGAATTTCCTGCCCGGCTTCATCCACCGACCTTCGATTTATCTGGAGGGACTAGGCGAAACAGTTCGTTCACACGGGGTGATTGCCAAGCATGTGGTGCTCGAGTTCACAAAATCCGAAACACCGCGTGATCTGACGCATTTACGCAGCGTGTGTGATTACGCACGTTCGCGCGGCTACTCGGTGGCGCTTGATGATATCAATACGGTCGAAGGTGCTCGTAAACTGATCGGTGAAGTAAAGCCGGATTTTGTAAAAATTGATATGGGACTTGCCCAGCGCACCGAAGATAGCCGTAGCCGTGATATCATCCGCGCTATTGCTGATATGACCCATGCGGTAGGCGGTACGGTGATTGCTGAAGGGGTTGAAAGCGCAGTCAACCATCAGCAACTCTTGCCGCTGGGGGTAGATTTATTCCAGGGCTACCATTTTTCAGCCCCAGTGCCGGTTGAAAAAGCGATCAAGCGCGGCACTGGAACCAGGTAATTCAGCCAATCGTCTGGGCCTGTGCAGCAGCGTTAATCACTGCAGCAATACGTGCGCAGGATTGCAGCGCCAGTTTGCTGGCACCAGCTTTGATCAGTTCGTGGTTATGGGCTTCGATGCACATGCCGCAGCCATTGATAGCGGAGACAGCAAGGCACATCATTTCAAAATCGATTTTGGCAACACCCGGGCTGCCGATCACGCTCATGCGGAGCTTGGCGGGGAGCTTTTTGATTTCTTCATCATTGGATAGATGGATATAACGGTAATAAATATTGTTCATCGCCATCACGGTTGCGGCTGCTTTGGCGGCTTGCTGCATGGAAGCATTCATGCGCGGTGATACCTCGCCGTAAACCGCTGACACCACATCATGATGTTTGGTGGCATAGGCTGAGGCAAGTGCAATCGCATCAATCTGAGCCTGGCTGAGCTCTGGCGCACCTTCGGGCGTCAACACGCTGCTTAAGTTCAGCTTGATGTCTTTGGCGTAATCCGGCATGCCGTCGCGAAGAGCTTCCATGTTTACTGGCAGCACATGGCCTGCCTTAACAAGCGTAAGTGACATAATCAATCCTTTCGAGAAAAAATATGCGGGGCACGTGGCCCCGCACGGAAAGCAGACTAAGCTGCAATTTTAATTGTATCTTGACCTTGCTGCCAGTTGCATGGGCAGAGTTCATCGGTCTGTAATGCGTCAAGCACGCGCATCACTTCTTTCACGTTACGGCCAACCGACAGGTCAGTCACCATCACGAAACGAATGATACCTTCGGGATCGACGATGAACGTTGCACGCTGAGCAACGCCTTCCTGAGGATCAAGGATGCCGAGCGCCTCGGAGAGTTCGCGTTTTACGTCCGCAAGCATTGGGAATGGGAGCTTGGAAAGCTCTTCTTTGTTCTGGCGCCATGCGAGATGCACAAATTCAGAATCGGTCGAAACGCCCATGACCATCGCATCGCGATCATTGAATTCCTTGTTCATCTTGCCGAATTCTGCAATTTCAGTTGGGCAGACGAAGGTGAAATCTTTCGGCCAGAAAAATGCGACCATCCATTTACCTTTGAAATCAGCGTTCGATACATCTTTGAACGCGGTTTTGATATCACTGGAGATCGTTGCTTTAGATTTAAATTGTGGAAATTTTTGTCCAACACTCATCATAACTAAGTACTCCTTGGGGGTTAAAAATATTGTTAGGCTTGGTGCGAGCTTACAAACCATTGCAGCTTGTCCAGCCCGCGGGTAATTTCAGTAAAAATATCGGCGCTTACCTGATCTGCATGATCGCTGCTGGTATCAATCGCCGCTCGTGTATGACCAGCTGCTCCGGCAATAGCGGTGGCAATCAGCTTCACATGTTTGTCCGATTCTTGAACTGCTGGGTAGGTAGTATCGCTTGCGCGCTTATTCAAGTGGGCGATGGTACCCTCTGCAATGCCGCCTAGCTGTACAATGCGTTCGGCAACCAGATCGGCAAATCCGTCGGCTTCAGTTGCTACTTGGTCAAATAATTCATGCAACTGCTGGAAATTCTTACCTTTCACATTCCAATGCGCCTGTTTAGCATTAAGTTTGAGTGCAATTAATTCTGCCAGTGACTGATTAAGCAGGGCCAGCATATTTGCATTACTCAAGGAAGAATGTTTCTTGGTGGTTGATTTCATAGCATATTCCTTCATGTGGAGGGGAAACTATCCCAGGGTTGATCAAAGGTAAAATCTATTGTTTTTATCCAATTAATAGATAAAATCTATTAATATGAATCTGCGTGATCTTAAATATCTGGTGACGGTAGCTGAGATAAAACATTTCGGCAAGGCAGCAGAACTGTGCCATGTCAGTCAGCCGACGCTTTCGATGCAGCTGAAGAAACTGGAAGATACGCTTGGCCTGCAGTTATTTGAGCGAAGCAACCGCAAGGTGATGCTCACTAAACATGGTGAGCAAGTGGTCTTGGAGGCAAAGATAGCGCTGGCAGCTTGTGAACGCATGGTGCAGCTTGCAAGGCATGCGGAAGACCCCGAAAGCGGTGAGCTTGTGCTTGGTATCTTTCCTACCCTTGCCCCTTATTTATTGCCTGTCGTGATGCCGCAGATCGGCAGGCAATTTCCAAGGCTCTCGTTGAGGCTTGTTGAAGAGAAAACGGATCAGTTGCTTACTAAGCTTGAATCAGGCGCTATCGATGCGGCAATTCTGGCGCTGCCGGTGATGTCGCCGGCGCTCAGTTATGAACTATTATTTGATGAGCCTTTTTTACTTGCCGTTTCGGATAATCATCCGTTATCGCGCAAAAAACGTATCCAGTTTGATGATCTCGATGGCCAGGCGCTGCTGCTGCTTGATGACGGGCATTGCCTTCGTGAGCAGGCATTAGAAGTATGTCAGCGCGTTGGTGCCAGTGAATCACAAAGTTTCCGTGCGACCAGTTTGGAAACATTGCGCCATATGGTGGCTGCTGGTGGTACGATGACATTAATGCCAAAGCTTGCAACCAAACAGGATCGCGGGATTGTCTATGTGCCATTTGCCAAGCCACCATGGCGACGGATTGCCTTGTGCTGGCGAAAGACCAGCCATCAAGCGTTGCTGATGAAGCATTTTGCGGAGCTCATTCAAAAAATTATGAAATAATTCCGGCACAAAGCGCGTGGCTCCGGAAGGGGGAAAAATATTAAATCTTTGTCAGAGAAGGGTAAAAATGTTTCACGTGAAACATTTTCATAAGGTGCAACATGACCAGTCCACCTTCGCTCATAAATGAGCTTCGGCGTGACATCCGCTTCACACGCTCCGGCGAAGTCTCGCCGTAGCTAGATTTTGGCTTTGCCAAAATCAGCGAAGGCGGATGGTGCCGCTTATGTGATTTGAACACATGACCTACCGCTTACAAGGCGGTTGCTCTACCCCTGAGCTAAAGCGGCACAGTTTGCGGCGCTATGGGTAAGGCAAAAAAGACCAATAATCAATACTGCAATCTATTTTATGGCACTACTAAGGTAATTAGACCGCTAAAACCTTAGAGAAAATCCAGGTTAATTGGCGCCCGGCTGGCAATCACTGCTTTTGCGCCTTGGTGATAAGGCGTCGAGCAATCCTCGGTTGTTAGCGATGGTCAATAGCGAACCTAAAGAAACCCCAGCTGCCGTTAGTGCAATAACGGTCGCCTCAACTTTCTGGTTTCTATTGAGAACTTTAGGGTAGCTCAGTGGGCCTTTAATTTCCAGATCAACGAAAAATTCACGCACTTCTTTCCGGTAAAGATCAAAAAGGTGTTCGAAACGTGATGCAACGGCTCCCTCTGTGGTAGCGGACTGCGTAAATTTATCATGAAGCGAGTGTTTGGCTGCTTTAAATGCCTCTTTCACCGCTGTGGTTTTGGCCGGTTCGGCAAATTCTTCGATTTCCTGCGGTGTAAAAACATGAAATTTGACAGCACGCTTCATGAAACCCGTACGGGCTACTTCATCGGTGGCCCCGAGAATTTGTTTTTTATATTTTTCTTTGACGATCGACACGAACTCTTCATGCAACTCGTGTTGAATGCCGCCCGATGATTTACCTTTTTTGCCATCAAAATAACCGTGCTTGGCAAAGTTTTTATAAATACTGTTGCGCACCGATACGTCACCGGCAAGATAACCGCTTACACCAGCAACAGGGTATGCGATGATGCGCACAATCCTGCTTAGGGCATCTGCGGTTTTTGAGTCGTGGATGGATTCGCGTTCAGCACTGGCCATTCTGGTAAAGTAACACAAAGTGGCACATATGGTCAAACAATGGGCAGATTGCGAAGATTGTCTAATATGCTGTTTAACATCAACATTTACTATTGTCATAAATATTTCATAACTCTTTTTCACAATTTTTAGCTATAGTGAAAATATGATAAATTCAGGTGAGAAAGCTCCTAGCGCGCAGGAACAGGTCGGTATTATCAGTAAAATACTGAAGGTTGCCTCTATTCCTGCAGGTGCTGCAACGGGTTATTATTTCGGCGCTGCGAGTATTTCGGACAGTACATATAACCGTTTGAAAAGAAATAGTGTGTTGGCCGCAAAATATGACCCTGAAAGGCCAGCGGCGGTCCTAATCAAATCGATGAAGCCAATTTCAGAAAAGTTTAATGATGCGGCAAGCGCTATTAGTAATAATAATACTGAGCAGGCCAGTAAAATATTAAGCGAGACAATTCCTGAACTCGATAAGATTGTTGTGAAAGAAATCAATCAGCACATGAAATCAGCTGGTCTTGGACCTATCTGGAAAAAATGGAAGTTTGTGCATGCGAGCGATAAGAACCGCGCGTTGCTGGATGCTTTTACAGCAGCTGGTATTACGATTGGTGCGATACTTGCCGTATCGAATAGCCGTACACTCTCTGCGATGTTTACAGGCAATGATAAAGAAACAAGCCGCTAGGCTTTACTCGCTTTTATATTCGCCTTCATTTAGCCAGCTGCGGTGATTTTCGGGTTTGCCGAAATAGTAACCCTGCATACTATCGACGCCGAGTCCCATCAGGATCTTGGCGATCTCACCGGTTTCAACATATTCGGCGACCGTTTCCAGGCCGAAGCCTTTGGCAAAATCCAGCAGCGTTTTCACAAAGAATTGATTATCAGCGCTTTGCGCGAGATCTTTAATGAATACGCCGTCGATTTTCACCATATCGACCGAGAGGGCCTTAAGCTGCCTGAATGATGTATAGCCGGAGCCGAAATCATCCAGCGCAACCGAACATCCAAGCGATTGAAGTGAAGCCACAAAATAAGCGGTGCGGCGCAAATCACGGTGAATCGCGGTTTCGGTGATTTCGACGATTAGGCGAGAGGCGATATCGGGCCTGTCTTTAAGAAGGTTATTAATCGTATCAAGCCAGAGGACGTTTTCCGTCGTATTATTCGAAACGTTGAATGCCAGTGAGATATTGGGCGAGTGGTGCAGTTCTTCAATCACCATCTGCATCACCATGGTGTCAATAATATCAATTAATCCCATTTTTTCTGCTACCGGAATGAGTGCGCCGGCGGAGGTGATTTTTCCTGAAGGATTGACGAGGCGGAGCAATGCTTCGTAATGTGCGGTTTCACCGGTCGTGCTGCGGATCACGGGCTGGTAAGCAAGTCGAAGTCGCTTTTCCTTGTAGGCTTTCAGCAAGTAATTTGCGAGTCCCATTTGCTGACGCGCCTGCTCGGCGTCGCGTTTGGTCATATCCAGTGTGCGATGTGGTGAGGTATGCGGGCTGCTGACTGCTACATAGACTTTATCGAGCGCATCATGAGCGCTGGTCGATTCCATCGGGAAGTTGACACTGCCGATGACACCAATCAGGTGAAGTGAGGCGGTGGCGACATTATCACGTCCAAAGTTTTGAATATTATTATGTATGCGCTGTGCAAGCAAAGCGGCTTCCTCAGCTGAACTATTCATGAGAATGATGCCAAGCTGATCGCGCTGTAGGCGCTGGATCACATCGCCTTCCTGAAGCATGGATTCAATCGATTTGCTCAAATCATGAAAAACAATTTCAGATGTATCATGCCCATAGGCATTAATGATCATCGATAAATTGTTTACAGAAACTAGTAGCAATGAACCGGAGGTGTGTTCGTTGATAACGTTCTGAATACAGGTTTCCAGCACATTAATGAAATCAGCGGGGTAGAAGTTACAGCCCGGATAATTAGGTGTTGGCACTTCCAAATCATTGGATGATGCGTCGGGTGCGAAGGATCGCTCACTAAAACCCTGCTTAGGCTGGGAATCATCTGTTCCAGTCGTATACATCAACGTCGTCCAATAGCTTTTATAGGCTTAGCCCCAGCTTTAAGCTTCGCATAGAAAAGTAAAATATGACTAAAATATCTGGTAAGAAATCGTTACTAAAAACGGAGGGTAAGCCTAAAAGGTAAAAGTTAGGTTTATACCTTAAAGTTATTCATTATCATATGGATAGCGTTGCCACCCAAAGGGCAAAAGCAACCATTGCCCCAAGTCTGGCGTTTGAAATAAATCTCTCTTTGCAGTTAGCAGGCGAATCAATATCAAGGCTTACAACTTGCCAGAATAAATGAGCGGTCAGGGGTAAAAAGAAAAGCCACTGCCAGCTTTGCGTGATGCTGTTGTGTGCGGTTGCCATCAGGCACGCCAAACAAAGCATATAGCAGCTAGCCACAAACGGTTTGGTTTGTTTGCTGAGCCTGAGCGCTGTGGATTTAACACCGATGCGTATATCGTCGATTTTATCTTGATGGGCATAGATGGTGTCATAACCCAGTGTCCAGAATATGCAGCCGACATAGAGGATTAGCGCCGGCCATTCGAGTTCACCCCGCACCGCCACCCAGCCGACCAGCGCGCCCCAGTTAAACGTGAGCCCCAGAAATAGCTGTGGCCACCAGCTGATGCGCTTCATGAATGGGTAAATCATAACCGGCAGTAGCGCGAGCGCCGACCATAATAAGACGGCCATACCAAGGTAAAGCGCTATCAGGAACGATACGAACAACAGCCCAGCGAGTAACCAGATGGCCTGCGCGACGTTCAGCTCACCACTAGCCAGCGGACGGGTTTTTGTGCGTTCAACCTGCTTATCGAATTCACGGTCGGCGATATCGTTGATGATGCAGCCGCTACTACGCATCAGCACCGCGCCAAGGAAAAAAGCCAGCACGATATCCAGCCTTGGAAACCCGCCACTTGCCAGAATCAGCGCCCAGCAGCACGGCCAGAAGAGCAGCCAGATGCCCACCGGCTGGTGGAGGCGCATCAATCGAAGATAGGGTGAGCGCATATAAATGAGTTTACATTTGAACAATAATCCTGTCGATTTAATCCTAGATACCCTATGAAGCAAGCATCCAGAAAAATCCGTCTGTTTGTGCCTGAGCCGCTTGCGGCCGCCGGGTTTATTGATCTTCAGGAGCAGCAGGCGCATTACCTTTCGCAGGTGATGCGCTGCGAGATGGGCGATCATATCCATCTGTTTAACGGTGCGGATGGCGAGTGGCTCGCAGAAATCGTTGATATACGCAAAAAAGCCATTCGACTTCAGCTTAAGGGGCAGGTGCGCACGCAAGTAGCGTCGCCGGATGTGTGGCTGGTGTTTGCCCCGATTAAAATGAAAACAGAATCGGTGGTTGAAAAAGCAACCGAGCTTGGCGCGTCCCGTATCATCTGCACCTACATGAAGCATAGTGTGGTGGTGCGTATCAACCATGAGAAGCTCGCCGCCCATGCAGTGGAGGCGGCGGAGCAATGTGAACGTCTTGATGTGCCGGCCATTCAGGAATCTCAGAATCTTGGCCGCCTGCTTGCCGAATGGCCGCAGGATCGGCTGCTGCTTTACGGCGATGAAAGCGGAAAGGGAAAGCCGGTGGCGGAACTCATGTCCGATATGAAACAACAGAAGGTCGCGATCCTAATCGGACCGGAGGGTGGATTTTCTGCGGATGAACACCATATGCTTAGGATATTTCCGCAGGCGCGGGGTTTTGGCATGGGGCCACGAATCATGCGCGCTGATACCGCAGCGGTTGCTGCGCTTGCGTGCGTGATGTCGGCGGCTGGTGACTGGAAGCAACAACCCCATTTTATATCCGCATCACATGAAGATTCGGATATCTCCGCGCAAGGCGCGGCGCGAAGCGGCGGGGCTTGGGGCAAAGAGCCCCAACCGCGCGAAGCGCAAGATACCTAGGAGTACATCGTGAGTGAAATTTTAGACCGGCTAAAAAAACTTCAGGACATGCGCGGCGATGAGATTGAAGCGTGGTTCACGCTGAAACGCGCCGAGGCCATGCCGTTTCTGACCACGTCGGTGGATCTCCGCCATAACGGCCTGCGCGTCGTGCCGGTGGATACCAATTTGTTTCCGGCAGGGTTCAATAATTTATCGCCGCGTGCGCGCAGCCGAGCAGCACGCTTCATCGGGCATTTCCTGAAAGATCATGCGCCGCTGGCAAAGCAGATTCTTATCATTCCAGAAAATCACACTCGTAACATGGGCTATCTTGAAAACCTTGCAGTGATGGTGAGCCTGTTTGAATCGCTTGGGCTTTCGGTGCGGCTGGGAAGTTTGATTGCCGAAAGCGGAAGTCCTATTGAATTGGTATCGCCTTCTGGCGCGCCGTTGATCGAATATCCGCTGCTGCGCGAGGGGCAGACGCTGCGCCTCGAAGATGGCTTTACGCCGGATTTGATTGTGATGAACAACGACATGACCTCCGGCGCGCCGGCGCAGCTGATTGATCTTGCGCAGCCGGTGATGCCGCCGGTGGGCATGGGCTGGTACAGCCGCAAAAAAAGCATTCATTTTGATGAATATCGCAAACTGCTGCGAGAGTTTTGCGGCGCCTTTGGGCTGGATCCATGGCTGTTTAAGGCAGATTTTTTCCATTGTGGCCTTGTCGATTTCAAAGAGCGTACCAACATCAACCGCGTGGCGGCAGCAGTGAAAAAAGTGCTGGATAATGCTAAGCGTAAGCATGAAGAACACGGCATCAGCGATGATCCTTATGTCTTTATCAAAGCTGATTCCGGGACGTATGGCATGGGCATCATGACCGTGCGTTCGCCGGAAGAAATTTTCGAGATGAATAAAAAAGATCGCAACAAGATGAACGTCATCAAGGAAGGCGCGCAGGTGAGCGAGGTGATTATTCAGGAGGGCATTCCCACCACCGATGCCATCGACGGTAGCCCTGCCGAGCCGATGATCTACATGATCGATGGGGTGCCGATTGGCGGCATGTGGCGCGTGAACTCTGAGCGCGATGCCTTTAACAATCTAAACGCTGCCGGCATGCGCTTTGTCGGCATGTGCGATGAAACCGAAACCGCGGATTGCCCTGAGCTAAAACCGCTGGTGGATTGCCATTTCCGCTCATTCGGTATCATCGCGGCGCTTGCTGCGCTGGCTGCCGCCCGCGAGAATTACGATAGCTACATGCTGAACCTTTAGAGCATTTTTCATTTTGCCCCCTGCAGCGGTCTGTAGCGGACTCGGCGTGCTCATGTACTCTTTCGTACACTCCGCGCGCCTCGCCTTGCAGCCCATCTGCAGGGAACAAAAGCAAAAACGCTCTAGAATTCTGCTTTCACGCCGGCATAGATCATGCGCGGTGCGCCTGGACGAGAACCTGCTGGCCTGCGTGCGGCGATGTATTCATCATCAAATGCGTTAGTCAGGCTTACATAGCCGCGCACGTCATTAATCAGCCGCATCTCTGCATTCACATCCATAATGAAATGCGCGTCGGTGCTACGTTCATAAAGTAGTGGCCCGCTACCGGCGACGGTGCGCATTTTGTCAACATATTTACCGCCGAGCGTCACCGACCAATCGGCGTGATCGAGACCGGCGCTGACATAAAACTGGTGACGTGGAATATAAGGCAGCTCATTGCCCTTGCTCACATTGCCCCATTCGCTAAACGTGCTGCTGAAGCTGTTTTCAAAGCTGCTGCGCAGATAAGTGTAGTTGAATTGCAGTGGAAGTTTGATCTTTTTTGTATCAATCCCTACCTCTTTCGAGGCTTCATAGCCCAGCGCTGCTTCCAGCCCGTAGGTGCGCACTTCGCCGCCGTTGAACTGGTCGGCGCCACCGCCGCCTGAAGAAAATGTATCGGCGCCTAGCAGGTTTTCATAATCAGTGAGGAAGCCGACGACATCGGCTTTGAACTGGTTGCCGCTGAAACGTGTGCCGAATTCGTAGTTGATGCTTTCTTCCGCTTTCGCATTCTCGGCGGCATTGTTGCTGGTGGGTGGTTCTGGCGGCGAAAAACCCTTATGCACGCCGGCAAGCAGAATCCATTCGTTGCTCAGCGCATATTCTCCGCTGAGGCCTGGGGTGAAGGCATTGATCGTCGAGCGGAAATTCTGCAGGTTTGCGCCGCTGCGAGCAGGGTCTGACGTACCGTAATTCTCAGTTTTGAGGTCAATATATTCATAGCGCGCGCCGGGGGTGAGGCTGAAGGCGCCGTAGCTCATGCGATTCAGTGTGAAGGCAGACCAGGTGCGCGCTGTGCCGATACGGTTGGTTTGCGTGCCAAACGCCCCTTCGCTGGTGAGTACCATGACGCCATCAACCATCTGGTAATTTTTATCGCGGTGAAGGCGGTCGTAACGATCCTGATGGATGCGAATACCCGTTGTGAGCTCGTTCTTAATTTCGCCCGCATTAAAATTATAATTCAACTTGCTCTGAATGCCATGCGAGAAAAATTCGCGCCGCGCTTCGGTGGCGGTCAGCGCATTCGCGGCACTATTGCCACCGCGCAGGATATCAAGGTAAGCGCTATTGGTTGCCGGATCGTTCAAAATGGCGGCAATGGAGCGCCGCGTGCCGCCGATGATGACGGACTCGAGCTTGTCCCAGGTACGAGTATAGTCGTTGCGATAAAGCTGTGTGCTGATGCTCGCATGTTTGAATGGCTCGATGGTATGTGAAAGCTGGTAGAGGTTATGCACGGCGTCAAACTGGTCGGTTTGAGAAGCAGCGTAACGGCGGTAGGGGTTCGCGTTGAAATCCGCGCTGGTGAGGCCAAGATAGGTTTCATTGGAATTATCCTCGTTATAGCCAATTTTGAGTTCCAGTTCCTGATAGAGATCGGCGCTCGCGTCGGTTTTGAATTTCAGCTTGCCCATATAGTCTTGCTGGTTGAAGCCGGTATCGCCGCCGACGATATCGACCTCCTTGAAGCCATCACTAGCTTCGTTATGTCCTTCGACAAGGAAAGAAACATTCTCGCTCGCTGATCCGGCGCGCAGGCTATTTCTGAAGCCGCCGTAAGAGCCAACCGCTACATCGCCGTAAAGCATCGGCCCGCTGGGTACGCTGTGGGTTAGCAGGTTAAGCGCACCGTTGGTCGTGCGCGGGCCAAATTCAATCGCGCTTGCGCCTTTGCGTACTTCAATGCCCTCCATGCGCTCGATGCGCGGGAAGTAATAAGATTGAGGCGCGGCATAAGGGGCGGGGGCGCTGAGTACGCCGTCTTCCATCAGGGTGATGTCGGCGCTGCGATCAATACGGCTGCCGCGCATACCTATATTGGGTTTGTTGCCGAAACCTTCTTCCTCAACGATGTTAACACCCGGAACCTGCCTAACGAGACGGTTGATATCGCTTGCATTGGTTTTATCGATGGTATTTTCATCGATATAATAGGCAGAGCCTGGCAGGTCTTTCACCGGTTCCCAGTAGCCCTTGGTGATGTAGACCTTCAGTGGTTTGATGATACGTCGCGCGTCATCTATGCCGAGGCGCTGAGTAGCTGCTTCGGTGGTTGATTGCTCCGGTGTTTTCGCTGACGATGCTGCTGCTTCTATTTTCTTGCTCGCCGCAGGCTTGGCCATGTTCTTTTGTTTTTTGAGCGGTTCGGCGCTGGCAATTGAAGCAAAAGATATACAGGCGGCAGTGGTTAGCAGGAAGCGAAGCGAGAGGGGCATGAATGTATCCATAGTTGATATTGCGAATCATTATCAATTGCAGTTGATAAAGAATGCTCGCAACCATGTCAAACAGAAAAAATTAAGCGAGGTGTTAATCAGGCGAGTTTTTGCTTAAGCGCATGGTAATCCGCAACATAGCTTACATCACCCAGTGCCGTAAGCGTTGGTGTGCCGGAAAGAAGTGTTTCAGCAAAGCGGCTGATGTCGGAGGTGGTCACCGCATCGATGCGCGCGCGGATGGTATCCATCTGGCGGTACTCGCCATAATTGAGCAGATGACGGCCGATCCATGAGGCAATGTTCTGCGGGTTTTCGCGCGACATGATGAGCTCGGCTTTCATCTGGTTTTTGGCGCGCTTTAGCTCCGCATCGTTCGTAGTATCCGCCATGCGTTTCAATTCATCGCACAGCACCAACGATAGCTCGCCGCCTTTATCTGGGTTGGTTGCGGCATAAATGCTGAGCACGCCGACATCTGCGTAAGCCGAGCCCATGGCATAGACGCTGTAGGCAAGGCCGCGCCGCTCGCGCACCTCCTGAAACAGCCGCGACGACATGCCGCCGCCAAGGATGCTGGCATAAAGCTGCATCACGTAAAAATCCGGCGAATGCATGGAGACGGCAGGCAGGCCAAGTGCTAGATGTAGCTGCTCGAGATCGCTGGTCACGCGCCGGTCGCCACCAACATAGCTGGCGATAACATGATCGGGCCCTGCGGCGCGCGCCGGTACATCAAAATATTCCTGCGCCAGGGAAACGAACTGATCGTGATCAATCGCCCCTGCCGCTGAAAGCACCATGCGCGGCGGGGTGTAGTGGGTGTGCATGTAGCGGATGACATCGTCGCGCGTGGTGGCGGCAATTTTATCTTCGGTACTTAAAATCGATCGGCCAAGCGGCTGTTGTGGAAACATGGCGTCATCAAAATAATCGACCAATAAATCATCCGGCGTATCGCGGTGCATCGCGATTTCCTGAATGATGACATCCTTTTCGCGCGCGAGTTCTTCTTCGAGGAATGTCGAATTCTGCAGAATATCGCCGAGGATATCGACGGCGAGGCGCACGTCATCTTTCAGCACTTTCGCAAAATAGACGGTGTGTTCCATCGAGGTGTAGGCATTGACTTGCCCGCCGATGGCATCAAATGCTTCGGCAATCGCCTGCGCGCTGCGGGTTTTGGTGCCTTTGAAGGCCATGTGTTCGAGCAGGTGCGAGATGCCGTTTTCCGCCTCGCTTTCATAGCGCGCACCAACGCCGCAGCTTGCCACTACTGCCACCGTTTCTACGGAGGGCATGAATTCGGTGGCCACGCGCAGGCCGGAAGGAAGTGTGGTAAGGCGGTAGGTCATGGTAAGTTGGCTTCGATAAAATCTGCCACTTTGTGGCTATCATTGCCGATGACATCAAACCGCTCTTCTTTCTCAAACAGATCGCTCATGTGCGGCGGCAGGGTGGGATCGATGGTGCTGGCTGCTTTCACCGCAGCAGGAAATTTCGCCGGGTGCGCGGTCGCGAGCACGACCAGCGGCGTTTCGCGGCTGCTACGCTCGCGCTCGCCTACCACATAGCCAATCGCGGTATGTGGGTCGAGCAGCTCGCCATATTTCTGGTACACGGCGTTGATGGCAAAGGAGGTTTCGTCGTCACAGGCGCGGCCGGCGGCAAAACTTCCACGCAGCCCTTCAAGCGCCCCGGATGAAAGCGTGAGTTTTTTATCAGCTCGGAAGCTGATCATCATATCACGTATCTTATCGCCATCACGATCATAAAGATCAAACAGCAGGCGTTCGAAGTTGCTGGAAATCTGAATATCCATGCTCGGGCTGATGGTCGGCACCACGCCCTGCATGCCATAGGTGCCGGTCTCTAGCGTGCGCGCGAGAATGTCATTGCGGTTGGTGGCGATGATGAGCTGCTCCACCGGCAGCCCCATGCGCTTTGCGATATAACCGGCATAGATGTCGCCGAAATTGCCGGTCGGCACTGAAAAGCTGACGGCTCTCTCCGGCGCGCCGAGCTTGAACGCGGCATAAAAATAATACACGACCTGCGCCAGAATGCGCGCCCAGTTGATGGAGTTGACGGCGGTCAGGTGATGTTTCTCGCGAAAAGCATGATCGTTGAAGAGCGCCTTCACGATATCCTGGCAATCATCGAATGTGCCTTGGATAGCAAGGTTGTGGATGTTCTTATCCGTCACGGTCGTCATCTGCCGGCGCTGTACGTTCGAGACGCGCTCATGCGGATGCAGGATAAAAATTTCCATGTTGGCGCGGCCGCGGCAGCCGGCAATCGCCGCCGAACCGGTATCGCCGGAGGTCGCGCCGATGACGACGACTTTTTGGTTTTTCTTGCTCAGGATATGGTCAAGCAACCGGCCAAGGAATTGCAGCGCGAAATCCTTAAAGGCCAGTGTGGGGCCGTGGAATAGTTCAAGGATGTAAGTGCTGTCATCCAGCTTTTTCAGTGGCGCAACTTCCGTGTGCCTGAACTCGCGGTAAGATTCGTGGATGATGGATTTCAGCGCCGCGGCATCCACCGAGTCATCCGCAAAGCGGGGGATGATTTCACAGGCGAGATCGGCGTAGGAGAGCGGTTTGAAACGAAGTAGTTCATCGCGCGTAAGCTGCGGAATCTGATCAGGTACATAGAGCCCGCCGTCGCTCGCAAGGCCGGCAAGCACCACCTGCTCAAAGTTCAAAACCGGCGCTTTGCCGCGTGTGGAGATGTAGCGGATCATGCGATAGATGCTCCGTGTCGATTTGTTTTTTCTATATTTTCAAGCTCACGCTGTGCGCTATTGGAGTTTTCAAATATTGAAATACCCATAGCGTCTAGTGTTTTGGCTACGCCTGATGATTTTTTCTCATCAATCTCGATACGTGTGCCGCTTCGATTTCCAATCATCATCAGTTTTTGGCCTTCCGCCAGGCTAATGGTTTTTTCTTTTAACGCGTGGCGCACATCGAGTGGTTTGACTGGCTGTGGAATAAAGCAGTAGAGTTTGTTGCTATTATCACCGCTGCGATAAAATACCACTTGGTAGAGTATGTTGCTGGGTTCTTGCAGCAGTGGCGCGGCGGGTTTTGCGGGCGCAGCTGACTTGGTGGATGCCGTGCTAAAGCCAATCTGGCTCGATATTTCGTGGTTTTTGCACTCAACAATGATATTGGCTCCTGCTTCGCTATCGATATTGAGTAGTTGTGGTTTGTTGGGCTGGCTTGGGTTGTCTGTTGTGAGCCATTCCAAAACTTTGACGATGGAATCGAGGCGGGCTCCTTCCGGCAGGATAAGCTCACCAGTGTCGGTAGTGCGGCGAATTCGAAATGTGAACTGACCAAGTTGCTGCCCAGTAGCTACGTCTGACTGGTTTGGGTTTGCTTTCCATTCCCACTCGAGTTCGCCTATGATGCGTCTATAGCGCTCCCATGTTTCTGGATCGGGGACGCCGTCTGGGCTGAATTTATCTACGGGCTTTTTAGTCATTGGTTTTCTTCCGATGATAAATCGCAAACATGACAAGGCCGATGATGGTCAGTGAAAACCAGGTGATGGCATAGCCAAGGTGATCATTGCGCAGGCGCACGCGGCCATCGCTTCGTATCATTTCACAGTCCTTGCAGGCGGTGGTTTCTTCGATCACCAGCGGCAAAACCCGCTTTCCTGTTTCCTTTTCCAGCGTGACCAGATCTTCATACATCCAGATGCGCTTGTCATACTGGTTTTCAGGCATGAAATAGCGGCGCACACGCGAATCACGAAGCACGCCTTCAATCCTCACCTGTTTACTTTGCTGTTTCTCAAGAACGGCTTTGACTGTTTCCATGCGGCCATTGATAAAGCCGCGATTGACTAAAACTAATCGAGGCTCGCCCTCGATGCGAAGCGGCGAGAACACCTGAAAGCCGTTTTTACCGCCTTCCATCGCCATCGGCCTGAACACGCTGAAATCCATCAGGAAGTTGCCGGTGAGCGTGATTTTACGGTAGCGCTCGTTCATTAGATTTTCGGCGGTGGGCAGCGCGGTCAGCGCCGGCGCATCCTGCACGCGCTCGACCTGCCTAATCAAATCATTTTTCCATGCGAGGCGCTGCACTTGCCAGATGCCGAGCGTGGTGGTGAGCAGCGTGCTGGCAATAATAAACAGCCACGCAAAAGGATGGGGTTTGACAAAAGTCATTGAAGCCTGAGACATAAGGACTATATAGAGAGCGTTCCTAGCAGTTTCACCGCTATCTTCAAGGAGTTTCCCATGCGCAGCCTCGTTTTGATTGCCGCTCTAGCCTTGCCTGTGAATGCTTATGCGAACTGCCCAAACCATGCGCATCATGGCCATCATCAGGTAGCGAAGGTTCCGGCTAAATTTAAGAAAAACGAGGCGGTTAAAGGATATGTCGCGGCGGCGAACGCCATGCACAAAGCCATGAACATCACCTATACCGGCGATGCGGATATTGATTTTGCGCGCGGCATGGTGCCGCACCATCAGGGCGCGGTGGATATGATCGCGGTGCTGGAAAAACATGGCAAAGACGAAAAACTGCTGAAACTTGCGGATTATATGAGCCGTATGCAGCAGGTGGAAATCGCGAGAATGAATCGTTGGCTGGAGGTGCGTGATAATGCTGGCCTGCCCACAGCTAAAGAGGGCAGCAAGCCGGTGGCAGAGTATCAGGCGGCGATGGCGGTGATGCACAAGGCGATGGATATCAAATACACCGGCAATGCTGACGTGGACTTTATCAATGGCATGATTCCGCATCATGAGGGCGCGATCGAAATGGCTCAGACATTGCTGAAATATGGCAAGGATGAAACCTTACGTTCCCTTGCGCGCGATATCATCCGCAGCCAGCGTCAGGAAATTGCGCTGATGAAAGAGATGCTTGATAAGAAATAGGTAATTATCGTGATGTCATTCCGACCGACCCTGCAATCATTGCGGGGGAGCGGAGGAATCTTAAAGATCCCTCGGCTACGCTCGGGATGACAAGGAGAAAAATTATGACCACACACCACACTAAAAT
>JAJTHB010000023.1 GCA_021299465.1 Rickettsiales bacterium | reverse complement strand
TCCAGTTGCATGTAAAGCAATTTGTAATAATATAACAAATTGTTTTAGGAGGCATGATGGCAAGACCAAGCAGCTACCCCGTACACCCGCGTGATTTGGTGCTTAGAGCACTGAAAGATAGCCATAATCCAATGAGCGCCTATGATTTGCTTGAACGGCTTAAACCAAAGGGTATCAAGGCACCTACCATCATCTATCGTGCGCTTGATGCACTGATTAAAGAAGGTGCCGTACATAAAATTAAAGAGCTGGGCGCGTTTGTTGCCTGTGACTGCACGGGCGATCATAAGCACGCGCTTTCCGTGCTTACCGTCTGCCATGACTGCCACAAAGTTGCAGAACTGCACGATCACGCAGTGATTCATCAGCTTGAATCGCTTAGAGTTCAAGGCGTGCGCCTTACAAAACATGCGGTGATTGAACTCCCCATCACCTGCGAGGCATGCGCGGCTTAACGCCTGATCTTCGCCATGTAGTAGGCGAGGTTCTGCATAAACTCCTTGGGCAGACGGTCATTCACCGTCTGTTCCATTGTTTGGACATTCTCCCGTTGCTTAAACAGCTGCATGATGCCGGGTCCGAACAACAGCTTCAGCGGCAGCCGCTTCCCAGATTTCCGCATATACACTTCCGTGGTGTTCGATCCTTTTTTGCGCGGTGCGATGAAGGCGCTGCGATAGGTGCGATTCTTTCCCCATGCTTTGGCCTTCACCAATCCGCGCTTGCCACCGGGCTGTTGGGTTGGCTTCTTGGAGCCGACCACGAACTCGATCAAATGCAATGGGCGCTCACTTGCTACCAGCGCCGCCCATAAACGCCGGAAGGTAGATGGGCGGGTCTCGATACGTCTTTTTACAGCAGCCTGCCTGCCGCCCATTTGTAGGGCAATGTGCCGGGCGCTTGAAACCTTCGCGCTTTCCGCCACTCGGTTCAGGGTTCGCACGGTCGCTTGCGGCGCGGCCTGCTTCTCCAGCGCACTCAGGCCACGGCGCAGCGACTTCAGATCGCTCTCGACTGAAAGATCAACAGACATGGTTAAATTCCTGATTATAGCGTGACAGGCAGTCCTGCTGGGTCAAAGCCTTTGCATTCATAACCACCAGCGCGGTTTGGATAGCCAAGCTGGTTTGAGATAATTCGCGTACTGCCTATGTGGTGATCATCGCATTCATGCGTGTGACCATACACCCACAGTGCAGGCTGATGAGTATCAATCACTTCGATCATATCCAGCGAGTTAAAAGCTGGCATAAGCAGGCTACCGCCATATTTGGTATTTGGGTTCACCACCGGCGCGTGATGGGTGATGACCACCCGCACACCCGGCAATGGTTCAGAAAACCACGCTGCGAGCTTTTCAGCAAACGCTGTATGCAGATCAACTGTGCGTTCTGGCGTTAATAGTTCATCATCGCTTTGTCGGATCAGGCGAAAATCATTCATTTGCGCTCTGGCTTCCAGCATCGCCTTGGCATTACCACCGCTGAAATCCGTCCACATTGTTCCGCCGAAGAAATGCACGCCCTCCAACGTGATGGCTTCATCCTCAAGGAACGTCACATTGGGGAATTTTTCACCCAGCCAGCCCTTGAACCGTTCCGCTTCAGTCTGCATGTTGCTGCGAGTGTAGAACTCATGGTTTCCGGCCACAAACAGAACCGGCTTATTCCACCCGGCAAGAAATCGCTCCAACGGCGAATCATCGCCAAAGGTGATAATATCACCGGCCAAAATCATCACATCGGCATCACTCTCGGCAGGCGGAAGAAACTCCGTCCCGAACTCCAGATGTAAATCGCTGTAAGTGATGATCTTCATGCTTTTTTACTTGGTCGCATAGTCTTATCTTTCTGTTATTTCTGCAAACATAACAATTTATGCCGCCAATACCAGAGGTTCAAATTTGAAGGATTTTTTCTCAAGTTTTACAGGGCTCTCAAATATCTTGCCCATCTCGTTCATGGCGTTTACAAAGACCACTAATTGGTTCGCTCCGACTCCGCTGCCGACCACCATTTATTTTTTTTAAATCAGAAGCTTACCAAAGCACCGCCATTTGTGTATAAACTGATTGGTAACCAGTTTAGGGTTATAATCATGTCCCCAAAGCAAATGATACGGGTGTGATGAACCAAAATTTCAAGCAAAGAAATGGATTTACGCTGATTGAGCTGTCGATTGTGATGGTTGTGATTGGCTTGCTTATTGCGGGGATTCTGGTTGGGCGAGACCTGATTCGTGCGGCTGAAATCAGGCGTCAGGTATCGCAGATCGATCAAATTGAGACAGCAACTTTCGCATTCAGAGAAAAATATCGCTGCCTGCCCGGTGATTGTCTGCGAGCAACAGAGTTTTTTAGCGGTGCTGTTAATGGGAATGGTGATGGCATCATCTGGCCAGTGCAAATTTAGTGAATGGAAACTACGATAATAGCGCTGTAAGCCAGAATAGAATTGGCATTGACTCTCCCGCAACAGCCCTCAAAGGTGATGGTAAAGATGCTGGTGGCGGTGGTTTTTTTAACAGTAAGGGTGGTTTGCTCGTGCTTGGGCCGCTGAACAATTTTATCATTGAGCAGTTTGGTACAAGGAATGTTCTTTACATTGGAGGAACAACAAACATAGGAGGCAATACGTTTGGTATTTATGGTGCGGCAGAGAGCTATGCCATGGATTCTAAAATGGATGATGCAAAGCCATTTAGCGGCAAGTTCAGAAGCATCAGCGGGCTGCCAATGGAGAGCGTGACGCTAATCTCGTATTATCCTGTATCCGGCACCGGAGAAATGGCGTGTATAGATGATGTATCCCAATCGCCAGAGATCGTTTACAATCTAAACCAGGATATGCAATCTCCTGAGGCTTATACGTCCTACTGTTCGCCGGTTATTCTGATGAATTTCTAGCCTCTTTACTAAACTGAATGGATTGAATCAGCTTTTTAAGATCTCGCACTTCCTCCAGAATCTGGCGTTCGGTATCTTCCATCACTTCTTCATGTTTTTTGTGCTCGTTCTGCATCGCCTCAACGATGACGGCGATGAATAGGTTCAGCACGGTGAAAGTGGCGGCTAGGATGTAGATCACAAAGAAAATCCAGGCGTTCGGGTGGGTGGTAAGAATCTGGCGTACCATATCCGCCCAGCCTTCGAGTGTCATAATCTGAAAGAGCGTGAAGAACGAATTGCCGAGCGTGCCGAACCATTCGGGGTAAACAGCACCGTATAGCTTGGTCGCCATCACTGCGAATACATAGAAGATAAGTATCATGATCAGCGCGATGGAGGCGATGCCGGGAATCGCGCCGACCAGGCCCTGCACCACCGAGCGCAGGCGCGGGAAGGCTGAAATAAGACGGAGTACACGCAGCACGCGCAACGCGCGCAGGACCGAGAAGCCTTCCTGAGCTGGAACCAGCGAGACGCTGACGATGGCAAAATCAAACAGATTCCATGGATCTTTGAAAAAATTGAGGCCATAGGCGGCGATGCGCATCAAGAGCTCAGCGACGAAGATCCAAAGGATCACACGATCCAGTCCAGTAAGCACCGCGCCGTAGCTTGCCATGACCTCGGGATAGGTCTCAAGCCCCAGCGTGATGGCGTTGATAATAATCAGAAATATAATGGTTTTCTGAAAAAGTGGTTTTTCCACTATCTCGCGCAGCCTATTTTGAAATCCCATGTCGCTTTATCCTTTATTTTAAAATTTAGCCGACTATATAGGTCGCCTATTTGTAATTCACAAGTATGCATGGAGATGTGTTTTGGAACAGGCAATGACAGAGGCAGCAACGGGTGTTAGCGTTTGGTTTTGGGTGGCGTTCGTAGCTTTCCTCATTACCGCGATCATGATTGATCTTGGTGTTACCAAGAAAAAAGAAGAGGGGCTGACCTTTAAGGACGCTTCTGTGCGTGTGGCCATTTGGGTCGCGCTCGCCATGATTTTTGGCGGCTGGGTGTGGAGCCATTTCGGGCCTCAGAAGGGGCTGGAATATTTCACCGGCTATATCATCGAGCTATCGCTATCTATGGATAACGTCTTCGTTATCGCTATTATTTTCAGCTATTTCGCCGTACCGCTCAAATACCAGCACCGTGTGCTCTTCTGGGGTATATTAGGCGCGTTGGTGATGCGCGGTGTCATGATCTGGCTTGGCAGTGAGCTGGTGAAAGAATATGGCTGGATTATATACATTTTTGGCGCGTTCCTGCTCTTTACCGGCGTCAAGCTCGCCATGTCGAAAGACGAGCAATATGACCCGAGCAAAAACCCGGTGGTGAAGCTCGTCAAAAAATACATCCAGATGACGCCAGATTTCCGCGGCAATAAATTCTGGGTAAAGGAAGGCGGCAAATGGATCGCCACACCGCTATTTTTAGTATTGATGCTGGTCGAGGCGACCGATCTGGTATTCGCGGTGGATTCGATTCCGGCGATTTTCGCGGTAACACTCGATCCGTTCATTGTGTTTACGGCGAATGCCTTTGCTATTCTCGGCTTGCGCTCGATGTATTTCATGCTTGCCGGCCTGATCCACAAGTTTTACTACCTCAAAATGGGGCTTTCGGTGCTGCTGATTTTCGTCGGCATCAAAATGCTGCTCATGCATCATTATAAAATCCCAACCGCGATTTCGCTTGCGGTAATTGTTCTGATCCTCGGCACGGCGGTGGTTGCGTCAATGATTCGGGCAAAGAGGCTGGAAAAGCAGTCAGGAAGTGATGCAGCAGCTTAGCACTTGCCAAATCATTGTGCTGTGTTAAGCATGCGCACCTGAATCGGGAGCAGCCCAGTCTGCCACCCGAACGCGAGTGAGGGAATAATGAATAAATGCGCTGCCAGGTTGGTAGTTGCATGGTGTCGGGGAGTAGCGCAGTCTGGTAGCGCATCTGGTTTGGGACCAGAGGGTCGTAGGTTCGAATCCTATCTCCCCGACCATTTTTTTCCTTATAAGAAATTGGAGTTATACTCCAATTTCTTATAAGGAAGTATTTGAGGTGATAGGGCTCGAACCGTTCTTTAGGTTCGTAAATTTTGCAGTAAGCAAAATTTGTCAGCGCAAGCTGCCGCTCGCGGCACATGGCCAGGAGGCCATGTGACAATCCTATCTCCCCGACCATACTAATATAAGTGAAGGCTTTGGTTATGTTAAAAAGCGGACAAGCAAAAGGTTTCACTTTAGTTGAGATTTCGGTTGTACTGATTATTATTGGCTTGATCATAGGTGGCATTGTCTTTGGCAGCAGCCTGATTCGAAGCGCCGAAATCAAGAGTGTGATGTCTGACTTCGAAAAATTTGACGCAGCGGTAGTCACCTTCAAATTAAAATATGACGGTTTGCCCGGCGATATAACGAATGCGACTAGTTTTTTCCCTGTCGTTACCGATGGTAATGGTGATGGAAGGATTAGTTGGCTCACAGGTGATACTCAGTCAGCATGGCAGGAGTTGGCATTAGCTGGATTAATACAGGGTTCTTTTTCTGGTACCGGCGCCACACTCACGCGCCAAAATGCCCCCACAGGTTTTGCTGATAGAGCTGTTTTTGCGATTTATTTTATTGATAATATAAGTACAGCAGGAATTGCCACAGCGAATATGTGGACTGGAAATTACCTTGAAATAGTTAGACCTGGTGTTTCCCTTTCTTCGGACGGCAGAGGCATTATCCCATCGCTGGATGCGCTGGCGATGGATGTTAAAATTGATGATGGCAGGCCTGCAACAGGAAGGGTTCTCGGGGCGATTGGTGGTAGTAATTTGTGCCTGAATGCTTCGGCTAGTTATAATTACAGCGGTTCCTATGTTGCAAATACCAACAGCCTCTGTACCGTCAGTGTACGTCTAAGCGCCCAATAAGACGTGGTTTTATTCAACACGCATTTCTATTTCTCCGTGTTTTTCTGGATCGCGGCGCTAACGCTTGCTGTCATAATGACGTACCTTCCTGCCAATTGCGACATTGGCTGGCTTACCTATGCCACTGGCTCGTGGCTCAACGGGGACATACTTTACCGCGATATATTTGAGGTTAATCCGCCGCTGGTATTTTACGTGATGGCACCAGGCGTATGGTTGGCTGGCCTTATCGGCGCCGATGAGATTGTGACCTACAAAGCCACGATTGGCATGTTTGCGCTTGGTGTGCTTGCTTTTTCATCTTATTTGCTAAGGCCGTTTTTAATCGTTTATGGCAATGTGGGATATTTTGTTGTCGCAGCTAGCGGCCTGATTTATGCCTTCATTCTCCCCGGAAATACCGACATATATTCCCAGCGGGAGCATATCTTCATGCTCGCCATACTGCCCTATCTGATCGTTTCAATTCCAGACAAAGCATATAACCACACGAAAAAAACCCATTTCTTTACGGCGCTGCTGGCTGCATTTGGTTTATGTCTCAAGCCACATTTCTTTTTAATCTGGCTGGCGGTTGAGTTGTTTCACTGGTTTTCAAAAACCGGAATTGCTCGCCGCGCCGCCTATCTCATGGTGATTCCGTCTTGTGCATTTGCCTATGCTGGACTGGCTGTTATGCTTCATCCGGAATATTTTACTGAACTCGCTCCCATCGCGGCGCAATCCTATGGAGCGCATCGCTTTCCCAGCGAACATGTCTGGTCGAAGTTGTTAAGTGCCATCGCGCCCGTTAGTTTTTTCCTGGTACTATCGGGAGGAGTCCACAAGCCCGATAATTCAAAAGCTCATGCCTATTTTTTATGCTTGATCATGGCTGCATGTCTTATCACGCTCAGCCAGTTCAAAGGATGGAATTATACCTATTTGCCACCGATTGGCATGGTGTTGCTTTATCTTGCCTTTATACTGCTTGAAAACACGCATCGATCTAATACTTCTAATTCTAAGCCTACGCCTGGCGAACAGATAAGTGCGATCGTTTTTATGGCTTCAACGGCGGCACTGCTTTACCTGATTTATTTTGAGCCGCACAACCAATGGCGTTTTTTGTTAAGTCCGTTGATATTTTTTTTGCTGCTGCTTTTTGCTTTCAGGCTTCACTATGCCTTGACGGTGGCTTATCCCCGGCGCAGGTTGGCGTTGGCAGGCGCCGCTATCACGCTGGTTGCCATTCTTTTGATCGCTCAACCAATTTCTCGTGCTGCTGCCTATTTCTGGCTTTTACTACCTTGGTGGTGGGCTTTTTGTTTAATGCTGCTAGTGGCGCTGCTTGTCGGGCTCTACATCAAATCAACGAATCACAATAATTTCGTATACAACCACACCATGAGTGTATGTGGAGCTGTACTGGTTTTGATGGTTCTATGTTTCAATCATTACACCTACTACCGGGGATCTCAGAGTGTTTACACATCAAGCCTTATGGAAACCCTAATAGGGGAGGTAAAAAAATACCCTGATACTGAGCATATCTATTTATTCAATATTGGTATTTATCCCGCATTTCCGCTCAATAACCTGGTGAAAAAAGACTGGGCGGGCAGGTTTCACCAGCTTTGGATGATACCTGCTGCCTACAGCGATCCTGAGCACTGCGTGTTTAACAGCAAAGGTGAAGCAATCATGGCGTGGACGGTGAAAAACATGATGGAGGATTTCAGGCGTCAGTCGCCGGATATGGTGTTTTTTGACGAAAGCCGCAGCCACATCTTTAAAACACAGGAGCGGTTTGATTTCATACAATGCCTGTCATACTTCCCGGAGTTTACCCAGTGGCTCGCCGGCTATCAGCAGGTGAGCGGTTTCGATCTGTGCGATGAATCCGGAAAATCCTACGAATGCCGTTTCACTGTATGGCGTCGTCGCGGCTAGACATTATTTTTTAAGATTTATTTTATAGAGTCTGGCGATGGTCTTTGTCTTACAGCTGCTGTTTTTTATTTTTGCGCTCGTCGTGCGCGGCCGTTTCCTGCTTGGTCGGCATTTGAAGGCTGATAACATAAAGAAAGAACGGCTTAATTACATTGTTCACGGAAAACATGGAGTGATGCGCAGGCATGTCGGCATGGCGAGGCAGAACGGCATACCGTTTATCATACGCAAGGAGCGCTGGTATCATCGATTTCTAAAACAGATGGGCATAGCCTCAGAAATCAGAGTTTCGGATGCGCAGCTTGATCAAAGCTACTACTTCATTACCGATTTTCCGAATCACCTTGAGCAAGCGCTTCATTCAGGGGGCTTACAGGATGCGCTTAAGAAGCTATTTGCATTGAACATCAAGTCTTTGCATGCCACCCGTGATAAAATCTGGTGTGTCATCCCAAGCGGCGTGGCGGGTAGGTCAGATTCTCATTTTAATGACCACCGTGACCTGCTGATGGAAATCGCGAAGTTCACGCAGGCTCGGCCGGAGGTTCAGCTTGGTGGTTATGTTCAGCGTAACCTGATGATGCTGGCCTTTGCCACGATCAGCATCCATGCCGGTATTCTGATGATGGGCTTGCTGGGTTGGATGCCCATCATGGGGAGCCATGTTGATACCATCGACGACCAGCAATTTATTTTTTCAAGCCTGTTTCTGTCGGTTCTGCTTCTTGGAATATGGCTGTTTGCAATTATATCGATGTTTGCCCGCACTTCTTGGGCATCGTGGGTGATTGCAGATTTTGTACTCTGTGCCGTTATCGGATTCATGCTGTCGGGAGCCTACATGCTTCGCGCAGCCAATATCCATTGGATGCAGGCGGCTCCTGAGATTCATGCTCAGCAGGTGACTTCCAGAAGCTGTTTGCTGCACTGTTCTAAAAGCTGTGGCAAGAGATGTACACGCCGCAGCACCCATCATCTCAATGCTGATACCGAGTGCGCCGCTTCAAACAGGCATGCGACACTAGCCCATTATGCGGCAAAAGACTATATCTGTGCCGCAAGGGCTGAGTATCAATACACGATTCATGTCCAGCATTGGCAGGAAAACAAGGGCACATACAGCTTTTCTGCCACACCCATGCAATTTGACACCATGCCGAATGGCAGCATAGTGAATGTGCCGCTTCATCCTGGGGCACTTGGCATGTCGTGGCTCGATATCACCGAGATTAGGCCGCCTTCGTAGCGGATGCTTTACATTTTCAGCTATTAGGCTAGACATCCGTCAGGGCTAATATAGGGATTTATTATGTTTCAGGGTGTTTATACCGCGCTGGTTACTCCTTTTGCCGGTGGCAATGTGGATGAAAAAGCTTTTCAAAATCTTGTCGAATGGCAGATTACCGAAGGCATTCATGGCCTAGTGCCTTGTGGCACAACCGGCGAATCGCCAACCTTGTCGCATGAAGAGCATAACCGTGTGATTGCGCTGTGCGTGGAAGTGGCAAAGGGAAGGGTGCCGGTGATGGCCGGAACCGGCAGCAATTCCACCGAAGAAGCGATCATGCTCACCAAACATGCCAAAGAGGCGGGCGCGAGTGGCGCGCTGATTGTCGCGCCTTATTATAACAAGCCGACACAGGCCGGACTCTATGCCCATTATAAAGCGATTCATGATGCGGTCGATATTCCGATTGTGATTTACAATATTCCTGGCCGAAGCGGCATCAACATCACCGATGAGACGCTGGCAAAGCTCGCCGAGCTGCCGCGCATTGTCGGCCTCAAAGATGCAACAGGCGATCTGGCGCGCCCATACACGCTGCGCGCGAAGCTTAAAAAAAATATCGACTTGCTATCGGGCGAAGATATGACGGCGGTGGCGTTCAATGCTTCCGGTGGTGTGGGCTGTATATCAGTGAGCTCTAATATCGCGCCACGCGCCTGCGCTGAGGTGCAGAATGCCTGCTTGAAGGGTGACTATGTGGGCGCATTAAAATTACATGACCCACTCGTGACGTTGCATGATGTGATGTTTATTGAAACCAATCCTGTACCGGTTAAATTTGCGCTGTCGCTGATGGGCAGGTGCAAGCCCGATCTTCGCCTTCCCCTTGCTCCGCTTAGTGAAGCGTCGCAAAAGGCAATGAGTGAAGTGTTAAAAAATTTACGCTTGATCTAAACCATTTTTTCATCTTAATTAGCAAAACCTGATCCCGCTATGGCTGGCAAAGCAGATTCTTCCTCCATCACGGTCGCGAATAACCGCAAAGCATTTGCGAATTATGCGATTGAAGAGGAATTTGAAGCTGGGCTTGTGCTGACGGGAACCGAGGTTAAATCGCTGCGCGCCGGTAAAGCCAATATTGCTGATGCGTATGCCGGCCCCAAGGGCGAAGAATTGTGGCTTTTTAATGCCACGATCGCGCCATATGCCGGTGGTAATCGTTTTAACCATGAAGAACGCAGGCCAAGAAAATTGTTGATGCACAAGCGGCAAATCAACAAATTGATTGGCAGGCTGAAGGTGAAAGGAGTGACGCTGGTGCCACTGGCGCTCTATTTCAATAGTCGTGGCATGGCCAAAATAAAACTAGGATTGGGAACAGGTAAAAAAGAATACGAAAAACGCGATACGATCAAACAACGTGACTGGCAACGAGATAAAGCGCGCATCATGCGTGAAAAGAATCACTAAAAATGCCAGCACAAGCAACGGGAATACAAGGTAGACTATGCTAGACGCACTTTCCGATTTTTGGAAGCCGATGAAAAAGAATCAGCAGGTTGAACGCCTGCAGCCGGATCAATTGCAGGTAGGAAGTGTGATTGGTTTTGGGTTTGTACCACAGCCCTCACTTAATGGCCGCCGTCTCTCGATCACACACATTAACACCTATCAGTTTGGCGATGAAGCGCTGACTTCATTTGTGCTCTCACAGGATCAGGATGCAGGTGTATCGATGATCGTCGCAGAATCGGAAGGTGAGCAGTATCTTGCTATTTCGCGTCGTATCCCTGCCGGCGATCGCATGAAGATGTTTGATGCCAAAGATCTGGATCTTGTCATGACGAGTCCTGATCAGGCATCGTTGAATTGCCGTGAGCTGATGTCAGATTTCAAAGGCTGGCTCGTCACGAAATACAAGCGCGAGATCAGCGGCCTCACTGGCTTTATTTATCGCGGTGATTTTCGCAAAGCGATGCTGCCTGAAAAAAATCAGGCGCAGCAGTTTAGCTATACCTTGCTGGTCAGCGATAACAACGAGCATGCCATCGAGATTGAAAAATACTCAGACGGGCGTATCGAGATGTATGCGACGATTTATCGCCGCACCACCGACATTGGTGAGATCACCAATCCTGCGCGTGCTGAGCTTGGCCGCCCTGATCTAAAACTAGCTTCGGTGATCACGGAAGCAAAGCCTGTCGAAGCGGAAAGCAAACCCAAAGCAATAGCTGAAGTGCAGATTAAACAAGAGCAGGAGCCTGCTACTCAACCTGCTAAGCCAGAGCCGATCAGGCTTCAGGATTTTGCTAAAACTAATCTGCCCGAACCAGAAGAGATTCCTGAGAAAAACCAAACATTATCCCAACCTACGCCTAAACATGAGGAGAAGAAACCTATGGCAAATGAACAAGCCGTGAACGGCGCTGCCGATAAATCGAAATTTGCAAGCCCGCTGTCGGATGTATTTCCGAAATCAGAAGCTAAGCCATCAAACAAGCTGGCAAGCGGCATGGATAACGAGGCGATCGAGTGTGATCTCCGTGTGGCCAACAAAATCATTGAAGAAGCGATTCGTAATGAAATGCGCCTTTCGGATGTCGTCCGTCGCATCGTCGAGCTGCCAGTTGCTCATCAGGAAGCAGTACATATTCCGGTAACGCTGTCGGATGATGATTATGCATTGCTCGCCATTCGTTACGGCATGCAGGCGAGTGATCGTAATTCGATTAAGCGCCGCATTCTCGAAGACTTAAATAGCTTCAGCGGCAAAAAAGCAGCCTAAACTAAATTGCGCTAACAGCAAGGGGCTGATTTCTCATTGGAATCAGCCCTTTGTTATTTCATGAAATCGTCACACAAAGCAGCGCGCAATATTATACGATAAAACTCACTAATTTAAGAGGGATTCATGGGTTTTATCAAAATTCCGCAAGATAAACTGGATGCGCTGACCCCTGAAGAAAAAGAAATTATGCGTAAGGGGCAGATCGCCTCCTATATTCTGCATGCCGTGGATAGCTGCGGCCAGCATCGACTTGAATATTCGCCAAGCTCACCAGGCAGAAAAGAAATATTGATGGGTTATTTGGACAAGCTTGAAGCTGGTACCTATGAGTATGAAGGCAGGAAAGAAGGAAATCCACGCGTCACTTTGGGCGATATTAGGGCTGAGGGCTGGATTAGTGAAAAGCCATCGGGCGAAATTTATCTGAAGCTCAGCGATGTGCTGGATGCTTTCTTTGCCCGCCGAGAAATCAATATCAGACTTGCAGAAGAAATAAAAAATGAAATGGGAGTTGGACAAGACGCTAGCGCATCAATGGCGCGCTAAGCACCTCCTTGATTGCCCCCGTCAGCTGCGATAATTCTTCTTCTGAAATCGTGAAGCTTGGCGCGAGATAAATAATATCCTTAAAGGGGCGGATCCAGCAGCCGCGCGCAATGAACATCTCGCGCAGGCCGTAATAATCCATGCGATCTGGCGCAATCTGCACCACACCGATGGCACCTTTCACCCTCACATCCACCACGCCTGCCAGCCCTTCGCAATCAGCCAGCTCATTAGAAAGTTGGGCTTCGATGGCTTCGACCTCAGCAGCCCTTGGTTCACGTTCAAACAAATCAAGGCTTGCGTTTGCCGCAGCACAAGCCAGCGGATTCCCCATGTAGGTCGGGCCGTGCATGAACGCGTCCTCAAACCGGTCTGTAAGAAATGCGCTGTAAATCTCCTCGCTCGCGAGCGTCGCGCCGAGCGTGATCGCGCCGCCGGTCAGCCCCTTGCCAAGGCACATGATATCTGGCGTCATGCCAGCTTCATTGCATGCAAAAAAATTGCCTGTTCGCCAGAAGCCGGTGGCGATCTCATCGGCGATAAAAATCAGCCCGTGTTTTTTACAGATGCGGTAAATTTCTGCAAGCGTATCAGCTGAGTGAAAACGCATACCTCCTGCACCTTGCACCAATGGCTCGATGATCACACCGGCGACGTTGCCCGCTACGCCGCCAATCAAACCATCAAACTCGGCGAAGCCATATTCATCGCTGGGGATGTCGACGACATATTGCTTGATGACGCTGTTCTGAAATGCCTTGTGCAGCGAACGTTGTGGATCAGAAACTGACATCGCGCCCAGCGTATCGCCATGGTAGCCATCACGAAAACAAAGAAAGCGATCTTTGTTTGGCTTTCCTTTGATGCGCCAATATTGCAGCGCCATTTTAAGGGCAATTTCAACCGCGACGGATCCCGAATCTGCAAAGAACACGCGCGGCAGGCCCGTCATTGCCGATAAGCGCTTCGCCAGTGTCAGCGCTGGTTCATGCACCAGCCCACCAAACATCACATGCGGCATGATCTCCAGCTGCTTCTGCATGGCGTGAACAATATGCGGGTGGTTATAGCCATGGCACGCGCTCCACCAGGAGGCAATGCCATCAATCAGTTCGCGGCCATCTGCAAGCTTAATCCTGCACCCGTCAGTAGCCACGACCGCTTGTGGCTTTGGTGCAATCTTCATCTGGGTGTAAGGCAGCCAGATATGATCCAGCCCCTCAAACCATTCAGGCTGCATCGGCATGCGCTGGCGCTGCTGGCATCAAGGGCTTCAGGCCAAGCTTTTCAAAAAGCTTTTTGTCTTGATCCTGCTCTGGATTGGGCGTGGTAAGGAGTTTTTCGCCATAAAAAATCGAATTCGCTCCCGCGAAGAAACATAGTGCCTGCATTTCTTCGCTCATAGATTCACGACCTGCCGAAAGCCGCACAAATGAGCGCGGCATCAGGATACGCGCCACTGCAATCGTGCGCACGAAGTCAAAGCTATCCGGCGCGCTGTGGCCGTAAAGCGGCGTACCTTCCACCTGCACCAGCAGATTGATCGGCACGCTTTCCGGATGCTCCGGCAGGTTCGCAAGCGTGCGCAGCATCTCAGCGCGATCACTGATGTTTTCGCCCATGCCGATGATGCCGCCGCAGCATACGTTCATGCCGGCATCACGCACATTCGCGAGCGTATCGAGGCGCTCCTGGTAGCTGCGGGTGGTGATGATCTTGTCGTAAAACGCTTCCGATGTATCGAGGTTATGGTTGTAGTAATCAAGCCCACTGGCTTTCAGTCGCTCGGCTTGCGGCTTGGTAAGCATACCGAGCGTTGCGCAGGTCTCAAGGCCCAGCGCTTTCACACCGCTGATGATCGCTTCCATTTTTTCGATATCGCGATCTTTAGGCGAACGCCACGCCGCACCCATGCAAAAGCGCGATGCACCAGCGTCTTTTGCTTTTTGAGCTTCTGATAAAATACTTTCATGATCCATCAGCTTCTCGGCTTTGACACCGGTTTCATAGCTGGCACTTTGAGGACAGTAAGCGCAGTCTTCTGGGCAGCCGCCGGTTTTGATCGAAAGCAGCGTCGAAATCTGAACTTCATTTGGATCAAAATAGGTGCGGTGGGCCGTAGCGGCGCGAAACAGCAGCTCGTTAAATGGCAGATCAAACAAAGCGACAACTTCGCTGGAGCGCCAATCGTGGCGGATGGCAGGTTGCATGGCAAATCCTCTCGTATATGATGCTTAAACTTATGCCAGCCTTGGATACGTTTTTACAGCAAAAATTACAGCTTCTGGAAAGTCGTTACGCCAGGCGCGCGCCGTCTACCATCATGCCTCTGGAAGGCGCAAAGATCGCCAAGGATGGCCGTGAGTTGATCTCCTTTGCCAGCAACGATTACCTTGCTCTAGCGCGTCATCCGGAGGTCATCAAAGCTGCCGCCGATGCGGCCTTGAAATATGGCGCAGGGGCAGGGGCTTCAAGGCTGGTAAGCGGCAACCACCCGCTTTATGATGTATTGGAATCACGCCTTGCTGCCATCAAAAACACAGAGGCGGCCTGCGTTTTTGGTAGTGGGTACCTTGCCAATATCGGAGTGATACCCGCGCTTGCAGGTAGCGGCGATCTGATCCTGATGGATAAATTTGCCCATGCCTGCATGCTGGATGGCGCGCGGCTATCAGGTGCGAATCTAATGCGCTTTGCGCATAACAATCTTGATCATTTACATATGTTGCTCGAAGCAAACCGCGCCGAGCATCACAACTGCTTGATTGCCACCGAAAGCATCTTCTCGATGGATGGCGACGCAGCGCCGCTGACTGAGATTATCGCCTTAGCCCAGCGCTACGATGCATGGGTGCTCATAGATGGCGCGCATGATCTTTACCGTGCATCCACCGTCCACTATCCCTCATCGGTCATACAACTCGGCACATTATCCAAAGCACTGGGTAGCTATGGGGGGTATATTGCCGGATCACGAAATCTTATCGATTATCTAAAAACAAGCACGCGGAGTTTGATCTTTTCAACTGCACTACCGGCTTCGTCTATCGCCGCCACTATCGCGGCGCTGGATGTATTATCGCGTGAACCTTGGCGCAGTGATAAGCCGCTTGAGTATGCTAAGCTGCTGGCAACAAAACTAGGGCTGGAAGCTCCACAAGGCGCTATTGTGCCGCTGCTGCTTGGTGAGAATGAACGAGCTTTATCGGCAGCTGGCTATTTAGAGCAGCATGGCTTTTGGGTGCCTGCTATACGGCCGCCTACTGTGCCGCCTGCTACTGCGCGGCTACGTATTGCGCTTACTGCCTCGCATCAAGAACAGGACATCGCAATGCTTGCAGCAGCCTTACATACCTGGGGGTGGGTATGAAGATCGTCACGCTTTCCGGCTGGGGGCAGCCCCATGATGCTTTATCAAGTCTTTGCTTGGATAGCACCGCGATTCATTATGCTGCCTGCCAATCGGTAGGCGATGCTCTGGACTTAATCGCGGCTGAGGCTAAGCATGCCAGCGCTGTTATTGGTTGGTCGCTTGGTGGCCAGCTGGCGGTGCGGGCGATTGCAGAAAAAAAGATCAATCCAGCTAAGTTGGTACTGATCGCGACGCCATACCAGTTTGTCGAAAGTCCGGTAAGCCGCCTCGGCATGAAGCGCCCGACCTTTGATCTCTTCAGCCAGAATTTCAGCCGCGATCCGCTGCGCACTATCAGTAAAGCATGGGAACTGGTTGGGTATCAGGATCAGTTCAGCGAAATGATTCGAAGCCAGCTTAGCGATGTTTCCAAACAAGCGGTGCTGGCGAATGACTGGATGAATTGGCTGCTATTGCTGGATGGCTATAGCTGTGATGAGCTGAATTTTGATTGTTTCCCGCCAACCTTGCTGGTGCATGGCGAGGCGGATGTCGTGGTGGAATCTGCACAATCACAGCGCTTTGCTGAGCGTATTCCAAATGCCAGGCTTTCATTGTGGGCGGATTGTGGACATGCCCCCCACTGGCATGATACCAATCGCTTGAAGCAACTTATTTCAGAGCATCTTCATGCTTGAAGCACACTCAATTGCTTATCATTTCTCAGCTGCGGCAAGTGCCTATGATCAGCATGCCGAGTTGCAGCAATTGGTTCGCCGCCATGCCATGAAGCTCGCCGCACACTATTGGCGTGGCAATGAGCTGATACTGGATCTTGGCTGCGGCACGGGTGCTTTTGCTGCTGAAAGCAGGCTGGCTAGGCACCGCTGGAATATTCTGGGCCTTGATAGCGCTTATGGCATGTGCCGTCGGTCGAGTGAGCAAGGATTTATCACATTACAGGCTGATGCGGAGGCACTGCCATTGGCGAACGCTAGTTTTGACGGGGTGTTTTCGTCGCTCATGCTGCAATGGTGTAATCGGCCGGCGATAGCGCTTGCAGAGCTATCGCGTGTATTAAAAGCAGGGGCTGTAGCTATCGTTACCATACCAGTGGCGGGTACTCTGTTAGAATTAGCTCAGGCCTTTCAGGCGATTGATAATGCCCCCCATATCAATGCATTCATGACCCCGCATACCATCATGGGGTATCATGAACTGGCGGGTTTGCGATGTTTACGTTTTACTCAGGAAACCATCACCGAATATTACCCTGATACGATTGCGTTGATGCGTAGCCTGCAGGCGATCGGGGCGACTAATGCGCATGCCCAGCGTCGCCGAGGCTTGATGACGCCGCGTCAGTTTGCACGACTGGAGCAGGGTTATGCCAAATACCGTACATCGCGTGGCTTGCCTGCGACGTGGCAGGTGCTATTTATGGTGCTCAAAAAGGAGAGCTGATGCGTTCGTTTTTTATTACCTCTTCGGGCACCGGCGTCGGCAAAACGCATCTAATGACCACGCTCTGCTGGCAACTGGCACAGGCTGGCAAAAAGGTCACCGCTTTAAAGCCGATCATCAGCGGTTATCACCCTGATGACGCGGGTAGCGATAGCGCATTGATTTTGCAGAGCCTGGGTTTGCCACCAACACCTGATTTGGCGGAGGCCATCTCCCCGTGGCGCTTTGCACTTCCGCTCGCACCCAATATGGCGGCCATCAAGGAAGGAAAGCCAATGCTGGAGCTTGAGCCGATCGCGCAATTCTGTCGTGAGCACACCACGATTAAGAATGACTTTTTGCTAGTGGAAGGGGTAGGGGGTATCATGGTGCCCCTGAATACTAACGAGACGGTGCTGGATTGGATGGCGGCGCTTAACTGGCCGATTATCATGGTGGTGGGTAGTTACCTTGGCACCATTAGCCACACACTGACCGCCATTGAGGTCATGAATCAGCGCAACCTTAAGCTTCATGCGTTGGTGGTAAATGAATCCCCGATGAGTGATGTGGCGATTGAGGATACGGTGAAAACCTTTGAGCAATTCATCAAGCAGGACATCCCGATTATAAAACTGCCGCGTACGGATAAAATAGAACCATGGACACAAATGCCGCTGATTAGCTGGCTGGTGGAGTAGCAATGAGCAGCAAAGAAAAAAAACCACTTTATGCCATTGGTCTGTTTGGTTTTTACCATAAGAAACCAGCAGATCCCAGATATGCGGGTTTTAATCGCCGCATGCTCGCAGCAACGATTGATTCTGTACTGGCGCTAATTATTCTTGCGCCATTTGTTGATTATTTCATGGCGCAATACGCGCTGCTGCCACCGCTCGATTGGTCGGTAGTCAAAGAAAGAATAACGCCAGGAATGTCGGGGGCTGAGGTTAATCAGCTCATGGTTCAGTACGTGATTGACAGCGGCTATGCCAAGCAATGGTTTAGCAACACCATGACGCAATTTACCATACTGGCGTTGATCACGGGTCTATGCTGGCGTTTATGGGGCGCAACGCCTGGAAAAAAAATACTTCGTATGAAGGTTGTGGATGCCAAGACGGAAGCACTGCTTACTGACTGGCAGGTGATCGCAAGACTCTTTGGTTATGTGATCTCAACCCTGTTTTTTTGCATTGGCTTTTTCTGGATGGGGCTCGATAAACGCAAACAGGCTTGGCACGATAAGCTCGCGCACAGCATTGTAATCATGGTGCCTAAACGAGCTGCTGAAGCTGTTGCTGCGTCAGATTCCCAGGCACCATCAAAAGCGGAATAGGAAGTTTCCCGCCCAACTGGTTGGCAAGCCATGCTGCCAGCGTGCCGCGTGCGCCGGTTGCATGCGCAACACCGATGACAACCATCATCACATCCGGATCTGCAACGGCGGCTGCAATGATCTCCTCGCCAATTGCGCCTTCGCGTAAATGGGTGCTTGGGCGAATGCCATAATGCTGCTGGCATTCAAGCATCAGCCGGTCAAGCAGTTCCTCACCCTCGCGTGTGCGCTCATCACGAATACGGTCGGCAATGCCGCCCAGAGTTTGGAAATCCGCAGGTGGTGTGACGTGCAGCATTTCAACACTTCCAGCACGCGCGAGTGCCTTCAGGCAGACTAACCTGAGGGCCGCCAGGCAATCCTCACGTCCGTCGACACAAACCAGGTATTTTGGAGGTTTAATCATACTTGTCATAGCCACTCCATTAGCTGCGTTCAAACCAGCGGCCGGTAAACCAGCCAGCGCATAAAGCAAGTAAAATGGCGGTCAGGCCATAAAAAAGCGGCGAACGATGCGCGTAATTGTAGAGGAACGCATCAAGGCCAGTTTTGCTGACCTTGATCGGAATGGATTGCAGGCCAGCAATCTCGCCATCACGTACTAAATACATTTCCGCTGTATACTCGCCCGGGGGTATCGTATCAGGAAATTCAATGGTGGCTTTAAACAGCATCTCGCCCATAAATTTTAATTCAATAGGTTGGGCGTTATAAAGGCCACGCGCTTGTTGATGGGCTAGAAACGCTCCCGTGAACTCATGATGTTTTGCCAGTGCGGAGGATGCGCTTGGTGCTGGAAAAAGTCTTGGCTGGCCAATCTTTAGACGCTCAAAGACATGACCTGCTTCGATCTCCTCTAGTGGTTTGCTGCTGGCGATGGCATAGAAGCTGGGTATATCAAACAGTTTCATGCGCGCACGATTCACCCAGATACCCCCTATGGGTTCCTTCTTGCGTATCATGTAGTTTTTAGCAGGACCGCGTATGGCAATCACAATATCGCCGATGTCATTACGGGCACCAAATAAAAACAGCCGTGTGCCATTGAAGCTGGCATCCATCTCAATACGGTATTGGGATAAATCGCCAACGAGCGGTGAAGCAATCGCAGGTGAGGCAAAGAGCATCAGAAACAAGCTTAGCCACCTAGTCATCAAGAATGCTCACTGAGTAAATATCGTCAGGCGCTGCAAATAAGCCAAATGCAAGCTTGACAGCAATGCCAAGCACCAGCGCAGCGAGTAGCGCACGCAGTGCATTGCCCTGAATTTTGCCGCCGAGGCGTATCCCAAGTTGTGCGCCGAACACTGAGCCTGACAGCAGCAATAATGCGAGCAGAATATCAACGGTCTGTGTGGTGATGGCTTGCAGCAGCGTCACATGCGCTGTGATGAATATGATTTGAAACAGCGATGTGCCAATCACCATGGTGGTGGGCATTCCCAGCAGATAAATCATCGCCGGTACTAAAAAGAAGCCGCCGCCAATACCCATCAGCGAGACCATAACACCGACAAACATGCCGATGACGAGTGGAATCAGGGCGCTGATCGTTAGTTTCGATGCCGGAAAATGCACGGCATAAGGAAGCCTTGCTAGAAAGCTGAATCGGCTGGAAGCGGGCGGTTTGGTCGGCAGCTTGCGATAGGCACGGTAGCTGTCGTGCGCCATGAGTAAACCGATGAGTCCCAAAAAAGTCACATAGGATAATGAAATAATCAGGTCAACATGACCAATATCTTTCAGCCAGCGAAAGAGCGCCACACCGAGTGTTGAGCCAATAAAACCGCCAGCGAGTAAAAAGAACCCCATTTTGAAATCGACGTTGCGTCGCCGCCAGTGTGTGACAAAACCGGACACCGACGAAGCAATAATCTGATTCGCGGACGTTGCCACGGCAACCGATGGTGATACACCAATAAAGATAAGCAGTGGTGTCAGCAAGAACCCGCCGCCAACACCGAACATGCCAGCAAGCAGGCCTGCTGCTCCGCCAAGGCCGAGGATGGCAAACACATTAACCGACATCTCGGCAATAGGCAGGTAGACATGCATCAGTGGCCTTGGGTGTAGTTAACGTGGTTCGCCATGTATTGATGGATGTTTTTCTCAAGTTCGGCGTTCACAGCCTCCATCATTTCATAGATCATTTTGCGGAATTCATAGTTGCGTCGCCAGACACTGGCATTTTCCGACATCGTCATCGCCCGCGTTGCTTTCACCACAACATTGGCTTCGGATAGTGCGCTTTGTCCACCATAAACCCGCATCTCAACGTCCAGCGCTGCCTCGTAGCGACGATCCTGGTCGATGGTGAAAAAGTCTTCGATGCTGCTGTCTTTGTGAATCTGGCTGGCGGTCACTCGGCCATCCTTAATAATGACCTGCAGCACTCTGTCTGAACCTGTTGTGCGGATGCGGTCCTTCACCCAGATACGCATTGCTTCCGCCGGCGAGTAAGGCATCAGATGCTCGACATGGGGGGAGCGCATCGGCGATTTATACTCATCGACAAACTCTATGCTGGCCACATTCAAATAGATGGGCTGATAGCGCTTAAAGCTGAGCGGCGGAAAATCCACGGGTGATTCACTCGGGCCGCAGCTAGCAAGCGCCGCTGCCGCACATATACAAAGTAATAATCGTTTGAATGCTGGTATCATAGGTGCCTCCATCCTTAAGCCGGATTTATCATATCGCGCCTGATTGCGCTGTCCATCGGTTTGGCATCGGGCGGGCGAATGTAACAAGGTGATAGTGGCTGGCCAGCCTGACGCTTTGCAGCAAGCATGACGAGATGATCTGCGCGGGGGCTGGCAAATGTAAAGGGGCGATCAATCTGGATGTTGCTGATGATCGCAGCATCATCTGGCATCGCTTGCAACACATGCTCAATCGGTGACACAGTGGCTTCTGACGCAGCGCTAAACGTATCGTTACAGTTAAAGGTCTGTGCATAGACTTCGCCTTTACCGGCAGATAAAATGCTTGTTACATACCTTTGTTTGGTTTGCGTCAGACACCCAAACGCCATAATTTCCAATGTGCTGAAGCCCCAGGCGGTTAAGCCAAGCGAAAGCGTAAGGCCGCGCGCCGCCGCTAATCCCACACGAATACCGGTAAAACTTCCTGGCCCAGTGCTGCAGGCAATCGCGGTCAATTGTTGGTAGGTTGTCTCGGTGCTGGTTAACATATCTTCTATCATTGGCAGTAGCAGCGCCGATTGACGGCTGGATTCCTGGCACTCGCGCAGCGCAATCACCGCACCATCCTTCCATAGTGCAGCGCTAAAGGGGCCGGTGGCGGTGTCGATAGCCAGTATGATCATATGAACTAACTGATTGACGAAAATGGCTTTACCCGCTAGAGACTTAAGCCATTATGGCTAAAGATACAACGTCCGGTTTCGCGCTTGCGCAAAAAAAATGTACGGTCTGCGCGCCCGGCACTCCTGTCATTGATGAGTTAAAGGCTAAACCCTACCTTGCGCAGGTTCCGGGCTGGGAGTTGGCCTTGTCCAACCGCGCGATCAAGCGCCGCTATGTGTTTAAGGATTTCATGAGTGGCCTTTCGTTTGTTAATAAAGTTGCCGAGATTGTTGAAGCGGAAGCGCACCACCCCGACATTATGATGGGTTGGGGCTATGTTGAAGTCATCTTGTGGACGCACACCATCAGCGGCTTGCATGAAAATGATTTCATCATCGCCGCTAAGATTAATGCGATAGCGCCCTCCTAGCGCACATGAAAAAACTCTATATCAAAACTTACGGCTGCCAGATGAACGCCTATGACTCGGTGCGTATGGCCGATGTCATGGCGCCGCTGGGCTATGCGCCGTCTGAATCGCCGGACGGGGCGGATCTGATTATCCTAAATACCTGCCATATCCGTGAGAAAGCCGAAGAAAAAGTTTATTCAGACCTCGGGCGTGTGCGTGCCGAGAAGGAAAAAAGAAAAACATCAAACGATCCGGTGCTGATTGCGGTGGGTGGTTGTGTCGGGCAGGCGGAGGGCGAGGAAATCATCCGCCGCGCGCCGTTTGTTGATATGGTGTTTGGCCCGCAAAATTACCACCAGCTACCGGAACTTGTGACCAAGGCAATTCGAGGCAAAGGCGGTGTGGTAGCGCTTGAGTTTGAGGAAGAAGATAAGTTTGATCGCCTGCCGCAATCTAGTGCCCCCCAGGGGGTATCAGCCTTTCTTGCCGTGCAGGAAGGTTGTGATAAATTCTGTACCTTCTGCGTTGTGCCTTACACGCGCGGCGCTGAATACTCCCGCCGGGTATCAGCGGTCATCGATGAGGCCAAACGATTGGTTGATCAGGGTGCGAAAGAGATCACGCTGCTTGGCCAGAATGTGAATGCCTATCATGGTTTAGATGAGCGCAGCCATAGCGCATCGCTTGCCGATCTGATCGCAAAGCTCGCTGAGATCAATGGTCTGGAACGCATTCGTTTCACCACATCGCATCCGCGCGATATGAGCGATGATTTAATCGCCCTGCATGGCAGTGAACCGAAGCTCATGCCATACCTGCATCTGCCTATTCAGTCCGGCAGCGACGAGATTTTAAAACGCATGAACCGCAAACATACCGCGGCATTTTATATCGATATCATCGAGCGCTTCCGCAAGGCGCGTCCTGATATCGCGCTATCTTCTGATTTTATTGTTGGCTTTCCAGGTGAGAGCGACAAACATTTCGAAGAAACGATGGCGCTGGTTCGCCATGTCCATTATGCGCAGGCCTATTCCTTCAAATACAGCCCGCGACCGGGGACGCCGGCTGCGACCGATGATCGGCAGATCGAAGAAGCCGTCAAAGATGAACGCCTGCAAGCCCTGCAAGCCCTGCTCAGGAAGCAACAGCAAGGTTTTAACGAGGCAAGTGTGGGCAAGGTCATGCCGGTTCTTTTCACTAAAGATGGCAAGCATGAAGGCCAGCAGCTCGGTAAAAGCCCTTATTTGCAGTCGGTCTATGTGCAGGGCGCCAGGCACTGCATGAACCAGATCGTACCGGTGCGCATCACCGGCGGATATCTTAATAGTTTGACCGGCGACGTTGTAACAGAAACATCAAGTATCGCAGCATGAAGCTGTCATAAGGAGAAGTCAGTGAAAGATAAATCCAGCAAACACCAGAACCACGAATCAACAAGCCTCAGCATGATGTTTGATGATAACAGGCTGCTCTCCATGCTCCTTGGGCATGATGATGCGCATTTGGCGCGTATCGAGCGCCAGCTTGGCATCACCGCTTCATCACGCGGCAGTGTGGTTGAGCTGGAAGGCGAAAAGGCGCAGGTGGATCAGGCCCATGCAGTGCTCAAGCGTCTTTATGATGATTTGCGAAAAGGTTCGGATGTTGGCAGCGCACAGGTGGATGCCGCGATTCGCATGGTCACCAATCAAGACGACGGATTGTTTGGCAGCCATGATATTTCTATCAAAACCATGAAGAAGAATATCAAGCCGTACTCACCGATTCAGGCGCAATATATCGAGAAGCTTCAAAAAAACGATTTGGTCTTTGCGCTTGGGCCAGCGGGCACCGGAAAGACCTACATCGCGGTCGCCATGGCGGTTGCGCATTTTATCAGCGGGCGTGTTGAGAAGATTATTCTTTCGAGGCCAGCGGTGGAAGCAGGAGAGAAGCTTGGGTTTTTGCCTGGGGATTTGAAAGAAAAAATCGATCCATACCTGCGCCCGCTTTATGATTCGCTGTTTGACATGATTCCGGCGGAAAAGCTCGCACGTCATATGGAAAATGGTGAGATTGAAGTCGCGCCACTTGCTTTTATGCGTGGCCGCACGTTTTCCAATGCGTTCGTGATTCTGGACGAAGCGCAGAACACCACCGCCACGCAAATGAAAATGTTCCTCACCCGCATGGGAGAAAATTCCCGCATGGTGGCAACGGGAGATTTATCACAGACCGATTTACCGAAAGATGTTAAATCCGGCCTTGGCGATGCCGTGCGTAAGCTCGAGGGTATTGACGGCATTGGTTTGGTGCGTTTTTCCGACAAGGATGTGGTTCGCCATGCGCTCGCGGCGAAAATCATCAAAGCCTATGATGAATGGGATCGCAAAAAGAAACTCAGCAGCCGCCAGCAGATGGATGATGACGTTAAGTAATATCCACGTCCAACTTCAGCACATATTCTGGAAAACAGCGCTGAAGCCCTATTGCAAGACTGTTCGAGCTGCTGCCGCTGCTGCGCTTGGAAAGCAAAACGCGCAGCTTACGATCGTGCTCGCAGATGATGCATTCGTGCAATCACTTAACCATGAGTTTCGGGGTAAAAATAAACCGACGAATGTCCTGTCGTTTTCAGGAGATGATGACTATCTGGGTGATGTCATCCTTGCCTTTGAAACGATCAAGCGTGAAGCACTTGATCAGAAAAAAACATTTCGTGATCATACTGCACATCTTATCGTTCATGGTGTGCTGCATCTACTCGGCCATGATCATGACCACGAAAAAAAGGCCGAAAAAATGGAACGGCTTGAAATAAAAATCCTTAAAAAACTTGGGATTACGAATCCCTACTTGTGCTGACTTTATTTGTCATGCTAGACTCATCGCTTAGTTTTTTATGACCCACAATGTGCGCCATTCATCTACACGGATTATGAATCACCCTTCTGACGCTGAGCCGCTCAGCAAGCCAACGCTTGCCGTCTCTAATGCCCGTATTCATGCCTCTGAACGCAAAAGCGGTACGTACTCATCGCTTCGCCTATGGATTCGCACGTTGTTTGGCGGCAGGCAGGAAGCCACACTTAAAGAAGTCCTCGATGAAGTGATTGAGGAGCATGAGGAGCATTCGGAAGAGCGTCTTGAGCCTGAAGAAAAGGTGATGCTGCATAATGTGCTCTCGTTTGGTGATACTCAGGTGCATGATATCATGGTGCCACGCACCGATATTGAATCCGTGCCGATCGATATTCCGCTTCCGGCGTTAAAGACGCATATCATGGAGCACCGGCATACACGCATTCCAGTCTATGAAGACACGCTCGATCATGTTCGCGGTTTTGTGCATGTGAAGGACTTGCTCCCGATGTTTTCCGGCGACCAGCCATATTCGCTCACCAGTGTCATGCGCACGTTGCTCTTTGTGCCGCCTTCGATGCGCATTGTCGATCTTTTAAGTAAAATGCGTCATGCTGGTAGCCATATGGCGATGGTGGTCGATGAATATGGCGGCACTGATGGCCTGGTAACGCTGGAAGATGTCGTTGAAGAAATCATTGGCGAGATTCGCGACGAGCATGATGAAGGTGAAGAAGCCACCGATCGCGTTCATAAACATGCCGCCGGTGTCTATGATGTCAGCGCGCGTATCTCTATTGAGTCGATTGAGAAAGCACTGGGACTCAATGTGGTGACGGAAGAAAAAGAAGAAGAATTTGACACATTGGGTGGACTCATTTTCTTCCAGCTTGGCCGCGTGCCTGTTAAAGGTGAGGTCATCAACCATGTCAGTGGCGTGCGCTTTGAGGTTCTCGAAGCGGATGCCCGCCGCATTCACAAAGTCCGCATCCATACCACGGCATGAAACCACTAAGCGGTTGGAAGCGTAACCTGCTACTCATGCTGCTTGGCGCTAGCGCTGTGCTTACGCTGCCACCATTTTTCTTTCTGCCGGTTGCGATCATCGCTTACGGCGGGTTATTCTGGTTGCTTAGCCATGCCGCTAATCTGAAACGTGCTTTTTGGGATGGGTTCTTCTGGGGCTGGGGTTACTTCATCGCCGGTCTTTACTGGTTTACCATCGCGCTACTCACCGAGCCGGAAAAATTCGCATGGCTGATTCCCTTTGCATTATTCGGCCTCACCGCTGTCATTGCCGTTTATGTTGGTGTCACCGCACTTATTTACGCAGCCTTTCGCCGTCATCACATTTCAGATGCGTTGTGGTTTGCAACGTTGTGGGTGCTGGTGGAGTTCGCACGCGGGCATTTATTTACCGGCTTTCCATGGAATCTCGCAGGTTACGCTCTCATGGCCGATGAAGGCCTGATGCAGATCGCCTCACAGGTCGGCATCTATGGCATGTCATGGGTGGTCGTGATGCTGGCCGTTCTGCCGGCAGCGCTCTGGCTACGTTATCGCTATTCACGCCTCGTCTTTGCTTTAGGTATTCTGCTCTTTATTGGCATGTGGGGCTGGGGCCAGTGGCGTCTTACCGATGATATGATGGGCATGGAAGCACGCGGCTATGTCGATACGGTGCCGGATGTGAAACTGCGCCTCGTGCAGGCAAATATCGCGCAGCACCATAAGTGGGATCCCAAACTGCAGTTCGAGGGGCTGCGCCATCACGTGACGCTCAGTATGAGCGAAGGGGTGGGGGATATCACCCACATCATCTGGCCGGAAACGGCGGTGCCTTATGTAATCCGCGAGGATTCCACGCTCACCACGCGTATCGGCCAGATGCTGGCGCCCAAGCAATTACTTATCACTGGCGGGCTGCACGCCGAGGAAGAGAATATTTATAATAGCATCGCTGCGGTCGATCATCGCGGCGTGATTGTCGGACGTTATGACAAACACAAGCTGGTGCCATTTGGTGAGTTCCTGCCGCTGCGCTGGCTCATTCCGGATTCACTGGAAACGCCAGTGGGCATGAAGGATTTCAGCGCAGGCGCCGGACCGGAAACGCTGAAGTGGCAGGGCCTGCCGAGTGTCAGCCCACTTATTTGTTATGAATCGATTTTTCCTGAGCTGGCTGTAGCGGAAACACGCCCCGATTTTCTGCTGAACCTCACCAATGATGCGTGGTTTGGTCTCAGCACCGGCCCGCACCAGCATTTCCACATGGCGCGCCTGCGGGCGGTAGAGCAGGGGCTGCCGCTGGTGCGTGTTGCCAATACCGGCATCAGCGCCGTGATCGATAGCTATGGGCGTATAAGAGGGATGATTCCGCTGGGCAAAGAGGGTGTTTTAGATATTAACCTTCCGCTACCGCTCGCAGAACCAGGGCTATATCGTGATTATCCAGACTTAACAGTCTATTTTTTATTATTTATCATTGCTTTTCTAATGATTTACCAAAGAAAAATTAAAGTGGTTAATTAATTTCGCTTGCAAGTTGTGTTCATTAAGGTTTATCTGCACTCCTATGATTAAACAAACGAAAGTGTTAATGCCTAGCAAACAAGATGTTGATGCCCATGTTGGCAAGCGACTGCGCCTTCGCCGTACCATGATGGGATTGAGCCAAGAGGCGGTTGCCAAAGCTGTAGGCATTACCTTCCAGCAGGTACAGAAATACGAAAAAGGCAGCAACGCGATGAACGCCAGTCGCCTGTATGAATTCGCACGTTTCATGAATGTGCCGGTTGCTTATTTTTTTGACGGTCTGGAAGGTTATTCAGGCAGCGCCACCACCACCGTTCAATCAGGTTTTGCTGAAGAGGCACTAGCCTTTGAGCATCGCGGGCAGGTGTCCGATCGCGAATCGCTTGAGATGATGAAAGCCTTTAAGCGCATCAAGGAGCAACCGATCCGCAAACGTCTGTCGGATCTGGTGCGCGCCGTAGCGGATAACAAGCCGCTGCTCGACGACTAGCTTTTCCTTGACTTAAGGTGCATTTTGGCTAGCTTTGCCCCCTCAACTCGTGGGGATTTGCCAGCTTGCCGCCACGTAAAATATAGGTCTAAGCGCTGCTCGCTTTGGCAAATCCTCCATAAATTAAACACTTAAGGAGAAACCATGTCCTCTAGTTTCCATGGCCGCAGCCGTTATTTCTTCACCAGCGAGTCTGTTGCTGAAGGCCACCCCGATAAAGTCTGCGATCAGATTTCAGATGCTGTGCTGGATGCGATGCTTGCGATCAATCCCGAAGCACGTGTGGCCTGTGAAACACTTGCCACCACCAACACGGTAGTGATCGCCGGTGAAACGCGCGGCGCGGATCTTACCAAAGCGCAGATCGAGCGCATCGCGCGCGATAAAGTGCGCGAAATTGGCTACATGCAGGAAGGTTTCCACGCCGATAACATGGATGTTTATGTGCATCTGCACAGCCAGTCGGCGGATATTGCGATGGGCGTGGATTCTGGCGAAAATAAAGATGAAGGCGCGGGCGACCAGGGCATCATGTTTGGCTTTGCCTGCAACGAGACCAAAGCGCTGATGCCAGCTCCCATTCAGCTTGCCAATCGCATTCTGCTTGGGCTTTCTCGCGCGCGCCATAGCGGCGCTGCGAAGGAACTTGGGCCGGATGCGAAAAGCCAGGTCACGCTGCTTTATGAAAACGGTGTGCCGGTGAAAGCAACCTCGATTGTCGTTTCCACGCAGCATGCTGCTGGCCTCACCCAAAAACAGGTGCGCGAGATTGTGCGTCCCTACGTAATGGAGTCACTGCCCAAGGGCTGGATGTGTGATGAAGCGGAGTTTTACGTAAACCCAACCGGCCAGTTTATTATCGGCGGGCCGGACGGAGATACGGGGCTTACCGGACGCAAAATCATCGTAGACAGCTACGGCGGCTCTGCGCCACATGGCGGCGGTGCCTTCTCTGGCAAAGACCCAACGAAAGTGGATCGCTCCGCAGCTTATGCGGCGCGTTACCTTGCTAAAAACGTTGTAGCTGCCGGTCTTGCTGATCGCTGCACTATCCAGCTTTCTTATGCTATCGGTGTATCCAAACCGATTTCATTTTATGTCAGCACCGACGGCACTGGCCGTGTCGATGAAGCAAAACTGGAAGTGGTGCTGCAAAAACTGGTGGATTTAAGCCCTCGCGGTATCAGAAAACATCTTCAGCTTAATCGCCCCATCTATGCGCGCACCGCTGCTTATGGCCATTTTGGACGCGAGCCTGATAAAGACGGTGGCTTCAGCTGGGAAAAGCTGGATCTGGTCGCCGCCTTGCAAGATGAATTCAAGATGAACGAGCCGCTGAAAATTGCCGCCGGAAACGTCTAGCCAGCCACGACTGCTTGCCTCGTTCGGTCGCCGCCGCGGTCGACGCCTCCGCGCGGGCAAGCAATCGCTGATGGATACGCTGTTGCCTGAACTCCAGCTTTCGCTGGAAGAAGTGACAAATTGGCAGGGTGGTAAACTGTCAGAAAGCTTCGGCCACTCAGCCACTCAACCACTTAGCCACATGTTTTTAGAAATTGGCTTTGGCGGCGGTGAGCATCTGGCCTATCAAGCGGAAAGAAACCCCATGGTGGGTATCATCGGCTGCGAGCCTTACATCAACGGTATCGGCGAACTGCTTAAACACATTGAGACAAAAAAACTCAATAATATTCGCCTCTATGGCGATGATGCGCGCTTGTTAATCAGCGTATTGCCGGATGCATCGCTTGAGCGTGTCTATATACTCTACCCTGACCCATGGCCGAAATCGCGCCACCATAAGCGCCGGATTATCTCGCATGAATTTTTAACCAGCCTTGCGCGGGTGATGAAGCCGGGCGCCGAGTTGCGCCTTGCCACCGACCATGCCGATTATGCCACCTGGATGCTGGAGCGCCTGCTTGCGCACACAGCTTTTACATGGATAGCCAGACGCTGCAATGACTGGCTAAACTCATGGCCAGACTATACCCCAACGCGGTATGAGCAGAAGGCGCTTGCAGGTAGACCGACCTATTTAACATTTACGCGGCTTTAAGCGCAGCCAAAATATCTTCTAGCAAATCATCCGCATCTTCAATGCCGATCGAAAGGCGAATCAGCCCGTCGCTGATACCGAGTTTCTTGCGCTCGGCTGCGCCGAGACTGGCGTGTGTGGTTGAAGCCGGATGCGTGGCGAGGCTTTTACTGTTGCCCAGATTATTTGAAATATCAAAAATCGATAGCGCGTTCAAAAAACGAAATGCTGATTTTTTTCCGCCTTTAATCTCAAACGCGATCATCGGCCCGCCATGCGACATTTGTTTTTTAGCGATGGCAAATTGCGGGTGGCTTTTAAGGCCGGGGTAGATGAGCTTTGCAATCTTGGCATGCCCCTCGAGGGTATGCGCAATTTTATTGGCATTCTCGCAGTGTCTCGCCACCCGCAGCGGCAGGGTTTCAAGTGCTTTTGTCAGCACCCATGCGTTAAACGGGCTCATATGCGGGCCGGTATGGCGCACAAACGGCATGAGCGTTTCTTCGATCCATTTCTTTTTGCCGAGCACCGCGCCGCCGAGCGTGCGCCCTTGGCCGTCGATATGTTTGGTAGTTGAGTACATCACCACATCGGCGCCGAGCATAAGCGGGTGTTGTAAGAGCGGTGTTGCGAACACATTATCGACCACCAGTAGCGCACCTGCTTTTTTGCACAAGCCGGCAACCGCGGCAATATCGGTAATCTCGAGTGTTGGGTTGGCGGGGCTTTCGATGAAGACCAGTTTGGTTTTCGGTGTGATCACTTTTTTCCAGCCCGCAAGATCGGCGCTATCCACCAGCGAATGAGTAATTCCAAAGCGTGGAAGAATCTGGGTGATGATGTAATGACACGAAGAAAACAACACACGGTTTGCGACCACGTGATCACCGGTTTTCAGGTGGCACATCAGCGCTGCAAACATCGCCGCCATGCCGGAGGCTACGGCGATGCAGCCCTCGGCGCCTTCTTCCATCGCCACCAGCCTATCCTGCAGCATGGCAAGGTTAGGGTGGGAATAGCGGCCATATTTGAAGCCATCGATACTGCCGTCAAAACGGCCTTCGCCTTCTTCCGCCGAGCCATAGCTATAGGCGGAGTTCATAAATAGGGCTTCTGATGTTTCGCCGAAAGGCGTGGTAAGCCTTCCCGTGCGCACAAGCCTTGTTGCGAGTCCCTGCTTTTTTGGTATGGTCTTCATTCACTCATCTTAGGAGAGAATCATGGTTCCTGTCACCGCGTTTTTTGCTGGCCTGCTGACACTCGTTTATTTAGTTCTTACTTTTTTGGTTATCCGCGCGGGCGATATGTTCACAAAGTCGCGCTGGGTGACGGCGGCCATAGCGATATGATGCGCCGCATTCGTGCCCATGCGAATTTTGTAGAATATGTACCGCTGGTACTGGTATTGATGGCCCTTAATGAACTAAACGGCGCGTCCCGTGAGTTGCTCGCCGTATTTGGTGCGGCGCTAGTTCTAGGGCGCATATTCCATGCCTACAGCCTCACCATTCATGAGGTGAAGCGCCAGCGCATTATCTTCCGCCAGATCGGTACGGTGACGACGCTGACCATTCTCATCGTCCTTGCACTCATGGCGATGTTCTAGCGATGTTTGGAAAGAATCCGATTCGAAAACCTCGCATCCATGACGGCAGCTCGCTGGAAGTGAAGCAGATTTTTCCTACGCTGCAAGGCGAGGGGCCGTATACCGGCTGGCCCGCTCTATTTATCCGCCTCGGCGGCTGTAATCTTGCCTGTGATTTCTGCGATACCGAGTTTGAAGATTATCAGGACAGGCTACTTGACGACATCCTCCATGAAGTGAAAGCTCTGGCTAAAGCTAAAATTAAATTAGCCGTCATCACCGGCGGTGAGCCACTGAGACAAAATATCGTGCCGCTTTGCGAGGCGCTAATTGCGGAGGGTTTCAAAGTGCAGATTGAAAGTAACGGCACGTTGTATCAACCGCTGCCACAACAAATCGAAATCATCTGCTCGCCAAAAAATACCGGCCAGGGGTATTTCAGGGTACGCGATGACCTTCGTCCTTACATTCGCGCTTTCAAATTTATCATCTCCGATTCGAACCCGCTTTACCACGATATCGGTGAGGTTGGGCAGACTGAGTGGAACATTCCCGTCTATGTGCAACCGATGGATGAATATGACGAAAATAAGAACAAGGCAAACCAGAAGCGCGCGCTTTCGCTTGCCATGACGCGAGGTTACCTGCTATCACTGCAGACACATAAAATACTGGGGATTGAATAATCATGGCTAATAAAGCTGTCATGTTGCTTTCAGGCGGGCTGGATTCGATGGTGGCGCTGGCCGTTGCCAAATCACATGGCTTTGAGGTGCATGCGCTGTCTTTTTCCTATGGCCAGCGCCACCAGCATGAGCTGGTTGCAGCGCGCAAGATCGCCCGCCATTACGGTATCACCGACCATAAAATCATGACGATTGATTTAGCTGGTATCGGCGGCTCGTCGCTGACGCAGAAATCCATGCCTGTGCCGAAAGATCGTCCGATGGAATCGATCGGTCAGGGCATTCCTAATACCTACGTGCCCGCACGCAACACCATTTTTCTCTCCTTTGCGCTGGCATGGGCTGAGGTGCTGAAAGCCTATGATTTATTTATCGGCGTGAATGCGCTGGATTATAGCGGCTATCCTGATTGCCGGCCGGATTTTATTGCCGCGTTCGAAACCATGGCCAATATCGCGACCGCTTATGGTCAGGAAGGCAAGCACCGCATCACCATCCACACGCCGCTGATCGATATGAGCAAGGCGGATATTATCCAGCAGGGTCTGAAGCTGGGCGTGAATTTTGCGCTCTCCACGAGTTGCTATGACCCCGATGAAATGGGACGCGCCTGTGGGCGCTGCGACGCCTGCCAGCTGCGGCTTAAGGCATTCAGGGAAAACGGGATCGTTGATCCCGTGCCCTACGTAGCATGAGTGTTTGGATACTAACCCAGCAGCTCTCGGCCGAGGAGCAACAAGCGATTGCTTCGCAAACATACCTGAAGTTGCCGTTTGACGAACTTCCTGATCTTTCAACGATTGCAAACCCGAGAGAATTCCGCTTTTTGCTCGAGCGGCTGAATCCTGATGCGCCGCCGGAGACGATTCAGCTCCAGCTCGATCGTGTCTGGGCGCAGTTTACCGGACTCGCTCTTGATGATGTCGTGGTGGTGCCGCTACCTGATATAGGTGAAGCGGCGATTGGCCGAATTTCAGGCCGCTACCATTATCATGTCGGTGAGGGTGGCAAGGATATCCATACGATTCCGGTTTCATGGTACCCCAAGCGATATAAACTTTCTTCATTTGGCCGCGATCGCCAGATGATCGAAAAACCATACCAGCCACTTCAGGAGGTGACGGACAAAGAAATGCGCGAAAAAATTCTAGTCAAGCTGCCGCATAGCTATAATCGATTCGCGCGCTGGAAATGGGTGATTGCTGCGATTCTGATGTTTAAGGCCGCGCTTTTTTTGATCCACAGCTTAACGCAGCCATAAAAAAGACCCATCCGAAGATGGGTCTTAAGTGCTCAGAAACAACCAATGGTAATTTTCGTCTAATGGATGAGTACTGGTTCCAGATCATGCTGCTTGGCTGCAAAATAAGCCGCTTCCTGCGTCGAGAATAACGCAAGCTGCAAACCATCTGCCGTGAATACTCCGTAGGTTCTGCCTTGTTCGGTGAGCACGGGTTTAACGTAAGCAACAGGGTTGGTTTCCATCATTACGTAGGCATTGTCATCATGCTCATAAGCATTGGTCATAAACTACATGCTCCAGTGGGTTACTATTTAGTTATAGCATGTCACTTAGGAATGTATTGTGAAGTTTCAATGACAATTATCGTCATTATTTTGACAGGCGCAGTTTTCCTACTGATTCAGCACAGTACGGTTTCTTGGGCCACGTGGATTTTGCCTTGGATCGCGGAAAATAAATAAATCTTTTTCAAGCTTGACACCGAATTTTGCGTCCGACAAAGCGACGCTGGTTTGCTGGCCGGTGGCGTCCGTTACTACCATGGTGCGAATCATCAGCGGCTTATCGGAAAGCTCGAGAAGCAGCGCGCCTTCTGACGGTTTATCGCGCTGAGCAAGACCGATACGAATCACCCCATCTTTTTCCTCGAAGCTGGTGATGCCAACCTTCTCATCAAAGCGGATTTTTTCCTGTGCAAGAAATCCAACAAGCGCTGAATCAAGCGGGATATAGCTCACCTGTTCCAGCTCGTAATCATAATACACAAACTCTTTTCCATTCGCGATCATCAGGATCGGTGTCGGCGGATTATATTGCCAGCGCATGCGCCCGGGGCGCTTCAAATAAAACTTACCGCTGGAAAGTGAACCGTCCGGCGCGACCTGCGTAAAATCTGATACAATGGTTGATAGCCCGCTCAGATAATTCGCCACGCGATCAATGGTGGTTTGGTGCTTACTTACTTCATCAGGAGGCAAAAAAAATGTCTCTTTTGTGGATGCCTGAGCTGTCATGCAGAAGCAGAGCACCATCACTAAACTGGCAACTAACCTAAGCATCATCCCGTACCAGCACTTCGCGTTTGCCGACATGATTGGCAGGGCCGACAATGCCTTCGCGCTCCATCAGCTCGATGATCGAGGCGGCGCGGTTATAGCCGACTTTCAGGCAGCGCTGGATGTAGCTGGTTGAGGCCTTGCCATCGCGCATCACAATTTTGACGGCCTGATCATAGAGCTCATCTTTTTCGCCCATCTCACCAAGGTCCATTTCAGCTTCTTCATCGCGGGTAACGTCTTCAATATAGGTTGGGGTGCCTTGTGCTTTGAGGTGCGAGACAACCATCTCAACTTCCTTATCGGTCACAAATGGGCCGTGAATACGGGTGATACGCCCGCCGCCTGCCATATAAAGCATATCGCCCTGGCCGAGCAGCTGCTCCGCGCCTTGTTCGCCTAGAATCGTTCGGCTGTCGATGCGGCTTGTGACCTGGAACGAAATGCGCGTCGGGAAGTTGGCTTTGATCACGCCGGTGATAACATCCACTGATGGGCGCTGCGTCGCCATGATAATATGGATGCCGGCGGCGCGCGCCATCTGTGCGAGGCGCTGGATCGAGCCTTCAATTTCCTTGCCGGCGACAATCATCAGATCCGCCATTTCATCCACCACCACCACGATAAACGGCAGCTCGACCATTTCGAGCGGCACTTCCTCGATGATAGCCTCGCCGGTATCAGGGTTAAAGCCCGTCTGCACCGTGCGTGTCAGGGTGTGGCCCTTGGATTTGGCTTCACGGATTTTTTTGTTGTAGCCGTCGATATTGCGCACACCGAGATTGCTCATCAGCCGGTAGCGGTTTTCCATTTCCTTCACCGTCCATTTCAGCGCCACCACTGCCTTACCCGGCTCGGTGACGACCGGCGTCAGCAGGTGCGGAATGCCGTCATAGACCGAAAGCTCAAGCATCTTGGGATCAATCATAATGAATTTACATTCATTCGGCGTGAGGCGGTAGACCAGCGACATGATCATGGTATTGATCGCAACTGATTTGCCGGAGCCGGTCGTACCCGCCACCAGTAAATGCGGCATGCGCGCGAGATCCACGATGATCGGCGCGCCGCCAATATCTTTGCCAAGTGCGAGCGGCAGCTTGCCATCAGTTGCTTCGAACGCTTCGTTTTCCAGCATTTCGCGGAAATACACTGTTTCACGCGTAGCATTCGGAAGCTCGATACCGATCGCATTGCGGCCAGGAATTACGGCGATGCGCGTCGACACCGCGCTCATCGAGCGGGCGATATCATCAGAAAGGCCTATAACGCGCGACGATTTGGTGCCGGGCGCCGGCTCGAGTTCATACAGCGTGACGACAGGACCCGGGCGGATTTCAAGGATCTCGCCGTTCACACCAAATTCCTGAAGCACGCCTTCGAGCAGCTTGGCATTTTGGGTGAGTGCGGATTCCGACATAGCATTCTTTTTAGCGCGTGGCGCCGCAGCCAGTAACTTCATGGGCGGCAGCTCATATTCACCTTGCGGCAAAGCCAGTGAAGCCTGTGCCTTCGGCTGGGATTTCTTTTCTTCGAGCTTTGGTTTTTTGGTGACTTTGGGTTCGCGTTTTCTTACGGGGCGATCATCTTCTTCCTCGTCATCGATGATGTCCTCGCCATCTTCGTATTCCTCATAGGCATCCCCGCGCCGCCAGAACATCAGCCGCTCGCGAAGGCTCTGGCGCGGGATATCATCCTCATCTTCATCATGCCCACGACGGGTAAAGAGCGCGACCACCAAACCGGTCGCTACCAAAAAAGCCTCTTTGATACGCATGGCCAAACCAAGCCATTCACTCACATTCATACCAAATGAAAGTAGTATGGTGCAAAGTGTTGTGACTGCCAGCGCGATAATGAAGCTGGTATGCTTAAACAGCCCGTAAAAACTATCATGCAGGATGGTGCCGATTGAGCCACCAAGCCCGCTTGCGATTGGCCATGACAGTGGTGCTTCAACCTTAGCCAGCAGTGCGGCGGTTAAAACAAAGGAAACGATGAGCAGGCTGGTGCGTATCCACAGATAGCTGATGCGCTGACCGATGAAGATTTTGACCGACCATGCCAGCGGTATGAACACTGCAAGCAAGCTCGCCAGCCCCATGACCTGAAGCAACAAATCAGCAGTTAGCGCACCGGCATATCCCGCCCAGTTGCTTGCTGGCGCTTCCGTTGAGCGATTGAGCGATGGATCCGCCGGATGATAGCTAATGAGGCAGATTGCAATGTAAAACGACATAAGCCCCAGCGCCAGCCCGAACAGGCGGGTGGCGGGGCTTACTGTCTCTTTGCGCACGCGCGCTTTGGCCATGAAATACACCGTGATAGTTGAACCAGAGCCGTTTTAAAGCCTTTGGCGCGCTTAGTCAAAGCTTGTTAAGGTTACGTTTAGATTTTTTTGCCATTGTGTGTGCCTTCAATATCATACAAACAAGAGCCATGAAAAAAACAGCCTCTAAAACCAGCGAGATTATCGCCGAAATCATTGCGGACTTTGACCGTGACGGCACCATGACCATTGAAGAGTTGCTAAGGAAAATGGGCCATCGCGGCCTGGCGCTTGCCATTTTGGTGCTGGCGATCAGCTCGGTGGTGGCGGGGATTATCCCGGGATTTTCGACGCTGATGGCGGTGCCGATCATGTTCATGTGCGCTCAAATCATGATGGGTAAATATGGCATCTGGCTGCCAGAGAATATCCGAAATAAATCGGTTTCCCCACGTGTCATCCACGGCTCGCTGACCCGTTCGATTGAGCCGCTCAAAAAAATGGAAAAATACCTGAAACCACGCCTGATTTTCCTTACTGATGGTTGGTTTAAGCGCTTTCTGGCTTTGACGATTTTCATATTGGCCGGCGTACTCGCGATGCCGATTCCTGGCGGTAACTTCCTGCCGAGCATTGCGATTACTATCATCGCACTCGCCATTTTAGAGCGTGACGGTTTGCTGGTGATCGCTGCTATGGTCATGATCGCGCTGACCGCCGGTATCATGATTGAAATTATCCATCAAGCCTTCATGCTACTGCATAGCTTTATTCATTGGTTGTTTTAGCGCTTGCACCGCTTCCAGTCTTAACCCATAATCCCGCGAGGCTGGTGGTGGGCGAAGTCGCCTGCTAACCCGGTCAGGTCCGAAAGGAAGCAGCCGTCGTGGGATGTTCTTCGGGTCACCACCAGTCAGCATAAGAGGTTTCGTAAGTCGCGTAAGTTGCGAAGGTTTCGCAGGTTATGCTAAAACCTACGAAACTTATGAAACCTTCGAAACTTTCGAAACCTCATGGAATATCGCGTTCTCGCTCGTAAATACCGCCCCACGAATTTTGATGATCTGATTGGTCAGGATGTGCTGGTGCGCACGCTATCAAATGCGATTAAGAGCGGACGCATTGCCCATGCCTTTTTGCTGACGGGCATTCGCGGTGTTGGTAAAACTACGACTGCTCGCATCATCGCCCGTGCACTTAACTGTATCGGCGCGGATGGCAAAGGCGGGGCCACCATCAGCCCTTGTGGCGTGTGCGCACATTGCACGATGATTGGCGAGGATCGCCATGTCGATGTGCTGGAGATGGATGCTGCGAGCCATACCGGCGTCGGCGATATCCGCGAGCTGATCGATGGCGTTCGCTACCTGCCCAGTTCATCGCGCTACAAGATTTATATCATTGATGAAGTGCACATGCTTTCGACCAGTGCCTTCAACGCGTTGCTCAAGACGCTTGAGGAGCCACCGCCACATGTGAAATTTATTTTTGCGACCACCGAATCGCGTAAGATTCCGGTGACCATTCTCTCTCGCTGCCAGCGTTTTGACCTGAAGCGGGTTGATAGTGAAGCGCTCTCCAAACATCTCGCCGGCATTTGCCAGAAAGAAGATGTGCAGATTGATGATGATGCGCTGGCGCTCGTTGCTCTTGCCGCTGAGGGCTCGGTACGCGACTCGCTCTCGCTGCTAGATCAAGCGATTGCGCGGGCCAGTGAAGAGGGCGGCAAGCCACATATTACGGGCGCGATGATTCGCAGTATGCTTGGCGCTGCTGATAACAGCGCAACCTTCACGCTGATTGAAACGCTGCTTCGCGGCCAGATCGAAGTAAGCCTGAGTGAGCTCCGCCAGCAATATGAGGCCGGTGCTGATCCCTTGCTCATGGTACAAAATGCACTTGAGACGGTGCATCTCATCACGCGTATTAAAGTGGCGCCGGCGGCACTTTCAGACCCCGCGCTTTCTGAGCAAGACCGCGCGCAAGCAAAGTCGTTGGCGGATCAGGTGTCGATGCCGGTGATCACACGGCTATGGCAAATGCTGCTCAAGGGGCTTTCAGAGGTGCGCGTTGCACCATCCCCGATTGCCGCGCTTGAGATGCTGCTTGTGCGTATCGCTTATGCTGCGGAATTGCCAACGCCGGATAAGGCTCAGAAACCAGAAACCAAAATCCAGAACGATTCAGATGCTGAACTTAAAGCATCCATCACCAAACCAAATCTTGAGCTTGTTACAAGCGCGCAGCCACAGCCAGCAAATTTCGCCGAGCTGGTGACGCTGTTTGAAAAAAACCGCGAGCCGCTGAAGCATACACAGCTCATGCATGATGCGCGGCTCATTTCATTCGCTCAAGGCGAGGTTGTGCTTAAATTAACAGCGCCATTTCCCCGCGATTTTTTACCCAGCCTTGGGGATCTGGTTTCACGCTGGACAGGCAAGGTTTGGAAATTCAGTGCATCCAACGAAGAAGGCGAGGCGAGCCTGGCTGATCAGCAGGAAGCCAGAAAAAAACAATCAATCAGCGACGCGCAAACACATCCGCTTGTGGCTAGCGTGCTCGAGCAATTTCCAGGTGCAACAGTCACCAAAGTTCATTCCAACTAACGAGGCAACCCATGAATCTACAAAAAATGATGAAGCAAGCGCAAGAAATGCAAAGCCGTATGTCAGAAATGCAGTCGCGCTTAGAGGCGAGTACATTTGATGGAAGCAGCGGCGGCGGCGCGGTGAGCATGACGATCACCGGCAAGAACGACATGCTTCGTGTCAGTATCGATCCCAGCCTGCTCACGCCAGCAGACAAAGAAACGCTAGAGGATTTAATCATCGCTGCCTATCGCAATGCGCGAGAAAAGGTCGACGGAACTTACACCGAAGAAATGGACAAGCTCAGCAAAAGCATCAGCCTGCCGCCGGGAATGAAATTGCCGTTTTGAAGAAATAGTGCCTGGTGCCTTGTGATTAGTGCTTAACTGAGCAATAAACAAAGCACCTAGCACTAGCCACCAAGCACTAAACTATGTCTCACGAACTTGACGAACTCATTCGCCTCTTTGCCAAGCTCCCCGGGCTAGGCCCTCGCTCGGCGAGGCGTTTAGTGCTTCAACTGGTGCGCCATAAGGAAAAAATGATGGCGCCGCTGGCTGATTCGCTCATGCGTACCATGGAGAAGGTGATCCCCTGCAGCACCTGCGGCAATCTAGATACTTCGGATCCTTGTTCGATTTGCTGTGACGGACGCCGTGATCAGAGCGTGATTTGTGTAGTGGAAGATCTTGCCGATTTATGGGCGATCGAGCGCTGCAACCTTTACCGCGGCCAGTACCATGTGCTCGGCGGCACTTTATCCGCGATGGATGATCGCGGTCCGGCGCAGCTTAATATCGAGCCTTTGATTCGCCGCGCTGGAAGCGATCAGGTCAAAGAAATTATTCTCGCCACCAACGCCACCATCGAAGGCGCAACCACCGCACATTACCTAACCGGCAGGCTGGAAAGCTGCAGCGTTTCTATCTCACGGCTCGCTCAGGGGATTCCAATGGGCGGTGAACTCGATTATCTCGATGACGGGACACTGGGCGCAGCGCTCAAGGCAAGATTGCCGTTCTAAAGTTTCAGTTTCTTAAACACCCGTTCGGGAATGTGCATGATAATACCCATGATAAAACGCCAAAACCAAGGCGTATAGAGAATATCACGACGCTTCTGCATTGCCTGCACGATATCGCGCGCAACATATTCGCGGCTGGCAATCAGCGGGCTTTTCATACCCCATGTCATTGGCGTATCGACAAAGCCGGGCTTGATCGTGAGCACATGCACGCCGAGTTTTGCATAGCGATTTCTAAGACCTGAGGCAAAGCTCGCAAGGGCTGCCTTGGCGCTACCATAGACGTAATTGCTTTGCCGCCCGCGATCACCTGCCACGGAACCGACGATTGCCACCACGCCGCCGCCACTTTCCGAAAGCTTGAGAGCGGCACTGGCTGCGATACTTGCGGGGGCAAGATAGTTAAGCTTCGTGACATAGGCGAGGTTATCCGAATCATCCGCTAGGCTTGATCCCATATCGCCAACTGCAATCAGCGCATGACCAAAATCGCCTGCCTCAAGAATCAGGCGCTCGGCAGAAAAATCCGGATCACTAAGATCAGCAATGAGTTGCCTGCACGATGCCCCTGAGCGTGTGCGAACATCAGCGGCAAGCAGCTCCAGCTCAGTTTCATCGCGGCCAGCTAGCACCAGCTGATATTCACGCGCCGCCAGCTCACGGCAAATTGCCTGCGCCATCGACGATGTCGCGCCAACTACCAGTATCGTGTCATTTTTTTGCATTAAGGTACTCATCCCGCCAATGGTCATAGTCACCCAGATTGAATCGTACAATGGTTTTTAATCGCTCGGCATCAAACAATTCGCCTTGCGTAATCAGGCGCAGCTTCTCGTAATACTTAGCCAGAGATGGATTCATCAATGTAGTAAAGCCGGTTTCTACGGCGTAGGCATAGCCTTTAGGCACATCGCGGCGGAAATGGCCAATGTAAAACCGGTGATCATCGGAAGCGGGCAGGCGGGCGATCAGCGCATCACCGAGGCCAAGCATATCAATCGCCTTAAGCTGCGGGCCAGCGCAGTAAGCATGCATACCGATAAAAAACATCACCTCAACCGGCGGGTCTTTCTTTGCAAGGCGGCGCCTTCCATCATGGCAGAAAGGATGATGCGCTTCAGGCCTGATTTTAAGTGGCCAGCGCTCCATTACCAGGCTGCTGCCGCGGAAGGTTCGCGTCGAATCAAGGATGCGGCCTTTTAGCTCAATGCAGTCATTACAGTTTTCATGGATGTTGCGCAGCATAGGTGAGACGACATGCGCGGCGATGAGCACACCCGCTATAGCAAAGAGCTGATCTAGGCGAAGCTTTTCAGGAGGCGCCACATACCACAGCCAGATTGTGGCAAAAATCGGCAACGCCCAGAAACGCCCCGCCATGTAATCACCGCCAATACGCAGCACATAAAGAAAATAGCAGTAGATGCCAATGGCGATCATTTGTGGTACTCCGCGCGCGCGAAAAATGAAAAAGATCGATGAGCACAGGATCAGAAAACCAGCAAGATCAAGGACGAGCAGGTATTTCACATAATTAGCGCTTTGCTGCAGATAGAGCGCAAGCGGCAGTCCGGTATCGAGCTTGGCATACTTGGTGTTGGGAAATAAAAAGCCATAATAAAGCAGCGCAAAATAGAACCAGGCAATCAGCGGCAATGCGCCGTATATGATCTGTAGCCAGCGCACGTTCTTCCATTCGCTTGCCACCAGCCAGAGTAAAACAGGTGCAAAAAGAATCGCCGTATCGAGACGGTTCAGCAGCGACAGAGCGACGCTTAGCGACAGCAGGAACCAGAAGAATTTATGTTCCCGTAGCCGTACCAATACCAGTCCGACGAACGCAAAAAGCAGATAAGCAAGCGGCGTTTCAAGGCCGGAAGTCGTGTAATCCATCACGGATTTAGAAGCCAGAAAAGCCGCAAACAGTAAGACCATCACAATCGCTGCGGATTGCTTTCGCGCAGCAAGCGTTACGGCAAGCGCTCCAAGCGAACAAACCAGCGATAGCGCCATGCTTGAGTGAAACAGGTTTCCCCAGATTGCATGCAGCGGAATATTTAGCAGCAGCCAGAGTGGATGGGTATAGACTTGCACACGCTCATGAAGATTCCAGCGCAGGCCATCGCCATTTACTGCGTTTTCGATCACGCGGAAGGTGATGTAGGCATCTTCCGCTGCCCAGGCGCGAACGAACATCAGGGCAAATGCAAGCATAAGCAAAGAGCAGAGCAGCCACCATGCCGCTGGTTGCTGCAGGAAGCGAGCTAGAGGGCGGACGAGCGCCATGGCTTCCAGTTCAGGCGGTCGGACATAAGTGATGTGAAGCGGCCGTCCGGATCAATATCACGCAGCACATCCTGCCATACACCAGCATGCGTGCTGTACATGTGCTGAAACTGTTCTGGCGTCAGCAGCGCGTCTTTCGCAAGGTACACGCGCCCGCCGCGCTCGGCGATCCACCGGCTAAGCTGCGGCAGGAAATCACGCACACGCTTCGTGTTCGGAAAATCAAGTGCGATGCTGTATCCCTTCAGCGGGAAGGTGAGCATGCCGAGGCCATCGCGGTGGTATTTGATAACAGCGAGATAGGAAAAAAGCTTTTCTTCATGCAGCATTTCGAGAAAGCGCTGAATATTCTGTGCAACATTCGCAGTTTCAGGAATGAGGCATTGATACTGGAAGAAGCCACGCTTGCCATAGAGCTTATACCAGCTGCCAAGCCCGTCGAGCGGATGAAAAAAACCATTGAAATCGGTGTTCTCACTCTGGCGCTGATAGCTGTAGCGGCGAAAACGCAAGCGGTTATAAATTGCCATTGAATAGCGATTAAGCAGCCAGTTTGGTGCAAAGGTCGGGATGTTTTTTTTCTGCTTAAGCGGCCGGTACTCACTCAGAGGCTTGCCGCCATCAGCAAAAGCGACATGCGACGCTGCTTCAAATACACCTCGGCCGAGCAGGTCACCTTTTGCCATGTGATCAATCCAGCCAATCATATAGTCGCTTTTGCTGCGATATTGTTCGAAGGCGGCGATCATGTCGTGGATAGAATCGACGCGGTAATGAATCGCTCTGAGCGAGATAGAATTAATTGGCCTCAAGCGAAGCGTGAGTTCTTCAATGACGCCGGTCATGCCCATGCCGCCAGCGGTTGCCCAGAACAGATCGCTATGCTCCTGCGGCGAGCATTCCACCGAGCGACCATCAGCAAGCAGCAGGCGTATCGAGAGGACATGCTCAGCAAAATCACCAAGCGCGAAATGGTTTTTGCCATGCACATTGCAGGCAAAAGCGCCGCCTAGCGTGACATAGCGCGTGCCAGGTAGCACCGGCGGTAAAAATCCTCGCGGAACCGCAAAATCCATCACGTCTGCAAGCGTCAACCCAGCTTGTGCCCTTAGGATGCCAAGCTCGGCATCAAACTCAATCAGATGATCGAAGCGTTCGGTGCGAATCACGCCGGCTGGTTGCAGTGAAGCATCGCCATACGAGCGCCCCATGCCGCGCGCAAGCAGCGTGGGCGAGGCGGCATTTTTCACTAACTCACGCAGTTCGCGCCCTTTTTCTGGTCGCCACGATAGTGAATCAACCACGGGTGTGTGACCCCAGCCATGTAACCGTTCTTGTTTTGTATTCATTGATGGATAAGACCAAGTTCTTTCGCGTAGGTCTGAGCATGCGATGAAATCATGCGGCTGTCAAAGTCATTGTGATTAACATGAGGAAGGAAAAATGCACGCTTTGGCTCGCGCGCCGATTCAAAAACACGCCTGCCATGATGAACAGGAATGACATTATCCAGTTCGCCGTGGAAGAGCAGTAGCGGCGATTGAATTGCCTGAATTTTTGAGAGGTTATCAAAGCGGTCTTTCATGAGCAGTCTTGCCGGAACAAACGGATAAATTTCCTGTGCACGGGCTGCAACTGACGTGTAAGGGGCCTGAAGTACCAGCAGGCCGACTTTATATTCGGTTGCCATTTTCGTGGCCACACCGGTACCCAGCGATTCGCCAAATAGAATAATACGTGATGGCTCCACGTGTTTTTCTTTGATCAGCAGCTCGATAGCGGTGCGCGCATCCGTATACAGCCCTTGCTCACTTGGGCTGCCATTACTCAGGCCATAGCCGCGATAGCTAACAGCCAGTACGCCAAAACCAAGTCTCGCAAACGCATCATAAATCACCGCTCGCCCGGCAATATTGCCACCATTACCATGAAAATAAACAATGGTTGGAAAGCCTCTATCAGCCTGACGATACCACAATTGTATTTGGATGCCATCGGGGGTTGGTGCGTGAAGCTCACTAAAGCCGCTGAGGCCATTTTGCTCGGGCGTGCCGGTTGCAGCGAACGGATGATACATCAGTGATCGCTGGAACACGAACATCAGTGCCAATATGGCGATGTAAATCAGCAGCAGTGACAGAAACAGGTTCAGCATGGGGCGCAACGCAGATTTCATCATAGCCTGAAGCCCATTAATCTCTGGTTAAGGACTGGCTGATAATCTGCCTGAAACGAGGGTTTTATGGCCATAATCAGCCTGTATTTCATTTTTTCCATGTTGGCAGTGATGGTGTATGATGTCACGCGCTATATCATACCTAACTGGCTGGTTGGATCCCTTCTGGTGCTTTATCCCGTGTCTTTATGGCTAAGTCATGAGGCGGTTGATTGGCAGATGGCGCTGGCCGCCATGGGAGTGGTTTTCGCGCTAGGTTATGTGGTGTTTGCGCTTCGGCTCATGGGGGGCGGCGATATCAAGCTGATTACTGTTTGCGCCTTGTGGGTAGGCTGGAGCCTGCTGCTCGAGTTTATCTTCATCACCGCGATATTGGGCGGCATTCTCGCTTTATCGCTGTGGCTTATTCGCAAGCCGATACCTTATTTAAGGCCTGCTAAAACGCTGCCGCGCATTCTCAAGGAAGGCGAACCGGTGCCTTATGGCGTCGCTATTGCGCTGGCAATGTTGTACCTTCAATTTTCGGCAAAGATTGCTCTGCTGGTTTGACCGGAATATCAATCCCTGGGCGGCGCTTCTCGCGCTCGCGGCGAAAATCCCGCCGTTGCCTTGAGCGCGCTTCATCCGAAGTTTTGGTCTCAGGGTCAACTTCAAACAGCCTTCCTTTATATTCCAGATAAGGTTTGTGCTTGGGATAATACGCCATCAACTCTTTGTTGCGGGTATCACCAAGATCACGCGCGACAATCACCGGCGCATCGGGCGTAGGAGGATTGAGGAATGCGACCCATAAATATTTATTCGGGCCTTCGCGCCGACGTGTACCAAATTTATTGCGTGGGCGCTCGATAAAGACCAGCGCCGGTTTTTCCGTGCCTTCCAGAATAGTCTCTACGAATTGGGGTTTGTTATGGATGTAACGTTTATACATGCCCATCACCATCGGGATTTTATCACTCCAGCCGCTGGCAAAAATAACCATCACGGTGATGATGAGCGAAGCCTGCGTGCTGCTTTTTCCTGCCGGCAAGCGAATGCCCCAGCAGCGAATCAGGGCCGGTAATTTCATCATGCCGTAAGCAGTGAGCACGATGATTGCAGGTGTCAGTTCATAAATGAAGCGTGGGCCAAAGATATGGTAGATAAAGCGGTTATACATATTGACGATGCTGTACACGACCAGCAATAAAGCGAGCAGCTTAAGCGCCGTGTTTTTCATTGGTGTAAGGCAGGCAAGCAGTACAAAAATAGTGGATGGCACAAACCACTCAAACATGGCGTGGTTGAGTAGCCCCCACTCGCGCTGGCCTTTGAGCAGCCCGATCAGGATGGTATGGCCACGCTCAAAGCCTGGTAGGCCGCGCTCATGGTCTTTCACATAAGGCGCCAGCCACCAGTCGGTGGTGGTGTTCAGGTTGTACCAAATTTGAATGCAGCCACAGACGGCAAAGCCAAGCCCGATCGCAAGCATGGAGGGCAGGTGGTCTTTCGGTTTTTTCCATAGTTCATAGAGGAAGAACACGACGAAGAGTAGCATCACGCCGACGCCGGTGAGCGGGCGGATCAGAAACACCATGCCGATTGAAAGCCCGACCAGCAGAGCAAAGCAGGCTGCGTCGGTCTGGTTCTTAAACTCGATCGCATGACGCATTTCGAAAAAGAATAAAAGAAACAGCGCGGAAAAAAGCAGCGAGGTGGCATGCACCATATATTCCGATGACATGAAGAATATGAATGGGCAGAAGAGGGTAAGCAGGGCAGCGAGCCTTGCCGTTTTTTCACCCGCCACGCGCCGCGCCAGAAAATAAATGGCAACCAGCGTCAGGCCGCCCAGCATCGGGTTGGCAATCCACGGCGCACCCACGCGGAAACCAAGCGAAATAAAAAACGCATGCAGCGGTTGCCAGATCGAATACCATTGTTCTTTGGTATTGATCATCAGCTTGGTTTGGAAGAATTCTTGCAGCGGGTGTTTGATGAAAAACTCGCCCTGCGCGTAGATTTTACCCTGAATATACTGCACCAGCGAATCATCATAGGATGGGCGGAACATAAACAGTTCCCAGGATAACGTAATGGTCAGCGCTAGAAATAACATAAAGAGCGTGCCGACATAAACCAGGCTGGGAACGTGCCCAAGGCGGCGAATCAGAACCATCATTTTTTTAGCGGGCGAATGAAAGGGGGCAAACCTGACCAGTGACCAAGCTAAAATGATAGCACCCAGCAGGCAGATGAGTTGCTCGATAACCGTCACCGAACCATTGGAAGTTGCTGGCAGAAGTGTGAAACAGAACAGTGAAATGGAGCTGCTAATGGCAAGCAAGGCGGGTAGCGCTGTGCCTTTTTTCCAAAGATACAAGGTGATCAGGATGGGAGCGCCAACGAGGCAAGCGATCAGGTGGCTGCTATAACCATCCAGTGCACCGCGAGGCACCACACGCCCCAGCTGATCCCCATAAAATAACATCAAAACGCCAAGAATAATGCCGACGATTGGCGCTATAAGAGGCCACACTATCAAATCATTTGACGTGGTTAGGCGATTATTCATCAATGCCTTGCTGCTTCTCGATCACGCGGTGGCCGAGCGCATGGGTAATCTGGTAATTCAGCTCGGCGCCGAAAATAAAAATCACATTGCAGATATAGAAAAAAAGCAGTGCGGCGATGATGCCCCCTAAGCTGCCATAGATAAGATTTACCTGATCAAAATTAGAAAGGTAAACCGTAAACAGATTGGCGGCAGAAAGCCAAAGCGCGACCACCACCAATGCTCCGGGCCATACGGCAACAAAGCTCTGTTTGATATTGGGAATGGTATAGTAAATGAAGCTTACGGTGGCAAAAATCGCAGCCACTGCGATCCAGATGACCATCCGGCCAAGCTCATGCTCTCCGTCTTCGATCAGTTTAATGCCCATCCATCCTTCAATGTTATGAAGTACGATGGGTAAGAATACCAGTGCCAGCATGGCAGTGATCATGATCGCGGTGAAGATGAGCAGCTGCACCACACTCATGCTACGGCGAAACCAGTAGGCTGGCGGTGTCGTCACATGGTAGGCGCGGTTGAGGACGGTGCGGATGCCCTCCACGGCGGATGAGGCAGTCCAGATCGCGCCTAAAATGGCGATAGTAAGAAGGCCTTGCGGGGGGCCTGAGATGATTTCAACCACACGTGGTTTGAGTGCCGCGATTACATGCTCAGGGAGCACCGAAAGCGCTTCGGCAATCAGACGCTCACCGGCCTCGCCCTGTCCGATCACGCCGATCACTGAAAACATGAATACTAAAAAAGGAAACAGCGCGAGCAGCCCAAGAAAAGCAAGATAACCCGCATGCTCGATGCCATCATGATTGACCGTATTCGCCACGGCATTGCGAAACACCCGCCAGCTTGTAGCAAGCAGGCGCATCATGCCGGTTCCTGCTGGCTCATACAGTGAATGGTGCCCAGTCCCCAGACGAGATCAACCGCGTGAATACCCACCACATCGCGCCCTTTAAAACATTCGGCAAGAATATTGAGTGCGATGCGATCCATGGGATCATTGAAAGTCGGCACCAGCACCACGTCGTTACAAATCAGGAAATTAGCGTAAGAGGCGGGCAGTCGCTGGCCTTCAAACACCACCGGCTTCGGCATGGGTAGTTCAACAATGTTAAATGCTTTGCCCTTGGCATCACGCGCTTTTTTGAGGCGCTTCAGGTTATCCTGCAGCAGGCTGTAATTGTCATCACGCTTATCTTTCTCAACCACCGTGACAATCGTATCGGCTTTCACAAAACGCGTAATGTCATCAACATGGCCGTGCGTATCATCGCCGACAATACCGTTTCCAAGCCAGATGATCTGATCAATGCCAAGATAGGTTGCAAACACCTCGGCGTAATCATCGCGCGTAAAGCCTGGGTTGCGGCATTGAATCTTGGAGAGCAGGCATTCCTCGGTGGTGATCAGCGTGCCTTTGCCATTCACATCAATGGAGCCGCCCTCCAGCACCACGCGCTTGCCTTTGTGCATCGGCTGGAGGCGCTCGAGCTTGTGCGTTTCATTGATCGCCTCTGGCACCTTGTCATCTTTTTTATGGTTGGGATATTTCGCCCACGCATTAAAGCGCCAGTCGAGCATGGCTTTGTTTTTCTTTTTATCCCTTACAAAAATCGGCCCCGAGTCGCGCAGCCAGATGCGATCGGTGGGAATCACATACCATTCGACTTTTTTTAGGTTCACGCCCGCGCGCTCCAGCACATCGTTTGCGCGTTTCTTCTCTTTGTCATTCTGCACCACAAGGCGAACCAGCTGCGTGCGTGCGATATGGCGAATAATCTCTGCATACACCCAGGGAATCGGCTCAAATTTATCCGGCCAGTCTTCTTTGTTGTGAGGCCATGCCAGCCAGATGGCGGCTTGCTTCTCCCACTCGGCGGGCATTAAAAATTCGCGTTTCATTTAAGCTCCAAAGCGCTTGGTTAAATCGCCATACGCATCCACACGCCGGTCGCGGAAAAACGGCCAGTTGCGGCGCTTGTGCTCGACCAGCGAGAGGTCAGCCTCCGCAATCAGCACCTCCTCTTTGTCATGGGATGCATGGGCGAGCATGCGGCCATACGGATCACAGATGAACGAGTTACCAAAGAAAGTCAGCCCGTCGCCACCTTGCGGCGGGGTTTCGTGGCCGATACGATTCACCGCGCAGACAAACACGCCGTTGGCAATCGCGTGGGCGCGCTGGATCGTGATCCAGCTATCGACCTGTGAATCGCCCCACTCGGCTTTCTCGGATGGATGCCAACCAATCGCGGTGGGGTAGAAGAGGGTGTGCGCGCCCTGCATGGCGGTGAGGCGTGCGCCTTCGGGATACCACTGATCCCAGCAGATAAGCGTGCCGAGTTTGCCAGCGCTGGTAGCATGCGCTTTGAAGCCCAGATCGCCTGGCGTGAAATAATATTTTTCTTC
>JAJTHB010000019.1 GCA_021299465.1 Rickettsiales bacterium | reverse complement strand
CCGCGCGTTTGCTGACAGCCATGAAGAATTACCGATAGTAGATAGCCCGCTTGAATTATTGCGTGCGACTGATTTCGTGCCGTTCAAAGCACTCGCTGACCTGCCGATGGCGATGACCGCGCATGTGATCTATAGCGCGCTGGATAGCCAGCATATGGCTACCACTTCACCGGCGGTGATCGACCTGATTCGCACCGAGCTTGGCTTTGGCGGCCTGCTTATGTCGGATGATCTTTCGATGAAAGCCATGAAGGGTGGTTTTGATGAGCGCACTAAAGCCACGCTGGCTGCCGGTTGCGACGTGGTGCTGCATTGTAATGGCGATATGGCTGAGATGAAACAGGTTGCCAGTAGCTTGCTGCCGCTCGAGGGTTTGCTACTGGTTCGCGCCCAGCAGGCCATGCTTGGTGCTGGCCTGCGTAAAGCGTTTGATGTGGCCAGCGCGCGTGATAAGATGCGCGAATTCATGGCGGCTTGAGGAGTATTTATATGGGCATGAGTCTTTGGCATTTACTGGTGATTTTGATTGTGGTGTTTATCCTGTTTGGCGCAGGTAAGCTGCCCAAGGTGATGGGTGATCTGGGTAAGGGCATCCGCAGCCTTCGCGAGGGCCTTAAGGGTGAAGATGAGAAGAAAGACGATACCAAAACGTCCTAACCATGTTTGATCTTTCCTTTGCTGAAATTGCGCTCATCCTTCTGGTGGCTGTGATCTTCATTGGGCCGAAGGACATTCCTGTGGTGATACGCGCGGTGTCGCGTTTCGTACGCACCATCAAAGGATGGGCGAGGGAAATTCGCGCTGCATTTGATGATATGGCCAAAGAATCCGGCCTTAAGGACATGGCCGATGAATTCGAAGGCGATGTGCGTATGATCCGCGGTGATGACGGCAAATGGTATGAGTCGTATGACATCCACAAAACCTCCTCCCCCCTTGTGGGGGAGGAAAGAGGAGGGGGGGCGAAGGATGAACCAAAACCTTCCTGATCCCCCCCACCCCAACCCTCCCCCGCGTGAGGGGAGGGAGGATCTGGTTCGCCAGCCGCTCATCGAGCATTTGATCGAGTTCAAAAAGCGCATGCTGATCAGCTTTGCCGCGTTTGTGGTGATGGTGTGCGTGTGTTACGGCTTTGCCGAGCCGATTTATCATTTTCTGGTGCAGCCGCTGGCGAGCGCCTTTCCTGAGGGCGAGCATCGCCGCATGATCTACACCGGCCTCACCGAGGCGTTTTTCACGTACCTCAAGCTTGCGATGTTTGCCGGATTTTTTCTCTCATTTCCGGTGATCGCCGCGCAGTTTTACTATTTTCTTGCGCCCGGGCTTTATAAAAACGAGAGGCGGGTACTTATTCCATATCTCGCTGCGGCTCCTGTGTTATTTACTATCGGTGCGGCCTTTGTGTATTATTTGATTTTTCCGGCGGCGTGGCGCTTTTTTCTTGGTTTTGAGCATAGCGGCGCTGGCGGCCTTCCCATCCAGCTTGAGGCGCGTGTGGGCGAGTATTTAAGCCTTTCCATGCATCTGATTCTTGCCTTTGGCTTATCATTCCAGCTTCCGCTGGTGCTGATCCTGCTCGTGAAATCCGGCATGATGCGGGTGGATACGCTGCGTCGCGGCCGGCGCTATGCGATTGTGATTATTGTGACTGTGGCGGCATTCATCACCCCGCCGGATGTTTTCAGTCAGATCGCTCTTTCCGTGCCGCTTTACGTGTTGTATGAGATGTCGATTCTGATTTGTAACCGCCGTCATCCTGAGCGTAGCGAAGGATCTAAAGATTCCTCGGCAAGCTCGGAATGACAAGAAGGAGCAACCCATGCACGACATAAAATTTATCCGTAGCAACCCTGAAGCTTTTGATGCCGGCCTTGCAAGACGCGGGCTTGCTCCGGAGTCGAGCCTCATTCTCGCGCTCGATGAAAAGAAGCGCGCTCGGCAGACTGAACTTCAGGCGCTCCTCACCAAACGCAATGATGTCGCGCAGCGTATCGGTAAAGCAAAATCAAGCGGCGGCGATGCCAGCGCGATCATGATCGAGGCGGCGCAGCTGAAGGTTACCATCGCCAGCATGGAAGCGGAGCTTTCTGAGCGCGGCGAGGTGGAAGCGGTGCTCGAAGCGATTCCGAATATTCCCGCTGATGACGTGCCGCAGGGCAGCGATGAAACCGGCAACGTGAAGGTGCGCGAGTGGGGCGCGCCAAAGCCATTTTCCTTCAAGCCCAAAGAGCATTTTGATCTTGGTGAGGCGCTGGGGCTCATGGATTTTGAAGCGGCAGCGAAACTTTCTGGCGCGCGGTTTGTGGTGCTGAAGGGCGCACTCGCTCGCATGGAGCGGGCGCTTGCCAGCTTCTTCCTCGATCAGAATACCCTCGCGGGCTACACCGAAATCGTGCCGCCCTTCATGGTGCGCGATAACGCGGCTTATGGCACAGGTCAGTTGCCGAAATTCGGCGAGGATTTATTCAAAACTACCAACGGCTTCTGGCTGATTCCCACTGCCGAAGTGCCGCTGACCAATCTTGTTTCTGATTCGATTGTGGATGAAGATAAGCTGCCCATGCGCATGACGGCGTACACGCCGTGTTTCCGCTCCGAAGCAGGCGCGGCGGGCAGGGATACGCGCGGCATGATCCGCCAGCATCAATTTTCAAAAGTGGAACTGGTTTCTATTACGACACCGGAACGGTCAAAAGAAGAGCATGAGCGCATGACCGCGCAGGCGGAGTCGCTGCTACAAAAGCTCGGCCTGCCGTATCGCACCATGCTGCTCTGCACCGGCGATATGGGTTTTTGCTCTCAGAAAACCTATGACATCGAGGTGTGGCTGCCCGGGCAAAATGCTTACCGCGAGATTTCCAGCTGCTCGAATTGCGGCGATTTCCAGGCGCGGCGCATGAAAGCCCGCTACAAGCCCAAAGCTGGCAAAGGCAATGAGTTCGTGCATACGCTGAACGGCTCCGGCCTTCCCATTGGCCGCACGCTGGTTGCGATTTTGGAGAATTACCAACAGGAGGATGGCTCGATTGTGGTTCCTGACGTACTCAAGCCTTATATGAATATGGATGTTATTCGATGAGGATCCTTCTTTCCAACGACGACGGTATCGCCGCCGCTGGTCTTGAAGTGCTGGAGGCCATTACTCAGAAACTCACTAAAGATTACTGGGTGGTGGCACCGGAAACCGAGCAGAGCGGGGCGGGGCATTCGCTCTCGCTACACGCGCCGGTGCGCGTGCGTGAGATTTCCAAAAAGCGTTACGCGGTATCTGGCACGCCGACGGACTGCGTGCTGCTTGCGCTGAAGGAGATTATTCCTGCAAAACAAAAAATTGACCTCGTCCTTTCCGGTGTGAATCGCGGTTCGAACGTGGGCGATGATGTCACCTATTCAGGCACGGTGGCAGCGGCGATGGAAGCGACCAACCTCGAAGTGCCGGCGATTGCGCTTTCGCAGCTTTATGATGAAAAACATGAGATCTACTGGGATACGGCGGCGCATCACGCACCTGCAATCATTCGCAAGCTGGTGAAGCATGGCTGGCCGAAGGGTGTGTTCATCAACCTCAATTTTCCAGCCTGCACGCCGAAAAAAGTAAAGGGTGTTCGTCTGTGCCCGCAGGGTAAACGCATTGTGAATGTGAACCTGACCGGAAGGCTGGATCCCAAAGGCAGGCCGTATTACTGGCTGGGCGGCGAGCGCGACAACACGGCGGATAAGCCGGGCGTCGACGTCGATCTGCTGCATAAGGGCTACATCACCATCACGCCGATCTCGATGGATATGACGGATTATAACGTGCTGCAGGCGATGCAGGCTTCGCTAGGCTAAAAAAACAAAACCCCGCCATAAGGCGGGGCTTTATCCACTAGGAGAAAAATTCTTTAGCGCGCTGGTTGTGCGGTTTGCGCAGCTGCCTGACGATCAGCTTCACGCTCAGTCCACTTGCGCTCGCTGCGGCCGGCAAGGAACATCTTGGTGCCGATCGCTGCAGCAGCAACTGCTACGCCAAGACCAATTTTGGTTCCGGTGCTCGCGCCTTTGAATGCGGCGTATGACTTGCCAAAGAAACCAGCTTCCTTAACACCTTTTGCAGATTTGAATACAGCTTCTTCAGCAGCCTGCACCGCTTTTTTACCAGCTTCTTCAGCGCTAGCGATACCAGCAGGCTTGGTTGCAGCTTTGGTCCAGTCTTCGGCGGCTTTTTCAGAAATCTTTTTAGCAAGGTCTGACTTTAGCATTTTGCCAGCGAGCGCTTTTTCAACTTCGGCAGCGCCAGCTTCACCAGCAATTTTTTCACCGGCTTCAAAGACAGCCTTAGTGTTTTTGCTATCTTTTGCAAATGCGGCCAGAGCGGCATTTTCCTTGCCAGCATTTTCTACTGCTTTCTTTCCAATTTCTTCTGCCTTGGCTACAGCTTCCTTGCTTGCGCCATCTTTGCCTTTTTCAATGAATTCTTTTACCAGAGCTTCTTTGTCTGCGGCTTCAAGAATCGCATCATCAGCGGTTTTCTTGGCAAGCGCCTCAATCTCTGCGGTGTATGTTTCGGCGGCTTTTTCACCCGTATATTTCTTTTTGAATTCAGCAACGGCTGCGTCACGGGCTTCTTTACTCGCGCCTTTTTCGAGGTGTTTTTTAGCTTCGTCGCTAAGCTTGCGATCATTGAGCATCTGTGTGAGACGCGGTGCGACAACTGCAGTACCGGCACCTGCTATGACGCCACCAACTATGCCACTGCTCTTGCCATCTTCGTTATCAGCCATAAAAACCTCACTAAAAAGTCATTAATCTATGATCACATACTACCAAAAACCGGCGCGATGTAATGTGAAGATTTTGTGAAGGGCGTGGTTTTGAAGTGCCAGAATTATGACAAGTGGATTATTATTGTTCTATTACAGTATTTTATAGCAAAGTGCTTATGCCTAGTTAAATTGATTTTCGGGTGCTCATGACTTAAAGTTTTCTTAAATCTTACCCCATAGACTGCGTTTCAAACATAGATCTTAGTAATGAGCGCACCAAGCCGTAGCTTCTTTCCTGTTCCAAACCCTGAGCTTGACTCTGAGCTGGTTGCAAGCCGTATTCGGCTTATCATGGAGCTGCGTAACCGCGGTATTCATGATACGGCGGTGCTTTCTGCAATTGAGCAAACCCCCCGTGAAATGTTTGTCGAAGAGCCGTTTTTTGAACACGCCTATGACGATACGGCGCTGCCAATAGCAAGCGGTCAGACGATCAGCCAACCTAGTGTGGTCGCATGGATGACGGCGGCATTGGAGCTATCGCCTGCGATGCGTGTGCTGGAGATTGGCACAGGTTCAGGCTATCAGGCGGCGATACTGGCCAGGCTGGCGCGCAGGGTTTATACCATTGAGCGACACAAGGAATTATTCACGCAGGCGGAAGGGCGCTTTAAGGAACTTAAACTTGGAAATATTGTCACCAGGCTCGGCGATGGCGTCAAAGGATGGAAAGAAGCCGCGCCCTTTGAGCGCATTATTGTTACGGCCGCCGCACCCCAGATTCCTGCATCTCTACTAGAACAATTATCGCCAGCTGGTGTGATGGTAATTCCGGTAGGCGGTAGCGGCGATGGTCAGATACTGGTCAGGATTCGCAAAAATGCTGAGGGTGATATTTCGACCGAGCATCTCATGAATGTGAGATTTGTGCCGCTGGTTTCTGCTTAAATGTCACGCTCAGTGTCGTGAAGGATCTTAAAGATTCCTCCGCTGCGCGCGCAATGAAAACAAAACATTCACACTTTCTTAACTGAGTTTTCTCTAGACTCTGCATAGATTATCAGGGGTTGGTCTATGGTTGGTATGCGCTTTGTTATTAGTTCGATGACATTACTACTCGTTGCCGCTTGTACACAACCTGCTGCGCGCGTTGATGTGCGTGGTAGTGAATCATTTGCAAAAGATAGCACTGCTCGTAGTGGCGATAACCGTGATAACCGCAGCTACTCGATCTACCAGGCGCCAAAGCGAAACGATGGCTATAAGCCTTATGAACCACCACCAGTTTATACTAATACCAAGCCGGTCTCACAGCATACGCAACAAGCCGCTTCGCTTCAGTCGATCAGCTCAAGCGACCTGCCGCCGCCTGCTGAATCAAAACCAGCGCGTGTAAGCCCTTGGAAGAGCGACGACAAGAAGACCGCAGATGATGATCAGGGGGCTGCCGCTCCCCAGCCAGTTAAAACTCGGCTCAGTGAAGAGAAGCGGCCTGCTGAAGATAAGTATGTCAAGCTAATCAAGCCTAGTCGCGAGACTGGCTTCATGTGGCCGGTTTCAAGCCATAAGGTGATTTCCTCCTTCGGCCCAAAAGGCTCTGGCAAATCCAATGATGGTGTCAATATCGCATCACCAGAAGGAGAGCTGGTCTGGGCGGCGTCAGGCGGCGAGGTGGTGTATGTTGATAATGAACTGAAGGGCTATGGCAACATGGTCATCATCAAGCACCCTGGCGGAAAATCGACCAGCTATGCGCATCTTTCCAAATCCACTGTCAGCAAATATGATCGCGTGAAACGTGGTGATATTATCGGCTATGTCGGCTCCACGGGTAATGTCAAGAAATCACAGCTTTTCTTTGCGGTGCGTGAGGGAAATGATCCGGTGGATCCCAAAAAGCATGTCAGCATGAGCATGGCCGGGCTGTAGCATCGCATGAAAAAGCTGTTTTTGGCTTTGTGCATTTCTGGCCTAACGCTGTCTGGCATTTTTTTCGCGCTTTACCAGTATCCTGTTGGAATCGATGTTTCACGGTGGGTGATGTATGTGCGGGCGCATGCGGGCGATGCACAAGCTCAATATGTGCTAGGCAATAATTATTCCTTTGCAAGAGGCGTTACAAAAGATCCTGATGAAGCCGTGAAATGGTATCGTTTGTCGGCGGCTAAAGGCCATATGAAAGCGGCTATGAATCTTGGGTATGCCTATTACCATGGAGAAGGGGTCGAGCAGAATTTTGCAGAATCATTTCATTGGTACCTGAAGGTTGCAGAAAGCGGCGATGTGTTATCGCAAGTCATGATCGCTGATCTTTATCAACGCGGAATAGGCACAGCTAAAGACGATGCTAAAGCGTTTGAATGGTTCATGCGAGCGGCGCAAGCGGGCAATCCAACTGCTATCACGTTTGTTGCGATTGCTTATGATCAGGGCCGCGGTGTAGAAAAAAACGAGAAAGAAGCCATCGCCTGGTATACGAAGGCGGCTGATGCTGGAAACATGACAGCCCTCATGAATATGGCGCGACTGAGAATTTCGATTGCGGAATCGCAGGGGGAAAATGAGAAAAAAGAAGCGCTGGATTTTTTTGCCAACGCAACAGAAAAGCTTAGGAAAGCCAGTGATCGGGGAGATATAGATGCATCCTTTATTTTGGGCGATTTATATTTTCGCGGCATTCACCTTGCGCAAGACCGTCTAAAAGGCATTGCGCTTTACAAGAAAGCTGCAGAAGCGGGCAAGGCTGATGCTCAGAGCTCTCTTGGGTATGCTTATTACGCGGGGCAGGGTGTTGAGAAAAATGATGCAATGGCTATCCAGTGGTATCGTCGTGCCGCAGAACAAGGCGACCAGCGTGGGATGCTGTACCTTGCATATGCTTACTATCAAGGTGTTGGTGTTGAAAAAAACGTCGACGAATATCGCAAATGGATGACCAAAGCTTACAATGAAGGTGACCTAACAGAACAACAAAAGCTAAAAAATATCCTTTTGACGCAGGATCAGCGTGAGATCATCAATTTTATCATTAGCGTTGTTGAAGCCAGTGTTATTTTCGGCAGGCTAAGGTAGTCTTGGATTAAGAAAACAAAAAAAATTTGGTTTAAACATGATCTCTTTTGTCTGGCTTCGTCGCGATTTGCGCCTGTATGATCACGCGGCTTTGTTTCAAGCGCTTGCATCAAACCAGCCCGTCCAGTTGGTTTTTGTATTTGATGAGGAGGTGCTGAAGCGCTTTCCTGACCGCAGTGATCGCCGCCTCAGTTTTCTGGCACAGCGATTATGCTATCTTGAAAATAAGCTGAAGGTACGCGGTGGCGGGCTACTCATTATTCATGGCAAAGCGCGCGAGGTCATTCCCAAAATCGTAACGCTGTTTTCGGCAGCTGCGGTGCATGCCGCCGAGGACTATGAACCACCGGCGATTCAGCGTGATAAGGCAATTAAAGAATCGTTGGGAGCATGTTTTAAGCTGCATAAAGACCAGCTGATTTTTGATCCGCGTGAAGTGGTGAAAGAAGATGGTTCGCCGTTTAAAGTCTACACGCCATTTTCCAAAGCATGGATTAGCAAGGCAACGCCCGCGAGCTATGCTGGTTATGACATTCAGGATCAAGGCCGTTATGCTGATGTTGCTCATGTTCGCAAGATGGCGGCTGAATCAGGGTTGAAGGTGCTTGATCCGGCGATGGGCGCACGAATGATGCTCTCTGAGATCGGCTACAATGAAGTTTATTTGCCGCTATGGCCGGTAGCGAATGTACGCGAACGGCTTGGCGCTTTTATCAGCGCTAAGGTGAACCATTATGCTACGAAACGTGATATCATGGCGGATGAAGGCACGAGCCGCTTATCGCCTTACCTTCGCTTTGGTTTTATTTCTGTGCGTGAGTGCGCGCGCGCGGCGTATGAGCTGGCACAGCTGCAAGGCGCGCCGAAAGAAAAAACTGATGCAAACTATTCCAAGAATGGCGCGAATAAATGGCTTTCTGAGCTGATCTGGCGCGAATTTTATGCGATGATTCTGTATCATTATCCCGAGTCGATGGACGAGGAATGGAACCCTGCTTACCGAGGAAAAATCGCGTGGTCGCGGCGTGAGGATTGGCTAGCTGCATGGAAAGAAGGCATGACGGGATTTCCGCTCATCGATGCGGCGATGCGCGAGCTGAAAACCACCGGCTGGATGCATAACCGCGCGCGCATGGTGGTGGCGAGTTTTCTTACTAAAGACCTGCAGATTGACTGGCGGCTTGGCGAAGCGCATTTCGCACAGCTGCTGATGGATTATGAGATGGCGTCCAATGTCGGCGGCTGGCAGTGGGCGGCATCGACCGGAACCGATGCCCAGCCTTATTTCCGCATTTTTAACCCCTACCTGCAGAGCAAGAAATTTGACCCAAACGGCGCTTATATCCGCCGCTACGTTCCGGAATTAGCGGGGCTTTCTAGCTCTGACATTCATGAGCCCGGACTACTTAAACCGGCGAGCTATCCATCGCCTATAGTTGATCATGCGGATGCGCGCGAAAAGACACTTGCTTTGTTCAAAAATGTTTCACGTGAAACATTTTTACAAGATACATCGAAAAGCTAAGCTGACATTTCCTCTTCCTGAGCAAGGAATGTTATGATCCGGCAGGTGATCCGCTAACGGTTTTTTCCATCGTTCGCAGAATATCCAGCGATTCTTTAGAAACCTCGATTCTCCTGCGAAGTGCGACATCGCCGCGCCACATGGCGGCAAGCTCCTCCTGCCAATCGCTGAGCTTGATGTCTTTTGCTGCAGCTGAGCGATTCAGCGATGGCTTGATATGCCGGGTGATGAGATGGCCAGGCGGCAGGCTGAGAGCTGGTAGTCGATCCGTAAGCTGGCTTGCTACGAGCGTTGGGTCTTCGATCAGCGATTCATACGCAACGCTGTGAATGCCTCGCAATTGCGGTGCTGAGACTGCAACGCTGCGAAGTGCGCAGACGCTATAATATTCCCATAGCGCCAGACCATATTCGGTTGGTATGGCGTTTCGCTTCATCAGCGAATCAATAATCACCGCTGGATCTCGGTGGCAAAGGATAACAAGAGGTGATGGAAAATATGCCAGCCAGTGGGGCAGTGTGAGGCATAATCTTGGATCTTTGAGTGATGAAATGGGATGCACTTTCAGCGTTTCGCTGATTTTAGTGAGTTCGTTTTTATGCTGCTGCGATAGTGTTTGGTTGGGGTTCCAGCGATAAACCTGATGCCAGTTGCAGCTGCATGCGGCCATGATTTCGCGGTTAACTGTGACGACATCAAGGCGCTCAAAAAAACCTTGTGGATTATCCTGGTCGGGCAAAAGCAGTTCGTAGGGCTCACCCACATAGGCGCCCATAAGCTCCAAAAGCCCAGCGAGTGCTGAAGTGCCGGAGCGATGCATGCCTAAGATGATGATTTGCATAGGGTTACATTTTGTGCCATGACAAAAGCCCTATGACAAGCGCCAAGCCTCGCATTTTTGTCTTAATGGTTAGCTACCGTGATCCGGAGTGCCATCACACTATACGCGATTTGTTCGAGCGCGCGGCGCATCCTGAGCGCATCTTTGTTGGCGTGTGCTGGCAATATGATCCTGAGCAGGACGCGGATTATCTGCGCGTGCCATACCCAAGGGCTGATCAAGTTCGGGTGGTGCAGTTTCATTCGAAGGATGCTGAGGGTGCTGGCTGGGCGCGTGTGCAGGCCCATGCGCTATGGCAGGGCGAGGAGTATATCCTGCAGATTCAAGCCCATCATCGGTTTGAGCAGGGCTGGGACGAAACGCTGATCCTGCTTCTTGCCCAGTGCCCCAGTGAAAAACCGGTGCTGACTGCATGGCTGCCTGGCTATCGTCCCCCCAACCAAAAACAAGCCCTAAACGGTATGTTGCCGCTTAGTGTGGTGAACCGTATTGGTGGCGCAACGGATGTGCAGATGGTGCACCTGATCAAGCGTATGGTGCCGGCCGAGTCGCTGGCTGGAAAAGTTCTGCCAACGGCTTTCTGGGTAGGGAATTTCATGTTCACCCATGCACGCACGCTCAAAGAAGTGCCGTTTGATCCATACATTTATTTCTGGGGTGAGGAACTCAACTATTCGCTGCGGCTTTGGACACATGGCTATGATCTGTTCCATTTGAATAAGCTGGCTCTCTATCATTACTGGGATCGTGATGGTGTCAAAGATGAGAGCATGTATCGCAGCTTTTCGAATGAGCGAAACCGTCTCTCACTCGCACGTAATTTGCATTTGTTTGGTATCAGACAGGCGGGTGACGAGCGCGTTCTTGCCCAGCTTTCGAGTTATGGGCTAGGGGATCAGCGCAGCATGGAAAGTTTCTGGCGTTATGCCGGTGTTGACCTTGCAACTGGCGCGATTGCTGATCATGCAAGGCAAGGCATCTGGCCGCTCACGCAGCGTGAAACCAAAATCACGAAAAGCACACCCAAAATCTTTATCGCAATTGCCAGCTACCGTGATCCGGAAATTTCGCACACGCTGGCGGATCTATTCTCCAAAGCTTCAAATCCTGAGCGGCTGCGTGTCGGTGTTTGCCTGCAGATTGATCCCGCGCACGATAAAGATTGTGATGTGCGCTCCGATCGCATGTCGCAAATCACGCTGAGGCAAGTGCATCCTAAGGATAGTCTCGGTGCAAACTGGGCGCGCGCCGAGGCGCTTAAACTTCGTCAGGACGAAGCTTACATTCTAACCATCGATAGCCATATGCGGTTTGAAGAGGGTTGGGATCAGGCATTGATCGATATGCTTGCGCGCTGCCCGTCGGAAAAACCAGTCATAAGCGCGTATCTTCCGAACTATGACCCGCCCAATCAAAGGGACTACACGCCTGCTCACCTGCTGCGTATTCGTGTGCGAAGGTTTGGTGAAGCGGATGATCCGCAGCTGCTGCATATCACCGGCAAATATGTGCCAAGCAGCGAGACTGACAGGGTAGGGCTGACTCCTTGCCCGTTTATCGTTGCCAATTTCATGTTTGCCAGAGCGGAGCTGTTTGACGAAGTTCCCATTGACCCGCATTTTCATTTTTATGGCGATGAGCTGAGTTATGCCGCTCGGCTTTGGACGCATGGCTGGGATGTGTTCCAGCCGGACCGCATCGTTGCCTTTCATTACTGGGTGCGTAAATCCACGCTGCATTTGCAGCATTACCGAGGCATCCACAGCCCGCCTAACCAGCTTGCCAGGGAGCGTGGGCTGCATTTGCTAGGATTTAAGCAGGCGGAGCATCCCGAAGCACTTGCAGAGACCTCGCATTTTGGGCTAGGTTCCTTGCGTCGTTTAGAGGATTTATGGGCATTTGCCGGAATCGACTGGTCTCGCCGCCAGATTGCGCCGGATGCCCTAGAGGGAAAATGGAACATGGCCGCGCGTAAGAAAAATTCTGAGGCAAAGGAAAAACGACCACGCATTTTCGTTCAGATTGCCAGCTACCGCGATCCTGACTGCCAGTACACCGTGAAAGACATTTTTGAAAAAGCAACCCATCCTGAGCGTATTTTCGTTGGCATCTGCTGGCAGACGGTGAAGGGCGAGGACGATATCTGCTTCAAGGTTCCTTACCCGCGGCCAGAGCAGGTGCGCGTGCGCGAGGTGAATGCCAAGGAATCGCGCGGGGTATGCTGGGCGCGAAGCCTCACGCAGGAGCTGTGGCAGGGCGAAGAATTTACCATGCAAATCGATTCGCACATGCGCTTTGAGCAGGGCTGGGATGAGACGCTGCTTGGTATGTGGAACGATTGCGATAACAGCAAAGCCGTACTGACCTGCTACCCGCCGGGCTTCACGCCGCCGAATGATTGTCAGAGAGACTGGATCTTCGGCATGTCGGCCAAGGAATTCGACAAGCACGGCATCTTCCTGATGAAAGGCGCGCCGGGCTATCGTGTCAGCAAGCTGCCGGAAAAGCCGATGCCGGGTGCGTTCCTAAGCGGCTGCATGTATTTCGGGCCGGCAAGTATTATCGAGGATGTGCCATATGACCCACACCTCTATTTCTTCGGTGAAGAGATCACCTACGCCGTCAGGCTATGGACGCATGGCTATGATTTGTATTATCCCAACAGGCTTTTCATTTACCATGACTGGGATCGCAGCAAGCGGCCAACGCATTTTTCCGACCACCGCGACTGGGGCAAACTCAATGACCTTTCCTTTGCACGAACCAAGCATATGCTTGGGACCGAAATCACCACCAAGCCGGAAGCACTGAAGGAACTTGATAAGTACGGGCTGGGCAAAGCGCGCTCCCTTGCTGAATATCAGGAATATTCCGGTGTTGATTTTTCGGCTAAAACGATTTCAGAGCGCGCGGCTAAGGGCGAATTCGGAAAAGCATCCGCTGCACCGGCCATGCCGCGCATTTTTGTGCAGATCGCCAGCTACCGTGACCCTGAATGCCAGTGGACGGTGAAAGATTTGTTTGAAAAAGCAACCTATCCGGATCGCATCACCGTTGGCATTTGCTGGCAGTTTGATCCCGATCAGGATGCGCATTGTTTTGAAATTTCGACACGCCCCGATCAGGTGAAGGTGCTGCCCTATGACTGGCGCGAGGCTGAAGGGGTGTGCTGGGCGCGCCACCAGACCCAGCAGCTTTGGGAGGGTGAGGAATATTCGCTGCAGATTGATTCGCATATGCGCTTTACGCCCGGCTGGGATGAATCGCTGATCGCCGAGCTTGCTGCCTGTGATTCCAAGAAACCGGTGCTTTCATGCAGCCCCGCTTCCTATATTCCGCCAAATAAACTCGAGCAGAATCCTCGCCCCACTGTTCGCCGCGTCATGCCATTCTTTGCTGACGGTAATATTCGCGGGCGAGGGGAAGCGCTGACGCGCTCGCCTTCGAGGCCACTTAACGGCGCATTTATCGCCGCCGGATTCGTGTTTGCAAAATCGGAGATCCTCCGCGAAGTTCCCTATGATCCATACCTGTATTTTGATCAGGAGGAAATCACCTATGCCGCGCGGCTATACACGCATGGCTGGGACGTGTTCAGCACTCGCCGCCCATTGCTTTATCATTATTACAATACCGGTGATCAGAACCGCCCGATGCATTGGAATGATCTGCGTCAGCACAATCCTGAAAAAATTCACAATCTCAAGTCTCGCGGTCTTACGAGGTTTAATCACCTGACCGGCTTCCGGCAGGCTGGTGACATGGATGTTATTAAAGAGATTGCTTTTTACGGCTTTGGCACGGCGCGCAGCTTTGAGCAGTTCGAGGCTTACTGCGGTATCGATTTTAAAAAGAAGGTTGCCAGCGAGCGCGCCCTCAGGGCGGAGTTCATCCAAGGGTTAGAGCAATATCGCGACGACAGGATTTATGTACCCGAGCTTGATGGCCCGAGCCCTAAACCCGCCAGTGAGGCGATGCTGCTGCGCAGGCCAAGCTCTAAAGAACCCATGACCGGCATGCTGGAGGTGGGTGATTTCATGCCCATGTTTGCCATGACGGATAGCAACCTCAAACATCACAACCTCGAACTCAATGGCGGTCACTGGGGAGTTTTGGTCTACCTACCACGCGCTAATGAAGATTATCTTGTCAATTTCTTGTCGCGTTTTCACCAGCTCATCAGCGCCAGTGGCAAAATGGATGTCTGGGTGATCTTTATGCTGGATGATTCAGCAGAGAACCTAGCGCGACTGAGGGAAAAACATGCCCTGCCGCAGGTTTTGATGGCTGATCCGGGCCGCGTTATTGCGCGCGCGCTGGGCTTGGTGCGAAGCAAGGAAACTGCGCCGCCACCGGTGGGTTTCGTGGTGAATCGCAACCTTAAAATTACCAAACGCTATCAGGGAAAATCTGCCATGCAGCTGGCGGAAGCGCTGGTTGCTGATTTGAGAACATCTATCAGTGACGATCAGAAACAGATTGCCTCGCCGCAGGTGATTCGGAAGTTACCGCCGGTTCTGATCGTGCCTGATGTGTTTTCGCCGGAGTTTTGCCGCCGCTGCATCGAGGTGTTTCGCACCGGACGCACCTTTGATGGCACGGTCGGCGCGGAAGAAAAAATGGCCTATAATTCCACGGTTAAAGTGCGCACCGATTATGTGGTGCATGGCGATTTGCTCAGTGAAATTGATGATAAGCTTTCGCGTAGCCTGTTTCCTGAAATTAAAAAAATCTTCGGCTTCGAGGTTACGAACCGCGAATATTATAAAATTGGTTTGTATAGCGGCGACAAAGAGGGGTTCTTCAAGCAACACCGCGATAATTTCGATGCCCCCGTGGGGTATCGCCGCGTGGCGATGACGCTTCATTTAAGCGACGATTACGAAGGCGGCGGCCTGCATTTCCCCGAATATGACCACCATATTTACCGGCCGGAGCTTGGCAGCGCGATCGCTTTTTCCTGCGCCACGATGCATGAAGCAAGACCCGTGACCAAAGGCGAGCGTTTTGTGCTGGTCGGGTTCTTCCATGGCCGCGAGGAAGAGGCATTCCGTCAGCATTACCGGCAAACTAAGCATGAGCCGCTTAAAACGGAAGATTTTACGCCAGTGCTGCGCCAGTTTCCCAGCGAGCTTGATCTGGCGCGTAGCTTCTACAGCCAGTGGCAAGCGAAAAACATTGCGTATAACAACGTATCAACGGACATTAAAAACAAGATGGTAGGACAGGTTATGAGCACGCAGTCTCCCAATACACCAACATCCAAGGCTCCGGGCGTAATCACAACGCTCGGCGGGCATCAACCCAAAAAGGTGTTCGAATCCAAACAGGCGCTTGTTTACGACGATTTCCTGCCGGAAGATGTTTACGAAAAAATCTATGCCTTTGCGCTGAAAACTGACTATGAGCATATCAACACCAAAGGCAAGGTGAGCCGTGCGTGGCATGTGCATGACGGTTTTCCGCTGCGCAGCCTGCTTAATCTTTTTTATTACCCAGAAGGCATTCAGAAACCTCAGGGTGATTATGTTTATCCTACCAAAACCCACATGGACGAATTCATGGACCATATCCTTGCGATGCAATCCCATATCGAGCATTTTGTGGGTAAAATGGGCAAGGACTGGTCGCATGTCACCGCGACCAACTGGATCTATCCCCACGGCACCGGCCTTGCCATGCATGATGATGGTTCAGGTGTTTATACCGGAGCCTATGCATATTTCCTGAACCCCGTCTGGAAGCTGCATTGGGGCGGGCTGAACCTGATGATTGAGGATGAGGGTAACAAACTGGTATATGATTATCGCAACAGCCATGACCAGATGGATTTTTATAACCGCAAGTGGCTCAATGCGAATAGTATCGATGAACTCCTCATGGAACATGGCTTCGCGCGCTGCATTTTCCCGAAGCGAAACCGCATTGTGTTTATTGCGAACAACGCGTATCACATGGTCACACGCGTGAATGAACAGTGCGGCGATAATCTGCGCATGTCGATTGCCGGGTTTTATAACAGGAAAAAATGACCATGTCTGACATCAAACAACTTGCACAGGCCAGCAACGCCTGGCCGTTTCAGGAAGCGGTGCTGCTTGCTGAACGTTTCAAAAACGGCGCGCCTAAAAAAGGCTATGTGCTGTTTGAAACCGGCTATGGCCCTTCCGGCTTGCCGCATATCGGCACGTTCATGGAAGTGTTTCGTACCACGCTGGTGCGCCGCGCTTTTGAGCAGGTGACCGGCCTGCCGACCAAGCTGTTTTGTATTTCCGACGATATGGACGGCCTGCGCAAAATTCCCGATAACATCCCGAATCCTGAGATGGTGCGCGAGAATCTGGGCAAGCCGCTAACGGCCATTCCTGACCCGTTCGGCACGCATGAAAGCTACGGCGCGCACATGAATGCAAGGCTGTGCGGCTTTCTGGATCATTATGGCTTTGACTATGAGTTCAAAAGCTCGACCGAGCAATACAAGGCCGGCGTGTATGATGAAAAACTGCTGCTGGCGCTTGCCAACTACGACAAAATTCTGGAGGTGATGCTGCCAACGCTCGGCGATGAGCGTGCGAGCAATTACAGCCCGTTCATGCCGGTTTCGCCAAAAACTGGTAAGGTGCTTCAGGCCGAAGTGGTGGAGCGCAATGTTTCTAAAGGAACCATCGTTTATCTCGAAGAAGATGGCTCGAAGATGGAAGTGCCGGTGACCGGCGGGCATTGCAAGCTGCAATGGAAGCCGGATTTCGGCATGCGCTGGGCGGCGCTGGGTGTTGATTACGAAATGTATGGCAAGGATCACCAGCCAAGCGCACCGCTTTATAATGCCATCTGCGAAATTCTGGGCGAGCCAAGCCCGCAGCAATATGTGTATGAGCTGTTTTTAGATAGCGAAGGCAAGAAAATTTCCAAATCCAAGGGCAATGGCGTGAGCATCGAGCAATGGCTGCGTTACGGCCCGCCGGAGAGCCTCAGCTATTTCATGTATGGCAAACCGCGCACCGCTAAGCGCCTGTCGTTTGATGTAATTCCGCGCGCGGTGGATGAATACCAGACGATGCTTGAGAAATTTGAAAAAGAAGATCCGCAGGCGCGCCTGAGCAACCCCGTCTGGCATATTCATAACGCTAAGCCGCCTGCATCGGAAGGCACACCAGGCTTTAATTTACTGCTCAACCTCGCAGGCGTTGCGAATGTGGAAGACCCGAAAATTCTTTGGGGTTTTATCAATAATTATCTGCCGAATTTCTCACCGGCAACGCATCCGTTCCTTGATAAGCTTGTGCATGGCGCGATCCATTATTATCAGGATTTTGTAAAGCCGACGAAAAAATACCGTATGCCGACGGATGTAGAAAACAAGGCGCTAAGCGAGCTTGCTGAATATCTCGAAAGCCCTCAGTCCGCGCAATCTGCTGAGGATTTGCAAACCCATATTTATGAGATCGGCAAAAAACATTTCGCCGAGAATCTGAAAGGTTGGTTTTCCTGCCTGTATGAAACGCTGCTCGGCCAGCCGCAAGGCCCGCGCATGGGCAGCTTCGTGGCGCTTTATGGCAAGGCGGCGACTGTGTCGCTGATACGCCGCGTGCTGGCAAAAGAAAACCTCGCCGCATAATCCATGCAACCTACTGCATCCCTTTCTGCGATCATCGCGCCTTACGATGCTGTGCTGCTCGATTTGTGGGGTGTGGTGCATGACGGCTCACAGCTTTACCCCGGCGCAAAAGAGGCGATGGCTCAGCTGAAGGCTGCAGACAAGCGTATCATGCTGGTATCTAACGCGCCGCGCCGCGCCGCCAAAGCGCAAATTGTGCTACGCCAGCTGGGGGTTTCGGACGAGATGTATGACCATATCATCACCTCCGGTGAGATCGGCTATCGCTGGCTTAAGGAAGGCAGGCAGGGTTGGGGTAGGCGATATTTTTTTATTGGTCCCACGCGTGACAGCGATGTGCTCGATGGGCTTGATTACCAGCGCGTTCATGATGTTAGGCAGACGGATTTCCTGCTGAATGTCGGGTTTGGCAGCGAAGAGGAATCCGCCGCGAACTGGCAGCCGCTGCTGATCGAAGCGGCAGGCCGCGCCCTGCCCATGCTGTGCCTGAACCCGGATATGGAAGTGGTAAAGATTTCCGGCGAGAGGTTTCCCTGCGCCGGTGTGCTGGCCGCGGATTACCAGCGGCTTGGCGGTAGCGTTACGTATTTTGGCAAGCCGCATCAGGCGATTTATGATTATTGTTTTGACGTGCTCGGCTGCCGCGAGGCAAAGGTGCTGGCCATTGGTGATGGGCTTGCGACCGATATCAAGGGCGCTGCTCAAGCTGGCGTGGACGCTGTGTTCATCACGGGCGGCATTTTTCAGCATGAAAAGGAAAGCGTGGAAGAGGTTTGCCGCAAGCATGCGCTCAGCCCTCGCTATGTCATGCCATCACTCGTCTGGTAGCTATTTAAGATTGGAATCCAGAAAACGGATATTATCCTCGTGTAGCCACGGCATGGGGCCTTCGGCGCGGCTGATTTCCTTGCCGCTGCTATCAAAAAAAACGGTGGTGGGCAGGCCGCGTATGCCCAGCGACTTGAACGAGGTGATGCCGTCATCGCGGTAGGGTTTAATGCTTGTGAGCTTGTGCCTCACAAAAAACTCCTCAATACGCTTCACATTATTTTCCATCGCAATCGGCAGGATATGCAGGCCTTTTCCTTTATAATTTGTTATCGTTTTTTCAATTTCCGGAAGCTCGTCGATGCAGGGCACACACCAGGTCGCCCAGAAATGCACGGCAGTGAGCTTATGTGCTGAAAAATCAGGGCTTTGAATGGTATCGTCTACTATGCGGTAGCGAATGACCGGCGCATCACCTGCGCGCGCAGTATGGCTTGCCAAAACCATGAGAATACTAGTACAAATCGCGAGAAGCAGGATACGAACCATGGCCAGACCTTCCAAACCGAAAAACCAACACGCAAACCCGATGTGGGGCGGGCAGTTTACCCGCGCGCCGTCGGATCTCATGGCAGAGATTAACGCATCTATTGGTGTTGATAAAGCGCTTTACGCCGAAGACATTGCAGGATCGATTGCGCATGCCGAGATGCTGGCTAAGCAAGGTATCATCAGCAAGGTGGACGGCGCTGCGATTGCAAAGGGACTGAGGGAGATTCTGCGCGAGATTGAAAGCGGCAAATTTGAATTCAAAGAAAGCCTTGAGGATATTCACATGAATATCGAGGCGCGCCTTGCTGAAAAAATCGGCGCGGCGGCAGGCAGGCTGCATACCGCACGCTCGCGCAATGACCAGGTGGCAACCGATTTCAGGCTTTATGTTCGCGGCGCTTTGGATGCGCTGGATGGTCAGCTTAAAGCACTACAGCATGCGCTGGTGAAGCGCGCCGAAGAACATGCGGCGAGCCTCATGCCCGGCTATACGCATTTGCAATCGGCACAGCCGGTGACGCTCGGGCATCATCTCATGGCCTATGTGGAAATGTTCGGACGTGATCGCTCGCGCGTGATGGATGCTAAGGCGCGCATGAATGAATCACCGCTTGGTGCAGCTGCGCTTGCCGGCACATCATTTCCCATTGATCGCCATATGACAGCTAAGGCGCTGGGTTTTGAAGCGCCGATGGCGAATTCACTCGACGCGGTATCGGACCGCGATTTTGCGCTGGAATATCTGGCCGTGGCATCGATCATTTCAGTTCATTTATCGAGGCTGGCAGAGGAAATGGTGCTTTGGAGCAGCCCTGCTTTTGGGTTTATTCGCTTTTCGGATAGTTTTTCCACCGGTAGCTCGATTATGCCGCAGAAACGCAACCCCGACGCAGCCGAGCTGGTGCGCGGCAAGGCGGGCAGGGTGTTTGGCAGCCTGATCGCACTGCTTACCACGATGAAGGCGCTTCCGCTTGCTTACAACAAAGACATGCAGGAAGACAAAGAACCGGTGATGGATGCGGCGCGTACGATGAATCTCGCCCTTCCTGCGATGATGGGAATGGTGCTCGATTTTACGGCGGATACGAAGGCAATGCAGCGCGCGGCAAGTAGTGCTTACAGCACGGCAACTGATCTTGCCGATTGGCTGGTGCGGGAGCTGAAACTGCCATTTCGCGAAGCGCATCACGTGACCGCAAAACTAGTGAAGCGTGCAAGTGACAAGAAATGTGATTTGGCAGAGCTACCCCTTTCTGACATGAAGGCGGTTCTTCCGGCTATCCATCGCGGTGTGTTTGATGTGTTATCGGTAGAGCAATCGGCCGCAAGTCGCGGCAGTTTCGGCGGCACGGCTCCGGCAAATGTGAAAGCCGCCATTCGTAATGCTAAGAAGAGGTTTGGGTTATGAGATGGTTATCCATCGCTTTGGCATGTATGCTTGTGTTTCCCCTTTCCGCCTGCGGCAATAAAGGAAAGCTGAAAACTCCTTCGGAGATACAGCAAGATCAGGCAAAGAAGGAAAAAGAAGCTGCTAAAAAAGAAAAAAAGAAGAATCAAAAGGCTGATCAATCTTCAAAGGCTGTCGAGCAGGAATCTTCAGGATTCCCGCTTACGCGGGAATAAGGCTATGGATCATTTTCATTACGCAAACGGAATCTATCATGCGGAAGATGTTTCGCTGGAGCTTCTCGCACGTGAGATCGGCACGCCGTTTTATTGCTATTCAAACGCAACACTTGAGCGCCATTACAAGATATTTGCCGCGCATTTTGAAGAGTTAGACGCCAAGATTTGTTATGCTGTTAAAGCTAATAGCAACTTAGGTGTTCTTGCCACACTGAGTAAGCTTGGCTCGGGCGCGGATGTGGTCTCGGAGGGTGAGATCAGGCTGGCACAAGCCGCAGGCATCAGGTCGTCTGATATCGTGTTTTCCGGTGTTGGAAAAACCGCGAGCGAAATGGCGTATGCGTTATCGCAAGGAATTTATCAGTTCAATGTTGAATCCGAGCCAGAGCTTGATTTGCTGAACGAAGTGGCTGGTAGCATGGCGATTAAAGCGCCGGTAGCGATTCGCATCAACCCCGATGTTGATCCGAAAACGCACGCGAAAATTTCCACCGGCCAGAAAGAAAGCAAATTTGGTATTTCAGCCAAACAAGCACATCATGCATTTCGATATGCCGCGAAACTTCCTCATCTCGATGTGCAGGGTGTGTCGGTACATATTGGCTCGCAGCTTACCTCTATCGAGCCATTCGCGGCTGCTTTCCGGCATGTGCGTAACTTTGTGTTTGAGCTGCGTAGCGAAGGATTTTCGATTCGCACCGTGGATCTTGGCGGTGGGCTTGGCATTCCTTATGGTGAGGCTGAGCCGCCGGTGCCGGACAGCTATGCTGAAACGGTTCGCCGTGAGATGCAGGGCATTAACGCGAAGCTCATTTTTGAGCCAGGGCGGCTTATCGTCGGCAATGCAGGGGTTTTGGTGTCGCGGGTGATTTATGTGAAGAAAAGCGAAAGCCGGACATTTGTCATCGTCGATGCAGCGATGAATGATCTGATCCGCCCAACACTTTATGACGCGTATCATGAGATTATTCCTGTGAAGGAATCAAATGCAGAGAAGATGGCAGTTGATGTGGTTGGGCCTGTGTGTGAAACGGGAGATATTTTCGCAGAAGCGCGAAAGATGTCGCCCGTTGCCTCTGGGGATCTGGTGGTATTTCGCTCCGCTGGTGCATATGGTGCGGTGATGGCGAATACTTATAATGCTCGGCTTTTGGTGCCAGAAGTGATGGTGCGCGCCAAAGAACATGCTGTTATTCGCGCACGCCCTGATTATGAATCATTGATCAGGCGTGATCACATACCAGACTGGATTTAATTCGTAATAAGTGCGCCGATATAGGGTAGTTCGCGATAGAAATTTGCATGATCAAGTCCGTAACCAACTACAAACTTGTCTGGCACAGTGAAGCCGACGAAATCTGCATTAATCTGGACAGCGCGTTTACCCGGCTTTTCAAGAAGTACTACGGATTTAACCGATTTGGCGCCGCGCTCCCTGATGAGGCCTGTTACAAACTGCAAGGTGCGTCCTGAATCCAGAATATCATCAATGATAAGCACATCGCGGCCTTTCATGGATTCGGTGAGGTCGCGCACAACTTCAACTTTGCCACTGGACTGGGTATCAGCACCGTAGCTTGCAACAGTCAGGAAATCTATTTGCGGATGCATGCCAACCGCGTGTAGTGCACGAACCAGATCCGCGGCGAACATGAAACTTCCGCGCAGTAGCACCACAATCATCACATCATTTGGCATGGATTTGGCGATGCGGTTAGCCATGTTCGATACCTGAACGGCAATCGAATCGGATGAGATGAGCCTCTCAATTTTTGCAGGTTTCATTAGATTTTTTTCCTCATCATCAGTTCTTTTGTATTCCCTAATTCTAAAACGAACCGTTCGCCGAGACTGGTCACGGCCAGATCGCCGCTATTGAAATCGACGGTTTTATTTGGCTCAACGACCACGCCATCACCGGCTGTCTCCCATAGGCGAACCACGCCGCCACTCTTGTCGAGCAGCGTGACCCTTAGTGATGGTATCTCCATTGGTTGATCGGTGGTGTTATGGAATTTGCCGGTTATTTCGTAGAGCGTCATCTCCTTAATCTCACGCTTACTCATTACAACATCTGCTAGAATCAAGCCTTTACTCGGCGTAAAACCAACCCATGCTGGCTTAAAAGCAAACAGCATGATGACGATCGCAGTCAAGGCAAATGAAGCCGTTGCGATTTTGATACCTATGGGAACAAAATCACCTTTGATTGCAGGCACATTCGCCCCGCGGCGCAGCGGCTTTTTCTCGACCGGCTTGGCGGCTTCCTTAAGCATGGCATCCAGCTCGGCCAGCGGCTTGCCAGCTAGAGACTCAGGCGCTGCCTGAAACCAGTTATGTTTACATTTTGCACAGCGGACACTACGGCCTGACGCACCAATCGCGTGATCGGGCACGGCGTAGCGGGCATGGCATGCGGGACACTCAAGAATCATGTTCGTTATCCGGTTGAACGAATCATTATGCTATAGCATATCTTACAACTAACAACTAGCAACTAACGATTCAAAAAGCATGATCGTATTAGAACATGTGGGCTTAGAATATGTCACCGGTCAGCCGATACTCAAAGATGTATCGATGGAGCTGCCGGCTGGTTCATTCCATTTTTTAGCGGGTCCAAGCGGGGTCGGCAAAAGCTCGCTGCTTTCAATATTATGGTTACAGCGCCGCGTCACCAGCGGTACTATCCACATGTTTGGTGAAGACATCACCCATAAACCACGCCACGAGCTGCCTAAGCTTCGTCGCCGTGTCGGGATTGTGCTACAGGATTACCGATTATTGGATCATCTGACCATTGCGCAGAATGTCGGTTTGCCGCTTAAAGTGGCGGGTGAGAGTAAAGAGCAGGTCGATGCAAAAGTGCGTGAGCTCCTGGAATGGATTGGTCTTGCCGAATGTCATGATGCAAAACCATCCACCCTTTCGGGCGGTCAGAAGCAGCGTGCTGCGATTGCTCGCGCCGTCATTACCAAGCCTGATTTATTACTCGCCGATGAACCAACCGGAAATCTTGACCGTGATCTGGCTGAGCGGCTGCTTTATCTGTTTGAAGCGCTAAACCAAGGCGGCACAACGATATTGTTCGCCACGCATGATGCGCATCTCATCGAGCAATTTAAATATCCGACGCTGCGTCTCAAAGACGGAACGATTGAAAAATGACCAAGGTCTTATCCAGCGATATTCTGATTATTGATGCCAATATCAAGCTTTCTGACAACCTCGAAATGGCAAGGCTCGCAGAAAAATATGAGCTAATGCCGGGCGCCAAAACGGCACTTAATGCTGAGCAATTTACAGAGTTTTCAAGGGCTCTGGTCGGGTATCCTGTCACCTTTACGCCTGGCGGATCGGCCGCTAACACGCTTACAACACTCAGCAAACTCATGGGTGATGAGCTTGAATGTCAATTCATAGGGGTGGTTGGCAAAAGTGCTTACAGCCAAATGATCAGAGACGGGCTTCATGAAGCGCATGTGAAGCTGATTCCAGAAGATATTCATGGTGAGCCAAGACCAGAATCGGCGGTATCTTTTGTGCTCATTTATCCTGATGGTCAGCGAACCATTGCAACCTATCCGGGCAATGCCAAGGAAATACTTAAGCCCAGCCTGATAACCGATGATCTGGTCTCAGGCCATGACGCGATTTTTATTCAGGGTTCGCTCTGGCAAAAGCTTGGACCTGAATTTCCAGATAGCCTGATGGAAAAGCGCTGGGCGTATGGTAAGGAGCTTTGGCTTGCCATGCCAACCCACGCTAAATTTGGGGAAGAAAAGGCGGATCTTTTTCAGTGGCTGATACCAAGCGCAGATGTGGTTCTCAGTAATGAAGAAGAACTTGCACGTATATACAAAACAACGCCTGATCACGCGCTTCAAAAGCTACAGGATGCATTTAAGGCGAATCGAACGTCAGATCGGCTTTTAAAAATTAGCCATCATCAGGTTGGTTTTATTACGCGCGGGGAGAAGGGGGCTGTTGTGGTCATGCGCAGCGGGCTTCACCCGATTGATTCCGTTGCAATCGATCCCAAAGATATAAAAAATATGGTAGGGGCGGGTGATACAGCGTTTGCGGGGTTTTTGTTTGGCATGCAAAAGGGTATGTCTCATGAGCTCTCGGCGCAGATCGCTATGAGGTTGGCGGGTGAAAAACTCAAGATTAATCAGGCTAGACTGCCCAGTCCAAAAGAAACGTTGAAATCCGTCATGCCTGAGCTATATTCCTAGCAATGTGTGTTGCCTTCTTAACAAGCAACAGGTGTTTCAAAATAAACTGTTTTTTTTAATGATTTGTTCGTAGTTTTTGATTACCAAGTGATAGGTATCTTTATAATGGATCGTTATGACCTCAGCCGATAAACGCCCAACATCGCCACATCTTTCGATTTATAAACCGCAGATCACGTCCGTGATGTCGATCACCCATCGCGCCACCGGCGTGGCGCTGTATGCCGGCACCGCGATTTTGGTGTGGTGGCTGTGGACGCTTGCTTATGATCCCGCGGGGTATGCAGCATTCGTAGCCTGCGTCAGCTCGACATTGGGGCAGATTGCACTCGCAGGCTGGACATTTGCCTTTTGCTATCATCTTGCCAACGGCGTTCGTCATTTATTCTGGGATATGGGCAAGGGCTTTGCGATTTCCCAAGTGGAAAGCAGCGGCTTTGCGGTGATTTTATTTGCCGTGATGATGACGGCGGTGGTGTGGAACTCGATTTTAAATTTAGGATAGTTTTATGGCGCTTGGTTCGTCTGATCTTCGCAGTAAACTTGGCCGTGCGAAGGGCCTCGGTTCCGCTCATCATGGTGTGAGCCACTGGTGGCTGCAGCGCGTCACGGCGGTCGCGATGATTCCGCTATCCATATGGTTTATATTCTCGATTCTTACCGTGATGCTCACAAAAGATGCAACCCTTGCTAGCGAATGGTTCAAAAACGGTATCAACGCATCGCTGCTCATCTTCTTGCTTGCTGCGATGTTCTTCCATGCCAAGCTCGGCTTTCAGGTGGTGGTTGAGGATTACATCAAAAATCCGGTGTTCAAATATGGCCTGCTGCTTGCCAACAACTTCGTCGCCTTCGGGTTTGGCGTGGTGTGTGTGCTGGCGATTTTAAAACTTCATTTTGGTAATTAGCGATGTCGACAGCCTATAAACTCATTGATCATTATCACGATGTTGTAGTGGTTGGCGCTGGTGGCGCCGGGCTGCGCGCAACATTCGGTATGGCCGCCGCGGGCTTAAATACCGCCTGCATCAGCAAAGTATTTCCCACCCGTTCGCATACGGTGGCAGCGCAGGGCGGTATTTCCGCCGCGCTCGGCAATATGGGCGAGGATGACTGGCGCTTTCATTTTTACGACACCATCAAAGGCTCCGACTGGCTTGGCGATCAGGATGCGATTGAATATATGTGTAAGAATGCCGCGGCGGCCGTGATCGAGCTGGAGCATTACGGCGTACCGTTTTCACGCACGCCCGAAGGCAAAATCTATCAGCGTCCGTTCGGTGGCATGACCACGCATTACGGCAAAGGCACCGCGCAGCGCACCTGCGCCGCTGCTGACCGCACTGGCCATGCGATCCTGCATACGCTCTACACGCAAGCGCTGCGCCATAATGCGCAGTTTTTTATCGAGTATTTCGCGATCGACCTCATCATGGATGATGAGGGGGCGTGCCGCGGCGTGATCGCGTGGAACCTGGATGATGGCACGATGCACCGCTTCAACGCGCATCTCACCGTGCTGGCCACCGGCGGTTATGGCCGCGCTTACTTCTCTGCCACCTCCGCCCATACCTCCACCGGCGATGGCGGCGGTATGGCGATTCGCGCCGGCCTGCCGATGGAAGATATGGAATTTGTGCAGTTCCACCCAACCGGCGTTTACGGCGCGGGCTGCCTGATTACGGAGGGCGCGCGCGGCGAAGGCGGCTATCTGGTGAATTCCGAAGGTGAGCGCTTTATGGAGCGCTATGCGCCGAGCGCCAAAGACCTTGCTTCGCGCGATGTGGTGAGCCGTGCGATGACCATGGAAATTCGCGAGGGCAGGGGTGTTGGGCCGGAGAAAGACCATATCTACCTGCATCTCGATCACCTTGATCCGGCGATTCTGCATGAGCGCCTGCCGGGTATTTCCGAGACGGCGAAAATCTTTGCGGGTGTGGATGTGACCAAGCAGCCGATCCCTGTGCTGCCGACGGTGCACTACAACATGGGTGGCGTTCCTACGAATTATCATGGGGAAGTCGTCACTACTAAAAACGGCAACGCCGAAACCGTGGTGCCCGGCCTGATGGCGATTGGTGAGGCGGCGTGCGTGTCGGTGCATGGCGCGAACCGCCTTGGTTCTAACTCGCTGCTTGACCTCGTGGTGTTTGGCCGTGCTGCGGCGCACCGCGCGGCGGAGGTGGTGAAACCCGGCATGGCGCATAAAATGGTCAGCGGAAGCAATCAGGATAAGATCCTTGGTCGCTTTGATAAGATTCGACATAGCAAAGGCAGCGCGCATACATCAGAGATTCGCCGCGCGATGCAGCGCTGCATGCAGAACCATGCGGCGGTATTCCGCGATGAGCAGATTTTATCCGAAGGCGAAAAGAAAATGGAGGCGATCTGGAACAGCTTTGACCAGATCTCGATCAGCGATCGTTCGCTGATCTGGAACAGCGATCTGGTGGAAGCCTTGGAACTGGATAACCTCCGCTCGCAGGCGCTGCTCACCATCACTTCCGCGCATAACCGCAAGGAAAGTCGCGGCGCACATGCGCGTGAGGATTTCAAGGATCGTGATGATAAAAACTGGCTGAAGCATACCTATGCGTGGCTCGATGAAAAAGGCAAAACCCGCATTGATTATCGGGGCGTTCACCTGAACACGCTGTCCAACGAAGTCGAGCCGATACCGCCTAAGGCGAGGGTGTATTGATGGTTTCATTGCCAGATAAATACTCCCAGGGTAGAGCTAATATATATGTTGTCTCCAATGATCCTGACGAGGTTGGTAAGCTATTTGCCATGGCGACAGACGCAGCACGCGGCAAACCTTGTGATGTGATTGTTTTTTCTAACTATTACGACGCGATTGCTAGCTATTACGGCTCAGTTGACCAAGCGTATCAGACCGCAAGTAAAATTGCAGAAGAAATAATTCCCCGAAAGCATTTGCAGGTTCCGCCTGTTATGAAGAGGCCGCTTGTGGTTGTTATGGGAGCAGATGACGAATCCGGCATCAGGGCAGCTCGCTTTGCCGATGTTATAAGAAGTGATAACAACCACACAAGCAAAGCCGCCCAGATCAGAGAGCCCTATAAAACTAAAATCTACAGATTTGGTGCCAAAAATGCTGACTATCTTCCAGACGATATCAAAGATCCTGGCGCCTTATATAATGAGGTATTCAGTTATAGCATAGGTGATCAAAATTCTTTTCAAGCAGCCTCAACAAAACTCGCGGGAAAAATCGCCTCTGATATCGAACAGGCGCTTGCTAAATCCGGTGACGACCGTACCATGGGGCACTAATCGATGACTAGGCGATTGATTTCTTGTCTATTGATGCTGGGCAGCCTCGCTGCCTGTCAGGCGCCGACGACCTATTCTCCCGGCATCAGCCAGCAGGAACTGGAGCAGGAGCGTATCCGTCAGCAAAACTATGCCTCGCAAGCAGAGATTGAGCGTGGGCATAAAGGGCAGCTCAGGCGCATTGATATGGAGCAGCGATTGCTCAGGGTTGCAAAGCCGGTCGCGCAGGCAGGCGCTGAGCTTTGTGTACAGATCAGGCCGGAAGGTTCGCCCTGCGTATTCGGGTTTTATCTTGAGCGCAGCAAAAGAGAATCCCAAGATGGCGAGGAGCGCGTTGAAGGGATCAATGCCTATGCTGATGGTGAAAATATTTTTGTCACCTCTGGCATGATGCGTTTTATTCGAAGTGATGAGGAGCTCGCGATGGTGCTGTCTCATGAGCTGGCGCACAACATCATGGGACATGTTTCCTCGCAGCAGGTGAACTCGATTGCGGGCACGATTGCCGGATTGGCGCTAGACACACTCGCGGCGTCGCAAGGTTATAACACGCAAGGTGGTTTTACTAACCTTGGCTCTGGCCTTGCCGTGGCGGCTTATTCCGTCGAGTTTGAAAAGGAGGCGGATTATGTGGGCCTCTACATCATGTCGCTTAGTGGTTATGATGTTAATAAAGCGGAGAATTTCTGGCGGCGTTTTGCAGTAAAAGTGCCGGAGGCGATGCAGACTGGCATCAGCCATCCTTCCACGCCAGAGCGCTTTGTTGCCATGCAAAAAACGATTTATGAGATTAATTATAAACGAAAACATGGTATCCCTTTGATACCTGATTTTATCCAGCAGTAAGGAGTCATATGGCTGAACTCATGCTTCCCCCCAACTCACGTGTAACTAAGGGTCGTTCTCATCCTGCACCGGAAGGCGCGACTAAGAAACGCGTTTTTAATATTTATCGCTATGATCCCGAGGATGTAAACGAGAAGGGCGAGCCGAAAAATCCGCGCCTTGATCGCTACGAGGTCGATATGGCGAACTGTGCGCCGATGGTGCTTGATGCGCTGATCAAAATCAAAGACGAAACTGATTCGACGCTTACCTTCCGCCGCTCCTGCCGCGAGGGTATCTGCGGTAGCTGCGCAATGAACATCGACGGCACCAACACGCTCGCCTGTATCAAACCGATCGATGAGGTGAAGGGCGAGGTGAATATCTATCCGCTGCCGCACATGAAGGTAATCAAGGATCTCGTGCCGGATATGACGCATTTTTATGCGCAGTATGAATCGATCAAGCCGTGGATGCAGACGACCACCGTCGCGCCCGCTAATAAGGAGCGGCTGCAATCACCGGAAGACCGCGCCAAGCTTGATGGGCTTTATGAATGCATCCTTTGCGCCTGCTGTTCGACCAGCTGCCCTAGCTACTGGTGGAATTCGGATCGTTATCTCGGCCCGGCTATTCTGCTGCAGGCTTACCGCTGGATCATTGACAGCCGCGATGAAATGACCGGTGAGCGCCTTGATGATCTCGAAGATCCGTTTAAGCTCTATCGCTGCCATACGATCATGAATTGTGCAAAGACTTGCCCGAAGGGATTAAATCCGGCAAAAGCAATAGCAGAGATCAAACAGTTGATGGTTAAACGCGCGGTCTGATGGGCACCAATGGCTGTCTATACGAAACTTTCCAAAGCCGAAATAGCCGAATTCTTAGCAGAATTTGAGGTAGGAAAACTCACCTCCTTTAAAGGCATTGAGGAAGGGATTGAGAACACCAACTATCTTGTGCAGACGCCTGCAGAAAAATTCATCCTCACCTTGTTTGAAAAACGCACCAAGGCAGAAGATATTCCGTTTTTCATGAAACTCACTGAATGGCTCTCGGATCGCGGTATACCGTGCCCAAGACCCATACATCGTAAGGATGGCCGCGTTATTGGTGAGATTAAAGGAAAGCCTGCAGCGCTTATTCAGTTTTTGGAAGGGCAGGGCAGGCCGAATGTCACGCATTACCATATCCGCCAGCTTGGCGCATTAGTTGCTAACATGCATCTGGCAGCGGCAGATTTTCCTTCGTCGCGTGATAATGCCTTATCGCTTTCCGGCTGGCAGGAGTTATTCGGAAAGGTTGAAAAAAAGGCTGATACCATCATGCCCGGGCTTACCAAGCTTCTGGGTGATGAAATTCAATTTTTGAGCAAGAACTGGCCGAAAGATCTGCCTGTTGGTGTTGTGCATACCGATCTGTTCCCTGATAATGTATTTTTCAAGCGCGACGATCTTTCCGGCGTGATCGATTTCTATTTCTCGTGCCGCGATTTCTGGATGTATGACCTGCTGATCTGCCTCAATGCGTGGTGCTTCAACGGCATGCATCAGTTTGTTCCAGCACGCGCGCGTATTTTGCTTCAATCCTATCATGGGGTACGCTTGATTCTTCCCGAAGAGCGCGCGGTGATTCCTGTTCTGGGGCGTGGCGCAGCGCTTCGTTTTCTGCTGACACGCACGCATGACTGGCTGTTTCGTGAAGCTGACGCTGTGGTCACCCCTAAAGATCCACTGGAATATGTCGCGAAGCTGAAATTTTATCACGAGCGTAACCCTCTATCTCCTCTATGAAGCATGTAGCCATCTACACCGATGGCGCTTGCTCCGGCAATCCCGGCCCGGGGGGCTGGGGCGCAATTTTGGTTCATGGTGGACATGAAAAAGAAATTTCTGGCGGCGAGGCGGAAACCACCAATAACCGCATGGAATTGATGGCTGCGATTGAAGCGCTGGGCGCACTTAAATCGCGCTGCAAGGTCGATCTTTATACCGATAGCACCTATGTCATCAAAGGTATCAATGAATGGCTGCCTAACTGGAAAGTACGCGGCTGGAAAACGAGCGATAAAAAGCCCGTGAAGAATGATGATTTATGGAAAAAGCTGGAAGAGGCTGTATCAAATCATGAGGTCAGCTGGCACTGGGTGAAGGGCCATAATGGCCATGAAATGAATGAGCGAGCGGATATGCTCGCACGGCAAGCCATACAATAAAAAAAGCCCCGCTTTTGGCGGGGCTTATGAGTTAAATTGGAGATCGAAAAGGCTTAAGCCGCGACTTTATCTTCTTTTGGCTGGCGGCTGGTACGAGCGCTGCTGGTCTGGCTACCAGGATTGCTGGTTTTGATTTCACCAGTGATCTCACCGCCACGCTCAATTTCAATTTCACCATAAGTGATTTTGCCGCGAACAATGCCGGTCACGT
>JAJTHB010000026.1 GCA_021299465.1 Rickettsiales bacterium | reverse complement strand
GTTCTCCGCCGTCAGCCCCATATGTTTCATCGAAAACGCATCGGTGAGGCCATCGTTAATCATGGTGTCGACCATCGCGCCGTTACCCATCTTCACACCGGCGCGAAGATGCATGCCGTGAATGGCCATGCTCATGCTTTCCTGCCCACCCGCAATCACGATGTGGCTATCGCCGTTTTTAATCGCCTGAAAACCAAGGCACACCGCGCGAAGGCCAGAGCCACATACCTGCTTCACACTCCATGCCGGAGATTCTTTGGGGATGCCTGCATTAATCGATGCTTGCCGCGCCGGGTTCATACCCGCGCCACCATCAAGAATCTGTCCTAGGATGACTTCCGACACATCGCCGCCGGCAACGCCTGTGCGTGCGAGTGTTTCTTTCAGCACTACTTCGCCGAGCTTGTGGGCGGGCAGCGTTGCAAACGCACCATTAAACGAACCAATCGCCGTGCGCAGCGCACTAACAATGACAACATCTTGATCGGACATGATAACCTCATAGATGGATAGCAGGGGCTTCGTATGTAGATTTGGATAGCCGGAAAGTCCAGCAATATTGGCAACCTCTACTTGTGCAGTGCAGCAAGCCAGCTCGCAAAAGGTTCCCACAATTCTTTTCTGGCGCTGCGCCCCACCATCATGCCGACATGGCCGCTTGAAGGCTGGAGTATCGTTGCGTTTTTGAATAATTGCACCAGCGGCCACGCGCAGTCAAACGGCACGACATGATCATTCTTAGGAATGGCGATGAAAGTGGGTAGTTTAATTTTTTGGGGATCAATTATTTTATTCGAGAGTCTCCAGCCGCCAGTTGCCAGTGAATTTTTTTGCGCCCAGCCGAGCAGCGTATCGCGCGCGACACGCGCGGTCATCGGCACGCCGTCATTCACCCAGCGTTCCAGCGCGATGAAATCTCTTGCCGCGCTGCTGGCTAAATCCAACCCGGCGAAGCGGCGGAATTTCTGCTCAAACACCCAAGGGTCGGTCATATAAAAAAGCGATTGCACCCATTCGCCAGGCAGGGGCTTATTGCCAGATAACGCCTGACTTACGATGCCCTGCCACTCTTCGCTTAGGATAAACGGCGCGAAGGACTTGCAATGAAAATCCCACGGTGTTGCAAAAAGCGACAGTGATGAAAGTTTTTTGGGGGCAAGCTGCGCCGCCGCTATCGACAGTACGCCGCCCATACAATAACCTGCGAGCGCAATCTGCTGACCGGTCGAACGATGGAGAAAATCAATCGCAGGTAGAATGCGTTCATTCACATAATCCAGGGTCCCAAAATCCGATTCTGATGAATCAGGCACGCCCCAATCCAATACGAATGGCCGAATACCCTGCTGAGACAGATAGCGAAGCAGGCTGCGGTTTTCTTCGAGATCGAGAATATAGTAGCGGTTGATCAGGGAGGGAATGAAGAGCAGCGGCGTACCGTCGTCACCGTAATCCAAGAGGCGCGCGCTGCCGCTTTTCCATATGGAACGTGGCTCGGGCACATGGCGCTGATAGGGCGCGGCGATGTAACGCTGGATGCCTTCAAGAAGCTCGGCGCTTCGTTTTGCTGCTTCGTTTCCGAGGGCTTTTTGCAGCTCCTGAAGCCCGCTCGAGGCGCTCCAATCTGCGCTCGCATTCGCCAAGGCGAAAGGCAAGCTGTGCCAGGTCATGAGGTTCATCATGAGCGGCAGGGGCAGCACCGGCGGCGGTGGCGGTTGTTTTCTGGCCATAGGTGCCAGTTTGCTGCAAGCTTTGCATCATGTCCAGCATCGCCTGCATGAAGGCCTTGTCCTGCATCGCCCCGGCGACCTGCTTTTGCCACAGATCCATGAGGTTTTTGGCGGCCTCTGCATATGGATTAGTCATTGCCCAAACCCTGAAATAGTGCTAAAAGATTAGAGAAACTATAGTGTTTTTAGCTAATTTGGAAAGCCATTTATGAACGCTGCTGTCATGAGTAATCAGCCGATTATTGTTAAAAAATACGCAAATCGCCGCCTTTACGATACGGAAACGAGTGCTTACATCACGCTGGATGACCTGTGCAAGCGTGTGAAAGAAGGGGTTGATTTCGTGGTGCAGGACGCGCAGACCGGCGCCGACCTCACCAATCAGGTGCTCACCCAGATCATCCTTGAACAGGAAATCAAAGGCTTCCACCTGCTGCCGACCGCGTTCCTGCGCTCGGTGATCCGTCTTTATGATGAGAACATGGCGGGCACCATGCAGAACTACCTGAATGCCAGCATGATGAATTTCGCCAGCAATCAGGAGCAGATGAAAAGCCTGTTTGGCCGCACGATTGGCGAATATTCACCAATGAACCAGTTTGAAGAAATGACCCGCCAGAACGTCGCCATGTTTGAAAAAACAGTGCAGATGTTCAATCCTTTTGGCGGAATGTTTAACCGCGGCGAGCAAGCTCAGGAAGCTGAAGAGAAGGTAATTCCAGTATCAAAAGCAAAACGCGCCAAACGGGGCTAATTTCAACCATTGAACAATAAAAAAAGCCCCCAAATGGGGGCTTTTTTTGTATTTCTAAAAAATAGATATTTAACGGGACGGACCGCCGTTACCTTGTTCGTTCTCGGGAGGCTTGCCCGACATAAATAAAGTAGTCGCACCAATGGCGGCAAGACCAAGCCCCATAATGATGGCTTTGGTTTTTGGCTCAAGGCTGCCCATAGGCACTTTGTCTGCCCATTCGAGAATCTTGCTTTTATTGGCAACGGCACCAACAGTTGCAACTGTTGCACCGGCAACTACCGCACCGCCACCAATTACTTGTCCAAAGCTTGCCATATTGATTTCCTGAGTTTGCCTTCAATAACGTTTATCTGATTCTGATACTACACAAGTTTTTTGTCATTGTGCATGACAGTTTTGTGAATGTGTCTTTTGCGGTGTTATGACAGTTATGTGACAATCCAAAAACCACTATAACCACCCAATTATTAATCTTTTTTTAGCTTTTTCTTTTCAGTCTCGGTTACCCGCTCAACTTCTTTTTCCACGTCTGCAACCTGGAATAATGTAGCAGGATCGGTCTGGTACATCTCGGCGACTTTGAGGGTAATCTCATCCGGCGGGGTGCGGCCTTCACCGGAAACGATGATCTCGCCCCATTCCTTGAAGTCATACAGATTGATCTTGCCTTCCTTCTGCGCCGCCATGAAAGGCTGGTATTTGCTGGGCTTTACCGCCACATAACACCAGAAAGGCGAGCCGCTTTGCAGCATGCCATACAAGAGCACGATGACGCGCGTCAGGTCATCTTTCTTGGCGGTTTCTGCGGTTAGTTCAGTCATGCAGTTGTTCTGGCATTATTTTTTTTAAAAATCCACCAATTCTTAAGCCGCTGCCGCTTTGCTACCCAGCAAACCACGCACGACATAAGGCAAAATGCCGCCGTTATTGTAATAGGCGACTTCGTCCAGGGTATCGATGCGGCACAGCAGGGGAACCGTCTGCGATGAGCCATCGCTGCGAGTGATGACCATATCCACCTTCATGCGCGGCTTGATGCCACCAGAAAGGCCCTTAAGCGAGATGGTTTCTTCGCCGGTTAGGTTAAGCGATTTACGGGTCATATCGCCGTGGAACACCAGCGGCAGAATGCCCATACCCACGAGGTTTGAGCGATGAATGCGCTCGAAGCTTTCGGCAATCACGGCTTTGACGCCAAGAAGCATGGTGCCTTTCGCCGCCCAGTCACGCGAGGAGCCGGTTCCATATTCTTTGCCAGCGATCACAACGAGAGGCGTTTTATCAGCTTTATACTTCATGGCTGCATCATAGATGCTTATTTTTTCGCCTTTATAAAGCGTGTTGCCACCTTCTTCGCCGCCGAGCATTTCGTTTTTAATACGGATGTTGGCAAAGGTGCCGCGCATCATCACATCATGGCTGCCGCGACGCGCCCCGTAAGAGTTGAAGTCTTTCGGCTCAACGCCCATCGCCATCAAATATTTCGCTGCCGGAGAGGATTTGGAGATGTTACCCGCCGGAGAAATATGGTCAGTGGTGATGGAATCGCCAAACAGGCCGATGATTTTCGCACCCGCAATATCCTGCGCGGTGCCGCTGGCGGCTTTCGCCATACCGTCAAAATAGGGCGGGTTTTGGATGTAGCTGGATTTGGCTGGCCAGCTGTAGGTTTTGCCTTTGCCCACAGGAATCTGCTGCCATGCTTTCTCACCAGCAAACACATCCGCATATTTCTTTTTGAACATTTCAGCGGTCACGCATTTCATCACCGTATCGGCCACTTCTTTGTTCGATGGCCAGATGTCTTTCAGGTAAACCGGCTTGCCGTCGCTGCCGGTCGCTATCGGTTCTTTGGTGATGTCGAGATTCATCGTGCCAGCAAAGGCATAAGCGACCACCAGCGGCGGCGAGGCGAGGTAGTTCGCTTTCACCAGAGGATGCACGCGGCCTTCAAAATTGCGGTTGCCGGAAAGCACCGACGCCACCACAAGGCCATTATCTTTAATCGCCGCTTCGATTTCATCTTTCAGTGGGCCGGAGTTACCAATGCAGGTGGTGCAGCCATAGCCCACGAGGTTGAAGCCAACGCTATCCAGCGCCTTATCAAGCCCTGCCATTTCCAGATATTCGGTCACAACTTTTGAGCCGGGCGCGAGCGAGGTTTTCACCCATGGTTTCGGCTTGAGGCCCTTTGCCGCTGCTTTTTGCGCGACTAAACCTGCCGCCATCATTACATAGGGGTTCGAGGTGTTGGTGCAGCTGGTGATCGCGGCGATGACCACATCGCCATGTCCCATATCATAGCCACCCACTTTCACGCGGTTTGCAACGGGTGTTTTTTTATCTTTGTCCAAATCAGCAAAGGAATCCGCGAAGGATTTATGGGCGGTAGAAAGTACCACCTTATCCTGCGGACGTTTTGGCCCGGCTAAGCATGGTTCAACCGTATTCATATCCAGCTCGAGCGTATCGGTGAAGACCGGATCCTGATAGGATGCATCGCGCCAGAAGCCCTGCGCCTTGGCATAGGCTTCCACCAGTGCTACGCGCTCCGCGTCGCGGCCGGTAAGTTTCAGGTAGTTGATGGTTTCCGAATCAATCGGGAAGATGCCGCAGGTCGCGCCATATTCCGGCGCCATGTTGGCGATGGTCGCGCGGTCGGCGAGCGGCAGGTTATCCAGCCCGCTGCCATAGAATTCCACGAATTTACCCACCACGCCTTTTTTACGCAGCATGTTGGTGACGGTGAGGACGAGGTCGGTCGCGGTGGTGCCTTCCTTCAGTTTGCCGGTGAGCTTAAAGCCCACCACTTCTGGAATAAGCATGGATACAGGCTGGCCAAGCATCGCCGC
>JAJTHB010000036.1 GCA_021299465.1 Rickettsiales bacterium | reverse complement strand
TAAGTGATTTTGCCGCGAACTTTGCCGGTCGCGTAGATCACGAGACGGTTGCGGACGATCAGGTCGCCTTCAAAAAGGCCGCTAATTTCGGCATCTTCAATGTGAGCAGAGCCCTTGAACGAGCCAGTTTCTGCGATCTCAACGGTGTGCACATCGTTGAGTGTTGCATCAACTTTACCTTCAATCACCAGGCGATCGCAGGTCGCGATTTCACCTTTGAGCAATATATCATTACCAACCGTTAGCACACGCTTGCCTGCTTTGTTTCCGGCAACAGTGAATGCTGAAGCTGGGCTTGGCGGGGTTGGGGATGCAGGTTTTGGTTCCGGCATGCGGCTACGAGCCAGATCTGCCGTTGGGTTAGCCGGAGGTGTTGGACGGAACGAGCTTGCTGGCTGTGCCGCAGGGCGAGCCTCTGGTGTACGCGCCGGTTGCTGCGGTTGGCTGCTTAAGTAAGCCGGTGTGGCAGTTGGCTGCGAAGTGGTCGAAGAAGACGGGCTGATCACGGTTGCTGACTCCTGAACATCGACATCGCCGCTGGGATCGGTGGCATTATCAAAAAGGCTGTCTTCTCTACGACGAAACATAGGCGCTCTCCTGCTAAAATGACTGGTTTCTGGGTTGAGATCAACGTCTCATTAACAACACGTTAATGCAATGTGTGAAAGATTGCCACAACAATTTGTGATCAAATCGCAGGCGGAAAGATTCCAGTTTACCGAAGTGTTTTTCTCTTAAAAAAGATATGGTTTGCTGCTGCGCCAAAAATTGGATTACCGATGATGCCATTCAAAAGCCAATCCGGAGCCAGATGTTCGTAGGCTTTGCGCAAACCTTGCTTGAAATAAAAGCGTGGGTAGTGTCGCGCAAGCATTTCAGCTGGTGACTCCCCCTTACAGCTATTCTTCATGTAGTCCGCCAGGTAATCTCCGAGTTGCTTGCCATAATGCATAGCGGTATGGATGCCGCCAGCGGTAAGTGGCGAGACGATGCCGGCGGAATCACCCAGCAGGATGACGTTATGCGCTGCGAAAGGGCGCACCAATCCACCAACTGGAATCAACCCGCCGCGGCGCGCTACTACCTCTGATTTAGAAAAATCAAAGACATTTTTCATGCGCATCACAAATGCATCAATATCGGGTTTTCGTGGCAGGCGCTGGGCAATACCTACCTGCGACACGCCAACGCTGGGAATGACCCAGCCTAAATACCCGCGCGCCAGCTGCTGATCCAGAAAACAATAAAATGCATTGTCGTCAGTAAGCGGCAGGCCAGTATACTCAGCTTCAGCGCCAAGTAGAAACTCAGTGTTTTGCCCGAGTGAAAAATCATCTGCGACTTTTGATCGCGGCCCATCAGCGCCAATCAGGAAACGGCTGCGATATTGCCCATTGGTGATAAGAAAATCGCCATTGGCCTCGCCTTTTTCATAAGGCGTATCGTAGAGAATATCGGCGCCGGCGCGAATCGCTTCGTCAGATAAATGTCGCATAACGGCTGGCGTATCGGTGGCCAGGAAAAAATAGCTATCGGTAGCAAGTTCAGTGTGTTTTAGATTCGGCGCATATAGGCGAACACGAGTGATGCGGCGGGTGAGATGGTCAGGCAAGGCGAATTCTTCAGCGCATTCACCGACGATGATGCCGGTGGTGTGCATACCGACACCGGGTGCTTTTTTACGCTCAAGCAGTAATGTTCTGATGCCATGCTCAGCAAGCGTCTTGGCGCAGATAAGCCCCCCAAAGCCGCCGCCAGCAATAACCACATCGTATGAATTCATGAGAGCTTTTCCAGCATGGTGATAATTTTTTCCTCGGCTTTGGAAACAGGAAGTGATTTGAGAGTACGCAAGCTGTGCCAATTCTCGCCACTGCGCCCATCGCCGTCAATCAAATAGACGTCGGCATCAAGTGTAAAATGGCTATATTTCTGGCGAACTATGCCAAGCTTATGGGTAAGGTTTGTTGGTTTTTTATCATGTTCGACGAAGTGATAGAGCCCAGATAAAAAAGCACTCTCGCGCGGCGCAGCATAAAATGCACCGAACTTATTGCGATAAACGATGATGGTTTTTTTTCTGGTTGGAACAGATGCTTTTTTAATAGGTTCAGGGTAGCGCTGCGGTGCTGTTTGTCCTTGGCAGAAATCATTGGCTGGACAAACATGGCATTGCGGCTCTTTTGGAGTGCAGATCATCGAACCAAGATCCATCATCGCTTGATTGTAATCGAAAGGATTTTTTTGATCGACTAAAGCAGATGCTTTGCGCCATAGCTCTGAGGTGCTTGGCTGTTTGAGCGCGTAAAGCCGCGAAATCACACGCTTCACGTTGGCTTCCATCACTGCAACCGGCTGATGATAAGCAAAAGCTGCGATGGCATGCGCGGTGTTTTTGCCGATGCCCGGCATTTCCTCAAGTGCCTCAATCCTGTTGGGCAGAGACTTGGGGCTTAGTTTGGCAGTTTGATGAAGGTTTTTCGCGCGGCGATAATAGCCAAGGCCTTGCCATGCCGATAGCACATCCTTTTCGCTGGCCTTGGCGAGCGAGGCTAGGGTTGGGAAACGATTGAGAAAGGGCTGGTAATAGCGTTCCAGAACTGTTTTTACCTGCGTCTGTTGGAGCATCACTTCGCTGACATAAATTGCATATGGATCACAGGTGTTGCGCCACGGTAGTTCATGGCGCCCGTGTTTCTTATACCATCTCGAAAGCTTGCGATGGAATTGAATCAAATCAGCTGGCAGCACGCTGCTTCCTGCGTTCATAACGAACGATGGAGATCAGTATTAGAATTCCGCTGGTGATCAGCAGGAATGGCATTTTGACATAGAGTAAAAATGGCGGCACTGACTCCGTCCAGGTCTGTGACGTCCAGCCTGCCTCACTGAACATTGTGTCGAATGATTGCTTCCAGGCCAGCAAGTCGGTATCTGGGGATACGGTGGCGCGTACTTGAAAGGTTTGCGGGTTCTCAAAATACATACCTTCTTTTAGTAGAGCACCAAATGCACGGTTGCTGATGATAACCCTAGGTATATCATCATCTTGTGCAAGGTGATCTGGTTCATTAGCAATAACAGCTGCTGCTATAAAAACTGTGCGCCCAATCAAAAAATTTTCGCCCGGAGCTAAATTGAGTTTACTAAGTAATGAAGGCGATACTGCTGCACCCTGTTCCTTTCCCATTGCATAAGAAGCAAAAGTAAGGGGGCGTGTCTTGTCTTCTAATTTAAATTTGCCGGATAGTGGGTATGCCCGATCAATAACTTTGAGTGTTACCGGTACCGGTTTTGATTCAGGTCTTTCTTCGGTTTCCTTGGCTTTAGCCTTGGTTTCAACCGTCATGATATGTGAACGGTTTAGCGCTCTCATGGTGAAGAAGGCCTGAATCCCCAAATCAGATTCCCCATTTTTTCTTGAAACAGAAACATCTCCGCCCAACTGATCGCGGGCATGTGTTTGAATCACGTGCTTGAAAAAACCCGTGATGAGTAGTGTTACGGCGAGCGCAATCAGCGCAATATCAACGAAAGCTATTTTTTTTGACATAACTTGCTTGTATGAATAGCTGAATCATAGGATAATACCTTGGTATTGCAACTTAATTGCCGAGTGCCATGAAAAAAACATTTGCTGCGCTGTTAGTCCTGTTATCTTTCTCATGTCCTCATGCTGCTGTAGCGCAGGATGGCATGAAGGTGATCGTTTTTGGTGACAGCCTGACATCTGGTTATCAGCTTCAGGAAAACGACGCTTATCCGAGCAAGCTCTATTATAAGCTGCGTGAAATTGGTTACGAAAACGTGGATGTGATCAACATGAGCGAGGCTGGTCGCACCACAGGTATGGCGCTTTCTCTGGTTGATAATGTGAGCGCTCAAAGGCCAGACATTGTCATTGTGCAGCTTGGGTCCAGCGATACTAATCGCGGGGTAAGCCCTGACGTGATCTACAATAACCTCGTTGATATTATCGGCAAGCTTCAGCAACGAGGCATTTATACCATTTTATTTGGCATTGAATCGCCAGAGGGAAATGGGCCGACTTATGTTCGTCAACTCAGGGCGGGCTTTGAGCGTATTGCTAATTTTTATCGTATCCCTCTTTACCCCGATACTTTGCTGGGTATCCGAGGCAACCAGGAGCTTACGCTGGCGGACGGATTTCATCCCAATGGCAAGGGTATCGATATTATGCTCGATAATAGCTATCTGATTGTCGATGCTGGTCTTCGCTGGAAGTGGGATCGCATCAATGAACAGCGCGGTTTCCAGCCTGAAATTAAAGAGGCACTGCCTCCCGCGATGCCACCCACGGCAGAACCCAAGGCGTTGCCACCGGTTTCTGGCCGTTAGATTTGTCGCTTTATCGTTGTCAACTGGCTGCATGATCGATATTCTGCGCTTCCTTTTATTCTTTGGAGCAAGCCATGGCCAGCAAGACGCGTAAAACAGCTAGTGATCAACCAGCCGTCACCACTGGTGCACTTAGTTCATCAAAGAAAGTCTATGTACCGGGCAGTCTGCATCCTGATGTGGCCGTAGCAATGCGCGAAATAAGCCTTACCGGCGGTGAAGCGCCACTGCGCGTGTATGATACCTCGGGTATTTACACTGACCATGCCCACAAGGTCGATATCAACCAAGGTTTGCCTAAGCTTCGTGATGGCTGGATTCGTGCGCGCGGGGATGTTGAGGAGTATGATGCAAGGCCTGTAAAGCCAGAAGATAATGGCCTGAAAGGCTTTTCCGGCGCGCCGGTTAAACCCTTTGATCATGTCAATATGCGTCCGCTGCGCGCGAAAGCTGGAAAATCGGTGACTCAGCTCACCTATGCCCGCGCGGGTATCATCACACCGGAGATGGAGTATATTGCGATTCGCGAAAATGATGGCAGGGCAAAAGCCAGCGCCTCTGACGCTTCCGGCAAACCTTATCGTCGTGGTGAATCGTTTGGTGCGCGCATTCCGGACTACATTACCCCTGAATTTGTGCGTGATGAAATCGCAGCTGGGCGCGCGATTATCCCTGCGAACATCAACCACCCTGAATCCGAGCCGATGATTATTGGCCGCAATTTTAAAGTGAAGATCAATGCCAATATCGGCAATTCTGCGGTGACCAGCTCGGTTGCCGAAGAAGTGGAAAAGCTGGTGTGGGCGATTCGCTGGGGCGCGGATAATGTGATGGATCTTTCCACTGGCCGTAACATCCACAACATCCGCGAGTGGATTATCCGCAATAGCCCCGTACCGATCGGTACGGTGCCCATTTATCAGGCGCTGGAAAAAGTGGATGGCGTGGCAGAAGAGCTGACCTATGAAATCTACCGCGATACGCTGATTGAGCAGTGTGAGCAGGGGGTGGATTATTTCACGATTCACGCCGGCGTGCGCCTGCCTTATGTGCCGATGACGGCGAACCGGAAAACCGGCATTGTCTCGCGCGGTGGCTCGATCATGGCGAAATGGTGCCTCGCCCATCACAAGGAAAATTTCCTCTACACCCATTTTGAGGACATTTGCGAAATCATGCGCGCCTATGATGTGAGCTTCTCGCTGGGCGATGGACTACGCCCCGGCTCGATTCATGATGCCAACGACGAAGCGCAGTTTTCTGAGCTGGAAACGCTCGGCGAGCTGACGAAAGTGGCGTGGAAGCATGATTGCCAGGTGATGATCGAAGGCCCAGGCCATGTGCCGATGCATTTGATTAAAGAAAACATGGATAAGCAGCTCAAAGAATGCCACGAGGCGCCGTTTTACACGCTGGGGCCGCTTACGACCGATATTGCGCCGGGCTATGACCATATCACCAGCGCGATTGGCGCTGCGATGATCGGCTGGTTTGGCACGGCGATGCTCTGCTACGTGACGCCTAAGGAGCATCTTGGTCTGCCGGATCGTGATGATGTGAAAGAGGGCGTGATTGCCTATAAAATCG
>JAJTHB010000002.1 GCA_021299465.1 Rickettsiales bacterium | reverse complement strand
TCTTGCCGTGATCCACGTGCCCAATCGTACCAATGTTACAATGCGGCTTATTCCTGTCAAATTTCTCTTTGCTCATAGCTATTCTCCTTAAGCGACTTTCTTTTTAATTTCTTCCGCCACATTCGACGGCACCTGTTCATAATGATGGAATTCCATCGAGTATTGCGCGCGACCTTGCGACATCGAGCGCAGGGTGTTCACGTAGCCGAACATCGAAGCCAGCGGCACCATCGCATCGACCACACGGGCATTGCCACGCGAATCCATGCCGGTAACCTGACCACGACGGGATGAAAGATCACCGATCACATCACCCATATAGTCTTCAGGCGTTACAACTTCGACTTTCATGATTGGCTCGAGCAGCACCGGAGCGGCTTTTGGCATGCCTTCACGGAAGGCAGCACGCGCCGCAATTTCGAAGGCAAGCACTGACGAATCCACATCATGGTATTGGCCGTCCACGAGGGTCGCTTTAAAATCAATGGTCGGATAGCCCGCTACCACACCATTCGAAAGCGAAGCCTCAAGGCCTTTTTTCACGCCGGGAATGAATTCTTTTGGAACCGCACCGCCGACTACTTCGTTTTCGAACTGGAAGCCTTCTCCAGCCTTAAGCGGCTCAACCACCAGCGAAATTTTTGCAAACTGACCCGAACCACCCGATTGTTTTTTATGGGTGTAGTCGATGGTCGTTTTCTTGGTGATGGTCTCGCGGTACGCTACCTGCGGCGCGCCGACATTCGCTTCCACTTTGAATTCGCGCTTCATGCGATCCACGATGATTTCCAGATGAAGCTCGCCCATGCCCTTAAGTGTGGTCTGGCCGGTTTCTTCATTGGTTGAAATACGAAGCGACGGATCTTCCGAAGCGAGGCGGGAGAGAGCTACGCCCATTTTTTCCTGGTCAGCTTTAGTTTTCGGCTCAACCGCCAGCTCGATCACCGGCTCCGGGAACTCCATGCGCTCTAAAATCACCTGGCTATCTGGATCACACAGCGTATCACCGGTGGTGGTATTTTTAAGACCAGCCAGCGCCACGATATCGCCGGCGAAAGCTTCCTTGATATCTTCGCGGTTGTTTGCGTGCATCAGCAGCATGCGGCCGACGCGCTCGCGATTGTCTTTGATGGTGTTTTGAACATACGAACCCGCTTCGAGCTTACCGGAGTAGATGCGCACGAAGGTGAGCGAGCCGACAAACGGGTCGGTCATAATTTTAAACGCAAGACCAGAGAATTTTTCCGTATCGCTTGCAATACGTTTAATTTCCGCATCGGTTTTTACATCAATGGCGGTCACCGAACCAATATCTTCCGGAGACGGCAGGAAGTCCACCACCGCATCGAGCATTGGCTGTACGCCTTTATTCTTAAAGGCCGCGCCGTTTAAGACCGGAACGAATTTGAAAGCAACGGTGCCTTTACGGATACAAGCACGCAGCTCATCATCGGTTGGCTCGGTGCCTGCGAGATATTTTTCCATCACCGCATCGTCCATCTCAACGGCGGTCTCGAGCATCTTGATGCGAAGCTCTTTGGCTTTAGCCTGAAGCTCGGGACGGATCTCCTGCTCTTCGAATATGGCGCCGAGCTCTTCGCCTTTCCACACCACTTCTTTCATCTTGATAAGATCGACAATACCTTCGTATTTGTCTTCAGAACCGATTGGGAAGTTAATGATCAGCGGCACCGTGCCAAGGCGATCAATCATCATCTGCACGGTACGATCAAAATTCGCGCCGATGCGATCCATTTTATTTACGAAGCAAATACGCGGCACATTATATTTATCCGCCTGACGCCATACGGTTTCAGATTGCGGCTCAACACCAGCTACCGAGTCAAATACGGTAACGGCGCCATCAAGTACACGCATCGAACGCTCAACCTCAATGGTAAAATCCACGTGGCCTGGTGTATCAATAATATTAATGCGGTGCTGCACGCCAGCCCGATCCGTCCAAAAACAGGTGGTAGCAGCCGAAGTAATGGTGATACCGCGCTCTTGCTCCTGCTCCATCCAGTCCATGGTGGCAGCGCCTTCATGCACTTCACCAATTTTGTGGGATTTACCGGTGTAGTACAGGATGCGCTCGGTCGTCGTCGTTTTGCCTGCGTCAATGTGAGCGCAGATGCCGATATTACGATAAAGTTTAAGTGGAATTGTACGTGGCATATTCTTCTTATTTCCCTATTACCAGCGATAATGCGAGAAGGCTTTGTTCGCCTCTGCCATTTTATGAGTATTTTCGCGCTTGGTGACAGCACCGCCGCGACCATTCGCCGCATCCATCAGCTCAGCTGAAATGCGATCGCGCATGGTTTTTTCCTTACGTGAACGGGCCGCTTCAATCAGCCAGCGGAGTGCGAGTGCCTGACGGCGCTCTTCACGCACTTCGGTCGGCACCTGATAGGTAGCACCACCGACGCGGCGCGAACGAACCTCAACCGATGGCTTGATATTGCCAAGCGCATCATGGAAAAATTTCACCGGATCCTGGCTGGTTTTTTTCTGGATGATGTCGAGCGCTGCATAGACAATCGCTTCAGCAGCGGATTTCTTACCGCTATACATCATGGTGTTGATCAGCTTGGTGAGCACGAGATCGCCATATTTGGCATCTGGCAGAACCTGACGTTTTTGTGCAGCGTGACGACGTGACATAGATGATTCCTATTATTTCGGACGTTTTGCGCCGTAAGCCGAGCGCGACTGTTTGCGATCTTTAACACCCTGCGTATCAAGCGTACCACGGATGATGTGGTAGCGAACGCCAGGCAAATCTTTTACACGGCCACCGCGGATCAGAACAACACTGTGCTCCTGAAGGTTGTGACCTTCACCCGGAATGTAGCCGAATACCTCAAACCCATTGGTGAGGCGAACGCGCGCAACCTTACGAAGCGCCGAGTTCGGTTTTTTTGGCGTCACAGTTTTAACCTGCGTGCAGACACCGCGCTTTTGTGGGCATTCTTTCAAATGCGCCGATTTGCTGCGACGTTTTAAGGGGTGACGACCCTTCCTAACCAACTGATTAATGGTTGGCATCCTGATATCCTTTTCTCTAATGTTCGCTTGCGACTGGCTGCCACCGCTGAATTCTGGAGGCCACCGCTGACAATGAACAAGGCATTTAATTCAAAAACCGAGGATGGGGGACTTGCAAAAGATGTTTATATTTCAATATATTAACACTGATGCAGTATCTCCCCGCATTCAGCGGAGGCGCGCAATTTAGTGTTGCAGCCTTGGCTAGTCAAGCTAAAATATAAGAAACTGTAAAAAAAAGTGACCCACCTGTTTTTTCGGGTTGGCAAGCGGGAGAAAATCGCTTAGTGCTGGTTGGGTTAACCAACCTGAACAAGCGAGGAAATTTGTTCTTTCAACTGCTTGGAATGGCGTAATGCGTTATCAATCGACCTACGCTCCGATCCGTACCACTTCCCGTGCTGTTAATCGCAAGCGCGCCCGTCGTGCCCTCTATTTTGTGCTTGGCACTGCGTTTGGCCTTGGCTGCGCATCTGCGCTTACACCCGCCTCCCCCTTCACACCCCCAGTTATCGTTGCTGAGCAACAAGTTGTTCATGAGCCTGTTATTGCGGCCACAGAGCAGCCTGCACCTGCCATTGCAGAAATAGTTTCAGCGCCCGTTTTAATAGCTCAGCCAGAGCCGACTCAAGAAGAAATCCAGGCAGCAGCGGCTGAACCCGTGCCACAATACCCGATGTCGATGGACTTGAAGCTTGACCGCGGCGATACACTCAGCGAGCTGTTTGCAAGCGCCGGAGCCTCAGAAACCGAGGCTCACGAAGCAATTGCTGCCCTGCAGAAGGTTTATGACCTGAAGAAACTTAGTAGTGGCCAACGCGTATCCATCGAGCTGGATCAGGCCGAGGGCGCGGCCGCGCCGCATCTTGCAAGCGTGACCATGCCGGTGTCGCTCACCACTATTTTAGAAGTCGATCGCACAGCGGATGCTCAGTTTAAAGCCAAGAAAATCGAAAAGCCGCTAGAGCGCAAACTGGCTTTTGCTGGCGGTAAAATCCGCAGCAGCCTGTATCAAACCGCCGGCGACATTGGCCTGCCGCGCGGCATGGTCAGCGAAATCATCAATGCCTTCAGTTACGATGTTGACTTCCAGCGCGATATTAAATCGGGCGATCAAATCGAAGTGCTTTACGAGCGCATGGAAAATTATGAAGGCAAACATGCCGGCACCGGCGATTTGATTTTTGCTGAGCTGAACATGGGCGGCGAGACCGTCAAGATTTACCGCTATGAGGATAAAACCGGCTTTGCGGATTTCTACGATGAAAAGGGCGAAAGCGTTCGCAAAGCCCTGCTCAGGACACCGATCAGCGGCGCGCGCATTTCTTCAGGTTATGGCATGCGTAACCACCCGATCCTCGGCTATAACCGTATGCATCGCGGCGTTGATTTTGCGGCTCCGATCGGCACGCCAATCTTTGCCGCTGGTGACGGCAAAGTCGAATTTGTCGGCCGTAAGGGCGGCTACGGCAACTTCCTGAAGATCGCACATAATAACAAATACTCCACCGCCTACGCGCACTTAAGCCGCTTTGCAAACGGCATCGCACCCGGCAAACGCGTGCGCCAAGGGCAGATCGTAGCTTATGTCGGCAATACCGGCAGCTCCACCGGAGCGCATCTGCATTATGAAGTACATGTGAATGGTGATCAGGTGAACCCATCCGGTGTCCGCTTCAAAACAGGCAATGTACTCAAAGGCACCGAGCTCGCCGCTTTCAAGCGCAGCATGGAAAAAATCGAGGCCAAGGTTGAAGCCGTCAAGAAAGGCAGCAAAGACATTGCCATGGCGGATTTTAAACGAGACGTTTATAGCAACTGATATATTTTCCTAACGATTTAATCGCCTAGAAAACTTTCATACCGCACTTGCCTGCCCGCCGTAGCTTTAGCTAAGGCCGGGTTGCGGGAATTGTAATCAGCCTATTTTAATCCCCCCGTCCCAGCCCTGAACCTTGACGTCGCTGCCGTCAGAAATCGCGCCGCCGAGGAGTTTTTCGGCGAGCTTATCTTGTAGTTCTTTCTGGATCACACGCTTTAAAGGACGCGCGCCATAAACCGGATCATAGCCCTTGTCGGCGAGCCACTCGCGCGCTTTAGTATCCAGCGTGAGGGTGATCTTGCGCTCGGCAAGACGCGACACCAGATGCGCCAGCTGAATATCCACAATATCTGCCATGTGCTCCTTGGCGAGACGGCGGAAAAGAATAATCTCATCCAGCCTGTTTAAAAATTCCGGCCTGAAGGATGCACGCACCACATTCATCACCTGCTCGCGTAGCTGCTTGGTAATCTCTGTTCCTTTCGCTTCGGCAAGAAACTCCGAACCCAGATTGGAGGTCAGCACAATGATGGTGTTTTTGAAATCGACCGTCCTGCCCTGCCCGTCCGTGAGCCTGCCGTCATCGAGCACTTGCAGCAGGATATTAAATACATCCGGGTGCGCTTTTTCCACCTCATCAAACAGGATCACCTGATACGGCCTGCGCCGCACCGCCTCGGTGATCACGCCGCCCTCTTCATAGCCGACATAGCCCGGCGGCGCGCCGATGAGCCGCGCCACCGCATGCTTTTCCATAAACTCGGACATATCCACGCGCAGCAGCGCCGATTCATCATCAAAAATAAATTCAGCAAGCGCCTTGCATAGCTCGGTTTTGCCGACGCCGGTCGGCCCTAAAAACAGGAATGAACCGATTGGCCGCCCTGGGTCACCAAGCCCGGCGCGGGCGCGGCGCACGGCATTGGAAACCGCCACCAGCGCCTCTTCCTGCCCCACCACGCGCCCGCGCAGGTGATCTTCCATTTTGAGCAGCTTGGCGCGCTCGCCCTCCAGCATTTTCTCGACCGGCACCCCCGTCCATCGCGACACAATGCTCGCGATATCTTCCTCGGTCACCGCTTCTTTCATCATCGCCTCGCCGCTTTTTGCCTCGGCTTGTTTCAGCTGCTCCTGGAGTTTCGGCATTAGGCTGTAAGTGATCTCGCCGGCGCGGGTTAAGTCCCCGCTGCGCTGAGCGATATCGCGCTCGCGGCTAAGCTCTTCGAGCTGTTCTTTAAGCTTCTGCACGCTCACAAGCTGTGACTTTTCCGCCTGCCAGCGGCTGGTTAAATCAGCGCTTTGTTTTTCCAGCTGCGCAAGCTCTTCCTCGAGCTTTTTCAGACGGTCTTTCGAGGCCTCATCGCTTTCTTTTTTCAGCGCCTCGCGCTCGATTTTCAGCTGGATGATCTTGCGGTCAAGCTCGTCAAGCTCTTCCGGCTTGGAGTCCACCTCCATGCGCAGGCGCGCCGCTGCCTCATCCACCAGATCAATCGCCTTATCCGGTAAAAACCGATCGGTGATGTAGCGATGCGAGAGCGTTGCGGCTGACACAATCGCCGCATCGGTGATGCGGATACCGTGATGCAGCTCATATTTTTCCTTGAGGCCGCGCAGGATGGAAATCGTATCGGCGACCGTCGGCTCAGCAACAAATACTGACTGGAACCGCCGCGCCAGCGCAGCATCTTTTTCAATATACTTGCGATATTCATCGAGCGTGGTGGCGCCGATGCAGTGCAGCTCGCCGCGGGCGAGCGCGGGCTTGAGCATATTCGAGGCATCCATCGATCCTTCGGCTTTACCGGCGCCGACCAGCGTGTGCAGCTCATCAATAAACAGTACCACCTCGCCTTCATTCGCAGCAATTTCGGAGAGCACCGCTTTCAGGCGCTCCTCAAACTCGCCGCGAAATTTCGCGCCTGCCACCAGCGCGCCCAAATCCAGCGCGAGCAGCTTTTTATCCCTAAGCGTTTCCGGCACATCGCCAGCCACAATTCTTTGGGCGAGACCTTCGATAATCGCGGTTTTGCCCACACCCGGCTCGCCGATTAAAACAGGGTTGTTCTTGGTGCGGCGCGAGAGCACCTGCATGGTGCGGCGGATTTCCTCATCGCGGCCAATCACCGGGTCGAGCTTGCCTGCTTTCGCAGCCTCGGTGAAATCGCGCGTGTATTTTTTCAGCGCTTCCATCGTGTCTTCAGCATTCGCGCTGCTGGCCGTGCGGCCTTTTCGCATCTCGCCGATCGCTGCGTTCAGCTTCTGCGGTGTCACGCCGCTATCCGTCAGAATTTTGGCGGCTTGTGTGCCGGTGGCCATGGCAAGCGCCTGCAACATACGCTCCAGCGTCACGTAGCTATCGCCAGCTTTGGTCGCGAGCTGCTCGCAGGATTCAAACCAGCGCGCCATCTCACCGGTCACATAAAGCTGATCGGCACCGCTACCTTGCACTTTAGGTATAGCGGCGAGTGCGGCTTCTGCTTTCTCGGCCACCACCACCGGATTGCCACCGCTCAAACGAATCAGTTTATCCGCAAGGCGATCTTTATCTCCTATCATGGCTGCAAGCACATGCTCAGGCATAAAGCGCTGGTGCGAAAGCTTGAGCGCGGCGGCCTGCGCCGCTTCAATGATCTGGCGTGATTTTTCAGTGTATTTCTCGAAGTTCATAAGTGAGTGCCTTGTTATTTGTGCTTTGTGCTTAGTCGTTCATGCTGGTATCCAAATCACCACGTACAAACCACTAAACATAACAAGATATAAGTATGCAAAAGCACCTCTACAAGCTCCCCATGTTCGTTCTGGCGTTATGGCTACACTCTTCCTTGGCCAACGCTGCTTTAATGCCTGCCAATTTCTCAGGTCAGTACGGGCTGTATCTCTCCGGTCTTCCCATCGGCACGATGAAAGCCGCAGTTGATGTCAAAGAAAATAGCTATGACATCACTGCCAGCGTGCGTACCAGCGGCCTCGTGGGTATGATCGCGCGCCACCGCAGCGATTCCAGCGCGAAAGGCAAAGGAACCAATATTGACCGCATGGACGTCACCTATCTGGTAGATAGCCAGACACGAAATAAAAAACGCACAATCAAGCTGGTAAAAAAAGCAGGCAAGGTCACCGAAGAAACAATCAATCCGCCGGAAAACCGTGCGTCACGGCCGGAAGTTGCGAGCGCCATGAAAGATGGCACATTTGATGCGATCTCGATTGTGCTGAAGCTACGCAGCCTCATTGAAGCGTGGAAGAAAACCGGCGATGACACAGCGATTATCCGCCTGTATGACGGCCGCCGGCTCACGGATGCGCGCGTGCGTATTCTTGGTGAGAAGAAGCTGAGGAAATATGGTGAAAACGGGGTGATTGCCTTATCAGTTAAGCGAAGACCGGTCGCGGGTTTTACCCAGAAAGAACTATCACAATACCGGCCGGATGAACCCGCACTTACGATTTATTTCAGCAATGATGACAAGCTCATCCCGCTGCATCTGGAGCTACCCTTCACATTTGGGGTGCTCACGGCGGAGATGGAGTAGTTTAGTCCTTCGTTTCCCGATGGATTTCTAGGACTCTTCCCAGTTCTGCACAATCACCGGCTCTTTATTCATCGCCTGATCCAGCGGCTCGTGGCCGCCATGGGGCTGGCTGATGAAGGATGGCAGCGCATTGGTATTGGCGGGAATAATATCTTCCACTTCCAGCATTGGCTGACTGGCGGTGCCATCACCCTGTGCCTGCTGCTGGCCGTTTTGCTGCTGGTGCTGGCGGTTTGGGTTGTAACCCTCTTCCACCATCATGCGGTAGCAATGCTCGGCATGCTGGAAATAATTCTCGGCAAGAACGCGGTCGCCGGAAGAAAGCGCATCACGCGCCTGCATCAGGTATTTCTCGCGCAGCTGCGGGTAATTTTTGCGTGGACGATTACCGCTGCTATGCTGGTGCCCACCGCCGGAGCGTCCGCCGCCGCTTCTACGATGCTGATTATTATAACCACCGCCATTTTGCGAAGAAGGTCTGCGTCTCATATTCATCGAATTATTCCTTACGTTTTAATTTTTATGTTTCATTTTTTCCATAGCAGGCATCGTATGATACCTGCCAGATCCTGCACCATCTGCGCCTGATCCAGGCTTGCTTTTGATGCGATGTCTGCTACCGCGAGGTGCTGGCCTGCGCCAATCTCTACCGCCAAAACACCACCAGCTGCTAGCTTTGACGGTGCGGCCGCAAGCAGAGTTCGATAAGCTGAAAGCCCATCCTCACCTCCATCCAGGGCAAGCCTCGGATCGTACTGCGAAACTTCCGGTGCCAGCGACTCGATATCACCACTTTGAATGTAAGGCGGGTTGGAGACGATGACGTCAAACACCCCATCAACAGATTCAAACCAGTTTGAACGGCAAAAAGCAGCACGGCTTGCAAGGCCTAATTCCAACGCATTTTCCGCTGCCACGGCAAGCGCTGCGTCGCTGCAATCAACGCCCTTTAAATTAGCATGCGGCAGTGCCTTTAGCAAGGCCAGAGACAGGCAGCCGGTTCCAACGCCAAGATCAAGAATTTTATAGGGTTTTTTGTGATCTGGCAGGGCAGCAAGCACGGCTTCCACCAGCGTTTCACTGTCTGGTCTGGGATCAAGCGTATCCCTCGTTACTTTGAATTCAAGGCCATAAAATTCACGCCTGCCGAGAATTTTTGATACAGGTTCACGCCTTTGTCGCCTTTGCATCAGCATATAAAACCGTTCTATCACCTGCTCTGGCATCGGCTGTTCCAAACGGAACAATAGCTGCTCACGGCTAATCCCTAGCGCTTCCTGCATCAGCAGGCGCGCATCAAGTGAAGCGGTTTCAATTTTCGCAGCTTGTAGATCAAGGACTGCTTGGCGAAGATAGTCCTGCGTTGTTCTCACTTTAGCCTTCATCAGTGCAATCATTTAACCAAGCTCCGATAATTTCTTTGCCTGATCATCCGCCACCAATGCGCCCACGAATTCATCCAGGTCGCCGTTCATCACCATGTCGATATTGTAAGCGGTGAGGTTGATGCGGTGGTCGGTAACGCGGCCTTGCGGAAAGTTATAGGTGCGGATGCGCTCGCTACGATCGCCGCTTCCCACCTGATCCTTGCGCATACCAGCGCGTTCGTTTGCCAGTTTCTCGCGCTCTGCTTCATAAAGGCGCGCGCGCAGGACCTTCAGTGCCTTGGCTTTATTTTTGTGCTGCGATTTTTCATCCTGCTGGCTGACAATCAGGCCGGTTGGAAGATGCACGATACGCACCGCCGAATCGGTCGTATTCACGCTCTGGCCGCCCGGTCCGGAAGAGCGAAACACATCGATGCGCAGGTCTTTTTCTTCAATCTTGATATCCACCTCTTCGGCTTCAGGAAGCACCGCCACCGTGGCTGCTGAGGTGTGGATACGCCCCTGCGCTTCGGTTGCCGGCACGCGCTGCACGCGATGCACACCGGATTCAAATTTCATTTTTGCAAACACGCCGCGGCCGGTGATTTCGGCGGTGGCATCCTTGTAACCGCCAATACCGGATTCCGAGATCGACATTACTTCAAACTTCCAGCCCTGATTGGCTGCATAGCGCTGGTACATGCGGAATAAATCGGCGGCAAACAGCGCCGCCTCGTCACCGCCGGTACCGGCGCGCACCTCGAGGATGGCGTTTTTCTCATCCGCTGCATCTTTGGGAAGCAGCGCCAGCTGCACCTGTTTCAGCAGCTCAGGCAGCTTGCCTTGCAGCTCACGAAGTTCATCATTCGCCATTGCCTTCATGTCGCTATCGAGCGCGGGATCAGCAAGCAAGGCCTGCGTATCGGCGAGTGCTTTCTGCGCCGACTGATAGCTCATAATCACCTCAACCAGCGGCGAAAGCTCGGAATATTCTTTCGACATTTTGGCAAACTCGCTGCCAGACGCCTTGCCCGCCGACAGCGTGTCATTTAATTCCTGGTGCCTGCGCACCACCATCTCAAGTTTATCGTTGAAGCTCATGAGCGTTTATTTTTCTTACTATTGTGTCGCACTGTGAGAAGTGGGGATGCCAAGCCGCTCACGTAGTATGGTTTTGTTGGTGAAATCATCCAATGCTATCTCAATCTGCACACCGGTTTTCATATTTTTCAACAGGCATTTTCCTTGCTTTGCCTCATCGGGCGGCATGAGAATGACATGGGTTGCTTCCAGCTGCGCCGCTTTTTCCAGACGCTTCTTTACACTACCATGCCATAGGATTTCAGCAGAAAAATGCTGCTTCAAGTGATTTTCTTCCCTTATTGAGGCAAGACTCAAACGCAGCGAGGTAGCTCCCAGCAATATAAATTCAGATTCTATCTCCTCAAAGGGAATGATTATGATCTTAACATCCGGCAAATGCCTAAAAATATCGAGCTTTTCGGCAATCAGCATCAGCCGCTCAACACCTGCCGCAAAGCCAATACCTGGGGTGGGTTTGCCGCCCATCTGCTCCACTAATCCGTCATAACGGCCACCGGCAAGCACGGTATTCTGCGCGCCAAGGCCGCCGGAATTATCCACAAACTCAAAGACGGTATGGGAATAATAATCCAGCCCGCGCACGAGTGAAGGTGCAATCTCAATCTCTTGATGAAAGGCTTTGGAATGTTTCAGCATGGCGTAGACATGCTCGAATCTCTGCCTCGACTCTTGGGAAAGAAAATCATGAAGATTTGGTGCGTTCGTCAGTAGCTCTTGATCCTGCGGACTTTTCGAATCTAAAATCCGCAGCGGGTTCGTGCTAAGGCGGCGCTGGCTATCTTCGGATAGCTGCGCGGCGATTGGGTTTAGAAACTCCAGCAGCGCCGTGCGATAGCGCGCACGGCTTTCTGCGTCGCCGAGTGTATTAATGAGTAGCTTACAGCTTTTCCCAGAGAGATAATAAAGCAGGTGTCCTGCCAGCGTTATCAGCTCAGCGTCGACCTCCGGGCTGGCATCACCCAGCCACTCAAAATTCACCTGATGAAACTGCCGCTGGCGGCCTTTCTGCGGCCGTTCATAACGAAAGAGTGGGCCGGTGGAGAAAAGTTTGAGTGGCAAATATTGCTGCATACCGTTTGAGATATAGGCGCGCATGATACCGGCGGTGAATTCCGGCCTTAGTGTTACGCTCTCTTCACCTTTGGTGGTGAAGGTGAACATTTCTTTGCTTACTACATCCGAACTTTCGCCCATTGAGCGCGAAAACACTTCGGTCGCCTCAAAGATCGGCGTCGCCATTTCCTTAAAGCCATAGAGCCTAGCAAGCTCACGCGCCATCTCTGTCACCAGATGAAAGCGGCTAAAGTCCTGCGGCAAAATATCATGCGTACCGCGCACCGGCTGGAGTTTAGAGGACATGCTCATGTTCCTTTTTTTTGCTGTAGCGCCGTTTCACATACTCTTCCACCATCTGCTGGAATTCTTCGGCGATGCGCTCGCCGCGAAGGGTTGCGGCTTTTTTACCGTCGATAAAGACTGGCGCAGTGGGCGACTCACCGGTACCCGGCAGCGAAATGCCGATATCGGCGTGTTTGCTTTCGCCCGGGCCATTCACAATGCAGCCCATCACCGCCACATTCATGGTTTCCACCCCTTTATATTGCTCTTTCCATAGCGGCATGGAAGCGCGAAGGTAGGTCTGGATTTTATCGGCAAGTTCCTGAAACACCGTGCTAGTGGTGCGGCCGCAGCCTGGGCAGGCGGTCACTTGCGGCGTAAAAGCGCGAAGCCCCATGCTTTGCAGCAGTTCCTGCGCCACGCGCACTTCCTGCGTGCGGTCGCCGTTTGGTTCCGGCGTCAGCGAAATACGAATCGTATCGCCGATGCCTTCTTGGAGTAACACCGAAAGCGCCGCAGCGCTTGCGACGATACCCTTGCTCCCCATGCCCGCTTCGGTGAGGCCAAGATGCAGCGGATAGCGGCATTGCGCCGCTAAATCGCGGTACACGGCGATCAGATCCTGCACACGGCTCACCTTGCAGGAGATGATAATTTTGTTTGCTGCAAGCCCCAGCTCTTCGGCGCGCTTTGCCGAATCCAGCGCCGAGCGCACCAAGGCCTCGCGCATCACATCATTCGCGCTTTTTGGCTCCGGCCTTTTGGCATTCTCATCCATCACGCGGGCGAGCATCTGGCCATCAAGGCTTCCCCAGTTCGCGCCAATGCGCACCGGCTTATCATATTTCATCGCCAGCTCGATCATCTGCGAAAACTGCTTATCATGCTTGTCCGCAAAACCGACATTACCCGGGTTGATACGATATTTGGCAAGTGCCATTGCCATCTCTGGATAGTTCGTCAGCAGCGTATGGCCGTTATAATGAAAATCGCCAACCAGTGGTACATCCACCTTCTCAGCAATAGCAGGCACCGCTTTGGCAGCTTCATCATTATTCACCGTAATACGCACCACTTCGCTGCCCGCTTCGGCGAGCGCCTTTACCTGCGCTATGGTAGCAGCGATATCAGCAGTATCGGTGTTGGTCATGGACTGCACCATGACATCCGCATCGGATCCGACCCTTACAGGGCCGATCATCGCTTGGTAAGTTTGACGGCGAATCATAACGGACTGGCTGCCCATTGCATAACATTTTCATAGCGCCGGCGCAGGGGGAAAATCTGACCAGCTCCCTGCTGCACATGGCAGGGCGGGTATAGCGCGAGAGAAGGCCGCAGGCAAGGCGTTTTGGCGATGAGCGCTGGTGTAATGCGAATCTGCTCAGCCTGATTTTCATCAAACATTTCAACGAGCGATGGATTCACGCTCGGCGGCGCGAGCCAGAGCGACCAGCCGCCATAGGCCAGCAATGCGAGCATCAACCCCCAAATGATTGATGTAGAGCTTGCCTGCTTTTCTTTACTGAATACTTGCGGCATGAAGAACCCTTTGCGCTCGATCAGGCCTTCCATTTGTTCAAACCGGCGCATGATCTCATAGCGGTCAAGGCCAAGATGCTGCGCGTAAGCCTGCAAATAACCCTTAGCATAGGGCAGGCCCGGCATATCGCTGATGCGGCCATCCTCAAGCGCATATAAATAACGTGAGCGGATATGCATATGGCGCGCAATATCCTCAACCGACTGGTGTCGCTCTTCCCTGGCCTGGCGCAGCAGCGCGCCGATTTGGCGATAACCTTCGTCGACCATCACACCACAATCCCATGATCGCGGGCATAAGCCGCGAGTTGATGACGAATGGTGGTGTCATTCGTTTCCACCAGATACGGCACAACCTCGGCAACCGGCGTCAGGTTAGCGCTACGTATCATTGCCTTGAGCGGGCCGATTGCTGAAGCTGGTACAGAAAAACTCCGGATGCCGACCGCCATGAGCGCCAGCGCTTCTAGCGGGCGGCGCGCCATATCGCCGCAAAAGCCAACCTCAACACCATATTCGGCGGCCTTGCGCACAATATGTGCCATTGCACGGAGCATCACCGGCGAGAGCGTATCATAGCGGTTTGCAAGGTGCGGCGTGCCGCGATCCCATGCGAATAAAAACTGCATCAGGTCGTTACTACCAATCGAAATGAAATCGAGTTTAGGCAGTAGATCATCGAGTTGCCATAGGATAGATGGGATCTCGATCATCACCCCCACTTTTACCTCAGACGGCGTATGTTTAGCCTGAGCAAGTGCGGTATCGAACAATTTTTTGGTCGCCTCAAATTCATTCAGCTGAGCGATAAAAGGAAACATCAGCGATAGCGATTTGCCTGCTGCCGCAGCAATTAGCGCGCTGAACTGCTCGGATAAAATATTCGGGCGCTCAAGGCCAATGCGTGTGGCGCGCCAGCCCATCGCCGGATTTTCTTCTTCCACACCCTGCAGGTACGGCACCTTTTTATCGCCGCCAATATCAAAGCTGCGAAAGATAATGCGCTTGTCTGGCAGCTGACCATATATCTCGCGGTAGAGTTTGGTTTGCGCTTCAATGCTTGGAAAATCATCGGCAGTCATGTAGGGCAGTTCGGTGCGGTATAAACCAATCCCGTCGACCCCAACTTGCAGCACTTTTTTAGGATCCACAAACAAACCCGCGTTCACATTAAGCGAGATGCGAACACCATCCTTTGTATCGGCAGGTAGCGCTGCGAGTGCTGCATAATTCTGCTCGCGCTCGCTGAACTGGCGGATGTAGCCATCCATCGATTGCTCTACTTCGTCACTTGGGCGAACGTAAACATTGCCCCCCTCAGCATCAAGAATGACATTGTCACCGGCGCGGATGATGTGCGTAGCACGATGTGCTTTGGCAAGCGCCGGAATATCCATCGCGCGGGCGATCAGCGCTGTGTGTGAGGTGGTCGAGCCTTCTTCAAGAATGAGTCCCTTAAGGCGCGTATGGTCATATTCGAGCAGTTCGGCAGGGCCAATCGTGCGCGCCACCAAAATGAATTCATTTGGAAGGCTCTCAGGTTTAGGCGTAGCCTCCACGCCAAGCAGTGCCTGCACCAAGCGGTCGGAGAGATTTTCCAGATCGGTGATGCGTTCTTTAATATAAGGGCTTGCCAGCTGACTCATTTTCACCTGCAGCTCTTCCTGCACGCGGCGCACCGCTGCCTCAGCGGTCAGGCCAGAATGGATGGCTTCGCTAACGCGCGATTTCCAGCCGCGATCCTGAGTAAAGAGCAAGTAGGTTTCGATGATCTGAACTTTTTCATCCTCGGCAGAAAGGCCAGAGTTCTGAATATAGCGATCAAATGATTCCTGAAGCGTGCGAATGGCGGCCTCGAAGCGCTCTTCCTCATAAACAGGATCACTCGCGACCATGCGGGTAATCACCAACTGCGGCTGATGAAGTACAGCGATCGCCTTGGCTACGCCTGGTGAAAGCGGAAGGCCTGCGAGCTGCTGCGCACCAAGGCCTTCCTGCGCGACCAGGCTTTCCTGGCTACTGATCAACTGGCCGGAAACAGCAAGCTCGGAAAGTACCATTGCTACCGTTTGCAGCACTTCCATTTCGTCAGCGGAATAATATTCTGCCTGTTTGCGCTGAACCACAAGCACACCGATCACCTTGCCACCCTGCAAAATCGGTACACCGGCAAAAGCGGAATAAATTTCCTCGCCGGTTTCTGGCCGGTAGACAAATTTTGGGTGAGACTCAGCGCTTGAAAGATTAATCACCTCGGCGGTGTAGGCAATATGCCCCACGAGCCCCTGCCCGATATTAAGACGCGTGAGATGCACCGATTGTTTATTAAGGCCTTCGCTCGCAAACAGCTCCAGTACATCGCCAGCGCGCTTCAAATAAACCGAGCACACCTCCGAGCCAAAGCCTCGGGCGATCAGCGTAACCACCTGGTCGAGACGCACCTGCGCGCCCGCACTACTTGCCATCACCTCGCGGATGTGACGAAGCAGCACCAGCGGCGCAGCGGATACAACAGGGTTGTGAATTTTTAGCACACAGCTACTTTTGAGCGCGCAAGGAATGTTTCCGCCTGCGCAACCAATTCTACGACAATCTCGGCGCAGGGCTGGATTTTATCCACCATACCAACGCTCTGGCCAGCCATCAGCGAGCCATTTTCAATATCGCCGTCCACCACCGCGCGGCGCAGCGCACCTGCCCAGAAATGCTCGATTTTCAGCTGCGCTTCTTTTTTATCGAGTTTACCGGAACGATATTCGGCAATCACCTCATGCTGGGTACGCGTAAAATCATCGGTTGCTTTGTTCATAATCGCGCGCACCGGAATCACCGGAAAATCCGGATCGACCTGCACGCTGGGCATCGCTTCACGAGCGGATGCGCGAATGAAGGCCGCCTTGAATTTTTCATGCGCAATGCATTCGCTGGCACAGACAAAGCGCGTGCCGAGCTGCACGCCGCTAGCGCCCATTTCAAGGTAGCTCGCCATCGCCTCGCCGCGGCCAATGCCGCCCGCCACAAACACTGGCACCTCACGAATCACCGGCAAAATCTCCTGCGCGAGCACTGAAGTGGAGACCGGGCCAATATGCCCGCCTGCTTCCGAGCCTTCGATAACCAGCGCATCAATGCCCATCTTAATAAGCTTTTTACCAATCACGAGCGCTGGCGCAAAACCAATCACTTTACCGCCATATTCCTTGATAGTTTTGATATGCGCGGCAAGTGGCATGCCGCCAGCCAGCACCACATGCGAAACATGATGCTTTTTGCACACATCCACCAGCGCATCCATCTGCGGGTGCATGACAATGAGGTTCACGCCGAAAGGTTTTTTGGTGAGCGCTTTCGTTGCCTCAATTTCTTTATCGAGTAATTCCGGTGTCATTGAGCTACAAGCGATCACACCGAACATGCCGGAGTTGCTCATGGCAGACACGAGATTTCGCTCGCTAACCCAGCTCATCGCCCCGCCCATGATGGCATAGGGGCAACCGAGAAATTCGCTGCCGCGCTGCATGAGAGATTGGAGTGTGGAGTTTGGAGTATGGGCAGAATTGTTCATTGACGTTCTAAAATATTTTTTGCGAATACTGAGTCTAGCGGAATCATTTCTTTACCTTCACATTTAGGGCAGACGTAATATTGAGCAGATATACGCCAAATCGTATATATTAAGCCCGGTATAATGTAGAATAACCACAAAATGATTTCTATGACAACATTGCCTGGTCGCTTGTTTTTTCTTAGGCCACTATAACCACACGTCTTGCATAGCCACTCCTCATTTTTTATTTTCATCTTCTTTTTTTCAAAACCATGCCAATCTTTAACTGCCCATGCAACGACAGCTAATAGTCCTAAAAATAGAACTATGAAGAACAACCAACCCGCCAAGCTCATATTATACAGACTCCAGCTAGATATAGTTAGCAAAGGTTAAGTTGATCATTTCGCCCAATTCTCCAGTTTCAGTTTTGGAATGCGCTTAAAATGCTTCTCATTATTCGTCACCAGCGTGCATTTCAGCGCCAGCGCGTGAGCGGCGATTTGCATATCAAGCTTGCCGATCAGCTGTCCCTCACTTTCCAGCTCGGCATGAATGCGTCCATAGAGTATCGCGGCGGCTTTGGACCAGTCCACCACCGGAACATGGCGGCAGAATGCGGCGACGGATTCCATGTATCGCGCACCCGCTTCGCGGCTGGCGCCGTAATAGAGTTCGCCGCAGGTGACGGCTGACATTGCCACGTCTTTCCTGCTGGTCTTGCGAAATTTTTCAAGAATCGCCGGATTCTTTTTGATGATGTAGCTACAGCTATCGGTGTCGAGCAGGTAGCGCATCAAAAGATGTCTTTTGGTTTGGGAATGCGGTTCAGCGGACGCTCTTTCATGAAATCATCATCCACATCCGGCAGGCTGGCAAGCAGCGCATCCCAATCGGATTTTTTTTTCGTTCGGCTTTTGGGTTTGGGTGAAAGAATGACGCTCGAGCCGCTTTTTCGCACGATAACCTCATCTCCTTCAAGGCGAAATGCTTTGGGAAGGCGTACGGCCTGCGATTTGCCATTCCAAAACAACTTGGCGGTATCGGGCGCTGTGTCTGACGGTTGCTCTCTCATAAAGTATATACTAACGGAATATATACTTTATGTCAAGCCTTCTCCAACTCAAACGCCGCGTGCAGCGCGCGTACGGCTAGTTCCGTGTATTCCTCAGCGATGAGCACGCTGATTTTGATTTCCGAGGTGGAGATCACGAGGATGTTGATGCCCTTATCTGCGAGCGCCTTGAACATATCCTGCGCGATGCCGACATGCGAACGCATGCCCACCCCGATGGCGGAGACTTTCGCGACGTTCTTATCAGCGGTCAGCTCCTTATATTTCAAATTACCGCGCTCGGCTTCGAGCAGCTTCATCGTGCGATCCAGATCCGCTTTGGGAATGGTGAAGGTCATGTCGGTGACCTTGCCGATCTCGTCGACGTTCTGAACGATCATGTCCACGTTGATATTGGCTGTCGCGAGCGGCCCGAAAATGGCAGCGGCAACACCTGGCCTGTCCGGTACGCCGGTTAGGGTGACGCGGGCATCGTCGCGCGTAAAGGCAATGCCGGTGATGCGTTTTTGTTCCACAATATCCTCCTCTTTCACAAGCAATGTACCAGGCTTATCTTCAAAGCTGGTCAGCACTTGTACAATCACGTTATGGTTCATCGCCATTTCGACCGAGCGCGTCTGCAGCACTTTCGCACCAAGCGAAGCAAGCTCTAGCATTTCTTCATATGAAATTTTATCCAGCTTGCGTGCAGCGGGCACGATGCGCGGATCAGTGGTGTAGACCCCATCAACATCGGTGTAAATATCACACCTGTCAGCCTGAAGTGCAGCCGCCAAAGCAACAGCAGACGTATCCGAACCACCGCGCCCAAGCGTGGTCACACGGCCATCGTTCCCAACACCTTGGAATCCAGCGACCACGGCAACTTTACCGCTTTTTAGCACCTTATGCATCGCATCAGCATCAATAGACACAATGCGCGCCTTGCCATGGGCAGAGTCAGTTTTCAGCGGAATCTGCCAGCCAGCGAAGGATTGCGCAGGAATACCCATCTGCTGCAACGTGAGCGCGAGCAAGCCACTGGTTACCAGCTCGCCGGTTGAGACCACCTGGTCATATTCAGACCATGCTGCCTGCGTGGTAAGCGGCGATGCTTCGTTCACATAGGCGACGAGCTGGTTGGTAACGCCCGACATAGCCGATACCACCACCGCCACGCGGTGGCCGAGATCCAGTTCTTTTTTGACTTTGCTTGCGACATTTCGGATGCGATCCATGTTCGCAACCGACGTCCCGCCGAATTTTTGTACGATAAGTGCCATAAGGCGCGGAGCTTAGGCAATTTTTTTACTCATGACAAGCGCATCCGTATAGCTGCCGTCTTTCTGTCGGTAATAGAGCTTGCGGCGGCGCTGCACCAGGAAACCTATTGACTCATAGAGCTTAATAGCGGGGCTGTTGCCAACTTCAACATCGAGGAAAATCTGCTCGGCACGCGAGGCTTTCAGCTCCTCAAGCGCCGCCAGCACTAACTTTCTGGCAAATCCTTGGCGGCGGTGATTTGGGCGAACGGCAAGGGTGATGATATCCGCCTGCTCGCCAGACTGCCTGAAGACGATCATCGCCCCTTCGCCGATCATCAACGCGCGCGTTTGGGGTATATTGAAAAAATCATTGAATGCGGTCAAATCCCAATACATCGGGAAAGACTCACGATGAATCTCAGCGAGCAGCGCCGCCGCTTCTGCGCCGACTTCACGGATTATTTTCTTAGTATCACCAGCCACATGTTATAACCGGGATAAGCTTCGATTTCATCAAAGCGCAGCTCTTTAAAACCACACTCAGCTGCAAGTTTCTGGAAATAGTCTTTGGAGAAACGGAAGCGGCCGCCGGCGGGATCGAACACATAATCCTTGCCGTCCGTTTTATCGGCAGTGAAAGCGAGTATGCCGCCCGTTTTAAGGGTGCGTAGTGCCTGGGTGAAAATGGCCGACACATCACCAATAAAGCTAAAGGTGACGCCCGCGAGGATCACATCATAATAATCCGCATATGCATCCTTCAGGAAACCTTCGGCCTCACGCTGAATCAACTCATCAAAGATCTTACGATTATTGGTATCTTTAAGCTTCATCGCCTCGATCAGCATTTTGGGAGAAATATCAACTCCCGTAATCGCAGATGCCACATGACGAAGCTCTGCGCCGCAAAGGCCGGTGCCGCAGCCAAGATCAAGCACCACATGATCCATACGCCCTGATTGCAATACTGAACGCGCCGCTTCGCCAAGCTTGATATGGCCTTTATACTGCCCCTGCTCGACCTGCTGACGATTATAATCCTCTGCCAGCCCCTCAAAATGGCTGGTAACCAATGTCAGCGGCATTTTACGCGGCATTTCCTGTGGCGTGACTTTTTTGCCGAGCGCCACCGCCAGCATATAGGCCGCTTCTTCGTAATCCGGCTTCAGCGCGAGTGTCTTGCGATAGGCCTGCACCGCAAGCGATGGCTTGCGGTCGGCGAGATAAGAGGTTGCGAGATTGTACCATGCCTCTGCATTGGACGGCTCGAGCCAGGTTACGGCCTTAAAGCGAAACACAGCATCAGAAAAATTGCCCGCTGCCAGATGCTTGATACCAAGCTGGTAATTATTTTGCGCCACTTCACCGCTACGGCCAAATTTAGCCGACAGACCAAACAGAAACTTAAGCGCCTGCTCACTGAATTCAGACGCTTGCTTTTGGAATGAGGCCACAGCCGGTAAATTTTTTGGATATGGTTTTTGCATGGCTCTTGTTATACTCCACCCTGTCGCAAAACAGTCTAACCTAGGTAAGGCTAAAATGGAACCAAAAACCAGCACAGTTGACGCCGCTGAAGTTGAGCAATTCTCGAAAATTGCCAGCGAATGGTGGAACCCCAAAGGTAAATTCAAGCCACTGCATGATATTAATCCACATCGGATTGAGTGGATATTGGAACGGTTAGCAGTTTGCAGTTCGCAGTTCGCAGAAGATGCCAACAATCCGCCAACTGCCAACCGCCAACCGCTAACTCTAAAAGGCTTGCGTCTTTTAGACATTGGCTGTGGCGGCGGGCTGATGTGCGAGCCATTTGCGCGCCTAGGCGCGCAGGTCACCGGCATTGACGCTTCAGAAAAAAATATTTCAGTTGCGAAACTTCATGCTGAGCAATCGGGTTTGAGAATTGATTATCGCTGCACGACGGCCGAAGCGCATGACACGTCTGGATACGACGTTATCTTCGCCCTCGAAATCATCGAACATGTTGCCGATGTGCCGTTATTTGTTGAGTCCTGCTGCAAATTATTGAAACCGGGCGGGCTTATTTTTATTTCCACTATCAACCGCACGCCGATGTCGTATGTCAAAGCCATCATCGGCGCGGAATATGTGCTGCGATTGCTCCCGCGCGGCACGCATGACTGGAATAAATTCCTGCGCCCAAGTGAAATCGAGCGCGAGCTTTCGAAGCATTCAGTAGACGTTGTGGAGATGTCCGGCATGGTCTTAAATCCGCTCAAATGGGAGTGGTATTGGAACCCAAAGGATTTGAGCGTGAATTATATGATGATGAGCAGAAAATCTAGCTAGCTGGTATAAGTACGATCATGCTTCAGACATGGTAGTTTTCTTCTAATATTTTCCACCTCATAAAGATCAATCTCTGCAAGCACGATACCCGGCTCAGTTCCGCCATCCGCGATCACCCTACCCCACGGATCCACCACCAGCGAATGGCCGTATGTTTTGCGATTTCCGGGATGCGTGCCGCACTGCGCCGGCGCGATCACGAAGCAGCCATTTTCAATTGCACGCGCGCGCAGCAGCACGTGCCAATGCGCCTCGCCGGTCACTTGCGTGAATGCCGACGGCACACACAGAATATTCGCGCCAGCATGCGCAAGCTGTCGGTAAAGATAAGCAAAGCGAAGGTCGTAGCAGATGGTAAGGCCAATGAAGGCAGATGGCAGATGGCAGATGGCAGATAATTCTTTACCATCTGCTATCTGCTGTCTGCTATCTGCTAGCTGAGCCACCACCGCCCTTTCCCCCGCAATCATCTTCGCAGATTCGCGGTAGCTCTGGCCATCGCCGACTTCAACATCAAACAGGTGGATTTTATCGTAGGTCGCAGTGATGTTACCTTCAGGAGAAAAAAGGATGGAGCGGTTATAGGTTTTTCCTGAATCCTGAAGCCTGAGATCTGAATCCGTAACCGCCACACTCCCCACCAGCAGCCAGACGCCATGCTGCTTTGCCATCTGCGCGGCGGCAAGAACGCCCGGATGCTGGCCTTGAGTGTAAAGCGGTCTTACGGCTTTCGGCTCATCCATCAGGAAGGTATTTTCTGGCGTGACAACCAGCCTTGCGCCCTGATCTGCCGCGCTTTTGATCGCATGCTGCAAAGCGGTAATGTTAGCGTCCATATCGGCGCCGCTGTTCATCTGGATAAGGGCGAGTTTCAGGGGCATATCGCGAGCATTTTATCTATGTTAAATAATCTGTTTACCAACATAACGTAAGATGCAGCCATGCGCTATATTTATGGTTTGATTTTGTTTGTCGCTGCGATGGCCTACCCGGTGCTCGCGATTCATGCGATGAGCAGCGCGCCGCCAGATCAGGCCATTTCGGAGTCCGGCAGAACAAGTGAAATCACGCGGCTTGAAAAGCTACTCGTGAAATACCGCGCGCTTGAAGAAAAAGGCGGCTGGCCGGCGTTTAAAGTTAGCCAGAAAAAAATCGAGCCGGGCGATAGTGATCCACGCATTGAAACGCTGCGCGAGATGCTCTCTGTCATGGGAGATCACACCAAAACAAAGCCTGAAGATCCCATGCTTTATGATGAATCACTCGTAGCATCCGTTATGGGCTTCCAGCGGCGCCACGGACTAACTGACGATGGCGTGATCGGCCGCGAGACGCAGCTTGCACTTTCCGTTCCGGTATCGAAACGCATCCGCCAGATTGAAGGCACCATCGCGCGCATTCAGGCGTTTACTCCTGATCCGGCTGAGCGCCGATTGATCATCGTCAACATCCCCGAATTCATGCTGCACGCCTATCAGGATGGTAAAGAAGTGGCTTCCATGAAAGTAGTCGTGGGCACGCCCAAAGACCAAACACCGCAATTCACGCGCAATATGACCTATGTCAGTTTCAACCCGCACTGGGGCGTGCCGATTCGTATTGCGGCGGAAGAAATGTTGCCGAAAATCATGGAAGATCCTGAGTTTTTCACCAAGCAGGATTTCGCACTTTATGAACTCACCGCTGATGGCCGGTCTGAAATCCAGCCGGAGACGGTAGACTGGTCAGTCTACAATAAAGATCACTTCCCCTTCCTGCTACGCCAGCGCCCGGGCAAAGGCAATGCGCTGGGCAAGATCAAATTTGGCCTGAAAGATTCGAATGCAATTTACCTGCATGATACCTCTGCGCCGAAATTCTTTTTGCGGGATGTGCGGGCTTTCAGTCACGGCTGCATACGCGTCGAAAAGCCTTATGAACTTGCAAAATTTGTCTTTGACGGCCATGAGAAAATTACGCCCGAGCGCATGGAAACGCTCTATCAGGGCGATGAATCACGCATCATCACCATCCCCGCCATTCCTGTTCACACCGTCTATTGGAGCGCATGGGCGGACAGCGAAGGCACCGCGCATTTCAGGAAAGATGTGTATGGGCTGGATTAGTTAAGCGCTCAAGCTACGACATGTTTTAATTTCGCTAGGACGACTCAAGCAAGTTGCCCATCCTAGCGAAATTAGCCCCAAGAACGCTCCGGACCGGTATCTAAATGCAGAAAATCCGCGCCGTTATAAATGCCAACACCGCCGCCACCTAAATCAACAGCTGCGTTACGCAGTGTGTAAAGATCAACATCGGTCAGGCGAATATCAATCGCTTTGCCTTGCAGGTGAAAACTATTTTTGGCCACGCCTGACGAACGCCTGCGGAGCATTTTATTCGTTTGCGGCGAGCGATAGGCGGAGATAATCTCAAAACGGCCTTTTGAACCAAGTTTTCGTTGGAGCAGCACCAATCTGTCTAGCAGTTCAGGATCAATTTTCTTCTGCTTATCATTGCGGAAATCGCGCAGCAGGTAGTTGGCTTTCTTCAGGCCGTCTTTAATATACTTGCCGTCGGCGAAATAAACGAGATCCATCGATTCGCCGGTATGAGTGTGTTCAAAGCGCAGTTTGCGCACATCTTTTTTAGGAAGCGCAAATGCAGGCGATGATGGTAGCGCCGATGCCGCAGCAAGCGCTGCCGCACCAAAGATAAGTTCGCGCCTAGAAACACTGAATGATGTGGATGTTATCATAAGATCAGTCATTGAGTACCGATACTAGCACGAAAAAATCACACGCTGCAACATCGGGGTTTTAAAGCAATTTTATAACAAAGTTTTTACGCATTTAGTAGCATTGAAGCCACAGCAAGCTACGCCGCTTCGTCTCTAGCTTTTTCGGCTTCTTCCGCGAGCAACTGTTTTGCCTTAGGAGAGAGTTGCAGGTGAAGTTCGCGCAGCTGTTTTTCCTCCGCGATGTTGGGCGCCTGCATTAGTAGATCTTCTGCTTTCTGGTTCATCGGGAAGGCAATCACCTCGCGTATGTTCGGCTCATCAGCCAGCAACATCACCATGCGGTCAACACCCGGGGCAAGCCCGCCATGCGGCGGCGCGCCAAACTTAAAGGCGCTGATCATGCCGCCAAATTTCTTATCCACCACTTCAGGGCCGTAACCAGCGATTTCAAACGCCTTGTACATGATCTCCGGTTTGTGGTTACGAATCGCGCCGCTCGATAATTCCACACCGTTGCACACAATGTCATATTGATAGGCGAGGATGTCGAGCGGGTTCTTTTCGAGCAACGCCTGCATACCCCCCTGGGGCATCGAGAATGGATTGTGCGAGAAGATGATTTTTTTCTCTTCTTCATCAAACTCAAAATAGGGGAAATCAACGACCCAGAGAAACTTGTAGATTCCCTGCTCGATGAGGCCTAATTCCTCGCCAATTTTGGTGCGCGCCTTGCCAGCAAGCTTCGCTGCTGGCAGTTCTTTATCGCAGGTGAAAAATACCGAATCACCAGCGACGATACTAGCTTTGGCCATGATTTTTTTCTGGATATCGGCGGGGATAAATTTAGCTATTGGCCCTTTGCCTTCGCCGCTTTCATCAAAGGTGATATAGCCCAGCCCGGGCGCACCCTCTTCTTTTGCCCAGTCATTGAGCTTATCAAAAAACGAGCGCGGATGGCTGGCTGTTTTTGGTGCAGGAATTGCACGCACCACACCACCTGCTGCAATGATTTTCTTGAAGGCATTAAACGTTACGGAATCGGAATTAAATTCCTCGGTAACATCCACAATCACTAGAGGATTACGGGTATCGGGCTTGTCTGAGCCATATTTCAGCATCGCTTCTTTGTAGGTAATGCGCTCAAACGGTGCGGGCGTGACTATTTTATTTCCAAATTCTTTGAACACACCTTCGAGCACCGGCTCAATTGCCGCGAAGACATCATCCTGCGTCACAAAACTCATTTCAATATCGAGCTGGTAAAATTCGCCTGGGCTGCGATCCGCGCGGCCATCCTCATCGCGGAAGCATGGCGCGATCTGGAAATAACGATCAAACCCGGAAACCATGAGCAGCTGCTTGAACTGCTGCGGTGCCTGCGGCAGCGCATAAAATTTGCCCGGATGAATGCGCGACGGCACCAGATAATCGCGCGCGCCTTCGGGCGACGAGGCGGTTAAAATCGGCGTCTGGAATTCGTTGAAACCAGACTCAGTCATACGCCTTCTGAGGCTGGAGATGACCTGAGAACGCAGCATGATATTACGGTGGAGTTTCTCGCGGCGAAGGTCAAGAAAGCGATAGCGCAGGCGGGTTTCTTCCGGCTGCTCGCGATCGGCGTTGACCTGCAGCGGCAATGCCTCGGCGGTGGATTCAAGCTGATAACTTTCCACGCTAACTTCAATCTCACCGGTAGCTATATCTTTATTGATTGTCTCGCCTGAGCGCGCAACGACTTTACCAGAGATAAGGATCACGCTTTCCAGCGGCACGCGCGACAGAGCATCCAGATGCGCGCTTCCTTCGGATGCAACAAGCTGGGTTATGCCATAATGATCGCGCAGATCGACAAAGAGCAAATTGCCATGGTCACGCTTCCTATGTACCCAACCTGCGAGCTTAACGCTCTGGCCGACATGGGCTTTGGAGAGCTGGTTGCAGGTGTGGGTGCGGTATTGGGTCATAGGGATTAGGCTCTAGGGATTAGGGGTTAGGCAAGCCATGCCTATAAACGATCCGGGAGCAAAAACCAAGAATTTACCGATAAGGGTAATGTTTCACGTGAAACAATTTGGAGAGGGCGTCCTCAAGATAACCCTCACCCCGCCCTTTTCTTAGAAAGGGAGAGGAAGAAGCAAGTAAGAAAATGTTTCACGTGAAACATTTTTATCGTTATATGACAAAGATTTAATGATTTTTCCTCTTCCCGGGCATACGGCTATGTGATTGTCACACGCGCTGTCACAAAAGCTTCACTTTTTCGTGGCGGCGGGTTGGGGTAGATTAATGGCTATCTGAATTCAAACTAATAATAGCCAATAGAGGATTGTATGAACGCAGTGATGGAACAGGTTGCAGCTAACATTTCAAAAAATTTGAACGGCCTTGGCAGGGGTGATTTCAAGGTCGAGGCGCGCAGCAGCTATGGCGGCGGTGGGCTGGATAACCAAAACCAGACACCTGCAACCCTAGAGCTGACCATCACTAACGAGGGGCTGGAAACCGACCCGACGCTCCAGGCACTGATCCTGGCGCAGCTATCACAGATTCCCGCATTAGCCGGTAATGTGCAGTTTGAAACCGACCGCAAACATGCCGAAAATCTGGCGAAGCGGCTGCGTGAATTTATCAAGGACGGTGCGCAGATTCCTGAAAGCTTCGCGGCGTGGTTTGAGCAAATGGCGAAGAAGGACGCTCAGCAGCGCCCCGATCACACCGTTCAAATTACGAAAAAAGATACCGGTATCACCGTCAGTCTGGACGTCCCCAAAGATGCTGATCCCGCCGCGATCCAGAAGAATCTGGAAGCACGCATGGACGCGATCAAGTCCATGCTCGCCGAGCGCGTAGTGAAATACACACCGGAAGCAACTACAGAGGAGCAGAAGCAGACGCTGCGTGCCAAAATTATGGCGCTAGATTTTGCGGTATCTGCGAGCAAAACCGATTATGGCAGCCTTTTATCTATTGATATCTTATCTAAAGAGCAGCTTGCCGCTGCCAAACAAAACCAAGCAACAGGCTACAAAGGCCCCACGCTTTCTGCCGATGAAACCAAAGCACTACGCGATTCCAACCCACTCAACGCCCTGAAAGACGGTGAAGGCAACGACGCTCAGCTACAGAAAGCCGTGGCTCGTTCGGTGCTGTTTGCCGGTGATAAGGCGGTTGAGGTGTTCCCGATCATCGCCGGGCGCGAGGATATGAAACGCGCGGTGATTAAGCCGCTGGTAAGGCTCGCGCAGGCCAAGCCGGAAATGGCGGAGAAGGTGAAAAGCTTCATCGAAGATGACACATTCAAGAAGCATGAAAACTGGGTGTATTCAGGAGGCATCGGCACTAGCAATAACAGCGCAGAAGGCGGCAAACAGCAACCGCGCATCGTTAAAACATCTGCTATTAAAACCGCAGATGGCAGTGAGAAATACACCCCCGGCCAGATTACCGTTTCGCTTGATTTACCGGCGAATAAATTCAAGGCGATTGTGGAATCGGTGGCCGGTGTGGCGGCTGACGAGCGCAACCTGATGACCCTGCCCATCGGCGAACTCACCCCGGCCGAGCTGGAGCAAGTCGCGCCGCAGCGCGCAGCGGAACTGAGCGCCGATCAGATCGCGGCGCTGCCGGAAGCGGTGCGCGCGCAGGTGATGACCGCAGCCGCAGCGCAGCAGCAAGCCCCTGCCCTCGCGCCGGATGTGGTGGCAAAAGTGGATGGTGGGCAAGTGGTGGCAGCGCAGCCGGGGATTGATGGTAAGGCGGCTGAGGCGGCGGCGCAGGCATCTGGCCAAGTTCCATTAGACGCTGGCACTGTTGCGGGATTCCTCAGAGAAAAATTAGCCGCTGGCCCGAAAGGCCCGATGGAACAGGCGCAGCGCGCTGAAGCTCCGGCAGCAGGGCGCGGCGCGGCGTAGGATTGTCATCCCGAGCTTGCCGAGGGATCTTTTAGTGATTAAGATTCCTCGCTAACGCTCGGAATGACATCAAATTCATGATTTCTCTATATTGTCATCCCGAGCGTAGCCGAGGGATCTTTCTAAACATGAAGATTCCTCGCTAGCGCTCGGAATGACACCGAATTAGTGATCTTATTCGTAAGCTTAACAGTATAAATGCATCTTATCGCTGCCCTGCTCTGCTAACCTTGGGATGACGCAAAACCACTAGCCAATCCGGCCTCTAGCTTCTATAAATCCGGTCATTCATTCACTCTACAGGATCCCCGCTTTCGCGGGAATATGGTACATGACCCTCATCACGACCAACGACGAGCTGAAAAAATTTTGCGATGACGTGCGTGAAAGCGGCTACATCACCGTTGACACCGAATTCCTGCGCGAAAAAACGTATTGGCCGAAGCTGTGCCTGATTCAGATCGCAGGCGCCCCCCTCCCAACCCTCCCCCTCAAGGGGGGAGGGCTTCGCGATCACGCGGCTGCGATTGATCCGCTGGCGGAAGCTATTGACCTTACACCCGTATGGCAACTGCTTTCGGACAAGAATGTACTGAAGGTATTTCACGCCTGCCGGCAGGATATCGAGATTTTTTATCACTTAACCGGCAAAATGCCGGAGCCGATTTTTGATACGCAAGTAGCCGCCGCAGTCTGTGGTTACGGCGAATCGGTATCTTATGAAACGCTTGTAAATAAAATTGTGGACGCTGAGCTGGATAAATCCTCGCGCTTTACTGACTGGTCGGCCAGACCGCTTTCTGATAAGCAGCTTGCTTATGCGCTTTCGGATGTCACCCATCTTAGGCTCATTTATGATGACCTTAAACTGAAGATCGAGGCCGCCGGGCGCGAGCGCTGGATCGAATCGGAACTAGCGACGCTGACGAACCCCAAGCTCTATGATACCGATCCACGCGATAGCTGGAAGCGCCTGAAGTATGGCAATATGCGCCCAAAACACCTTGCTGTGCTACGCGAACTCGCCCAGTGGCGCGAGATCGAAGCGCGTAAAGGCGATGTGCCTCGCGGACGAATTTTTAAAGATGAAGTACTGGTAGAGCTCGCCTCCGTAGCGCCCCGCAAGGAAGCGGACCTTGATCGGCTCAGAAGCCTGGCCGGAGGGATTTCTAAATCTAAAATTGCACAAGTGCTTGAATGTGTTGAACGCGCGCTGGCAATGCCGCAAACCGAATGGCCGCAAGTTGCTAAACATAAGCGGCAGCCCGAACATGTCACCGGTGCAGTTGCCATGCTCTCCTTCCTGCTTAAGGTTAAGGCTGATCAGCATGGCATCGCCCCCAGCCTGATCGCCGGTAAAGATGATCTCGAACAGCTGGCGCTGGGCGATAGCGAATCCAGCCTGCTCTCCGGCTGGCGTTTTGATGTGTTTGGAAAGAAAGCTCGCGCTATGCTGGATGGCAAACTCCTCATCGCCCTCAACCCCAAAAACGGCAAGGTCGTGTTCGAAGAGCGCGAATAGCGCCGATACTACCACAAGCAAGTCAATGCTGCTTTATCGCCCACAGGTTATCGATCAGGTTGGGATAAGGCCTGCCTGCTGCTTCGGCGCGCTCGCGAGCGGCGGCAATCTGCTCGGGCGTCATTTTCTTTTTCGGCTTGCCGGTGTTTTTCTTTTTGCGCTTCCATGGCGGTGTGGAGGAGATTTTTGCATCAGGCTTTTTTCTTAGCTGATCCGGGCTGATGCAGTTTTTCTTCCAGCCTTGTCATCTCATCGCGCAGGCGGGCGGCTTCTTCAAACTCAAGGTCAGATGCGGCTTTTAGCATCATATCGCGCAGCGCGGCGAGGTAGCTTTCCGGATTTTTCTTCGCATTATCCGAAAGCTTCACTTCATATTTTTTGAGCTTGGTTGCGACCGTCACATAGTCTTTTTCTGCTACCGATTCGATGATCTCGCCGACATGTTTCTTGATAGTCTGCGGCGTGATGCCGTGCTCTTTATTATAGGCTTGCTGCTTGGCGCGGCGGCGATCCGTCTCACCCAGCGCGGCCTTCATCGAATCGGTGATACGATCGGCGTAGAGAATCACCTTGCTGTCAACATTGCGCGCAGCGCGGCCAATAGTCTGTATCAGCGATGTGGTCGAGCGCAGGAAGCCTTCCTTGTCGGCATCCAGAATCGCAACCAGCCCGCATTCCGGGATATCCAGCCCCTCGCGCAGCAGGTTGACCCCGATCAGCACATCGAATTTACCAAGCCTGAGGTCGCGGATGATTTCGATGCGCTCGAGCGTTTCGACATCTGAGTGGAGGTAGCGCACCTTGATGCCCGCTTCGTTCATGTAATCAGTGAGCTCTTCGGCCATGCGCTTGGTAAGTGTCGTAACCAGAATGCGCTGGCCCACCTTAATCTTTAAGTGACACTCGGCGAGCAAATCATCCACCTGGGTTGCCACCGGCTTGATTTCGTAAGGTGGATCGGTAAGGCCTGTCGGGCGGATCACCTGCTCGGCAAAGACGCCGCCGGTACGCTGCATTTCCCATTTACCAGGGGTGGCCGAAACGAAGATTGTTTGCGGGCGCATCGCCTCCCATTCCTCGAACTTGAGCGGCCGGTTATCCAGCGCGCTTGGCAGGCGAAACCCAAACTCCACCAGCGTTGATTTGCGCGAACGGTCGCCGCTATACATCGCGCCAATCTGTGACACGGTGACGTGAGATTCATCGATGAACAGCAGCGCGTTTTTCGGCAGATATTGAAATAAGGTCGGCGGCGGATGGCCTTCTTTGGTGCCAGCCAGATAGCGTGAATAGTTTTCAATGCCTTTGCACATACCTGTTTCAGTGAGCATTTCGAGGTCAAACTGCGTACGCTGCTCAAGGCGCTGCGCTTCCACCAGCTTGTTATTAGCGCGCAGCCAGTCGACACGCTCCTTCATTTCAAGCTTGATCTCCTTGATCGCACGCTCCAGTGTCGGACGAGTGGTGACATAATGGCTGTTAGCGAAGATCTCAATCTGCTCATGTTTTACTTTGGATTCGCCGGTTAAGGGATCGAACTCGCTGATCATCTCCAGCTCGTCGCCGAAGAAGGAAAGCCGCCACGCCGCATCGTCATAATGCGATGGGAATAGATCCAGCGAATCACCACGCACACGAAACGTGCCGCGATGGAAATCCAGATCGTTTCGCTGGTACTGCAACTCGATGAGCGTGCGGATCAGCGCTTTTTGTTCGATACGCTCGCCAACCCTCAGGCTTTTGACCATACCCTGATAGCTCTCGGCCGAACCGATACCATAAATGCAGCTGACTGACGCCACCACAATCACATCCGGACGGGTCAGCATATTACGCGTGGCGGAGTGTCGCATACGGTCGATCTGCTCGTTGATCGAGGAATCTTTTTCAATGTAGGTATCTGTTTTGGGAACGTAGGCTTCCGGCTGGTAATAATCGTAGTAGGAGACGAAATATTCCACTGCGTTATTCGGGAAAAACGCCTTCATTTCGCTGTAAAGCTGCGCAGCTAAGGTTTTGTTATGCGCCATGATCAGCGCCGGACGCTGGGTACGCGCGATGACCTGCGCCATGGTGAAGGTTTTCCCCGAACCGGTGACGCCAAGCAATACCTGGTCGCGGGCGCTTTCATTCAGCCCCGATAGCAAGGTCTCAATCGCCTGCGGCTGGTCACCAGCGGGCGTGAAATCAGAGATAAGATTAAATGCCACCATAGGCCTGATTACTAGCGGCTTGTTTGGTTCTTTTCACCAAAAATACCGCCCTGCTGGACAACTTTGACTATTGGCGGCCCCAGAATAATCATGATGAACGCCGGCAGCACGCAGAAGATCAGCGGGATGGTAATGAGAACAGGGATACGGGCAGCGCGATTCTCCGCGGTCATGAGCCGCGTCGTTCGTAAATCATCGGATAGCACACGCAGCGTGTCGACCAGCGAGGTTCCAAATTTTTCGGTTTGCATCAGTGCTGAGATCAAGGATTTAAACTGCACGATATCGGTCCGATCCGCGAGCGCCTGCAATACCTGCGAACGATCGCTCATCACGGTGAGCTGTGCACGGGTGCGATCCAGCTCGGAAATCATCACAGGATGAGTCTCGCGCATTTCGTTGCATACGCGGGCAAGCGCCGCATCCAGACCAAGCCCTGACTCAATGCACACCAGCAGCAGATCCAACGTTTCGGGAAACGACCGCAGCATGATTTTCTGGCGGCGCTGCTTTAGGTTTGTGACATATAGCTTGGCACCCCAGATGCCGATTGCCGCACAAATGAGCACCAGCAGCATATGTTTTATTTTTGCCATGGCACCGAGCTGCTCGGCAGGAAACAGCATCTTGTAAAACAAAACGACCGCCAGAAGCAGGAATAACGGCTGAATGAAACGCTGGAAGAACAGGTAATAGGCCGGCGCATAGGGTGAATAAATGCCAGCCTGCGATAAAAACACCGCCACTTCTTTTTGCTTGGCCTCATTCTTTCCAAAGATCGACACCATGGATTGGCAAAATGATGCCAGCGGCGGGATCGAGCTTTCCTGCATATTCAGGTAATCGCTCCGCTGCGGCATATCAGTCATGGCTATACTGGGGCGGCCTCGTTTGAACAGGTTGACGAGCGCCATGTACCCTGTGAACACGCCAAGCACAATCAAGGCATAAATCATGTAGTCCATGCTGCTATACCTCGATATTGATCATTTGACGCACGATGAAAACACCCAGAAGCACCATGCCAACCGCGCCTGCTAAAATCATATTACCCATAGCCGTGGTAAAAAGCGGCGTCAGATGATGGGGCGCAACCATATAGATCATGACAAATTCAAATAAAGGCAACAATCCAAGCACCCACGCCGTTGCGCGCCCCTCGGAGGACAGCGCCTTGATTTTCAAATAGAGATTTTTGCGCTTACGAATGATCGAAGACAGGTTGGACAATACCTCGGCCAAGTTGCCCCCAACCTCCTGCTGTACCGTAAGCACGACCACGAAAAAACGAATATCCGGTTCGTCGATACGCTGTGTGAGCCGTTTCAGAGATTCGATGAGAGAGCTGCCATAGGATGTTTCGTCCACCACCTGCTTGAATTCGGTGGAAACAGGCGCCGGCATATTATCAGCCACCATCTTAATGGCGGTATTAAGCGGATAGCCAGAACGCACGCTGCGCACAATCGTATCAAGCGCATCCGGAAATGCTGCGACAAACGCCTGATTGCGCAAACGAATGCGACGGTTGATGTACATCCACGCTCCTAACAATGTCAGCGAAAGGGCGCTCAGGATTCCCATGAAGCCACCCTTGCTCAATACAAACAAGAGCAGGATAAAGGATAGCACCGATATCATCACAAATTTCTCGAGGCTGTAAGCCAGACCAGCTTTGAGAAGCCTTGGATAAATGATTTGTGCGCCGGGAAACCTGAGAAAGATTCGTGTAAACCCGCTGGTTGCATAGGCCTGATCACGAAACAGGGTTACCTCTTCCGCCACGCGCAAACCAAGCGCTGCTTCCTCTTCCAGCTTGCGCAGCATGTTCTGGGTATAGCTGGATTCGTTCATCAGCCGCTTGGGCAGGATCGCGACCATGAGCACATAAGCGGCGACACCCACGGCTATGGCAATGGCAATCTCCATGGCTACTCCTTCAGCGTTGACATAAGTTCTTGTTCCAGACCGTAATAGGCAGCCTGCGACAGGAAATGCGGTGTGGCGCCGGTAGCAAAATATTCGCCGCTAAGCACGCCCTGATTATTCATGCTCGCCGGGCGAAAACCAAATAACGTCTGGGTCACAATGGTATCATCCTTCAGATCCACGACCTCTTCAATCTGTATCACACGGCGTTTGCCATCACGCTGGCGCGCCACCTGAATGATGAGATGCACAGCGCTTGCGATTTGATTGCGCAGGCTCGGCAGTGACATCTTGACCGATGACATCCCCACCAGATTTTCAATGCGGCTCAGCGCATCACGCGGGCTGTTAGCATGCATCGTCGCCATTGAGCCATCGTGACCCGTGTTCATGGCCGACAGAACCTCAATCACTTCCTCGCCACGAATCTCACCGATGATGATACGATCTGGCCTCATACGCAGGGCGTTGCGAAGCAGTTGCCGCTGGGTGACTTCGCCCACACCTTCCATATTTGGCGGGCGCGACTCCATGCGCAGCACATGGGGCTGCTGTAGTTGCAGCTCGGCGGCATCTTCAATGGTGATGATGCGTTCGGTGCGGCCGATGGTGCCAGAGAGCGCATTAAGCAATGTCGTCTTGCCGCTTCCAGTACCACCAGAGACAATGATATTGAGACGAATCTCACCACAGATTGCAAGAAACCGCTGCATCGCGGCGCTCATGGAACCAAGCGCCACATAATCTTCCAGCGACATTTTCTGTTTGCGGAACTTACGAATCGATACCAAGCAGCCATCGAGAGCCAAGGGCGGAATAATCGCGTTGAAACGAGAACCATCCGGCATACGCGCATCCACCATCGGGCTGGATTCATCGATCCGCCGCCCGACAATCGATACAATTTTCTGGATTACGTTTAGTAAATGACGTTCGCTGGTAAAGGTAACATCGGTGAGCAGGATCTTGCCATCCTTCTCGATATAAACACGGTTATAGCCATTGATCATGATGTCGGAAATCTGCTGATTCTTCATCAACACCTCAATCGGCCCAACCCCAAGCAAATCGTTGACCGCCTGCTCTTTCAGCAGCGAAACCTGCGCGGCCGTGAGTGGAACCTGAACATCATGGTATAACAAATACCCCGCAGCATCCCGAATGCGGCCCTTCTTGCCATCTTCGGTCAATGCATCCATGCCGGCAAAATCAACTTTTTCCAAAAGCAATTCTGTCAGTTTATGTTTAGCCGACTGATATTCGATCGTCTCAAGGCTAGGATCAGTAAAAAATACGTCCGGCTTATCTGACGGCGAAAATGACGGCATGGCGCTGACCATATCCACCAGATAGGATGACTCCTGCCGCTTTACGGTTTGTGGCTGCTCAGCAGATTGCAGCGGTGTTGCGTCTGTTTGCTTTTTACCGAACATCAGCTGCCCTTCCTTATTTTTGCAAAGGGAAACAGGCTTTTCTTCTCTGTCGCTGGTAATTGATTTGCAAGTTCTGCTGCATAGCGAAGCGTAAGGCTTTCGGCAAACTCCATGATCTGCTGTTTGAGCAACGTCGACTGCTCAATCTCAAACAATGTCTGCGCATTATTTTCAGCCTGCGAAATCGCTTTAACATCATTATGAAGCACTGCCGCGATTGGCCTGCGATAAATGCGTTCAAAATCGGAACTGCTCACCGCTTCTTTATATTTCGCACCGCTGCGGTTAATCACCAGCGAGGTATGATCCAGATTAACGCCTGCCGCTTGCCATGCACCGGCCAATCGCGTGGCATGCGTAAGCGAACGAAGCCAGAGCTGCGCAGTCAATACCGTATGATCTGAGTAGCTGATGGTAGCCCCTGTCCAATCCGTCCACAAATGAGGCAAATCAATGACGATAAACTTGAACTTGCGGCGCAGAATACTGATCAGCGTCCTGATGATCTCTGATCGTATGGCAGGAAGAATGCGAAGTTCACTGGGGGCGGCAATAATGCTGAGGCGATCTTTGTAACTCACCAGCATTTTGCTCACCAGCAATTCATCCAGACCGCGCTCTGGATGTTCAAGCACCTCGCGCATACCAAAAGGCGCATTTAAATCGAGGTTTTTGGCCACCAGGCCAAATTGGTAATCGAGATCAACCAGCACCGTCGGTTGGTTGTATCGGGAAGCTAATGCATAGGCGAGATTCATCGCCAATGTGCTGCCGCCATCACCCGAGGCGGCACTCATGCACGAAATCACCACGCCCTGCTTGCCGGAAGGTTCAGCGATAGGCTGCGCGGTTTGCTTGCTGACCAGCACCGCCAGAATATCCTGCGGGCTCACCGGATAGGCAAAATACTCAATTACCCCGCGTTGTTTCAGCTCGCGGTAAAAATGTATGTCATTTGTCTGCCCGACCACCACCACACGCACATGGGCATCACAATAGGTAGCAAAGTTATCGAGTGCCGGCAGCACGTCATGGCTGGCTCCACCCACATCGACCAGAATATAGTCAGGTGAACTGCTGCGAAGCGCTAATGCACGGATGGCGTTCGCGAAACCATCCTCCACAACATGGGCATCAGCAAACCCGCAATCACTTACAAGTTTTCTGGTGGCAGCGATATTGCCCTGATCCAAACCAATCACCAAGAGAGGGCTGAATAAACTCATAAATAAGAGCTCATCCGGTTTATGGCGACGTGCCGATGCTTTTTAGTAGCGAACCCTCTTTAGGTTTGCCTTGCTTCGTTGGCTGTGCATAGCGGCGCTGCTGTTGTACGGCCTTCGAGCCATCCGGTAAATCCATGATGCTTGGATTACTGAACTGACGCTTGTCACTGACCATTTGGATGGTGTTCGCAACGGTCGCACAAGCTAGCGCCGGGTGGTTCATATTGTGAGCATTTTGTGAGTTGTCGACGAAGCGGCTATTGCAATCACGCGCCACCACCCGGTCGTAAACCAGAATGACATTATTTCCACTGCCCATAACCTCCACGGGAATGTGACGGTTAGTTAAGAGGTCCTGTACCTGTGCACATCTTTTCTCGCCCGGCTCACAGTTAAGTTCCGCACGTGTTGGTGGGTCGCGCCGCACCATCTGGGCAATATCCGTCACGTCACCTGATGAAGCAATACTCATGGTCACCAGCTCAGAAGAGCTATCAAGTAAACGCTCCGGATCCCCGACGTTACGGTAAGCGCTGTCAGGTGGCGTTAGCGGCGCTGGTTGCGCAGAATCAGCTTTTGATGATGCGTTTGGATAGGTCGCTGTCTGGCTCGGCGTAACGGTAAATGTTGTTGGGCCTGTGCAGGCCGCAAGTGCAACGGCGGCGGTCGTAACCAGTAAAAAGCTGCGCATCATAATCAATCCACCATAAATCCGACCGGCCCTTCAGGACCAGCCGACGGCGATGCAGCGCCCGCGCTCACACCACCAAGTTTACCATAAAAGAACATATCCATTTGGCTTGCCGGACGGAAATTATCCGTAGGCAGTTTGATATCTGAACTTCTAACCGGATCCACAAGATACGGCGTCACCGCGATCACCAGCTCCGTTTCGTTGCGCTTAAATTCGTTGCTGCGAAACAGCGCGCCCAGCACCGGTAACTCTTTTGCCCCGGGCAGCTGATCGATATTCGCACGCAACTGATCTTTGATCAGGCCGGCAATCATGAAGCTTTCACCGGGCGCGAGTTCGATGGTGGTTTTTGCACGACGCGTCGAAATGCTCGGGATATCAAAACCGCTCACACGCACGGCATTCTCCGTTGAAATTTCTGATACCTCTGGTTGCACCGCCATGCGCACACGATTTTCTGAAATCACAAACGGCGTAAATTTCACGGCTACGCCGAACGGCTTATATTCAATACTCACGTTATTGGTTGAGCCACCAGCTTGTACCACCGGAATCGGTATCTCGCCGCCAGCAAGAAACTCTGCCTCTTCTCCAGAAACCGCAACCAGATTCGGCTCAGCGAGCAACTTAAACAAGCCATCACGCTCAAGTGCCTTGACTAAACCGCTGAAGGTGCCAGCACCTGGGCGCCACGCGCCTGTAAACACGCCGCGCGTGTTACTCGGATTACGGCCACCAGGCAGCAAGAACTGGCCGGCGGAAAGCGCGGTCTCAGAGCTTGTAGCAGGAGCAACCAGTGAACCGATACCGCCGCCGGTGCCAAGCGCAATAGTATTGATACCATCAATCCTACCCACCGCATTCAAATCAATACCAAGATTCTTGAGTGCCTCGCGATTAATTTCACCAACACGCACCTTCAGCATGACCTGCTGGCCAGACGTGACTTGCAGCATGTTCAAAATTTCAGGATCACCATTTTCGATCAGGTTTTCCATGGTCTCGGGACGGTTGGAAGGGCGATCACTTGATGTGCGAACGAAATCCTTGACAATGCGAACCGCTTTTTCAGCTGACTCGGCACTGCTAACACGACCGGTGAGCGCAATACTGGTATTCACCATTTCAACGCCTATTGCATCGCTCGGCAGGAAATTTTTCAGCGCGCGGCGAATCGCAGGCAGGTCATGGCCAACCTGAATATCCACTTCGCGCATTAAACCGCCGGATTTATTAAACACCCGAAGATTAGTGCTGCCAAGCTTCTTGCCAACGATGGTGAGATGATGCGGGCTGTTTGCGTGCACATCGGCGATGTCCGGATTTGCCACCATGACCTCCGCCATTTCTGACGGGAAACTGATCAGCGACGAACGGTTCAGTGGAATGACGGCCAGCTTATGGTCCGGTTTAATTTCAGGCGCTTTTTTTTCGTGATTGGCAACTGGCGTGGAATTGGCTACTGCCAACGGAGCATAAGCGGCAACCGCAACACCACATAAAAGAAGATAAGCAAAAGATTTCATCGGTATCTTTCCTATTCTGCAGGTGGGGGTGCTGGAGGTGCATCCGCTGCTGGCGGAGGAGCATTAAAGAAACCCGGAGATGGCATTTGACCCTCGCGGTCTTCGCCAGCACCGCGAACAATACGTACGCCACCAGTATCATCGCCACCAAACAGCCTCACATTCGTGAGTTTTGAGGATTGAATAGGATCGGGTATCTGATCCTGCTTGTCCTTGAGTGGCCTGAGCGCCAGCGACAATGTGCCAATTTTCTCAGCAAGGCGAATCGCCTGCACATCTTTCTCAGCAACTTCAAGGGTAATACTTGATGGGGTGGAACTCGCCGCTTCCCTGCCGCTTGGCTGCCGGACATTCACGGCCAGCACGCGAATATCAGCGATCAGCACTTCCGATACATCCGGCTTGTTATTGACACGCATCGAACGATTAGCGCGGTTTTGCATATCACCCGGAATGTTATGCGTGATCACGATATCTACGCGGTCACCTGGAAAAACATAGCCCGCAACGCCGGAGATAGCGTCCGTTGCCATGGTGATGGCGCGCATGCCTTCAGGCAGGTTGGCTGCGAGGAAACTTGGGTCATTCGGATTAGCAACCTTGCTGCGAATGATCGGCTCATTAGCTTGAAACGACGCGCGCGCCACACGGCCAACCAAATTGGAATCCTTGCTGCCAACAGTGATGAAGCCATCCAGAACCAGATGTGATGGCCATGGCTGCTTATCAATCATCGATTCTTCCAGGATTGTGCCAACCTCAATCGGGCTGCGCGCAACTAAAACCTCAACCGTAGCAACGGCTGGGCCTTGCTGCGCAACGGAAGATTGCTGATCAGGATTTGGCTGCGCTTTTTTTGACATTTGAAGGGCGAATACACCTGCAACTACTGCCACAATCGCCGCAACTAACAATGCTACAAAACGCATAAAGCAACGCACCAATATATTGGTTAATATTAACTTTTCGGAATATGGCTTATCTTTATATAGTATGGAAGATCAAGCAGCAAACAAAATATGGTTTAAACCGCTTTTTTAGCGCGGGTGATTTTTTTGCGCTCATTGGAATCCAACGCCGTTTTGCGCAAACGAAGTGATTTAGGGGTCACTTCCACCAGCTCATCATCCTGAATATACGAGATCATTTGCTCCAGCGTCATACGAAGCGGCGGTACGAGACGAATCGCCTCATCCTTACCGGCAGCGCGAATGTTGGTAAGCTGCTTGGCGCGAAGCACGTTGATTTCAAGGTCATTATCACGGCTATGCTCGCCGACAATCATGCCTTCATAGACTTTATCACCGGGATTGATGAACATAATCCCGCGATCCTGCAAATTCCAGATGGCGTAGGCCACAGCTTCGCCCTTATCTAGCGCAATCAGCGCGCCGTTACGACGCCCTGCAAGATCACCCTTGAACGGTTTGTAGTCATGAAACAGGCGGTTCATGGTGCCGGTGCCGCGCGTATCGGTTAGGAACTCGCCCTGATAACCGATGAGCCCGCGAGAGGGCACATAAAAAATAATGCGCGTTTTGCCACCGCCGGACGGACGCATATCCACCATCTCGCCTTTGCGCTGCGAAATCTTATCCACTACAACGCCGGAATGTTCTTCATCGACATCGATGACCACTTCTTCCACCGGCTCAAGTTTTTCGCCAGTAATGTCATCGGTGCGGAAAATCACGCGCGGGCGCGATACCGACAGCTCAAAACCTTCGCGGCGCATCGTCTCAATCAAAACGCCTAGCTGGAGTTCCCCCCTGCCCGCCACTTCAAAGGCATCCTTGGAATCCGCTTCGGTAACGCGAATCGCCACGTTGCCTTCTGCCTCGCGCAGGAGGCGTTCACGGATCATGCGGCTGGTTACTTTGCTGCCTTCCTGACCGGCAAGCGGCGAATCATTCACGCTAATGGTGACCGACATGGTTGGCGGGTCAATTGGCGTCGATGGTACCGGACTAGTGAGATCAAGCCCGCCAATCGTGTCAGACACTGTGGCACCTTCAATACCGGCAACCGCAACGATATCACCCGCCTGCGCCTCATCCACCGGCACACGTTTAATACCGTCAAAAGCGAGCAACTTAGTCAGCCTGCCCTGCTCTAAAATTTCGCCGTTCAAATTCATCGCCTTGATCGGCATGCCGACCTTGGCCGAGCCACTATAGATGCGGCCAGTCAAAATGCGCCCGAGGAACGAGTCATATTCAAGGATGGAAGCCAGCATGGCAAAGCTCGCTTCCGGATCAACATCCGGCGCTGGCACATGGCTGATGATTTTATCAAACAGCGGATCAAGCGTTTCACGAGGAGCGGTGAGGCTCTCCGCTGCCCAGCCGTCACGGCCAGACGCATAGAGCGTTGGAAAATCGAGCTGCTCTTCGCTGGCATCGAGCGCAGCAAAGAGATCAAACACCTCGTTATGCACCGCTTCAGGGCGCGCATCGCCTCGATCCACTTTATTGATTACTACAATAGGCTTAAGGCCAAGTTTTAAAGCTTTACTTAAAACAAATTTTGTCTGGGGAAGCGGGCCTTCAGCGGCATCACACAGCAGCACCACGCCATCGACCATGGTAAGTACGCGCTCAACCTCGCCGCCGAAATCGGCGTGGCCGGGTGTATCAACGATGTTAATGCGAAGGTTATCACGCGTGACCGATGTGCATTTGGCAAGAATGGTAATGCCGCGCTCGCGCTCGAGATCGCCGGAATCCATGACACATTCTTCCACCTGCTGGTTAGCACGGAAGGTGCCAGATTGCCTCAGCATCTGATCAATGAGTGTAGTTTTGCCGTGGTCAACGTGGGCAATAATAGCAATGTTGCGAATGGATTTCATGAGAAAATTCTGACCCCGCCCCGTATCTCTGTACGGGGTAAATACCGTCGGGGATCCACGACTAAAATGTTGAAAAAGGATCCCCGCTTCAAAGCGGGGATTACCGTTAGATCAGCTTCAAATTAACAGCCGAGGTCTTACCTTTGCTGTCAGCCAGATCATACTGAACTTTTTGGTTCTCATCGAGCATCGAAAGACCGGCCTGCTCTAGCGCAGTGATGTGAACAAACACATCCTGTCCGCCGTCATCAGGCTTAATGAAGCCAAAACGTTTTGCGGGGTTGAACCATTTGACGACGCCGGTAGCCATTGTACTTACTCCAATTGATTGAAACAAAAAACCCCGCCCAATTCTTGAGCTGGGAGAAGGCTTTTAGCCGAGTTTAGCACATATGGCAACAGGATTGTTCTGCTTGCCATGCAGTAATTACGCGCCCATCTGTCTTTGGTCTGACGGCAGGATTTCCTTCACTGTTCTTGCGAATCTGGTAAGATCAGAAAGGCTTACAACCAATTGATTTTTTGTAATATTATCTGTTACATGCGGCAGGAGTTCTTTGCGGAATAAAGCCACTTTGCCACCCTTACCTGAGCCTACCAGTGCGAAACCTTCACGAGTCGAATTATCAAGAATGTAGGCCAAATCAGTCAACCTTAAATGGTCGGCGAGTTTCTCATGCGATTTTTCCCAGCGGCGAACAACGTCTTCATCGGGCACATCATGCCCACCCTTGCTGACACGCAGGCGTACACGCGCCAGCGACGTTTGCGGGGAATCGTTGGTGATGTAAACCATGCCGATATGCCAGCCTTTTTCCTTCAATTCGCGTGCCAGCTTCATGTGAAAATTTCCGGCCAGTGTACTCTCCACAATAAAGCTCCGTCCCTGCTCAGCATATTCGCGCATGCGCTCAATGGCGCGCCTGCCCGCTTCATTCTGAACTGCAGTCACATCGTGCGGCGACATTTCGGCCGCAATATCATCCGGATTGACCAGAGGCACAAACCCCGCCAGCTTACCATACTCCGACGCAACGAAGGTGCTTTTTCCTGCGCCGTTCGGACCACCTACAATCCACATCCATTTTTCCTTGCCGCCGTTTTTTGCAGCCTCTTCCGCCTCATGCTTTTCAGATTTTTCGGTAAGCTTGCTGTAAATAATACGATAGGACTGGAGCGCTTCTGCACTGCTCTGCCCCTTTTCTTTCAACAGCGCCATGATTTGATTTGTAGACGCTGTAATTTTTCGCGCTTCATGGTTTAGCGCGGATTCCATCTCGCGGCGGACTTCCTTAGGAAACTGATGATTCTCAAGCTCGATCTCAAGATGGTGCGCCTTATTAAGCGCAGCGGCAAACGTGTCGATAGCGGCTTGGTTGGCGGCAATAAATTCGGAAACTACAAGCAGCATAAGAGTTCGCTAGTTAAACCTGCCCCAAGGCTAACAACCTGAGTCAAAACCCACAAGTAAAATAATGTTAATTATTCGCTTCAGCAAAAATAATGTCGCGTAAATCCGACTTAATATAAAAATCAGTAGGTAAACTGTTCTTTGATAATGCGTTCTTCGAGGTTGTGCTCGGCGTCGAATAGCAGGGTGACGCCGGATTTGCGCTGCTCGCTGATGATAACATCGGTCACATTCTCGATTTCAGTGAAATCAGCCACCGCATTGACCGGACGCTTATTTGCTTCCAGAATCGTGAAGTTGATGCTGGCATTATGCGGCAAAAGCGCGCCGCGCCAGCGCCTTGGCCTGAAGGGCACGAGCGGCGTGAGTGCAATCACATTCGCGCCATGCGGAATAATCGGCCCGCCCGCTGAGAAGTTATACGCCGTGCTACCGGCCGGAGTGGCGACCATAATACCATCGGCGATCAGCTCCTTGAGGCGCACCACATGGTCGATCGATACACGGATTTTCGCCGCCTGCCTGCCATCACGAAACAGTGAAACCTCGTTAAACGCGAGTTGCTGCACCGTTTTACCGGTAGCGCGCTTAGCGAACATATGCAGCGGATACAGAACCGAGGAGCGCGCGGCGTTCATGCGCTGCATGATGTTTTCCAGATTGAACTGGTTCATGAGGAAACCAACGGTACCACAATTAATGCCATAAAAAGGCAGCTTCATTTTCATGTATTCATGCAGGGTTTGAAGCATGAAGCCATCGCCGCCCAAAACCACAATTGCTTCGGCACTCATACGACGCTTGGTGATCTCGACGATATCGTAGCGTTTTTCGATTTCTTTCAATGCCGACTGGGCCTTAGGAGAATCATCAGCAACGACAGCGATTTTGGTCAAGGACATAAACGACGCAATAATTGGTTAATTTGCTAACGAGCCTGACATAAAAAAAACACGCTGTAAAGCAGATGTGGATAGCTACCCAAGCTTAATGCGCAACGCGACGCACGAGGGCGATGATGTAGGAGAGGTTCTCCATCGGCGTATCTTCAGAGTGATGCAGGATACGCTCTACAATGCGGTTAGCATAGCGCGAACCACCCTTGATCTCACCTTCCGTATCCAGCTCACGCACAATTTTCAGCAGCAGCTTAACCGCCGGAAACATTGCCTCCGGCAGGCCGGATTTATTGTAAATCGCCCTGAAACCCAGCTCACCACGATCCGTGATGAGTTTGCGCGCGTTTGTTACGGGGATGTTTGATAAATGCGCCAAGCTGTTTTCAAAAAAGCTGAAATCGCCCTGGCAGAGGGCGCTCAAAATAATCGATGGACTCAGGCGCCCAGACGCATTCAGCTGACGCACGAGCTTTTCAATGTCACCTTCCGAATGGGTAAGCTTAATGAGGTGCAGCGTTTCACTTTCGCGCGTTTTATCGATCTCTTTCTCGATTGAGCTGTCTGGCGCCTGATATTTTTTCTTTAAGGTTTCAGCCAGACTGGATGAGACCACTGTAATCAGCTTTTCCACAGTGGCCACCGGCAGGTAGCTACGCTGCGAAACCGCTTTCATCATGGATTCATTCTTGCCATGCGCCGTAATAATGCGCTCAAAGCCGCTTTCAGAAATAATGGCGCCACTGTTTGAAACAAGCGCGCTCACCACTTCTTCATGGCCTTTACTAATCAGATTATCCGAAACGCGATCCGACACAATGCGGCGGCGGGAAATCGCTAGATAACGAGAGACCTCATCTTTTGCTGCAATCAGCTCGACCAGATCGTCATCCGTGAGCACTTCGGAGAATTGCAAAATCGGCAGCGAAACTTCTTCCACATCACGAGCCATTTTGATTACGATATCGTGAGGGATGGTCGGCGAATCTTTCACATATTGCGCAAGCGACGTGCGCACGGCGATCTCAGTGTCGCGAAGCAGAAGCCTGAAAATCTGCTCGGCAACAATAATCTCGCGAGGTCCAAGCGGCGAAGCATTCCTGGAGTTATAGGCAGAGCCAATCTTATTGGTCATGTCGATGCGCGCACCGGCACCGGTATCGGTGAGCAGGCGGTTTACATCTTCTGGCGAAAGTACCAATTGAGCGTTGGATGACACGTTAGGCTGGGACTGCAAGCTTGCCTCCGATGATCGAGAGTAAATAGGACATGTTGTCCACGGTGCGATGATGACCCTCAACATAGATGCGGTCTACGACACGCTTGCGGAAATCCGGACGCTTGTTAAAACCAAAATCCGTTTCTTCAAGACTTATGCCAAGCAGCACGCGCACCGCCTCGGAGAAACCCTCAGGCATCGACGCCGCTTTGTAAATCGACCTGAACCCGAGAATGCCGCTATCCATCAAAAGAATACGCGCATTCACGCGCGGCACTCCAGCAAGCCTCGCTATACCCGCCTCAAACACACTAATACTCCCCACACACAAAGCGCGAATAAGTAGCGAATGGGTTAGCCTGCCACCCATGAACAGCTGATCGACAAGGTCTTCGACCTGTTCGTCATTATCAGGGTCAATCGCACCCTCGCCCGGCATGATGCCGAGCATTTCCCACTCGCGGGTGTCACTCACAGCTTTTTGAGCAACAGGCGTGCTTAACTTGTAATGACGCGTCAGCAAATGCTTCATGTCATCGGTAACGACATGGTAAAGTTTCTCAGCAACGGTCAGCGGCAGACCACCGCGATGCACCAGCGTCTCAAGCAAGGTGTGATCATTGGCAATATCGCTCCACGCCGAAAGCAAGGTTTTTTCTGAAATATTGGCGCCCTTATTGCGAAAAAGATCGCCAAGCACCGAGTGATGCTTCGTTTCAACCAGCGCATCCGATATCGGCGCCGAAACATTCTGGCGGCGCGCCACCGCACAGAGCTTAATCACCTCTTTCGTGCTTTGGATGATCTGCAGCAGGTCCTCGTCGGTCAATACAGGCGAGTGCTGAAGCACGTGCTCCGCCACCTCCGGTTCGTCATTAGCAAGCTTGATGATAATATCGTGCGGAACCTGACCGGAACCGCTTAAATGCTCGGATAATGTTCTGCGGACGCTTTTTTCAACATCCTTGAGTAGCAACCTGAAGATGTCATTGGCTATCTCAGCCTCAGCTTTGGAAAAATTGCCTGCGCCATAATCTCCTGCAAGCTTGGCGGCCAAGACCCCCCTCACCGCACCTGACGGCTCCTGAATCAGTTTCTTAACATCCATGATCGAAACATTCATATCAGCGTAGCCTTGATTTCACATTGACACTATGCGGCGCAAAAAAATAGCAAAATCAAACCGCTAATGCAATATGAAAGGCTTACAGTTGGTTGCTTTCTTTTAACCATTAAAACATGGGTTTGGTAAATTTTTAGTTAATGTTTATTAAAATATATTTATATTGCCATTGATTTAGTCGTGTTGTCATATACCGCTCATTTTATCAATTGATGGGTCTATTATGAGTAAAATCTATCGTGACGCGGTGTCGGCACTGGATGGCTTGTTGTTTGACGGCATGACCATTATGTCGGGTGGCTTCGGACTATGCGGCATAGCTGAGCATTCCATTGTTGCTATCCGCGACTCTGGCGTCAAAAATCTCACCGTGATTTCCAATAATTGCGGCGTCGACGACTTCGGCCTTGGTATTATGCTAAAAACAAGACAAATCAAGAAGATGGTCTCGTCCTACGTTGGCGAAAACAAAACTTTTGAACATCAATATTTAAATGGCGAGCTTGAGCTGGAGTTTAATCCGCAAGGCACGCTCGCTGAACGCATCCGCGCTGGCGGCGCAGGCATCCCCGCTTTTTACACCAAAACCGGCTATGGCACGATCGTGGCCGAGGGCAAGGAAACACGGGAATTTAATGGCGAGCATTACGTGATGGAAACCGCGCTTAAAGCGGATCTTTCCATTATCAAGGCATGGAAAGCCGATACAGCCGGTAACCTTATTTTCCGCAAAACAGCGCGGAACTTCAACCCGATGATGGCGATGGCGGGTAAAGTGACCGTTGCTGAGGTGGAAGAGATTGTTGAAGCCGGCCAGCTGGACGCCGACAACATCCACACGCCGGGCATTTTTGTGCAGCGACTGTTCAAAGGCGCAAAATTTGAAAAAAGGATTGAGTTTAAAACAGTTCGGGAGGCGGCGTAATGTGGACTAAAGACGAAATGTGCATTCGCGCAGCGCGCGAGCTGAAAGACGGGTTTTATGTGAACCTCGGCATTGGCATGCCAACACAGGTCGCCAACCATATTCCAGCCGGTATGAAGGTTACGCTGCAAAGTGAGAACGGCATGCTGGGCATGGGCCCTTTTCCCACAGCGGATCAGATTGATTCTGACCTGATTAATGCAGGCAAGCAGACCATCACCCAGCTTCCTGACAGCAGTTTTTTTGACTCCGCCACCTCCTTTGCCATGATTCGTGGTGGGCATATTGACCTTTCGATCCTTGGTGCTCTGCAGGTATCGCAACATGGTGATCTAGCGAACTGGATGGTACCCGGCAAAATGGTCAAAGGCATGGGCGGCGCAATGGATCTCGTGGCGGGCGTCAAGCGCGTGGTGGTGCTGATGGAGCACAACGCCAAAGATGGCTCAGCAAAACTCGTCAAAGATTGCACATTACCACTAACGGGCAAGCGCGTGGTGCATATGGTGATCACAGAGCTTGGGGTGTTTACCATCGATGCCTCTGGCCTTCATTTAATCGAACTCGCACCAAGTGTGAGTGTGGATGAAGTTAAGAAAAGAACTGAAGCAACATTCCATGACGCATTGGATAAGAAAGCCGCCTGATGAAACTTGATAAGACCAAACTGCTGTTTCTCGTTATCCTGATTGAAGGTTACGTTGTCCTTGCTTCTGAGCTGCTGGCGATACGCCAACTCATCCCTTTCGTCGGTAGCGGCACGGAGACGATTTCAATTGTCATTAGCGCTGTTTTATTACCGCTTGCCGTGGGCTATCATTCCGGTGGCAGCGCTTTCTCGCGCAGCTATGCAAAGGCCAGAGCTGCTGGCAAAAAGCCCCTATCGATACGCGGCATTTTGCTCAAAAACGTGATCTCATCACTGGCGATTTTATCGCTGGGTTTATCTTATATTTTCATGGAGCTGTTCTTTGGCTTCCTACACGCCGCCGGCGTTCATAACCGCTTGTTTCAAACCGCCATCTATGCTGTCGCCTTCCTCGTTTATCCGGTCTATTTGCTTGGGCAAACCGTGCCACTTGTGAGTAATTATTTTTCACAGCGCAACCTCAGCGAGATTACCGGCAAGATGCTCTTCTTCTCGACAACCGGATCGTTCATGGGTTCGGTGTTTTCGACCATTGTGCTGATGATGACGATCGGCGTGAATAATACCGTGATTGTGACGATGGGGCTGCTTTCGGTGCTGGCTATTCTGCTGATACGCCGCTGGCTGGTCTATGAGGTTGGACTATGCGGCTTTATTCTTGGCATGCTCTATTTACTTAACAATAACGATACCATGCGAGCCCTTAATGTTGTCTCTGACAACGCCTACAACATCGTTAAGGTCGAAACTGTCGATGACGGAGATTCGCTGCTGTTTGATGTGAATCGCTCTTCTTCATCCAAAATCAGCAGCGATCCGGAAAAAATGTTTGTCTACTGGCAGTATGTCGAAAAAAACTTTATCAAGCCGATCTCTGAACAGAAACTTCCCCCCAAAGATATCCTGATTCTTGGCGCTGGCGGGTTTACCATCGGGCTTCATGATACCCATAACCGCTATGTGTTCCTCGATATCGACAAGGCGCTGAAAGAGGCGGCTGAGAAGCATTTCCTTAAACAGGAACTCACGCCTAACAAGCGTTTTGTGGCTTCCTCAGCGCGTGGATTTGTGGCCAATGATGACAAAAAATATGACCTCATCCTGATCGATGCTTACACCAATGTGGTTTCGATCCCGATGGAAGCGATCACGCGCGAATTCCTGCTGGATGTTAAAGCAATCCTCAAGGAAGATGGAGTGGTGATTGCCAACGTGATCAGCAACCCCACCTTCGCAGACAAATTCTCAGTTCGCTACACGAACACGTTTGCCAGCGTGTTTCCGGTTTACACACGGCAAGTGATTGGTGATTTTAATGCATGGGCGGACACCTCCACCCAGCAAAGCGCGCGTAGCCAGCTGAGAAACATTCTCTTCATCTATTACAACCGCGCACTGACACAAGACAGGCGTGTTTACACGGATGATCTGAATACTTATTCGATTGACCGCTAATCAATCTCGAATATGCCGTCGACCTCTACCGCGACGTTAAATGGCAACTGGCTGACGCCAACCGCTGCTCGGGTATGCTTGCCCGCCTCGCCGAAGACCTCCACGATGAAATCCGAAACACCGTTCGCCACTTTAGGCTGATCGGTAAAATCCGCTCCGGAACTTACAAACACGCCGAGCTTCACACAGCGCTTGATACGATCCAAATTGCCACCACAGGCTTCTTTCAGGTGTGACAGCATGTTGATACCGCACTGGCGCGCGGCAAGCTGCGCCTCTTCAACGGTGCAATGCTTTCCAACCTGTCCACTGGCAACCGCCTTGCCATCTTTCATCGGGAGCTGACCGGAAACAAAGACCTGACTGCCCGTGATTACGAAATGCACATAGTTCGCAACCGGCGCCGATGAGGCCGGCAGGGTTATTTGCATCTGTGATAGTTTTTGATCGATACGATTCATGGCAATATCCTATGTTGTTGATACATATAAACATCTATCTTTTCTGGTTTTAGTGTAAAATAGCGCCTTGGCAATAGAGCTTTAATTTTTAACTACTATACTACAGTTTCGTATTATTTTGGGTTAGCTGTAAAAAAACTGTCACAAATCTATGCTATATTAAATTTAACTGAGCACTTAATTTGTGAATGTAAAAGACTGAAAATCATAATTTAGAGCAAATGCATTTATGAGAATAAAAACAAGAACACAAGCAATTGCCCTGATCGCAGACGACGCGCACACTCAATTAATGATTCACAGGGTGTTTCTCGTTGCGGCTATTTTGTATCTAATTTATGTCACCATAGCTTTTGCCGGCGGCTGCCCTTCAGCTGGTAACAATACCCCCATGGGACAGGTTTTATGTACCGTCGTAAACTTCATGTACGGCAATCTTGGCCGCGGGCTGGCAACTCTTGCCGTGATCACATTGGGTGTGGGCGCGCTTCTTGGTAAAGTTTCTTGGGGCATGGCCGTCACGGTAGGTATTGGCATTGCCGTCATGTTTAACGCTGAAGCGATCACCGGCATGATGCTTGGTTGCGGTAGCAGCGCCAACTTTTGCCCATAACCGTCAAGAAACTGTCACAATTCTTTGATACAATTTAACCCAGCGTAACTACTGGGTGAGTGTTTATGTTTTATTAAACCCATCTCGTTAGGATGCATAACAACCGTGTTAGAGACTGATAAAGGCTAGGCAGCATGCTATCTTTTCTGAAAAAACAAGATGCGATCATTTCTGCTGAACCGGTCGTTCGTGAAAAAAAATCCTACGTCGATTTTATTCCTTACTTTCATCACTATGACCGCCAGACCATCGAAACCAAAAATGGCGAGTTGCTGCAGATTATCAAAATCACGCAAAATCTTCAGGGGCTCAATTACGAAGGTCATGCTTCAAGTGGGCGAAACTTACGCGACGTCATTCGTAAAGCCATCACTGAATCAGTTAAGACCGATCATTTTTCTTTCTGGATCCACACCATCCGCAAACGTCGGCGTATTGAATTCGACAGTAAACATCAGATACCATTTGCGGAGTATGTTCATAATCAGTGGAAACAAAAAAACCCGTGGCATTATCAATACTTCAATGAAGTGTATTTAACGGTCTTGCGCGAGGGGCAATCAGCAGACCTTAGTAACATCAACCACTTCCGACATGTTTTCCTGCCGGGCATCAACCGCCAATTCCGTAACCGCTATCTTGAAGCGATGCATCGCGACCTTGAACAAACCACGAGGGAGATTCTTACTGTCATTCGCAGCGAGTATAACGCGCATATTCTTGGCATTGTCGAGCGCATGCCTTCCGATGTCATGCCTCACATCACACAGCCCATCTTTTTTTCGGAGCCAATGGAATTCCTTGGCGGGATTTTAAACCTCTCACATGAGCAATATCCGCTACCTGAGCGTGATATTGCGAGCGACATCAATAACCACGCCTTAAGCTTTGGCTATAACGCACTCGAAAGCAAATCAGCCGCTGGTGTGCGCCGGTTTGCCGGTATGATTACACTTAAACACTACCACGAAATACCCGCCGAGACTCTTGACCGAGTGCTTCAGTCTTCAACTGAAATGATCATCAGCCAGTCATTTGCCTACGTGCCTTACAAAGAGGCTGCAAAGAAGCTTAAACCACAAAAAGAGCTCTTCGACATTAGCGGCGATAGTTACTCCGCAAGAGCAACAGGACTGGAAGATTCTTGGCATAATCACAATCGGCGCGCGATCGACTTTGGTGATGAGCAAACACATATTCTGGTTGTGGTTGATGAATATAAGCAACTCGAGCCAGAAATTATTAAAACACAGGATATGTTTGGTGAACTGGGTCTCACCACTGTTCGTGAGGATATGTTGCTTGAAGATATATTCTGGTCAGGCCTGCCTGGAAATTTTGAGTTTATTCGCCGCAAAGATATGATCAGCAGCCGTCATGTCGGAGGATTTGCACGGTTGAATCGTTTTCCAACGGGCTCTGCCACGGGCAATCATTGGGATGATGCCGTTGTGGTGATTCCAACACAGGTTGGCTCGCCCTATTTCTTTAACTTTCACTATCAGGATAATGGCCATACCATCTTGTTTGACTACAACTCATTTCGTGATTCGATGGGACGAGTCATTGTCAATTTCCTGATGACAGAAGCCCTGAAATGGCAAGGCAGGATCATCGTTTTTGATACGAATAAATCAGCCCGCTTGTGGTTCGATAAAATTGATCGGCCATACCATCATATTGAAAAAACGAGGCCACTTTCTATCAATCCCTTCACGCTGGAGGCGAGCCCTCGCAACCAGTCTTTTCTACTCGCCTGGATCAATGAGTTGATGGGTGGCAGGCTTACCCAGAATGAAGAAGAGCGTAATTTGGTTAAGCAGGCTATTGAGCGTGTCTTTTCCAGTCAGCCACGCAACCTTGCCACACTCACCAAAGAAATCGAAGCTGAGAATCCTGCGCTAGGCAGGACACTGATGCAATCCCTGCAGTCAATCGATGGCTGCCGCTTCGGCGAAACCGATGACGCAGAACAAAATCTCCAACTCGCCGGCTTTAATATGGATGCGCTGGCAAAACATCCCAGCCATGCGGTTGCTATCTTTGCTTATCTCCTGCACCGCGTAGTCAGTGAGCTTGATGGCAGCCCCACTATCATCGTGATTCACGACGCCGTACAACTTCTTGAGAACCCTTTCTTTGCGCCACGCCTTGAGAGCCTGCTTGAAATGCTTAAGCAGCATAATGCCATGCTGCTTCTCACCGTTTCTAACCCCGAACAGCATACCGAAACCCACACCCTCAAAACCTGCATGGCGCACACGGCAACCAAGCTGTATGTGCCGGATGAAATCAATCTCGACTACAGCAGTGAATCGCTCGGCCTGAATGAGCATGATCATACGATGCTTTCCCGTATGAGTCGCGAAGATGGGCACTTTCTGATGAAACAGGGTAAAGAAACCATCAACCTCGTGATTAATCTTTACGGGATGTATGATGTCCGTGCGATCATGGGCAATGACATCAAGAACCTCATTACGGCAGGCGGGCCTTATGCGTCATTGCCCAAGGAATGAGCTATGCACGATCGCCTGAAGCGCTTCATTGTTTCCTTAGTCATCGGGCTGATCGCTTTCATCATTCCGGCTACGGCAACAGCATCAAGCTATCAGGTACTTCAGTGCAATAACTCAGGACAAGTCGTCGCCGGAACTGAATTACTTTTTGACGATCCCAATGCGCCCGCCAATAATGCAAGTTTCTGCAGCGAGGTGAATCCTCGCAATGCCAGCGATAAAACCATCCGGATTTTTAGCCGCGTACTCTGCAGCTTTGTCTCTATTTTGAATCAGGTGCTTGGCAAGGTCTATTGTGGCATACAATTTAACCTACAAAAATACATCGCTATTGCGATCACGATATATATTGCCATCTTTGGGGTTCAGATTCTAAGTGGCACCGCACAAATGACCACCAAGGAACTGCTGACACGCTTTATCAAGATCGGCCTCGTCTGGGCATTCGTGAGCAACTATAATTACGGCGTTAACCTGCTGTTTGTGTTTTTCATCGACTTTGCCAACCAGAGCATCTGGTGGACACTGGGAAGCGTTAGTGATGGGTCCGGAAACTCTATCCGCGATATCATGAACCTGCCCACCAACCCAACAGAGACTGTCTCGGGCGTTGTGCCCGCTTATGTCTATCTCGACCAGCTTCTTTATAACGCCATCAGCGGTAAGTTTATCGAAGACAACCAGGAGTTGGTTGGATTCTTTGCTATTCTGGGCTTTGTTTTTCCACCTGTTTTTATGCTGGCGGCCTATTGGCTATGGACCACATTTCTCATTTTTGCGCGCACACTCATTGCCTTCCTGATGTGCATCACAGCCATTGCCTTCCTGATCACGCTCAGCCCAATTTTCTTCTGCCTGATGCTGTTTAAGGCTACTTACCAGTTTTTTGAAACCTGGCTGAAATTCATGATTTCTTTTTCCATGCAGGTGCTTATCGTATTTGCGATTGTCGCCATGTGGCTGATGGCGATGGCTAATTTTGTTGGCTTCTTTGACCAGTTATCAAGAGTTCTGTTTATCTCCGATGGCCTCACACGCGCAGGGCCGGTGGTGGCAAAAGAAGACTCGTTCGGCGTATGCCCTTATCGAATCGTGCAGGGCCCCGCTTCGGGTGCACCACTTTTTGGACCAAATGTTCGTTGCGATAAAGCCAACTTCAACCCGTTTCAGGTAATCACGTCTGGGGAAAACGAAGGCAACCTGACGGAATCTGCGCGTCGCGATCTCAATGACATGATCCGCCTTAGTAATATTGCACCACCGCAAACTGCAGGCGATTGTGAAAATGATCCAAACTGCGCCTATCTCGACGAAACCCCTTCCAATGCAAAACAACATCGCCTGCATCGCCTGATATATTTCACCATTTATCATCTCATTATTTTAATTCTGGTAGCTTACGCGTTTGATGCCCTGCTCAAGCAAGCACCCTACATCGCGCAGCAGCTCGCCGGCCCCCAATATGTGCCGATTCTTGGCCAAGGCTTTGGCGGCCTTGGTTACAGCAAATCATTGCCCGGCGTTGCCAGATCGCGTGATGATCCCGGAGGTACGGGTTCTATTGCTGGTAATGCGGTTGACGGTATTCTTAACAAGTCGCGAAACATGCCAACACAGCGAAAAAGCCCTGGAAGTTAAGCGATGAGGATGAATACAATTAATGATTTATTCACCAATGCTACCTATAGTCCAATCAAACCCTTAGAAGATTTAACATTAAGATTTTAACCCATACGAAACATTGGCTTTCATGAGCAAAGCAGCACAGGACACAACACAAACCAAGAACTGGTATAAAGATCGCTACCAGTATGTTCTGGTGCAGCGCAAACTGCTGGTGCTTATCACGTTCCTCTCGCTCGTTAGTACGTTCGCCACCACGATGGTGATCGCATCACTTACGCCGCTCAAAACCGTTGAGCCTTTTGTGATCCAGGTTGATCAAAAAACTGGCATCGCGCAAACCGTTGATCCGCTCACCGCTACCGAGCTCACCGCCAATGAAGCCGTCAATAATTTTTACATCGTGCAATATATTCGTGCGCGTGAAACTTACAGCTTGCCTGATCTGGCGCGCAATTATGAGACTGTGCGTATTATGTCGGAAAGCACGATGGTGTATCCCGAATTCATCGCACAGCAAAACCCAAACAACCCGAGCAGCAATGCTGCACGTCTTGGCACATCCGGGGTGCGAACGGTTAAGTTTAAGTCTTTCTCGTACTTAAATCCTTCAACCGTGCAGGCTCGCGTGCTGATCGAGGAGAAAAACGAAAGCGGTATCTTTAATTTTCACCGTATCGTAACCCTTGAGTTTCAATATATCAAAATGGCTCTAACTCTTGAAGAACGCTATATCAACCCACTCGGATTCCGCGTCACTTCCTACCGCACAGATGAGGAAATTTTACAGCGATGAAAAAAGCCGTTTTAACCATGGCGCTTCTGGCGCTCAGCTTACCCTGCTATCCCGCGCTTGCTGATGGCGCAGAGCCATCGCTGCCATCGGATCAGCGTATTGTCATACTGCCCTACGATGAGTCTGATGTTTACACTATCACGACTAAATATGGCTACCAGACCAGCCTGGTGTTTGGACGAGACGAGTCCATTGAAACCATCTCGGTTGGCGACCGCAGCCTGTGGCAGATCATTCCATCTGGCCAACGGCTTTTTATCCGGCCGATGGATGATGATGTTATTACGAACATGACCATTATCACCAATCGCAGGTCTTATCAGTTCGATCTCAAGTCACTCCCATCAGACAGCAAAGAAAAACCCCTGTATGTCGTGCGCTTTAAATACCCTGAGCCCAAGAAAAAATCACTCGCTCGTATGGCTGAACCCGCACCTGCCGCAATAGAAACACCGATGCCGCCTAAAGGCTTTACGCCTGCTCCAGTCAATCTCAGCCAGACGCCGCGCAGCAGCCAAACCATCAATTATAATTATACTTATTCAGGCCCCGACGCTCTAGCGCCCGTGAAGGTTTATGATGACGGGTGTGCTACTTATTTTCAATATCGTTCACTCGGCAAGAATCTGCCGCGCATTTATATCATTGCTGCCGGAGAACCTGAACGTGAGATCGTATTTTACTCTAAAGGCAACGATTTGGTTGTTGATGAAGTGGCCGGAGAATTCGTAATGCGTCATGCAAATGGCGCGGTCACGGTATACAACGAAGTACTTAATCCGAGATAACCAGCTATGGCTAACAACGACGATCAGCAAAATCCTCCTCCGGTGAATGATCCCTATCCACCTCTTGAACAGCGCGAGCAGGTGGATGATAACTTCACCCAGCCTATCGACGATGATGAGCTGGCAATGGATCGAAGCGGCCCATCCACAGGATCGGGACCAGGCAAAGTCATTGTTTTTGGTTTTATTTTAATCACTCTGGTTGTGGTTGCTTTCTACAGCCTGTTTACAGATTCTTCTGCACCACAAGTGCCGGAGCCAGTTCTTACAGCTGCCGCGCCTGTTGATCTTGCCGGAGCAACAGCTGCGCCAGCCCCAGCTCCACCGCCTCCACCAACAACAGGTGGATCAATCGCTGCGCCACCACCGCCACCTCCGCCACCACCACCGCCTCCTCCACCGCCTCCTCCGCCACCTCCGCCGCCGCCACCACGCGCGACAACGACTGGCGCCACCCCGCCACCACCGCCACCGCCACCAACCAGGCTGGCGGCACCACCGCCCGCACCCGACATTAAAGCCATTTCGCCAGTTGGCGGCGGTGGCGGTGTCACCGATAGAAACCAGCAAGCGCGGTTACGCTCAAACATGCTGGTCTTAAGTGCTGCCCCAACGGCGGCCAACGCCAACGCGCAGGCAGCAGATACTGCGCTCAGCCAATCAGACCCCAATGCTGCTTTCGCACGCAATGCTGTTGAAGCCACGAAAGCTGAAAAAGAACGCGCTACGAAGCTTTCCAATCTTGGTTCCACCATCGCACAAGGCAAAATCATTGATGCCGTCATGGAAACAGCGATCAATACCGACCTGCCTGGACCGCTGCGCGCTATTGTCAGCCGTGATATTTATGCCGAGTCAGGACGTGATATCATGGTTCCCAAGGGTTCGAGACTGATTGGTACTTATAACTCAACCGTCCAGCGCGGTCAGGTACGAGTGCTTATTGTTTGGACCAGGTTAATTCGTCCCGATGGTCTGGATGTTGAAATCGACTCGCCAGGTGTTGATGCACTTGGCCGGGCTGGTGTTCAGGGCATCGCTGATAATAAATTCACAGAGATTTTCTCTGGCGCGTTACTCACCAGCATCGTGTCCATCGGCGTTGGACTTGGCGCTGACGCTATTGATGATAACCAGAGCACCACAACCACCGGCACCAACGGAACGACAACCACCAGCACTGCCGGCAATGACGCAGTTCGCGGCGGCGTAACCACGCTTGGTACCGCATCGCAGCGTATTGTCGATGCACTGATCAATACCAAACCAACGATTACGGTGGATCAAGGTACGCGCGTGAATGTGTTTGTGAATCGTGACCTTGAGTTTCCCGCCAGTTACGGCAGCTCTATCTTTGTTCACTGATCATGGCGAATGGCTCTTTCACGGCACTGGAAACTTACCTGATCCCACTCAGGAAGTTTTTTGATCAGCCCAATGTGAGCGAGATTTCCATCAATACGCCAGGTGAGGCGTGGGTGGAGATCGGCGGCGACATGACACGCCATGATGTGCCGGAATTTGACCTTGGCCATCTTAAATCACTAGGTCGCTTGGTGGCACAAGCAACCGAGCAAAAAATAAGCGAAGAGATGCCCCTGCTTTCCGCGACACTGCCTGATGGGTATCGTATCCAGGTCGTGTTCCCGCCCGCCTGTGAGGCGAGCACCATCGCGATGTCGATTCGTAAACAAACCATCCTGAACCTCGACCTTGAGCAATATGAAGCGATCGGCGCGTTCCAAAACACCATCGTACGCAAGGAAGCCAATCCTGTCGATCAGAGGCTTCGCGCACTGCTTAATGCCGGCGCGGTGAAAGAGTTTATTAAGGAAGCAATCCTTGCAAAGAAAAATATTATCATCAGCGGCGGTACCTCCACCGGTAAGACCACCTTCCTTAATGCGGCGCTGAAAGTGGTGCCGCCAAGTGAGCGCATCATCACCTGCGAGGATGCGCGCGAGATTATGATTCCCCATATTCCCAACCGTGTGCATCTGATGGCCTCCAAAGGCGGCCAGGGTCGCGCGCAGGTTACCATGCAGGATCTGATTGAAGCATGCCTGCGTCTGCGCCCCGACCGACTCATGCTCGGCGAGCTTCGCGGCAAAGAGGCATTCTCATTTTTGCGCGCTGTTAATACCGGCCATCCGGGCTCCATTTCCACCCTTCACGCCGATACGCCGGAACTCGCCATCGAGCAGCTGATCCTGATGATCATGCAGGCCGGCCTTGGGGTCACCCGCGAGCAAATAAAAGGCTATGTCGAGAACGTCATCAATGTTATTATCCAGCTCAAACGCGGCAAGCGCGGCATGCGCTATGTATCTGAGATTTATTTTAAGGAAAGCATGTAGTGCCTTGTGTTTTGTGATTTGTGTTTGGTAAACTAGCCACTAAGCACGAAACGCTGATAACTATGCACACCCACTATGGCCCTCGACCACCAAACCACCAATAGCAAACGAAAAACGGCGAACTTCGTCATTATTACGGCGATTATTTTCGCCATCATGGTGCTGCCGGTCTATGCCGGTGTCATTGCCGTGATTGTGATGTATTATGGGCAGGAATACATCAATATTCTGTTTTACCCTAAGCTTGCCCTTGAATCATACAAACCGCTCTTTGATTACTGGCTGTCGGTTTATGATTACTGGTCAGCCAATAAACATCTCGGCGTCGCCTTTCCAGAGGAATACACGCTGAAATTCGTTGCCCCGCCAGCTGGTGGCGTTTTATTCAGTTTCATATTGCTGTTTTTAATTCGTGCACCACTGCTTGATTTTAGGCCATTTAAATACAGAGAGAGCGTTCATGGCGATGCACACTGGGCAACTGAAAAAGAAATCCGTGATGCCAAGCTACGCGCTAAAAAAGGCCTGCTACTGGGGCGCACGGGTGCCGATAATTATCTGATTTGTGATGATTTCCAGCACGTACTGCTTTTCGCACCAACCGGCTCAGGTAAAGGTGTGGGCTTCGTGATCCCCAACCTGCTGTTCTGGCAGGAGTCGGTGGTGTGCCACGACATTAAAATGGAAAACCACGAGCTATGCAGCGGCTATCGGGCGAAGATCGGTCAGGAAGTCTTTCTGTGGAACCCAGCGGATCCCGAAGGTATTTCCCATTGCTACAACCCACTGGACTGGATTTCGGAAAAGCCCGGCCAGATGGTCGATGACGTGCAGAAAATCTGCAACCTGATCCTGCCGGAGCAGGAATTCTGGCAGAATGAAGCGCGCTCGCTGATGCTGGGTGTAATTCTTTATCTTATCGCCGTGCCGGAAAAAGTGAATAGCTTCGGCGAAGTGGTGCGCACCATGCGTTCCGACGACGTGGTCTATAACCTCGCGGTGGTGCTTGATACGATCGGCAAACGCATTCACCCGGTCGCTTACATGAATATCGCCGCCTTCCTGCAAAAAGCCGACAAGGAACGCTCCGGCGTGATCTCGACACTCAACTCCGGTCTCGAGCTATGGGCGAACCCGCTGATTGACGCGACCACCGCACGCAGCGATTTTGACCTGCAGCTGCTCAAGAAAAAGAAAATGAGCGTGTTCTGCGGTGTGACACCAGACAACTTACAGCGTCTCGAGCCGCTACTTAAAGTATTCTACCAGCAAGCGACCGATTTCATGACGCGCAAAATGCCGGGCAAAGACGAGCCGCACGGCGTGCTGTTCATGATGGACGAGTTTCCGTCACTGGGCGAAATGCCGCAGTTCCAGGTCGGTATCGCCTATTTCCGTGGGTACCGTGTAAAACTCTTCATCATCACCCAAGATACGCAGCAGCTTAAAGGCATCTACGAAGAAGCGGGCATGAACAGCTTCCTTTCTAACAGCTATTACCGCATTACCTTCGCCGCGAACAACGTCGAAACCGCCAACCTTATCTCGCAGTTGATCGGCAATAAAACTGCGCAGCAATTCTCGCATAACAAACCGAAATTCCTTGACCTCAATCCCGCCGCGCGCACGGTCAACAGCTCGGAAGTACAGCGCGCGCTGCTGCTGCCGCAGGAGGTGATCACATTACCTCGCGACGAGCAGATCATCCTGATCGAATCGCACCCGCCGATCCGCACCAAGAAAATTTTCTACTTCAAGGATAAATTCTTCATGAAGCGTCTGCTGCCGCGCATGCCGATCCCGCAGCAAGAACCGTATGACCCACGCAAGAAAAAAGCTGAGGCCGAAGCCAAAGCCGCCGAAAAACCACCCGAACCACCGGCAGAAGAGACAGCTGCATAACACAGAAAAAGTAAATGAACAGTATTTGATTGATTGGAGATCGCAATGGCTGGTTTTTCTGATGACCCCAGAAATAAAAAAGATCCTGAGCCAGTACTTCTTTCGAAGCAGCTTGCTAACTTTGGCAATACCGAAACCTATGATCTTAAACGCATTGCTCGGTACGTAACGTCTGATAGGTACAAAGAAGATAACACGCTAAAAGCAAAAATAGCGAGGCTCAATGAACAAAAACAAAAAATTCGAAACTGGTTTGGCAAACCTGAACTCGAGCCAACGCATATCGATTTTCTTCGTTACATGATACAAGACGCTGTGCTTCCAACTTTGTTTCGCGAATGGGATCTGGCGATCAGTGGCGATGAGGCACCTGATCAATATACAGAAGTAGCCATTGACGCTCTTCGGGAGCTGGTGAAACGAATCAACGATGTAGACAAGAAGATCAGCAAGAAAGAAGATATCTCAATAAAATATCAGGCTAACCTACTTTTCTCTATTAATGAAATAAGTGGGAAAATAAATAATATCGCTCCACTTTTGGATGTTGCTATTAGAGAATTGAAAACGGAGTTCAAACAGTTTTCAGAACTAACAGATGAAGCATTTGCTAGAGAGTGCATAGAGCAGCGATTTATATTGGGAGGAAAAGGACGAAGCGTAAGGGATTACCCGAGAAAGCGGGATGTATCAGCAGAAGGATCTCACTTAAGAGACATTAGTAAGCGTGGTGATAATATTAGATTTGCGCATGGAAGAGCCGATGGTTTACTGAGTGAAGTTAATATACGTGAACTTGGAAAAAAAGAGTCGACTGCACTCATTAATATTAGTCGTCGCGATTATCTGAGCAACCTTGGCGACTCGATTGAAAGGATTGAAGCAACGGCGGCCATTTTCAGGATGGTTTCTGACGATTTGCAAACGACCATTGATCCGCAGCGTGGCCAAGCACGCTGATACACCATAGTAATTACGCCCCAATCACCCCAGTCTGCGGGCTGCTGGCATCGGCGTAGGTTCGGGCTTTCATGCGGCCAGCGAGAAACGCCTGCCGACCCGCGATCACCGCATGTTTCATCGCTTCGGCCATCAGCACGGGATTTTTCGCTTCGGCGAGCGCCGTGTTCATCAGTACGCCATCACAGCCGAGCTCCATGGCGACAGTTGCGTCAGAGGCCGTCCCCACCCCCGCATCCACCAGCACCGGCACTTTGGATTGCTCCACAATCATGCGTATGTTGAGCTTGTTCTGGATGCCAAGGCCGGAGCCGATCGGCGCGCCGAGCGGCATGATCGCCACGCAGCCGATCTCTTCGAGTTTTTTAGCGGTGATGGGGTCATCATTGGTGTAGGCCATGACATCAAAACCCTCTTTCACCAGCACGCGCGCCGCTTCAAGTGTTTCCACAATATCGGGATATAACGTTTTGTTTTGATTTGTTTCTTTAGCGAGCACCTCGAGCTTGACCAGCTTCCAGCCACCCAGCTCTCGCGCAAGCCTTAAGGTACGCACCGCCTCCTCTGCCGTATAGCAACCAGCGGTATTGGGAAGGTAGGTATAGCGCGACGGCGGCAGCACATCCTGCAGGCTGCCTTCGCCTTGTTTTCCTAAATCAATCCGGCGCACAGCAACGGTGATAATTTCGGCGCCGCTGGCCTCGATAGCCGCTTTAGTCTCGGCAAGGTCTCTATATTTGCCCGTGCCGACCAGCAGGCGGGAATGATAGGTTTTGCCCGCAATCTTAAATCCCTGATCCATCAACCACCCCCAATCAACCGTACCACCTCGATCTGATCGCCTTCAGCCAGCGGCTCTGCGCTCCAGCGGATGCGCGGCACAATCGACAGGTTTTTTTCAATCGCCACCTGCGTCACATTCAATTCGAGCGAAGTAACCAACTCAGCAACGGTTGCTGCCTTAGCGAGATGCGGTTTACCATTTAAGGTGATGTTCATGGCGGGATAATAAAATGTTAAGATAATTGGATCAATCAGCCAATAGATTATTAGATGACGAATTAACAAACAAGTATTAGCATTGTCTTTTAATTATCCAATCATCACAATATTCTTATGCAGCGCATCCTGATCATCAACGGTCCGAACCTCAATATGCTCGGCAGCCGCGAGCCGGAAATTTATGGCAGCCAGACGCTGGCCGATCTCGATGATCTCTGCCAGAAAGCAGCCAGTGCGCGCGGGCTTGAGGTGGAGTGCTGGCAATCGAACAATGAAGGCGACATCATTACCCGCATCCAGAAGGCAGCCTCGCAGTATCATGGCCTGATTATTAATGGCGGCGGCTATACCCACACCTCGGTTGCGATCATGGATGCCCTGCTTGCCATCCCGATTCCGATCATCGAAGTGCATCTTTCTAACCCGCTGAGGCGCGAGCATTTCCGGCATATTTCCTATATTGGCAGGGCTGCGAAAGGTTCCATCTGCGGTTTTGGCGCCGATAGCTACAAATATGCCATCAGTGCGATGGCACAGCTCCTCCATGCTTAACATCGCCCATCGTGGTGCTTCGGGTCATGCGCCTGAAAACACCATGCTTGCCTTTCGCAGAGCGCTTGAAATGGGTGCGAATGCGCTGGAGTTTGATGTTCGGGTTTGTGCCAGTAGTGAAGCGGTGGTGATTCATGATGATACGCTGGATCGCACCACGAACGGGACAGGCTTTGTTTTCGAAACGAGCATCACTAATCTTAGAAAACTGAACGCAGGCCACGGCGAATCTGTCCCGCTGCTTTCCGAAGTGATCCGAACCTTTGCCGGCAAGGCAACCTTGTTCATTGAGATTAAAGATGAACGAGCAATGGATGAAATAATCGCTCTGGTGGATGAACAAGCCGCCGCGCGTGTGCCCTACAGCCAGATGCCGCTGATCGGCTTTCACCCCGAGTGGCTGATCGCCGCCAAAACCAAGCAGCCCGAGCTTTTTATCGGCGCAACACCCGATGACACCAAACCCATTCCTGAGGGTTACTGTAAGTGGGCAAAAGAAAATGGATTCTTCTCGGTGAACCCGCATTTCAGCCATATCAATAGCCCGTTTATGGAAGAGCTGCGCCGTCATGGACTTAAGGTTTATCCGTGGACGGTCAATAACCCAAGCGATATACGCCTCATGAAACAGCTGGGTGTGGATGGTATAATCACCGATTATCTGGATCGTTTTTAATGCAGCGCCTGACGCCTGCACTGCTCCTTGCCGCCTATAGCCAAGGTTACTTCCCAATGGCCGAAAGCAGGCATGGAGAGGAGATTTGCTGGTATGAACCAGAGCTTCGAGGTGTGCTGCCGCTTGATGGTTTTCATGTGCCGAAAAGCCTTGCGAAATTTCTAAAGCATGCGTCATTTCACTACTCGATGAACCATGCATTCCGTGCGGTAATCACGGCCTGCGCCGAGCGCGAATCAACGTGGATCAACGACGAGATTATCGAGCTTTACTGCCAGCTGCATGAGATGGGCTATGCGCAGAGTGTGGAAGTGTGGATGCCGGATCCACAAGCCAGAAGCCAGAAACTGGTTGGTGGATTATATGGCGTGTGCCTTGGGCGCGCGTTTTTCGGCGAGAGCATGTTCTCACGCACAAGTAACGCCAGCAAAGCGGCGCTGGTCTATCTCTTGGGACACCTACGAGAAAATGGCTACACACTGCTCGACGCGCAATATGTGAATGATCACTTGAAACAGTTTGGCATTATCGAGATTTCGAGGGACGAATATTTGAAAAGGCTGAGAGAAGCACTCAGCTAAGCGTGACCAACTTGGCTGGAGAAATGCCCCATATCGAAACCAAGGGAGCCGGTTGCGACCGACCATTTGGCATCATTGGGGGTTTCAAATACCAGCTTACGTGATGCAGGCGCCACCAGCCAGCTGCCGCCTTCAATTTCCTGCTCAAGCTGACCCGCTGCCCAGCCTGCATAGCCAAGCATGAGCAAACCTTTTTCTGGCCCATCGCCATTGGCAATTTTCTGCAGGATATTGACGCTGGCACTCACCACAATGCCCTCGCTGGTATAAAGGGCATCCTGTGGAATCTGATCCGCGGAATGCATCACAAAACCGCGATACGATTCAACCGGCCCGCCAAAATGCACCGGCAGGTCTGGCAGCTTGAGCCCTGTATCGATATCAAGCTGGTCGAAGATTTCTTTAAGCTTGACGGTTGCCACCGGTACATTGGTGATAATACCCATCGCACCTTCGGCGTTGTGTACGCACATGTAAATCACTGAACGGGAAAAAGGTGAATCCTGTATCGCCGGCGTCGCCACCAGCATTTTACCAGCAAGCGAGGTGCGATCAGTGCTCATGAAGGCAGGTTTAAAATCCATAAAACTATTCTAACTTATTTATCCTTAACTGTAAACCAATCGGGCAACTTGGGGCTGAGCACAAGATCGCCCACACGAAGCGGCATACCGCTGGCTTGTGATGCGGCGACTTCTTCCAGACGAAGCAGCGCTAAACCTTGATTTCCGGCTGATGAACGAAGCTCCCCCACTTCCTTTTCGCCGCAGTAAATAAGTGTTCCTGACGGTGGCAAGGGATGATCAGCGGATACAATATAGGGCGCTTTTTTCACCTGCCCGCGATAATGGGTGCGCGCGGTGACTTCCTGACCGACATAGCAACCTTTTTGGTAATCCACGCCATGCAGCTGATCGATGCCCCATTCAAGCAGGAATGATTTTTCAGGTATCAGATCGATTGCCCCATCCGGCACACCGAGGGCGATGCGATACGCATGGTAATCCGCTTCACTGGCGGTGCTCGCTAATGCCTGTGCCGAGTATATTCTTAGACCAAGCGCCCCGTGACGAGGATCAGCATAGAGTTTGCCCATTTCTAGTTTTGGTTCATGCCATGAGGCAAAAACCTGATACTCATGATCACGGATATCAACTTTCGAGCGCAGCTTGTATAGCATCAGGCGCTTCTTGAAATCGCCGGCACGCAACTTATCGATATCAATCAGAAAGCCATTCTCATGCGCAGCGATAAAAAAATCATGCAGGAATTTGCCCTGCGGCGAAAGCATCGAAGCATAAACCAGCTCGCCTTTCTCTGCTCTGCGCACATCATTGCTGATAAGGCCTTGCATAAAACTCGCAGCGTCTTCACCGCTGATTAAATGACAGGTTCGTGATGTTAGATGCGCTAGCATAGAGATTAGATAGTGCAGCTAACGAAAAAATAAAGGGCTCTATTTGATAAGAACTGCTTCGCGCAGGTAGTAGAACATGCCATTTTCATCATTCTCAACCAGTTGCAACGTGCCTTTCAAGGTCAGCGGGTCCCATGAAAAAGCCAGCGGTTTTTTGGCTTTTATCTCAACCACCAAGGACGGCGTCACATGATAGTGAAACGGGCAGGATGCGGGGTATGGCCCAAGCAGAAACGTGCCTTGCTTATCACTTTGCTCAAGCGGAAACATGAAGCCGTATAACGTGACCTCTTTACCATCGAAAGCTTTTAATTGATCGCTGAATTCGGGGCTGACCTCATATGCAAACCCACCATCGGGAAAGGTTATTTTGCGCTGTTTTTCTTTGGTTCCGGCAAAGATCTGCCACGGCAGGACACCTTCTTTCACTTTGGGTAGCGCCATCAGCGCAGGCGAAAGTGTGGGCGCATCCTGAAATGACAACGCCAGGGAAGGAAGCGATATAAGCGCAAGCAACGCCGCTAAACTAGCGCGCCGCAGCAGAGGCAAGTAAACGGCTGACATCGCTTCGGTATAGCAGTATCGCAGGCATTAGGGAAATGATAAGCCCGCTGACGAACAGCAGCGCGATAACGACAAGCTCAGACGCCATCGGCGCCACCTGCCATACGCCCATCGCCGCCAGTTGTGGCGACAGACCTGGCATCAAACCAAGCGCGATGCGGCTTAGTACAAAACCAAGCATAATCGCCGCAGCCAAAAGCAGCGCTGCCTCCATGAGCACCAGCCTGAGCAGCACGTTACGGCGCGCGCCAAGCGCTCGCATCAGCGCCATTTCGTAGCGGCGCTGGATCACCGATTGCATCAGCGCCACAAGCATACCAATCAGGCTGATGGCAATCAGAAGCACGCCAAATAATTTGAACGCATCCACCCCAATGCCAATCATGCTAAGGAGCCTCGCCGTTTCAAAAGAAGGACTGGCAGCTTGCAGCGCCGATTCACGGTTGATCTGGCGCGGCAGCTGAAGCGCCGCCGCTTTGCTGCGATACGTCACCAGCAGCGCCGTCACCTCGTCGCTAGGTTTGGTTTCATGATGCTCATGTTTATGTTCATGCTGGTGATCGTGTGCATGATCATGGCCATGATCGCCATGCACCTGCCAAACGCTTTTGAGGGGTGTAAGCACTAGCCGGTCGATCACGCCGCCGGTGGGTTTCAAGATGCCAACCACAGTGTAGAGATGACCTTCATGCTGCTCGCCACCTTCGATCAGTCCATGACTACCGGCAAACTGACTGCCAAGCGAAAGTTTAGCCGCTCTTGCTACATCAGCGCCAATCACCGCTTCCATCGGCTTGCTCCAGATAACCCCCGTTTCCAGCTCCGCCTGATAAAGGCTCAGGAAGGATGGCTCAGTGCCAACGATGCGAAAGCCCCGCAGATTATCGCCTAGTGCCAGCGGCACTACCTCCCTGACCTGCGACATAGCGCGAATCTGAGCGATGCTGGTTGTGGGAATATTGCCGGTCGGCACATCGAGATGATAGACCGACGATAAGATGAGTTGCAGCGGGCTGCCCTTGGCGCCAACCACCAGATCAATGCCCCGCGCATCGGACGAGAGACGCTGCGATACGCGCTCGCCGACATGTAACATGAGCGATGTCACCGCGATACCAAGCGCCATCAGAAGCACCAGAAGCAAGCTCGAGACACGCCGCTGTTTAAGCGAAGCAAGACTTAGCGAAAGAAGGGTCATGCCACCTCCTTGAGCTTCATCTGGCCAAGCGCGATACGCTTTGGCAAGCGGCCGGCAATACGTTGATCATGCGTGGCGATCAGCAGCGTTGCCTGATGCTCGCGCGCGGTCACTTCAAGCAAATCCATGATGCTGCGAGTATTGTCATCATCGAGCGCCGAGGTTGGCTCATCGGCCAACAGCCACGGCGCACCGGTTGCCAGCGCCCTGGCGATCGCTACGCGCTGGGCCTGACCCTGGCTTAATGCTGACGGCAGCGCATGCGCCTTCTCGCCAAGCCCAACCTCTTCAAGCAGGCGCATGAGCCGCGCATCATCTGGCTTCAATCCCGCGAGATAGCGCGCAAGCTGCAGATTGCCCAGCACATCCAGCATGGGAAACAGATGTAGCGTTTGAAATACCATACCAATGCTGCGCGCACGCCATGCATCGCTAGCATCTGTAAGCAAGCTGGATACCAGCTCGCCATCCACCCTGACCTCGCCACTTGTTGGCGAAAGCAGGCCAGCAATGAGATGCAGCAGTGTTGTTTTTCCAGAGCCAGAAGCGCCAAGCAGCAGCGTGTGCTCGCCGCGCTTTATGGTAAGGTTCAGATGATTCAGCACTGGCTTGTCTGCTGGCTGATAGGTGATATCTTTCAGTTCAATCATGTCGGCATGCTTCACATTCTATTGGTAGCTCAATCACAGCATGTGCGGGTAGCTCAACATCCATGCTGCGGAGTTTCTCCAGATGATGAATCAATTTGTGATCATGACGCTCTTCAACTTTTTTACAGTGGACACACACCGTCAACACAGAGAGCGCATGGTCGTGATCAGCCGAGCAGTTGCAGGCAATATAAGAACTGATCGACGCCAAGCGGTGCACTTTGCCTTTTTTCTCAAGGCTGGCGAGCGCGCGATAAATGATCGGCGGGCTATTGATACCCTTGGATTTGAGCTTGGATAAAATCGCATAAGCCGGCATCGGCTGACTACTTGCGCGAAGCTGCGCCAAGACTAACTGGCTGGGAGGCTTATCTAATTTGCTCGTACGCGGCATTAGGCGGCTCCTTTATGAAGATTATGTTACAATATAACAAATAGCTTGCGAGTCAAGTATCTGAGGTATTAAACTATCGCCTATGGCATCAACTGCAACCGATAAAGAACGAGACAAAACTGCCGATCAACGCGCGGAAGATATCGCCTATACCATCAATCATTCCCTCGCCTGTACGATCACCGATTTCATTAATCCAATTATCAACAGCTACACGGATGGTAAGATTCGCGGTGTCGGCGGCTGCGGCCATGACCACAGCAAGGATGGCGGGCATCATGACGGGCATGAGCACAAGCATGAGCACAAGCACGATCACACGAAGCATGATCACCATGAGCATGGACCAAATTGCAAACACCACCACCATGAACATCCGCCCAAACCCAAAGGCTATGAAAAATTCAAGGTTGCCGTTCGCGAAGGCCTCAACAAAGAGCGCCTGATTCAATGGACCAAGGGCGAATTTATTGGCGATTTTGGCGCGGTGCCGCTGACCATTGCAACACAGCGCTTCGCGCCCGGGCTCATGCAAGGCATCAGAACAGTAACCGAACCGATCATGGGGCCAATTTTTAAAACAGGCATCGGGCTGAGTAGTAAACGCTGGGCAAAAGAGCGCGGCATTGCGGTTGATTCGCCGGAATATAAGGAACATGTGAAAGCGGTCTATGAGCATGAGCTAAGCCATTTTCCGCAAGCTGTGGCATGGACCGGCTATTCACTGGCGCTGAATGTCGGCTACCAGATGCATGCCGATCAAAGTGCCTATAACTCATTTACACATAAGCTCTACAGCAAAAGCAGCGCCGCTATAACCGGCATGGCAGTCACCGCCGGTCTCGTCGTTGCGGCGCGCGTTGCCGCACCCCATACGGTTCGCCGGTTCGATCAATGGACGAGCAATAACGTGCTGCTGCCTACCACCAAGTTTGTCGGCAAATTTTTTGGCGTGGATAGTGATGCGGTGGATCGAATGGTCGCCCATGAACGCGAGATTAAAGAAGGCGGCTGGGCGGCTAAACTTGATCAGACCAAGCCCAGCGAGGAGCGCATTCGCTGAAGTATGGTGCTGCTGAGAGGAATCGGACCTCCGACCCCGTCATTACCAATGACGTGCTCTACCACTGAGCTACAGCAGCACACCGAAAAGGGACGGCGGAAAATGCCACAGGATATCCGCAAGCGCAAGCAGATGTTTAGGGTTTTTCCCAAGGCAGCTCTTCGGCTGGGATATCCTCGGCTGGCGGCGGCTGAATTGGCACATAATGCCGGACATAGACGCGTCGAACCTTCCAGTTCACATTTGGCGGCCTACTGCCCTTACCTGCCCCGACACCAGGGGCTCCAACACCCCCAATGCCGCCTACACCTCCAACACCATGCGCATCCGATCCTTTTCCTTGCCCGCCCCAGCCGGCGCCGACACCGCCAATACCTCCGGCGGGTGGCAATCCCGCTTGATCCTGACCATCAAAGATTGATGGGCGCGGATTTTCTGGTATCGGTGCAGCGCCCGTTTCTGCTTGCTCAGCTATAGAAACAGCGGCTGGCTCAGGCGGGGTTTCGTTTATGACAGGCTGAGATGGCTGTGCAATTTCAGTAGCAGGTGGAGCAGCGGGCGGTGCCTCAATCACTGGTGCCGGCGCAGCTTGCACCGGCTCTGGCGGCGCAGGTACTGGCTCTGGCTCAGCTTGCGGCTCCGGCTTGGCAAGCTCAGGTTCGGGCGGCGTGGGGGTGGGCGGCGGTGGCTCTGGCTCAGCCAGTTTGGGCTCGGGCGGCATTGGCTTTGGCACTGGCGGAATATCAGGCAGCACCTCAACTGGCTTAGGCGCAACTTCTTCCAGCTTCTTCGGCAGCTCCTCAACTGGCTGCGGTTTTGCAATCAGTGGCTTTGGTTCTTCCTTACTTTCGGAAAGGCTTGCAAGATAGCCAAAAAATGCCCAAAGCAACACCGCATTGAGAATAATGATGCCGCTTGCTGTGAGGGTGAGCGCCAGGGTGCTGCGATTCAGCGCGCGCTCTTTCTTCGGCTTTGCTTTTTTTCTGGCCGGCCTGAGCTTCGCGCGGCTTTTTGGCGGCAGTTTAATTTCCGGCTCGGCTTCGGCCTCGATGGGCTCCGGCATGACCACATCAGGCACTGCATCCAAATTGCTCCGGGGCTGTTGCTCTGGCTCGGTGATTTCGGGGAGTAGCTGAATCGGCTCTGGCTTGAATATTTCTGTGTGAGCAGGCTCTGGCGGAGGTTTGGCTCGGTGAATGACAAAATCGCCAAGCTCCGGCATGACCACTGTTTCGCTGCCTGCAAAATTGTCGTTGGAGATCTGGCGCGCGGAAAACTCTGCTGAAAATTCCACCGGCGCGCGCGCGTCCATGCGCTTTTTTAAATCAAGGAAAGGCTCAAAGGCTTCAAAATCAGGAAGCTTCATTTGACCGCATCCCGAATATTGCCGAGCCACGCCTCAGCATCGGTGCGAATGTGGAACTCCACGCGCTGCGAGCGTCCAATATCTTCTGTGCCATCCGCGCTTAGAATCAGGCGCGAGGAAGAAAGCCCGTTGGCGGTGACATATTGCTTGAGCCAACCAAGTTTTTCTGCAACCTGCGGCAAGCCCATCACATACCGCAGCGTGCTGCGTGTACGCGACTGCGACAGCTCCATGTTGAGGAAGTAAGCTTCCTCGGCGCTTGCAGAAGTGAGCCATTTGCTGGAGGTATGACCCTCGATACGGATTTCCGAGATGGTGCCTTCATATTTCGGATTGGTAATGATTTTGACATAACGCGGGAAAAAATCATCGAGTATCGTCTGGAATTTCGGCTTTAGGACATCCTTGCCGGTATCAAACAAAATGTCCGGGTTGCGGAAACGAAATGCAAGATCGGGCGTGATTTCGGCGTCCCATACCGGCAGGTCTTTGGAAAATTCGCGGGTGAGTTCTTCGTAAAGTTCAGTGCGGATTTCTTCATAGACGGTGGAAACCTGCTTCACCTTAAAACTCTGTGCTTCCTGCTTCACCATATAGGCGATCGCAAGCAACATGAAGATCATCATCAGGCTGGCCATGAGATCGCTGAGGCTGATCCACTGCTCCTCCTCGCTTACCTGATCAGGCGCGGATTTGAAAAGATCGTCGCCGCTGGTCATCGTTTATTTCCCAATTTTGAGGATGGCGCTTAGGCGCTCGGTGATCGGCCCGTAATCATCCGCGAATTTTTGCGACAGCGCCGCCATCTGGCGGCCAAAGCTCTCCAGCGATTTGGTGAGCTCTTCGGATAGCGCCGTATCCAGCACCATCACCTGCTCTTTAGTTTTGCTGATCAGCTCTGCCATGTTCTGGTTGAAGGTTTCATTCGCTGCCTGCATGCCGCGCGTAAGCCCCACCGTCATGTCATTCAAGCGTTCCTCCAGCTGCGGCAGGTTGCTGGATGCATTATTCACCAGCGTTGATAAGCTGGTGAGCGAACCAGTCAGTTCCTTGCGCTGCACCTCCAGCCCAGCGAGCAGCGCGGCCAATCCTTCGGCATGTTTATGGAAGTCGCCGGACTGCGAAGTCATCTTTGCAAAATGCTCACTGGCTTCTTTCATGCTGTCTGTGGTTTGCGCCAGCTG
>JAJTHB010000028.1 GCA_021299465.1 Rickettsiales bacterium | reverse complement strand
TCATACGAAAGATGTGCGCGCTGTTTCCATTCATCGGGAACTGGAAAAATTTCGCTCATGATCATGGTTCTCCCTAACTTGTCACCCCGAGCGAAGCCGAGGGGTCTTAAGATCCCTCACCTGCGTTCGGGATGACGGTTACTCTCCCTCGCCGAATTTATTCTCAACCAATTCTTTGAGTGCGACGACGACCGCATCCGCCTGCTCGCCATCCGCTACAACTTTGAGGCGCGTGCCGCTATCTGCACCGAACATCATCAGCCCGAGGATGGAGCTACCGGTGACGCTTTCACCTTCCGGCTCGCCGCTTGCTGCCAACTTGCTCACACGCACCTCAGCCTTATGCGCCGCGACCACTTTGACAAATTTCGCCGCTGCGCGAGCGTGCAGGCCTTTTTTATTGCAGATTTCTAAAATGGCTTCCGCCATTAGGGTTTGCCTGCAAGCAGGTTGCCTGCAACATTGATATATTTCCGAGCGGCTTCCTGCGCCTGGTTCACCGCCTCCTGCATCGGCACTTTGCCGCGCACGCTAGTGAGCTTGATCATCATCGGGATATTCACTCCCGCGATCACTTCAATATCTTCCGTTTTCATCACCGAAATGGCGAGGTTCGACGGCGTGCCGCCAAACATGTCGGTGAGCACCACGACGCCTTCGCCAGTCGCCACTTCCTTTATCGCCGCCACAATACGCTCGCGCGCCGCTTCCGCGTCATCTTCAGGGCCGATGCCTACTGCTTTCAGCTGCGACTGCTTGCCGACGACATGCTCCGTCACCTCTACAAACGCATCCGCAAGTTTGCCATGGCATACAATCACAATTCCAAACATGTGCTTACTCCAAATCTCTGTGCCTGATCGTCACGTTATACCCCTCGCCGCCCAAAAAGCCACCTAGCTTTTGCGCCACAAAAACTGAACGGTGCTGGCCGCCCGTGCAACCAATGGCAACCGTAAGGTAGCTTTTGCCTTCGCCCTGGTAGCGCGGCAGTAGCGGCGCCACAAAGCCTTTCAGGCGGTCATAAAATGCAGCAAAATCGCTGTCTGACTCAATCATGCGCCCCACCGCTTCATCAAGCCCGCTTTTGGGTCGCAGCGCCTCGTCATAGTAGGGGTTTTTCAGGAAGCGTACATCGAACAGCATATCAGCCTCGCGCGGCACACCGCGCTTGAAAGAAAACGACGTGACCACCACCGATAGCTGGCGCTCGCCACCAGCAAAATGCCCACTCACCAAGCTGCGCAGCTCAGCAGTCGGCAGCTCGCTGGTATCAAGTACCATATCAGCATACTGACGCAGACGCGCGATCATCTCGCGCTCATGCTGGATACCGTCCATCACCGTGCGGTCGAGCGCCAGCGGATGGCGGCGGCGAGTCTCGGTAAAACGGCGGCGTAGCACTTCATCATCACAATCCAGAAATAAAACCGAGAAATCAATCTGCGGATTATTGCGCAGCAGATTGGCGACCTTCAAAAAGTGATCAACGGAAAAATCGCGGCTGCGAATATCCGTACCAACCGCAAGGTGGCGCGTGCCAATATCGGAAGATGCCAGCGCAGGTAAAAATGAAAGCGGGATGTTATCAATCGCTTCAAAGCCAGAGTCTTCCAGCGTTTTCAGCGCCACGCTCTTGCCTGCACCTGACATGCCCGTAACCAGTACCAGCTTCATAAATGGCTACTCCTGTAAAAGCAGCAGCCTGATTTTACTGACTGTGGAATCATCAAATGCATAGAGCGAATGTAGCGGCAGGCGAATGCCAAGGCAATCAAAGAACGCGGGCTCCGGCATACGCTCCACCTGCTCGCGCGATACTAACTGCACGGCAAACACAACCGGTATGCTCGAAAGGTAAGGCAGTTTCAGAAGTCCGATACCACGCGCTTCAATGAGCCCTGCAATGGTCTCAGGTGACGATGCAATCAGCAGGTTTTGATCTGCGCGAAGCATGACCTGATCATCTGCAACGAGTACCGCGCCACGATCAATCAACCTGAGCGCCAGATCGGATTTGCCTGAACCTGATTCACCAAAAATGAGTACGGCTTTGTTTTGAATGGCGACGCAGCTGGCGTGCATTCGAATCATCGAGTCATCCTATGAACAACCGACACACTCTCCGCCTGTTTCAGCGCGCCGGGCTTATCAATTTCCACCACCACCGATTGCACACCGGCAAACCCCATCACCAGCTTGGCGAGATACTCAGCGAGTGCCTCGAGTAACATAAACTTTTGCTCTGAAAGTGCTTTCAGCACATGCTCTTCGATCAGTGCGTAATCAATGGTATCAGAGAGTTGATCGGATTTCGCACTGGCGCGATGATCAAACTCAATTTCGATCTGAAGGATAACAGGGCGCGGGTTTTTCCGTTCATGGGCATACACACCGACAATGGTTTCACCGCGCAGGTTTTTAATTCGTATTTTCATAAAAGATGCTCGCCACCATCGATAAATAAACACTGGCCGGTCATGGCATCCGTTGTGATGAGTAGTTCGACCGCTTGCACGATATCGCTAACGGTTGCGATGCGTTTCATGGGAAGCCTTGTTTCGAGCTTTACGCGGTAATCCTCACCCCAGCCATCCGCAGGCAGAATATAGCCAGGCGCAACACCATTGACGCGGATATGCGGCGCAAGATCCACCGCCGCCATTTTGGTGAATTCATAGAGTGTTTTTTTCGACAGCAAATAATAGAAATAGGAGTGCTTATGCTGCGTCACGCAGGTATCAAGCATATTCACCACATGCCCTTTTCCAATAATCTGCGCGAAGGCCTGCGTCAGAAAAATCGGCGCCTGCGTGTTGGTGCGAAACTCTTTTTCATAAAGCGCGACATCGCCATCTAAGAAACTTCCGGTATCAAACACCGACGCATTATTGACCAGCGCTGATAAATGCGGAAATGCGCCGTGCGCCTGACGAATCAGCGACTCGTAGCTATTGCCGTCTTCCAGATCAGCTTGTATCAGCTCACATTTGGCGCCAAGCTCCTGGGTGCGCCTCGCCACATAATTCGCTTCGGATGCGGAACGATTATAATGCAGTGCGATATCATAACCCTTAGCTGCCAGATGCAGCGCCATTTCTTTTCCTAAACGACGAGCGCCGCCCGTAATCAGAACCGCTTTGGCCATAGCTTTACTCCGGTTTATGATCCACCAAAACTTGATAAGCACTCAGGCTATCTTTTGCCGCGCGAAGCTTGGCGCATAATTCTTTATCACGAAGCAAGCGAGAGAGAATGGCAAGCGCTTTTAAATGTTCGGTATTGGCCTCCCCTGGTGTTAGGAGCAGGCAGATAATATCAACCGGCCTGCCATCCGCAGCGCCAAAATCAATCGGCTCTTCCAGCGTCGCAAGCACCGCTTGAATCGCTCCCAGATCCTCAAACCGCCCGTGGGGAATACACACACCGCCGCCCATTCCCGTGCAACCTAAATGCTCACGCGCCATGAGCACCTGATAGATCTCACGCTCAGGCAGGTTCGCGCGCTTGGCGGCAAACGAGGCAAGCTGCTTCAAGGCTTGTTTTTTATCACGAAAATCCACGCGCGCCAGCACGGCATCTTTGGGCAGCAGCGCGGCGAGCTCCATATCGCTAATGACCGGCCTTAGGCAGCCTGACTGCTAGGGTCAACCCATGAGATGTTGCCATCGGCGCGACGATAAACCACGTTGAGCCCGCCATGCACTTTGTTGAAGAACATGAGCGCCGGCAAATCCTGAAGATCCATTTTCATGACCGCCTGACTCACGGTGAGGGTTTCAATCTCGGTTGGCTTTTCCGCAATCACGAGGCCAGCTGCTTTTTCCTCTTCATCACGCTCACCGGCTTCCGGCGGCAGTACGCGCTTGAGCGCCTTCACGCGGCGCGTCTCCGGAAGCGGCTCACCACCATGCGAAAGTTTGTGATGGTTGGTGATTTTGCGCTTGTAACGGCGCAGCTGCTTGGACATTTTTTCCAGCGCTTCATCAAACGCCGAATACACATCCCCGCCCATACCGCTCGCGCGAACTACGAAGCCTTCATGCGTGCCGACATTGCCGGTCACATCCACGCGCAGCATGTGTGCCTCTTTCGACGCGACCACATATACATTTGTCACGCGGTCGATATATTTCGTTACATGCTCCTCGACCTGCGACGCCACATGCGTACGGAACGATTCACCAATATCAACACCCTTGCCGGAAACCTGAATTTGCATTGCCTGATCCATGACTGGTTAAAAGAAGCCGGAACATAGTCTTTTTGAGCCAGCGCGTCAATGGCAGAACGCCAATAAATCAGAGCCTTGGAATCTTAAAACCAAGCGCTTTGGCGAGATGCTCCAGCTCGCCGTAATAAGCAAGGCGTTTCATGCATTTAGGCATAATGCCTGACCATTCGAAGCGTCCCTTGAGGAGCCCGTCCTCGCCATCGCCTTCCGCAATATACTGAAACAGGTCATTCATGGAAATAATCTCGCCTTCCATACCAGCAATTTCCGACACATACGTCACGCGGCGCACACCATCGCGCATGCGGCTCACCTGCACGATTAAATGAATCGCCGAGGCAATCTGCGAGCGCACTGAGCGCAGCGGAATGCCGAGATTGGCCATTGAGATCATGTTCTCGAGGCGCGCCAGCGCGTCGCGCGGGTGGTTGGCGTGGATGGTGGTGAGCGAGCCTTCATGGCCGGTATTCATCGCCTGCATCATGTCAAATGCTTCCTGCCCCCTCACCTCGCCGACAATAATGCGATCCGGCCGCATACGCAGCGCATTGCGAACGAGGTCACGGATCGTCACCTCTTCTTTCGGATCGCTGCCAAGGCGTAGCGGCTGCGTCTCTAAGCGAATGACATGCGGCTGCTGCAGCTGTAATTCCGCCGCGTCTTCCACCGTCACAATGCGTTCATGCGGCTCGATATGGTTCGAGATCGCGTTCAGCAGCGTGGTTTTACCGCTGCCAGTGCCGCCGGAAATAATCACATTCATGCGGCACCGCCCGACAATTTTCAGAAACTCCGCAAGCGGCGCCGAGATATTGCCCTGCGCCTGCATGACATCCAGCGAAAGTTTGCGCCGTGAGAATTTGCGAATAGAAATCATCGTGCCATCCACCGCAAGCGGCGGCGCGATCACATTCACCCGCGAACCATCCGAAAGCCGCGCATCCACCAGCGGTCTTGCCTCATCCAGCTCGCGCCCGACCGCCTTCACGATAGCCCCAGCAAGTTCTGCAACGGCAGCTTCATCAGGGAATGTGAGCGATGTTTTTTCGAGCCTGCCCGCGCGCTCGATAAAAATCTCTTTATGGCCGTTGATGAGAATGTCATTCACCGTATCATCCGCCAAGAGCGGCGCGATCACCGAAAGGCCGGAAATCTGATTCCAGCTGGCAGCAGGCATAGGTAAAACAGCTTGATTCATAGGCTTAAGAATAGCCCAGAAAGCTTAATATCACGCCAATAAAGGGTGAAAAATCACTTAAACAGCGCAGAGTTTCAACCGCTTACGCTTTGGTGAGGAGGGAATTCCCAGCGCCTCGCGATATTTGGCGACCGTGCGGCGGGCGACATTGATACTGCGCTCTTTGAGGCGCTCGACAATTTCATCATCGGATAAAATCGCCTCCGGTGTTTCGGCTTTAATCAGCTCCTCGATATATTGCTTCACAGCGCTGCTGGATACATCCTCGCCGCCATGCGAGCGAGCGAGCGCCGAGGTGAAAAAATATTTGAGCTCAAAGGCGCCGCGCGGACAAATCAGGAATTTGCTGGTGGTGATGCGGCTGATGGTACTTTCGTGATAGCCCGTTTCCGCGGCGATATCTTTCAGCGTCATGGGCTTTAGATATTTCACGCCAAGGCGGAAAAACGCATCCTGCTGGCGCACCAGTTCACTCGCCACTTTCAGCATGGTATCGGCTCGCTGTTCGAGCGCTCGCACCAGCCAGTTCGCGCTACCAAAACGCTCAAGAACAAACTCTTTATCCTTTGCACTGCGCGATTCTTTGCTGACCTGTTTGTAGTAGCGTTTATTCACCATTACTTTTGGGAAATTTGCCATATTCAACTCAACATGCCATTTGCCATCCGGCAGGCGGCGCACAAAAATATCCGGCTCGGTGATGGTCAGCGCCTCATGAGAGAATGAAGCGCCGGGCTTGGGGTTCAGGCTTCTGATCTCAGCGGCCATTTCGCGCACATCCTCAAGCGACACGCCGCATTTTTTCGCAAGCTGCTCAAACCGTGCTTCAGCAAGCAGCGGTAGGTTATCAAGGAATAATTCCATCGCCGGATCAAACCGGTCGCGCTCTTTAAGCTGTAAGGACAGGCATTCCTTTAAGTTGCGCGCGGCAATGCCGGCTGGTTCGAAGCGCTGGATTTTCGCGAGTATCATCAGCATTTCTTTTTCACTGACACCAAGCTTTTCAGCTTCTGAGGCCAGATCTTCCTTAATGTAGCCAGCTTCATCAATCAGATCGATGAGATGTGCGCCAATCAACCGATGAATCGGGTCCGTAATATCCAGCGTGAGTTGTTTTAGCATATGCTCACGCAGCGAAAGTGTATCATCCACCTGCTCAAAAGCCGGTTCATCGTCAAAGCCGCCCTGCTTAACATCACCGTAGTGATCACCACCCAGATAATCCTGTTCGATGTCACGGCTATCGCCTTCGATTGCACCCCAATCATCGCGCGCATCCACCGCAAGCGGCTCGTCAGATTTTGTATCGTCGGGCGAAGGCTCATGCTCAGTGCCTGGCGCATCGCCTTCCGGTTCCTGCATATCAAGGAATGGATTGTTTTCCAGCTCCTGATCGATGAAGGCCCGAAGCTCAAGGCTATTCAGCTGCAGCAGCTTGATCGACTGCTGCAAAGACTGCGTCATGACCAGTTGCTGGCCTTGGCGAAGTTCTAATCTGGGAGCGAAAGCGGGAGTGTTCATAGCAAAACCATGCAAGAATCATACCAATTAATAGTGAATAAAAGATTAATTGGCTAGTGCTATGTTTTTATTGATTAAAGAGTAAAACGCTCACCGAGATAAACGCGGCGGACCTCGGCACTGCTGACGATTTCGGAGGGCGTTCCCTCCATCAGCACCGTGCCGTCATGCATGATGTAGGCGCGGTCGATGATATCGAGAGTTTCGCGTACATTATGGTCAGTAATCAGCACGCCAATGCCGCGATCCTTGAGGTGCTTCACCAGATTACGCACCTCATCCACCGCGATTGGATCAATCCCCGCGAGCGGCTCATCCAGCAGCATGAAGGCGGGCCGTGAGGCTAGTGCGCGGGCAATTTCCACGCGCCGGCGCTCGCCGCCGGACAGCGTAATGCCTTCGGCGCGGCTTAAATGCGTAATCGAAAATTCAGCGAGGAGCTCATCCAAAGCCGCTTGCTTGAGCGCACGGTCTTGCTCCACCAGCTCGAGCACCGACATGATATTTTGTTCTACCGTTAGCCCGCGAAAAATCGAGGCTTCCTGGGGAAGATAACCAATCCCCATGCGCGCGCGGCGATACATGGGCAGACGCGTAACATCCTCACCATCGAGCAAAATTTGCCCGACATCCGGCTGCACCAAACCAGTGATCATGTAAAAGGTCGTCGTCTTTCCGGCGCCGTTAGGGCCAAGAAGCCCTACCGCCTCACCACGACGCAGTTTTAGCGATACATCACGCACCACCGGCCTGCCGCCATAGCGCTTGCCAACGCGCTCAACGTGGAGGCCACCTTGGGTTTCGACCAGCTGCGGCGGAATGCGTTTAGGTGCCATCATCACGGCTGCTTCTTGCTTGGAACAAAGATTGCGCGAACGCGCTCTTTCTTTCCATTCTGGGTGACGCCACCTGCTGTAAGCTGACTCTTACCAGTAGCAAAACTATAAATCAGCTTATCACCTTTCAGCACATTATTCTCGCGCGTGAGCACCACATTACTATTCAGGCGAACTTGCTCAGCTTTCACATCATACTCACCCGTCGCACCGCTGGCCGTCTCCTGAGGTGTTGAAAGAAAAACATTGCCGGTGACCTCGATCCTGTCAATCGCGCCTTGCGCTGGATTTGCATCAGCTTTCGCTTTGCTATCCCCCCCCTGATCAGACGAATAAAACACATTCATGCGATCAGATTTAAGGCGGACATCGCCCTGTATCGCGACCACATTACCCGTGAACACCGCGCGGTTCTCCTGCTGGAAAACCTCGAGCGTATCGGCGTTGATTTCGATCGGCTGCTTCGTGTCATGCTTACCGGCTTTAGGAGCTGCGGCATTGGCAGCACCCGAAATAGCAAGAAGCGAAAAAGCAATAAGGAATAATTTATTCATAATCACTAACGATAAATCTTGAGTATTACAGATCCATTAAAACGAATGACATCACCGCGCCCCTGAACATGAAAACTATTGGCCTTCAGAGTGCCAAGCGGCCCCTGCCCCGTTACAGGTTCATCACCGTAGGCAGTGCCTGCACTGATGTCAACAAAGGCCTTGGTGGTCTGCATTTCATAGCCGCCTTCATAAAACATACTCACACCATCCGTAAGCCAGAGCTTTTTGGTTGTGATATTCAGCTCGCCGCCACCTGCGTTCAGCGCCAGCCATGCTCCCTTATCCTGCTGCATATCCGCTTTGATATTGTGGAGCAGCACCAGATCCTTATCTTTCTGGATCGCCTTATCGGCGATCACCGTGTAAGGTTTATTCTTTGAATCGAGCCCCTGATAATGGGGATTCACCATCTCATTTTCCAGGTTTTCATTCACCTTAACATTGCTAAAAACAAGACGGGAACCAGCGCTTTCGTCTTTATCCGTCGCCGTCCAGATCACAGCGCCGATAACAAGCACGACCAGAACCCACAAAAGATTGCGGCTGAGCATGACAAGCCTTGTATAGCGCGCCACCGAGCCGGTGAGTGCCCCTACCCTCATGCCACACCCGCGCGCAGGCAATCATGGATATGCAGGATGCCAACCGGCTTTTCTTCTTCTACCACGAAAAGGCTGGTAATCGTGCGCTGGTTCATAATACCAAGCGCTTCAACTGCCAGTGCCAGAGGCCGAATCGAAAGCGGCGATGCAGTCATGACATCGGCCACATTTGCGCTCAGCAAATCGGGTTTCATATGGCGACGCAAATCGCCGTCAGTCACGATGCCAACCAGTTTGCCTTTTTCATCCACCACCCCAACACAGCCGAAGCGTTTGGCGGTCATGGCAAGCAGGGCTTCCTGCATGGAGGCATGCATCGCAATGATCGGTAATTCATTACCAACATGCATCAAATCGCGAACACGGATGAAAGCTTTGCCGAGCTTGCCGCCCGGGTGGTAGGTCGAGAAATCCTCGCGCGTGAATCCTTTGCGCTCAAGGAGTGCCACCGCAACCGCATCACCCAGCGCGAGCATCATAGTGGTGGAAGTCGTCGGCGCACCCACCGGCGAAGCTTCAGGAATTTCCGGCAAAACCATCGCAATATCTGCCGCCTCCACCAGCATCGAACTCTGGCGGCGCACCATCGCAATGAGCGGAATGGAAAAACGCTTACAGTAAGCGATGATATCGGAAAGCTCGGCCGTCTCGCCGGAATTGGAAAGTGCGAGCACTGCATCATCCTTGGTAATCATTCCAAGATCACCATGGCTCGCTTCGCCCGGATGAACAAAATGCGCAGGCGTTCCAGTGGAAGCCATCGTCGCAGCGATCTTGCGCGCGATATGGCCGCTCTTGCCCATGCCGGTGACAATCACGCGGCCACGAATAGCAGCAAGTGTCGCAACCGCACGCGCGAAATCATCGCCAAGAGATTCAGATAGCGCCTCAAGCCCTGCGATTTCCTGCGAAAGCACCGCGCGACCATGCGCGATGTCGTCTGGCAATGATGAGGTGGTGATTGAAATTTTCACGCCGGCACCAACTTCACGCTGATGCGCGCACCGATTGCACGGGCATAGCGTTCCAAACTTCTAAGTGAAGGCTTACTGCGGCCGCTTTCCAGCTTGGCAACCACCGATTGAGTGGTACCCATCCGCCGCGCCACCTGTGCCTGCGAAAGCTTGGCGCGGCTACGCGCCCTAATCAGCTCTTCCGCCAGCTCAAACTCCGCGGCGAGTTTATCATACTCGGCTTTGACCTTGGGATTGGCGAGCAGTTCTTTTTTTAATTTATCGAACGGTATTGTCATAAATCCAGTTCCTTCATTCGCCTAAGCGCAAGTTCAATTTCTTCGCGCGGTGTTTTTTGTGTTTTCTTTATAAACGCCCTAAGAATGACAACCCGTCTGCCGGTCACTGTCACATAGAGTGCCCGGGCAATGCCATCCTTTCCCTTAAGGCGCATTTCCCAGATTTTACCCTGAATATGCTTAACGTAAGGTTCTTTCAGAGCATGGATTCCAAAACCTACGACCAGATCGGAAATTCTCAAAAACTTTGCCTGCATATCCACAGGAAGGGCTTTGATTTCCAGCCGAACCGTATCATTTAGGACTTCTACAATCCACTGCATAAATTATCGTAAAAAAGCGATAATGTCAACTATGCGCGAAGATGTCGTCATGTTCCCAGCCTGCAAGGTCAAGTTCGGCGCGGTATGGTAGGAAATTCAGGCAGGCATCCAGCAACTCCTTGCGGCCTTCGCGCTCAATCATCACATTAAGCTTATCGCGCAATTTGTGAAGGTGAAGTACATCCGCAGATGCATAATCAATCTGTTCCTGCGAGAGGGTTGCCGCGCCCCAATCAGAGCTTTGCTGCTGCTTGGATATTTCGACACCAAGCAACTCTTTGCAAATATCCTTGTAGCCATGTTTATCGGTGTAGGTACGGCCAAGGCGCGAAGCGGTGCGCGTGCAGTAAACCGGAGCAATGCGAATGCCCAGATATTCTCTCATGATCGAAAGATCAAACCGCGCAAAATGGAAAATCTTCACACGGTTAGGATCGGTCAGCAGTTTGGTTAGGTTGGGCGCATGATACTTGCCGCGCTCAAACTGAACGATATGGGCAACGCCGCTACCATCCGAAATCTGAACAAGGCATAGCCGGTCGCGCTTGTTGTTAAGACCCATCGCCTCGGTATCCACTGCAAGATCGCCGTTTAAGCGAACATCTGCCGGTAAATCGCCTTTATGTACGTGATGCAAAACCATTCTCCACTTTAAAAATAATTACCGCCTAGGCTATCTGATCCACCGAGATTGGCAAGCAATTGATAGGCAAGCATCAAACCAGCAATAATCGCAATCCAGATACCTGCATTTCGGATATTCTCTTTGGCATGGGTACGCTGGAGCGTGATGCCGCTGCCAACCAACACCAAAAGCATGACAGCGTAAAGAATATGCAGGTGCACATCCTGCGGCAGAACAGCATCAGGAAAAACGAAGTGAAGCAATAGGAGCAGCGCCGCTATCGCAAATAGGATATAAAGGAATCTCATGACAGAATTCTAGCGGATGAAATACGAATTACAAGCTACGCTGAGGGCTCTGCTGCGCCTCTAATTCATCAAGGCGCTCGGCGAGCGTTTCTTGCTGCTGCGAAGCTTTTCGGCTGCTGGCGATCGCCGCTACCGCGCCAAGCGATACCGCCATGGTGGCCAGCACATTAAATGCCACCTCCCACTTCTGGTGTGGCCTTAGGACACGCGCGCGATCAAAAACGTTACGAATACCGTAATGCTCTTTAAGCAACGTATCCATTGCTTCTGCATGTCTCGCATGATGCTTTGGTAGTTTATCGATAAGTGAGGCACGCTTTTGCCCTTCACCAACCACTTCACGCACTTCGCTAAGAATTCTTGTTGTGCCAGCCTTACTGTTTTCAATTTCATTAGCGATGTTTGGTTCGATTTTGACATTTTGATAAAAGCTTTTATTAACAGAGCGATAAGCAGCAAGCGCGCCAGCCGCTAAAGTCAGCACCACACCGGCGACATCCGTCCAGATCGAACCAAGCAGCCCCGTAACAGCTCGCTCTTCTTTTGGTTTTTTAGACACAGTGTT
>JAJTHB010000027.1 GCA_021299465.1 Rickettsiales bacterium | reverse complement strand
GGACAATGGGTACAATAGCAAGCACGAAATTTTTAAATCACTATGTGTACAGAGCGGAGCATAACTGGCGCGCAATCGGTAAATCTATAGGCTCACTTTTTGATATGCAGGATAATGTAAAAATTGCGATTTTTCCTTCAGGAATAATACCCTACTATTCAAACTCCTATTACATTGACTTGTATGGCCTGAATTACAGACGTCTACATCAAGATCCAAATTACCAGCAGAATCCTAGAATTAAGATTCCGGGACACCTAGCATTGGCAAATGATTTTGTCGTTGGCAAAGAAGAAGTAAATATCAACATATATCATCCACACACTCTTTGCAGGAATAATAGTGGAAAATATGTACCTGCAGAAAATAAATGGACATTTTTCCCCTTTAAACGCCATAGAACTATTTTGATTCCCGTAAGTAATAAATGTTACTTGGTGGGCGACTATATCTTCATTAATTCACGAATAGAAGAGTTGCTTTCTGAAGGCACCATTCTTGATTATCTAAGCAATCAGGATAGTTTTATATGCCCGAAATGGCTTTGTTTAAGATAAAGAAATGAGACGCATTCAAATAGTGAATCGACTGCAAACTGTCTTTTTGTTTTTCCTTTTTCTACTTGGAAATTGGCATCATTATACCGGTTTAAATTTTGAGAATTACCCATCAAAAATATGGAACGACAAAATATACACTACTCATTGGCTAAATAATCAAATCAAGCTATCAAATAATCACTGGTATAATTGGCGAGACATAGGATTAGGTCTGCGCAATTCACTTAAGTATAAATGTGGAAACTCGGTTACCATATCCACGAGTGCCGCAGGAGCAATAACATACTACTCAGAACTAGCTGTTTATGATTTGCTTGGCTTAAACAAAAGAGAAGTCAGGGACTCAAAAGTCATATTTAATAAATCACTTGTTGGTCATAAGAAAATTGCAAGCTACAAACAACTTATTGATGCAAAAGTTAATATTTTGATTTGGCATGCAAGCGCGATTTGTAAATTTAGTGATGGTCATTATTCAATACCTAGCGTGCCAAATCGCTATCATCCCATAAAACGAAACAGAACACTTTTAATTCCTGGACTAAATGGATGCTACATAATTGCTGATTATATCACTCCAAATAGCTGCTTGGATGAGTTGATTAGAGATGGTGTCATCATTGACTACCGAGAAGAGCAAACACGATATAGATGTCCAAGTTGGCTATGCTTAAAATGAAAGTTTTTATAAAAAAATATAATCGTTTTTTTAGAGTTTCTATTTGCTTTGCAATAATTTTGGCGGGTAACTATTTACATCAGTCAAAATTCAATACCTACAGTCAAGAATATATATTTATTGATGATAAAATAGAAACAATTGATGGGCTAAAAAAATGGACGTCTAGGGAAGCTATAAACTGGAGAAGTATTGGAAAAAAACTAAACAACCTTTTTTATTCACCGAATAGTCAAAATCCAGTCGTGATATCGGTAGGACCAGCTGGATCAATAGCATTCTACTCTGATCTACCGGTTATTGATTTGCTGGGTCTAAATACAAGACTGACCAGAAAAGAGTATAGAAAATCGAAGTATGCCGCGGGACATACTATTCTTGCCTCGGAACGAATGCTGATTGAAAAGAACGTAAACATAAATATTTTTCATCCACAAACATTTTGTATTAAGTCCAGTGTTATCAATGAAGGATACAAAAGAACTAAAAATGTAGTAAACTCAATGCCATTTTCACTATATCAAACAATATTGATTCCAATATCAGAAAATTGTTACCTAATTGCTGATTACATAAAACGTCACAAGCAAATCGATAAATCATTGAATAATAGTGATATTTTATTGTTTAGGGATGTATATGATAAAAGATTCGACTGTCCAAGCTGGCTTTGCACACTCTACGATAAAACAATAATTAACTAGTTTGTAACAAAAATTTCATACAATCGTAATCAAAATGAAACATATTATCGCTAGTATGTAAGTTGAGGATTTGCTGATGATGAGTTTTTAAAATGATGGTTGCTTTATCATTTGAGCATCGCAAAAATTCAGTGTTACAGTAATTTACTGTCATGATTAAAGTTTTTTGAGTAAATTGAATTTAATAAAATAAACAACACTAGGAGGGCAATCACAATGATTAATAGCAGAAAGATTTTTAAATACTGTATTTTATCAACAGCATTCGGGTTTTTATCAATCTGTTCAGCATCTATTCCTGCGCAGGCTAAGTCAGTTCCTGTTGGTTCAGGTGATGTTGAAGCAAGCGCAATCGTTAAATCAGGTGATGTTAAAGCAAGGGCAATCGTTAAAGGAGATACTTGCTCGCTTAACGAACAAATTCAGGCGCTCGCAGCAAAAAGCTCTGCAAACAAGAGTGAATCTTCAAGTGATACAAGGCCGGACTGGACAGGTACGTGTGAAGGGGACTACAGAGATTGCGGTGGTGATTCTCAGAACACAGCAAACTTCATGTGTCAGAACTTTGATATAAATGCTAAGTGTCCCGATGGATACAAATTTAAACATAGGGATAACAAATCTAGAACCTGCAAGTGTCCTACCACGGCTCCTTTTCAGCCTGCTTTGTGCACTCCAATTACATAAGGTTCTGTTAGTTTAGTTTTTTGATCCCCCATGAACTAAAAAATCATGGGGGATTTATTTTTTGATTATTATAATAAGCGTGAAATAGCTATGACAGTTAGTGTCGGGTTTGCTGATCCAGCAGTAGGAAATACCGAGCTACCAATTATGAACAGGTTGTTGGTTCCATAAACCCTAAATTTTTTATCGACCACTCCATTTTGAGGGTTTTCAGACATGCGAGTTGTTCCTATATGATGACAACCAAACCAAGTGTGCTTTGGCCATCTATACGAATCGGATAACCAATCAGCAATTTTTACTAGCCCTTGTCCGCTTGAGGATACCGTTTCAGAGAATTTTTTTACAAGCACTTGTATCGTTCTCCAGTCTTGTTCAGTAATCCTCCAATCTACAGAGATCCTTGGAACACCAAGCTCATCACGCGTTAGGTTTGATAGCAGAACCCGACTGTAGGGATTCGGAACCTGTTCCGTTCTGGTAAACAAAGTATAGGTTTTATATGGAAAAATCTTGTGTATTTGAGTCAGCTGTTTTGTTTGTGCTATGTGACCAGTAAATTGACTACTAGCATTAATTACTAGCGATCCAGAACCTACACCGAAAGACTCCATTGTTTTTATTGAGCTAACAATATTTAAAACCGCATGCTTGCCATTAGATACTATATCGGTATTTACAGCTCTCAAACCCCTAACTCTTTTGAAGTCGAGCATAAATAATTTATTTAACTGAGTGTGATTTGAATAAAAAGTTCCAACATCATTATGCGGGTGCTCCATAAAATATCGTCCCACCTGGTCATAACCATTCCCGATGCCGTACTGCATCTGAGAATTCGATGCGAGGAGGAGGCGTGCATTTTCAATGCCACCGCATGCCAAAATGTATTTCTTTGCGCGCACAGAAAATCTGGCGCCTGACAATGTTGCAACCTTTAGTTCGCTCACACTGTTTAATTCATCGACCAAACGAATATCGATGACATTCGAGTGAAGCAATATTCTGACATTCTGCGATTCTTCTAGTGTTTTTCGATATACCTCACCAAGCGATAGGTTGTGGGCAAAGCGCCAGCAACCAAATGACAAGGTTCCTGGGTTGGGTATTATGTCCTGGGGTACTGAAAAATCATCGGTTCCAGTTCCGCTAAGATTAAGAAACTTTGCGGCCCATTTATATCCTTCATCAAGGTCGCTTCGCTTGATGGGCCAGCCGCTGTGAGGAATCCAGTCGCGTTTTTCAAAGTCAATATCAGTCAGTGGCGCGCACATGCCTTCCCAGTGGTTCGTTGTGCCGCCAAACCAGCGCAGTCGGGTGGTCTCTGTGGAGTAAGGCAGCCCAACTGAACTACCCTTGTTAAGATCAAGAGTTGCCTTGTCGGGCTCAAATCCGCCACTTTCAATCATGATAACATTGGTATCAGTTTTGTTAAGTCGCATGGCAATGGCAATACCAGCAGCACCGCCACCAACGACACACACATCTGCACTCATACTTTCGCCGTTAAGCGATCTGCCATCAACGAACATGATTACCCTCAAGATAAGCTATGACACTCAGCAAAATCAAACTGCGCGCAAGCACCCACCCTTTGACGATCATTGTATCGCCTTTCCAATAATCATCTTTCATTGCTTTTCGTAGCGCTAGACCAGGGAATAAATGATAATATACAGGTAGCTTAGATAAGAAGTTATCTTTCAGCTCGTCTAAATTATTACTTTTAAAAAACTTCTGATGCGCTGTTTTTCCAATTTCAATATTATATAATTCAGCACCAAAAATGTCAGATATTTTATTGTCGTCAGAAAAAAACGGTCGACTAAGGAAAACAGCGCTGCCAGCTAGCGGAGCCGTTATCAGAAAAGCGATGATCTTTCGTCTGGAAATTTGCACATAAACATCAAACCATCTAAGGTTGTTTTGTCAATGCTTGTGTTAGTTTCTTGAAGCTTGCCATCAGCCATTATCCCGCTTAATCTAACACCCATGACTCACACACCCATCATCACCCTCATCGGCGGCAGCGGATTTCTCGGCCGCTATGTTGTCCGGCGGCTGGCGAAGGCCGGTTACCGCCTGCGTATCATCTGCCGAAATCCTGACGCAGCGGCGCACCTGAAGACCGCGGGCGATGTCGGCCAGATCGCACTGGTGGCGGGCAACCTTGCGAAACCCGAGACGCTGAGGGGCAGGCTGGATAGCTCCTTTGCCGTCATTAACTTGGTCGGCGTGCTCTTTGAATCCGGCAAGCAGAACTTCACAAATCTTCATGCCAAAGGTGCTGAAATACTAGCGCAAATGGCGCGGGACAGCGGCGCGGAGCGCTTTATCCAGATCTCCTCGCTCGGCGTTGACCACGCGGCCAATTCGGCCTATGCGCGCACCAAACTGCTCGGCGAAAAAGCTGTGCAGGCGGCGTTCCCCGCAGCGACCATCCTGCGCCCGAGCGTGGTGTTCGGGCCAGAGGACAACTTTTTTAACCAGTTCGCACAGATGGCAACGCTTGCCCCTGCCCTGCCGTTGATCGGCGGCGGCCATACCAAATTTCAGCCGGTTTATGTGGATGATGTCGCGGCGGCGGTGGAAGCCTGCCTGAATGATGAAAGCACCATGGGCGAAACCTATGAGCTGGGTGGCCCGCGCGTTTATAGTTTCCGCGAGATTCTGGAGTATATCTTGCGAACGACTGGCAGGAAGCGCTGCCTGATGACGCTGCCTTATGCGCTCGCCGGTGTGATGGGGGCGGTGTCTGAGATCCTTCCCAAACCGCCGCTAACGCGCGATCAAGTTCGGCTTTTGAAATATGACAATGTCGTAAGCTCTGGCGCTAAAAGCTTTGCGCATCTTGGCATCACACCAACAGCAGTGGAAACCATCGTGCCCGGCTATCTCGCCCGCTACTCTAAAAAAACAAGTGCTTTGTGATGTGTGCTTAGTGCTTTGTAGTTAGCGTATGACGATCAAGAGCTTTGAGGATTTGGAGGTATGGAGAAAAGCGATAACACTGACTGATATGATCTACACACTAACCGAAAGATTCCCAAAGCATGAGCTGTTTGGTTTATCATCTCAAATGAGGCGAGCAGCCGTTTCTATCGCATCAAATATTGCCGAAGGAAGCGCACGAGGTAGCAGAAAAGAATACGCACAGTTCATAAGTATTGCCAGAGGATCACTCGCTGAACTACGAACTCAAGTCATTATCTCAAAACGTCGTGAATATCTGGATAAGAATGGTTATGATACTTTGATCGTCATCTTATCCGATATTGGCAAAATGCTGATGGGTCTGTTACAATCGCTTACAAAGCACAATAAACAAACCACAAAGCCCAAACTATGAGACAGCTTTATCACACGGCACTATCGCCTTTTTGCCGCAAGATACGCCTGATGCTCAAAGAAAAATCCCTTGAATTCGAACTCATCAATGAAAATCCTTGGGATCGGAAGCTCGACCTGTTTGCGTTGTCGCCGGCAGCTGATCTGCCGATTTTAGTGGAGGATAACGGCTTTGCCCTGTCGGGCGCTTATGCCATCAGCGAATATCTGGAAGAAAATTACCCCGGCATTTGCCTGCTTGGCAGAAACGCCGCTGAGCGGGCGGAAGTACGCAGGCTCGTTGATTGGTTTGACCATAAATTTGACCATGAGGTGACACAAAACATCTTATTTGAAAAAGCGTTCAAACATTATTTTGGGCAAGGCGCTCCAAATTCCGCCGCCATTCGTCAAGGCCAGCACAACCTTCTCTACCACCTCGATTATATCGGCTATCTCGCTGGTGAGCGTTATTTCCTCGCCGGCGATACGCTAACCCTTGCCGATCTTGCGGCAGCGGCGCATCTCTCAGCGATTGATTACACCGGCGATGTGCCGTGGGATTATAATAAAACCGCCCATAGCTGGTATGCGCTCGTGAAATCGCGCCCATCAATGCGCTGTATTTTAACTGAGCGTGTGCCTGGCGTAAGACCTCCCGTTTATTATGAAGATCCTGATTTCTGAAAAAGCGAAATCGCTGGGTTTTGATGCAGTTGGTTTCACTTCTCCAGACTTACCTGCCTCCGCGGCGCAAGGCCTCAGTGAATTCTTAGCTAGCGGCCACCACGGCGATATGGGCTGGATGGCAGAAAAGGCCAGCTGGCGCGCTGACCCAAAGGCGATGTGGCCGGAGGTGAAGTCGATTATCGTCGTTGGTCATAATTACGCGCCCGAAACGAACCCGCTTGATAGACTCGCGCAAAAAAAAATCGGCAACATCTCCTGCTATGCGCAGAATGAAGATTACCATGATGTCATCAAAAAAAAGCTGAAGCAGCTTGCGCGTTGGGTTGCCGAGGAATTTGAATGTGAGGTGAAGGTGTTTGTTGACACCGCGCCGGTGATGGAAAAGCCCCTTGCGGAAGCGGCGGGCATCGGCTGGCAGGGCAAGCATACCTGCCTCGTCTCGCGCGAGTTTGGCAGCTGGCTGTTTCTGGGGAGTATTTTTACCTCTATTGATATCCCCGCGAAAACGGGGAACCTGAATGACCTACAGGGTCCCCGCCTGCGCGGGGACTTATGCGGCACCTGCCGCGCCTGCCTTGACATCTGCCCCACCAACGCCTTCACAGCCGAACGAAAACTCGATGCGCGCCGCTGCATTTCCTACCTGACCATCGAGCATAAAGGGCAAATTCCTCTGGAATTCAGAAAGGCAATCGGCAACCGCATCTATGGCTGCGATGATTGCCTCGCCATCTGCCCGTGGAACAAATTCGCAAAAACAAGTCAGGAAATGGCCTATCATCCGCGCCGTGAACTTGAAGCGCCGCTTTTATCAGAGTTATTACAGCTGGATGATGCCGCGTTTCGCGCGCTGTTTAGAAAATCGCCGGTCAAGCGCATCGGACGGGATCGTTTTATCAGGAATGTATTGGTGGCAGCGGGTAATAGCGCTGACCAACGCCTGATTAGCGATATCACGCCACTGCTGTCCGACACCTCACCGCTGGTGGCTGAAATGGCAAGCTGGGCGCTTGAAGAATTAAACTCGCAAACTAGATAGAATAGATAAGAGAAAGGAAAAATATGCCCGCTATTACCTTCTACACCAAAGATTATTGCCCTTACTGCGTGAAAGCGCGGAACCTTCTGAAGCGCAAAGGCGTCGAGTCCCAAATCAACGAAATTGACATTACCCACGATGAAAAGCTTCAGCAGGAGATGCTTTCTAAATCAAACGGCAAACGCACGGTACCGCAGATTTTTATTGGTGAAACGCATGTCGGTGGCTGTGATGATCTCTATGCGCTTGATGCGGCGGGCAAGCTGGATGGACTGCTAAAATAAGGTTTCGGAGGTTGCGCAAGTTTCGTATGTTTCGTATGACATTGACCTCCGCAACTTACGAAACCTGCGAAACCTACGCAACTTTCATTAAACTACATCTAGATCTTATCCACAACCACTTGTTGTTGTAGTTTTGCAACAACACAAGATATAATGAATAACCTAAACACGAAACTACATATAGTTAGTGCATCAAAAATGAAGAATGTGTAAACGATAGATACAATTTTAGATAAATTGTAGGGGTATCGTTTGAATTATTGGGACTTTTGGTCAAGCTATTGGAAAACCATGGCTGGTATGGTTCACACACCAGAGGCCAGTGCTGATGCAGCTCCGCAACTTAGCGTGCCACCTACCCCCGAACAGTATTTCGCCCCAGAAGATAAGTATAATTACCTCACTGAGTATGGCACGCAAATCCTCTGCCTTCTGACACCTGAGGGTAAATGTGGTTACCTGTCGCCTAACTTCGGCACGCTGACTGGCAATATTCCGGAACTTTGCCACGGCAGTCACTTTGTTGATTATGTTCATGATGATTTTCGTGAACGTCTGATGTCGCTACTGGCCGAGCGCGATCAGCAGAAAGGCAAGCCGGTCGCCTTCCGTTGCAAGATGCGCCATGGCGATGGCAGCTATTACTGGTATTTGTTTCTCATTCACGGCAGGCATGCCGCTGATTCAAAGGAGATTGTCTGCGTGATGGAAAATGTTCATGACAGCATCCAGATTCAAAATTCACTGCAAAAAGCCAAGCTGGAAGCCGAGCTGGCGCTACGCGCGCGGTCGGAGTTCCTTGCGAACATGAGCCACGACCTGCGTACGCCGCTCAACGCCGTGATCGGCTTCGCACAAATGATGGAAGCACAGGTTCTTGGCAACCTTGGCAACCCACAATATCTTGAATATGCAAAACATATCCGTGAAAGTGGCCATGATTTGCTAACGCGCATTGATGCCATCCTCAGGCATTCTGATATGGAGCTGGCAGGCAACGAAGACGAAGAAGAATCAGCGGAGCCATTGCTTCAGGCGGTGCGCTAGGCTATTTTCGTGGCATGGATAAAATCAAAGCCGCAAGAGACATTATCACCCGCGCCCTTCCCCATGTCGCGTTTGAAGGCTGGACACAATCTGTATTGAGCAAGGCCGCTCTAGAAGCTGGCTATAAAAAAACCGATGCGATTCGTGTTTTTCCGAATGGAGCCATCGAGGCCGTAGACACCTATTTCCTGCTGATGGATAGCCAGATGCTTCAGGCGCTCTCCGCCTATCATTTAGAGAGCATGAAAATCCGCGAGCGCGCAGCACTTTGCGTGCGGCTATGGTTGGAACCGCAGGAAGGCCATAAAGAAGCACTGCGCCGTGCGATCGCGCTACAAACCCTGCCGCTTCATGCCAGCCATGCGCTCAGCTCGCTCTATCATACCGTTGACGAGATGTGGCGCGCCATCGGCGATACATCCACCGATTTTAATTTCTACACTAAACGGCTGCTGCTCGGCGGTGTGCTAACCTCCACCACGCTTTACTGGCTGAACGACACCAGCGCAGGCCACTTCGCCACATGGCAGTTTCTGGATCGCCGCATTGCGGATGTGATGCAGATTGAAAAAGCAAAATATCGCGCAAAGAGCTGGTTTGAACAGCTCTCAAAACGCGCTACCAGCCTCTAGCCTGGTGATAGTTCTGCATCCACTTATTATAGCGCTCAAAGCGAGAAACGGTGCGGTCAAGCTGCTTCAGCGCCACCTCTGCGTCTCGCTGTGATTCCAGCACTGCGCCCTTACCCTGAATACCAAGGTTCCTATCGCTGAAAGCGTGCTGCCAGTTTCGTACCTGGCCTGGATCAAGCTGGTCCTTCACCGCGTCAAAAAGGTCTTTGCCATAAGCAATCACGCCATCGGCCACCGCACGAAACTTGGTGCTCAGCTCTGCGCGCTCAGCGGCTGAAATATCAGGGTTCGCAGCTTTTGCTGCAATCTCTCTCATTTGCTTTGATGCATCAACCAGCGCATCCCACCCTTTTCTCCATGCCTGAGCCCATGTCATAGGTTCAGGCTCTGGCGCAACCTCATTGGCAACCGCAACCACAGATCCCGCAAGGGTTGGCTGAGCTATGGACTGGGTTTTTTCCTGAACCAGCAACTCTGTCGGAATGGAAACCTTAGCAATGCCGCTCTCCAGATTCACCTTGCGTTCGGCCGGTTTGTTCTGGTTATCGGCGCTGTCACCCTGAATATTGAGAAACGCAGTGTTTTTTGATGCGCTCTGGCCTTGCTGTGCAGCCGAGGTTTTTAAAACAAACAGGGATTGATAATTGTTTGAGACTGAGTTCATGGCCATCTCCTAAATGATGAAACGGCCTAGAAGCAGCAATTAACGTGCCACGCTATTCCATTGACGTGCGCAAATCCTGCCTTGTGCCAAAAACAACAAGATCATCAAATGAATCGAGCCTGTTTGTAGGATTTTCACTGGGAAGGCGCTGAATAATTCTGCTGAACACATTTGAAGTCAAATTTGCTGTACTATCACAGCCACAATTAAACTGCTCAAAGCTATTCACAGAACCCGCATTAAACCTTGCAGATCCACCATTTCTTGGGAAACCGCCATGACCATTTTTACCGTGGCTGATCACTGCATAAAGCACATCGTCAACTTTGGATACACTCAGGTCACTATTCACACTAATTGAACTACCTGAAGTAGGCGCATAACTTATAGGCATCGCAGAAAAAGCCTTGGTAAAGTTATTTGAGGCAGTAGCCGGAGAAAACACGACATATGAGAATCTCCGCCCCCAACCATCGACTGCAAAATCATCAGGCAAACCCAAGGCTTTGGTTGGCACCATCCCCATGCTGATATATTGCCAGGTTATTGTCACGCCTGCGCTAGTCGCATCAGCCGTTGTCGCCATAGTAAACTGGGTAGCACTATCAATACTGCGTATTGTAGTGCCATCACCGCTAATGCTGGTATGTGCAATATACATCCCCGCTAAAAGCTGTGAGGTAGATCCAGTTACTGTGGGAGAAGTATTAGTAAAGTTGAAAGGAGTTAGCGTCTCTGTCCTGCTATAAGTAGCAGCAGGCGTACCGCCTGTACAACGCCCAGGATTAGCCGCTTCGACAGCAAAATTAGCATCGGTCAGCGCCAATGTCGCGTCCGCTGGGCATGGTAATCGATTAAATGTTTTTCGATAATCAAGCAGAGCTTTCTGGATGGTCTGCATCCTGAACTCAGTAAGCTTAAACTGATTTCTCTCAAGCGATTTAACCAGCATGGTAAGCCCACCAGCTGCGACCAACGCGATGATCAACATCACAATGCTGAGCTCAATCAGTGAGAAGCCGTTTTGTTTGTTAGGCAGCATCAAAAAATGACCCTGATTTTAAGGGCATAATCCTAACATAACAGCACTTAATAATCTCTTAAGTCGGGCAAATGGAGCCCCTACGCCTTAAGGGCTTAGAGGATGAAATCGCCTTAGCCAGCATGCTGGCGAGGCGTCCCTTACATGTGAATCACGCGGCCATACGCATCCAGCACGCTTTCATGCATCATTTCCGATAGCGTCGGGTGCGGGAAGATGGTGTGCATCAGCTCGCCCTCGGTCAGCTCGCCGGCCTTGGCGATGGCGTAGCCCTGAATCATTTCCGTCACTTCCGCGCCGATCATGTGCGCGCCGAGCAGCTCACCGGTTTTCGCATCAAAGATAGTTTTAATCAGCCCTTCCGGCTCGCCCAGCGCGATCGCCTTGCCGTTGCCGATAAACTGGAACCGGCCGACTTTGATGTCTTTGTATTTTTCTTTGGCGGCTTTTTCAGTCAGGCCGACTGAAGCGACCTGCGGATGACAATAGGTGCAGCCCGGGATGTTTTCTTTTTTCATCGGGTGCACACCTTTTGCGCCTGCGATTTTTTCCACGCAGATCACGCCTTCATGCGATGCCTTGTGCGCAAGCCACGGCGCACCGGTCACATCGCCGATCGCATACACGCCCGGCTCGCCGGTTGCACCGTAGCCATCAGTTGCGATATGCCCCTTCTCCACCTTCACCTTAGTTCCTTCCAGACCAAGGTTCTCAGTATTGCCGACAATCCCCACCGCCATAATCACGCGGTCAAACGTCAGCTCTGAACTTTTGCCGCCTGCTTCAATGGTTGCAGTCACGTTATCCTTGCCTTTTTTCAGCGCCTTCACCGTGGCGGAAGTCATCAGCTTCATGCCCTGCTTTTCAAACGCCTTGTGCGCGAATTTCGAGATTTCTTCGTCCTCCACTGGCAGGATGCGATCCTGCACTTCAACCACCGTTACCTCCGCGCCCATGGAGCGGTAGAAGCTGGCAAACTCGATACCAATGGCGCCGCTACCCACCACCAGCAGCGATTTCGGCATCGCGCTTGGCACCATTGCTTCCTTATACGTCCAGACCAGCTTGCCATCCGGCTCCAAGCCCGGCAGCACCCGCGCGCGCGCGCCGGTCGCCAGAATGATATGCTTGGCCGAAACATCCGCCACTTTTTTACCGTCTTTTTCCACTACAAGCTTACCCTTGCCAGCCAGCTTGCCGTGGCCGTCAATCACCGTGACTTTGTTCTTTTTCATGAGGCCTGAAACACCCTTGGAAAGCTGCCCGGCGACACCGCGTGAACGCTCCACCACTTTCTTCAGGTCAAAGGAAATATCTTTTGCCGATAAGCCATACACATCCGCATGCTTCATGGTGTGGTAAAGCTCGCTGGAACGCAGCAGCGCCTTGGTCGGAATGCACCCCCAGTTAAGGCAGATGCCGCCCATATGCTCGCGCTCAACGAGCGCCGTTTTCATCCCCAGCTGGCTGGCGCGAATCGCCGCCACATAACCACCCGGGCCACCGCCCACAATCACCACATCAAAGATCTGTTCGGTCATGGATTTCTTCCTCTTTGTTCCGATTTGTAGGTATCAATAAATGACTTCACCTCAGAAGCAATTTCTTCCAAAGAAAGTCGATACTTGCGGCTAGCAAAATATTCCTTTGAAGCCTCTGATTGCAAAGCCTCTGTGAAAGAAGCACTATCGCCAACGCTCTTAACATCTAAATGACTCAAATCAATAACCTCTCTGTTCAAGATATTGGTAATTTGCGCGGCGTTTTCAGGACTTATATATTCTTTCCATTGATTCTCGCTACCCAGCGCATCTTGCAATAGCGCATCAAAGACCTCTGGCAATTTGAGAATCTTTTCTTGATCAACTTTTTTGTCTGCCGCAAAATCTTTCAAAGCGGCGGCGCTACTGCGCAGTAAATCTTCAATATCAACTCGTCCATACTCTTTTAACAGATCATCAGGCTCACTTTCAAGCTCAGCAATATTATCTGCCTCGCTTACCATAAAATCTGTCAACAAAAATTCTTCGCCCGCAGGCGTATGGACTTTCTTATTACAAAGATCTTGCGCCAGTTTTCTCGCTGTCTTGAAATGCTCAGGTTTCATAAAAACCTTGCTTGATCATGAGTCTATCCTGCATCAGTAAGTCGGTTTGAGCTGACCTGTGGTCAGTTTATGGATAATGCTAGTCAGGTAGGTCTGGTAAGGCAAGCCCTCATTGGCCGCCATACGCTTCACATTTTCAAGATCCACCTCGGAAATGCGAAAACTCACCCGCGCATTTTTTTTGAAATAATTTTTAGCGGCCTGCTTCGATTTTTTGACAAACGCATCGTAGTCCTTGATGCGCTTGAATTCGACGTCCCCACGCTCAATTGCCTCAAGCATCTCCATATCCTCACCGTCAAGATCACGGTTTGGTTTCGAATAGCGAACATGTTTGGAGAGATTTTTATTTCGGTTCTTGCGCATGATTCACTCCTTCTTCAAATAGCGTTTTGTCATATCGCGGCTGGCAAACATGGTTTTTAGAAATACACCATCTTTTTCCCTTACGAATGGCACCACATAAGCATAGCCATCAATGTCCACGATATAAATTTCCTGATGCCTGTATTGTTTACTGTGATGGCTTGTCACATCAAGCACGCGGTCGTTTTCAATAGCATAAATCGCATCCTCAAAGCTAACGCCGCGCTCAAACTTCAGGCGGGCATTTTTGGCTGCTGAGAAACGATAATTCATCAAGGCCATATGTTATGACATTATGGTCACAATGTCAACACAAGGGCAAAAAAAGAGCCCTGCTTTCGCAAGGCTCTTTCGCGTTTTATGCGGGAATATTACTTAACGGCGTGTGAGGGTTCACGCGGCACCACAGAGGAGTGATGAGCCTCAATCTCCCAACCCTCAGTTTCTTCTTCAAACACGAAGCTGAAACGAGCAGGAATTTTGATGGTCTGCCCACCCTGCTTATAGCTGAACGTATAGAGGCCGTTGGCCAGCGCGATATCGCCGTCGCGCTCAGTATGCAGCTCATTGACCTTCACCTTCAAGTCTTTGTGAATGAAGATTTTATTTTTGAAATAATTGGCACGCGCTTCCTGCGTCAAAATCGGCTTCGCGCCAAACGTGGCCAGCAGCACTGCATCATCATCATAGAGCTTCACAACGCGGTTCACATCCTTGCTTTCCACCGCAGCTATCCAAGCGTTCAGCGCGTTTTCGGCAGCCTTATCGGTCGCATCATCATAATGATGCGAGCAAGCGGATAAGGTGGTTGCAGCTAGCAGTGCGGTCAGGATTCTCATGAGTTGTCCTTTGTCTGGTTAATGAGCCGGTCTATTCAGACCCGCGCGGTGATAGTATAACCAAGCAAAAAAGTCAACTACTGCGCTTTAGCCCCTGGAACGCGCGAGGAATGATGGCTGATAATCTTCCACTGACCGTCTTTCAGCTTGTATACGAAGGTAAATCGAGCGGGTAGCTCCAGCGGCTCGCCGTCCTGCTCAAAATAGAACTTGTAAAGACCGGTATTCATCGCCACATCGCCGAACACGCGCACATCCTGCTTGGTGACATCCACCTTGCGGTTCGGCTCCTTCACCACTTTGCTGAAATAGCCACGCAACTGGTCATGGCTGGTCAGCGGATCAAGGGCAAAGGCCGAGAGCATGGTTGCGTCTTTGTCATATAGCGCAACGATCTGATCCACCGTGCCGGTCTCCACCGCTTTCGTCCACGCAGCGAGGGCTTGTTTGGGGTCTGGCGCGTTATTTTGCGCAATAGCAAGAGATGGGAATAAGCAAAACACAAATAAGAATAAGAATTTTTTTAATCCGTACATCATCTCTTTAGCCTTTCTCACTTGATTTTTATTTCGCTGCGGCGCTGCAAACAAGCGAAGGTTTCGAGGCTCCAAACCGCAGCGTAGCAGCGCTACGTGAGGATTTGGAACGTAGAAAACAAAGCGTTTTGCCGCCGCAGTAGAAATATCCCCCTAGATCAGCATCAACACAGGCGATTCGACATAATGCTTAAACGCCTGCAGAAACTCCGCGCCCACCGCACCATCCACCACACGGTGATCCACCGATAGTGTCACCGTCATCAGGTTTCGTGCTTCCATCTTGCCATGTTTCACCACCACGCGCTCTTCACCCGCGCCAACCGCGAGGATACAGCCCTGCGGCGGATTCACAATCGCCGAGAAATGCTTGATGCCATACATGCCAAGGTTGGAGATGGAAAAACCACCGCCCTGGAATTCTTCCGGCGCGAGCTTGTTCTGCCTTGCGCGCGCAGCGAGGTCTTTCATTTCGTTTGAAATGGTGATGACTGTTTTCTGGTCAGCGTTCTTCACAATCGGCGTAATCAGGCCGCCATCAATCGCCACCGCCACCGAAATATCCACGTTGTTATAAAGCAGAATCGCTTCATCCGTCCACGACGCGTTTGCCGCCGGCACTTTTTTCAGCGCCAGAGCCGAGGCCTTGATGATAAAATCATTCACTGAGAGTTTATATTCCGGTTTTTTATCCTTGCCTGCGCGCGACTCCGCATCGAAATTAATCTGCCTCCGCACATCCATCAATGCATCCAGCTCGCAATCCACCGAAAGGTAGAAATGCGGCACCGTCTGTTTTGATTCCGTGAGCCTGCGCGCAATCACCTTGCGCATATTATTGTTGGGCTGCTTGGTAAATTCCACCGCAGAACGCACCACACGGCCTTTCGCCGCACCGCCACTCTGCACAAATTTCAGCACATCCTCTTTCACCACACGGCCATGCGGCCCGCTACCTTGCACGAGCTGCAGCTGCACACCTTCATTCGCCGCAATGCGCTTCGCCAGCGGCGATGCAAATACGCGCCCACCCGTGCCGGTTGCGGCCATTGGTGCAGCGGAAACCACCTGCGAAACACCCACGCTTGGCGCAGCCTGCTGAGCCTCCGCCGGTTTTTCTGCTGGCTTGGCAGGCGCTGCCAGCGCCGCTTTCGGCTGGTAGCCATCAAGCACCTTCTTATCTTCTCCCTCTTCAAGGAGCAGCGCAATCAGCTGGTTCACCTTCACCGCTTCGGTTCCGGCGGGAATCATAATCTTACCGATCACGCCCTCATCCACCGCTTCCACCTCCATAGTGGCCTTGTCGGTTTCAATCTCGGCGATCACCTGGCCGGATTTGATTTTATCGCCTTCCTTCACATTCCATTTGGCGAGGTTGCCCTCAGTCATGGTGGGGGAAAGCGCGGGCATGAGAATTTCGATGGGCATGTCAGAACCTTTTATTGATTACACATTCCAGCGCGATACGCGTTGGAATTAAGGGAAACTTGGAGTTTTTGTTGCGTGAGGAATTCGGCAAATTTGAAAGCGCTATCGGCATTATCCATCTGATAATTCATATTACCATAAATCTGGAAAGAAGGGCCGCCCGTTTCCTGCTGCACGTTGACGCTGTAGTTCATATTCTGCAAGCTAAGCTTGATGTTTTGCTGCTTGGCGAATTGCTCAACTTTATTACTCATCTCGTCAAATTGCTTTCTCGCATCCATAAAACCAGATGCCTTGGCATTAAAATTTACGCCAATACTGACCTGCTCCTGCATCGCACAGTCAGCACCAGCCGGCCGAACCACTGAAGCGGGGGAATTGGCGCGCATTGCTTCGCTTAGCGCAGCTTTATCAGCATCAGCAACTATGGTTGAATCTTTTGCAGCCGCCTGAAAAGCAAATAGCGATGATCCGATCAGCAAAGAATAAACGAACATTTTCATAAACACTCCACTAGCTCCGATACATGACTTCTTTCACCGCATCGATGATATGCGGCGCTTGCGGCAGTGCGAGTTTTTCGAGATTGGCGGCGTAAGGCAGCGGCACGTCTGCGCCCGCGACGCGTTTTACCGGTGCATCCAGATAATCAAACGCCTGCTCCATAATAATCGCCGCGATTTCTGAACCCATCCCCGCAACCGGCCAGCCCTCTTCCACGCTCACGCAGCGGTTGGTTTTTTTGACTGATTCGATGATTGTATCAGTATCAAGCGGGCGGATCGTGCGCAGGTCTATCACCTCGGCGCTGATGCCTTCCTTTTCCAGCTCTTCTGCTGCTTTCAGCGCCTTGCCGACCATGATTGAAAAGGCGGTGATCGTTACATCCGTCCCCTCGCGCACCACGGCTGCTTTGCCGATTTCGAGCGGCTCCATACCCTCCGGCACCTCAAATTTTTCGCCGTAAATGATTTCGTTTTCAAGGAAGATCACCGGGTTTGGGTCGCGGATCGCCGCTTTGAGCAGGCCTTTGGCCGAAGCGGCATCATAGGGTGCAATGACCTTCAGTCCGGGAATATGCGCATACCAGCTGGCATAGCACTGCGAGTGCTGCGCCGCCACACGCGACGCCGCGCCGTTCGGCCCGCGAAACACAATCGGGCAGCGGATCTGGCCGCCGCTCATATAGTTGGTTTTCGCCGCGGAATTGATGATCTGGTCCATCGCCTGCATTGCGAAGTTGAAGGTCATGAACTCGACGACTGGCTTCAGCCCCATCATCGCCGCGCCCACGCCAAGGCCGGCAAAGCCATGCTCGGTGATCGGCGTATCAACGACGCGGCGATCGCCAAATTCAGCAAGAAGCCCTTCCGTTACCTTATATGCGCCCTGATACTCGGCGACTTCTTCGCCCATCACAAAAACTTCTGGATCACGGCGCATTTCTTCCGCCATCGCATCTCTCAGAGCTACCCTTACGGTTTGTTGTGGCATCGTATTCTCCTATTGTTTTTGATTTGGCCAGAGCGGTGCTTCGCCGGCATCTTTCATCACATTCATGCATCCATTCCAATAACCCGAGACAGACGTGGCATCACCCGGTTCAAGCTTACAGTAATAACAACCGGATAAGCCCAGAAGCGCCGCAAATAAAACGAACTGTTTCATACTAAACCGTTACATCCGTCCACAGGTCGGACTCAGGCGGCTCAGGTGATTGCTGCGCGAATTCAGCAGACTCATTAACGATGGCCTTGATTTCTTTTTCCATCTCTTTGAGCGAATCTTCGCTGGCGAATTTCTGGGCAAAGAGCCACGCCTTCATGCCCTCAATCGGATCGTGCTGTTCTTTGTATTGCTCGACCTCTTCCTTGGTGCGATATTTTGCCGGATCGCTCATCGAGTGGCCGCGGTAACGGTAGGTTTTCATTTCAAGCAGAAATGGACCATGCCCGTCGCGCACATGCTTCACGGCTTCAAGCCCAGCCTCACGCACCGCCAGCACATCCATGCCATCGACCTGCTTACCCGGAATGCCAAACGCTTCGCCGCGGCGGTAAAGTTCGGTGGTCGAGTGCGAGCGCTTAACGCTGGTACCCATCGCATATTCGTTATTCTCGATGATGTAGATCACCGGCAGTTTCCAAAGCGACGCCATGTTGAACGATTCATAAACCTGCCCTTGGTTCACCGATCCGTCGCCGAAATAAGTGAGACAGAGATTTTTGTTGCCGCGATATTTATGAGCAAAAGCAATGCCGGTACCGATCGGCACCTGCGCACCAACGATGCCGTGCCCACCGTAAAAATGTTTCTCGGTAGAAAACATATGCATCGAGCCGCCCTTGCCGCGCGAGAACCCGCCAATGCGCCCCGTCAGCTCCGCCATGATGCCCTTGGGATCCATGCCGCAGGCGATCATATGGCCATGGTCGCGGTAGCTGGTGAGCACCGCATCATCACCGGTGATGCAGCTCTGCATACCGATCACCACCGCTTCTTGCCCAATGTAAAGATGGCAGAACCCACCTATAAGCCCCATGCCGTAAAGCTGGCCGGCTTTTTCTTCAAAGCGACGGATGAGCAGCATGTCGCGATAAAGTTTCAGCGCGAGTTCTTTTGAAACCTGTTTTTTTGCAGAGGAAATATCCATGACTTTTTTATCGTTATTAGCGGCTTTGGGCATGATCCACTCTCAAGGGTGAAAAGAAAGGACGAATACACACAAAATTTAAAGCAAGCGCAAGCGTTTAGTGAGCGCGGCTTTGCTGCGACGCAGCATTATTTCCCATCAAGAAAAATAACCACCTCGCCCTTACCCGCCATGCCGAGTATGGTGCGCGCTTGCTCGTCGAGCAAATCAAGATCGAGCGAGTTACTGGAGAGCATGGCCACACGTTTTTCAAGCGTTTCGCGCTTGGCAATGGTGTCCGCCAGCTCTTGGCTCAGGGCTTCCAGTTTACGTTTTTCTTTAAACAGAGCAAACAGGCTGCGATCACCGCTAACGGTATGATAGCCGAGATAAAAAAGCACAAGCACGCAAAGCATCGGCTGCGCATAGCGTAATAAAATGGGGCGTTTTCCCTCAGTACGAAGGCGAGCGGAGTATGACATACAAGAGCGGAATGTAACAAATTCAATGGCTTTTGGGAAGAACTTTTCTTTTTAGTCAGCGCGCTGGCGAGGCTCTTTTCTTATCGATTTCAGCACGCACCAAGCCATCAACGGTATTCACCAGGTCGATGATTTCTGATTCCGCCCTGTCATTTGATGCTGAAATAAAAGCTGCTGCAGCAACGATGGCCTCGGTTGCAGCACGAACCACCTTGGCTTTATTCAGTTCCTTTTCGCCTTTCTCATTGGTCGTTTGAAAATCGCCAAAAAGATTGGAAAATACTTCTGCTCCCAGCACAATGCTAGCACCAAAACCAATGCTTCGCTTCAGCATGGCACGGCGGCTCAGTTGCTCGCCTGCCCGCCCGCGGATGATACCCTGGCCACCATCATTTGGCTCTTTAGCCATATCTTCGCAGATGGAATAAAAAATCGGATGACCATCTTTATCCTCCAGGATACGCATGGTCTCGTTAGTGACGGCAAGCCCGTGATTTTTTGCAAGCCTGCCTGCGACAAACAACGCGCCTATACAATCACTGCTGGATTGTTCCATGGCTTTTTCCAGAAACCTCCTGCCGATATGCCCTTCAGGAAAGCTTTTCACCACCTTGCGGATGGTGGCATCAATCACCTTTCGCTGTGACTCAGGTACTTTCTGGTAAACATCGGTAGCGCGCCTGTAGTTAAACGTCACATCGTCTGTTGCCATAATCAGCCTTACCTGAAACCATACCTTGCTGCCGCTCCCAGCTCTTCCTCAATCCTGATCAGCTCGTTATATTTGGCGAGGCGGTCAGAGCGGGAGAGCGAGCCGGTTTTAATCTGGCCGCAATTGGTGGCAACGGCGAGATGCGCGATGGTAGTATCTTCGGTCTCGCCCGAGCGATGTGAGAGCACTGCTTTGTAGCCTGAGCGATGGGCAATCTCGACTGCATCAAGTGTTTCGCTGAGCGTGCCAATCTGGTTGGGCTTCACCAAGAGCGCATTGGCAAGCTCCTTTTCAATACCTTCCGCCAGCACGTTCGGATTTGTTACAAATAAATCATCGCCGACCAGCTGCACCTTATCGCCTAGAAGGTCAGTAATTTCCCTCCAGCCATGATGGTCATCTTCCGCCATTGGATCTTCGATCGAGATGATCGGAAATTTTTTCGTGAGCGCTTCGTAATATTTAAGGAGTTTTCCAAAATCGAGCGTCTTGCCCTCGCCTTCCATCACATACTGGCCATCATGATAAAATTCGCTGGCAGCGCAGTCGAGCGCGATCGCCACTTGCTCGCCCGGCCTGTAGCCAGCCCCTTCAATCGCTTTCATGATGTAGGAAAGCGCCTCTTCTGATTTTCCAAATTTCGGTGCAAAACCACCCTCATCACCGACCGCGGTCGCATGGCCATCTTCCGCGAGCCTTGATTTAAGCTCGTGGAAAATTTCTGCGCCGATACGAATCGCGTCATGCATGGAGCTGGCCGCCACCGGCATGATCATGAACTCCTGAATATCGAGCTTGTTGTCGGCATGCTGGCCACCATTGATGATGTTCATCATCGGCACCGGCAGCACACGTGCCCCCGCGCCGCCCACATAGCGCCACAAGGACACGCCCTGCGAAGCCGCCGCAGCCTTCGCCGCCGCCAGCGACACGCCGAGCATGGCGTTAGCGCCGAGGCGCGATTTGTTCTTCGTGCCATCCAGCTGGATCATCATCTCATCAATACGGCGCTGCAAGCTGGCATCCATGCCCATCAGCGCATCGGCAATCTCGCCATTCACATTGGCCACTGCTTTTTGAACACCCTTGCCACCAAAGCGTTTTTTATCGCCATCGCGCAGCTCATTTGCCTCGAGCGAACCGGTCGACGCACCAGACGGCACCGCAGCCCGCCCCATCGCGCCGCACTCAAGGCCAACATCAACCTCCACGGTTGGGTTTCCCCTGCTATCAATAATCTCACGTGCATGAATATGAATGATACTGGTCATGGTATTCTCGTCATTAGGTGTTGGAATCCTGTGGCGACAGGCGTATAATAGAAACCAAGCAATTGCAATATGCGAGGCCGCCCATGAAACGTGCACATAAGGCAAAGCAATCCCCATCACACAGTCTTGAACAGGCCATTATGGCGCTGGAAAATGCATGTGTGCAGATCTTGGACAGGCAGTTTGTTCAGGAGCGCGAAGATGTCGAAACCATGGTTTTTCAGCGCAAACTCAAAAACATTGTTACGCGCATTTCACTAGCGCTTCGCGAATGCAAAGGCCCCCGCCATTTCCACCATCATTATAAACATCGGGAGGATGACGACCAGATTCTTACGCCTGTATTGGACGATCCGATGGAAACGCTGGCGCATGTTTGCCATTCTGCGCTCAGCGAGTCGCAAAATGGATTTACCGGTGCCGTCGGCGGTGTCTTTATGGCCGACCGCCGCATATTGGAAAAGGCACTCAAAGATTTTATAGAAAATTATAAATAAAAACAAATACTTAATATTTGATGCCTGCTTTTTTAACGCCAAAATATATTAATATTACTTTTAATTAACTATGCATCGTTTATAGTAGGCTGGCTCAACATAACCAGAAAGCAGCCATGCCTAAAGACCATATTCAAAGCGTTTATTTCGATGGAAGCGCTAGCAATATATCCTTTCATAACCCCCCGCCACGCGAAGACCGTGACGACCCAACAGCGAACCACGCCGCACGCATTGTTTTTGGCAATATCAAATCCATATTAGAAGCTGCAGAAGCAGCCATGGCCACGGCAAAAGAAGCAGGTATGAAAGCAAGCAACAGCGGCGCATATGGCTCAGCAGATCGAGATATGGCGCTATCGGCGCCAGCAGCAAACGCAAAACCAGAAGCTAAAAAAGCATGGAATAATGTGGTCAAAGCTCTGGGTGGGAAGCTTGCATCATTACCTGTAACAAAAATATACATGGATGCGCCCAGCAAAACAGTGTCGCTAACACTAAAAGACGAACCCATCATCGGCATGCAACGCATTGCAGTGCTGGATGAAGTAGAGGCTCGGGAAAAGCGAAACATTCCTGAGGATTCATACAAGAAGGCTAAGAATCTGATATTTCCCATTCTTGAAGAAGAATTGGTAGAAAGAGTTAGCAAGGAAGGCCGCAGCCCGCTCAACATCACGACGGATGGTGTGCTGGTCGGTAACTACGCCAGCAGGTTTAGTGGTTTCAGAATCGAGATCAAGCCATCAGGACTAAATGCTGACAAGGTGCTCATCAAAGCTAAGTTTAACGACTCTACAGCCATTACCAGTGACGCAGAAAAAATTAATCGTGCCAAACAGGTAAAGTCACAGATCAAAGAATTTTTAGCTGCAAAAAAAATTAAAGCTACAGATGCCAGCACCATTGATGAAACCGCATCATGGGGGCGGTTCGACAGCTACGATGGCAATGGCATCTATATAGAAAACATGCCGCTTGATGAGGTGGTAAAAGCGCTGGCTACTCCGCTTAAAGACAAGGGCAGCAACCTGATTCCATCTATCTATGCCAGCGATGAAGTACAGGAAACCATCCAGATAAACATGGGTGCAGAAGGAAAAGATGCTGGGCATTCAGAAAAAGCCAAAAGAAGCAAAACTGGCGTAGCTGCAGGTAAAGCCTAAAGCGCCTTCGCCAGTCTATCAAATTCCTTAAGGCCGATCAGCAGCGCTTCCAGCTCGTCGAGCTTCACCATGTTCGGCCCGTCGGACGGCGCATTATCCGGGTCCTGATGCGTTTCCATAAACACACCCGCCACACCCACCGCCACACTCGCGCGTGCGATCGCCGGAACAAAACGCCGGTCACCACCGCTGGAACTCCCTTTACCGCCCGGCTGCTGCACGCTGTGGGTGGCATCGATCACCACCGGACAGCCCGTTTCCGCCATGATCGGCAGCGCGCGCATGTCGTTCACCAACGTGTTGTAGCCGAAGCTCACGCCGCGCTCGGTAAGGATCACGTTGGGATTGCCCGCATAATCCATTTTCTCGACCACGTTTTTCATATCCCACGGCGCAAGAAACTGGCCTTTTTTGACATTCACCACCTTATTCGTGCGCGCGGCTGCTAGCAGCATATCGGTCTGGCGGCATAAAAATGCAGGAATCTGCAGCACATCCACATGCGGCGCCACCACCTCGCACTGCTCCTCGGTATGAACGTCGGTCAGAATCGGCACACCAAGCTCCGAGCGAATTTCATCAAAAATCGGCATGGTCGAAACCAGCCCTGCTCCGCGCTGGCCGTGGACACTGGTGCGATTCGCCTTGTCGTAGGATGATTTGTAGATGAAAGGAATATCAAGCTTCGTGGTGATCTTGATCAGCGCCTCGACCATGAACAGCGCATGGTCGCGCGATTCGACCTGGCACGGCCCGGCAATCAGCACAAATGGCAAATCATTGCCCATTTTCACATTGCCGATTTGAATGTGGCGGATCGGGTTCATGCCGCCTTCTTCTTGCTATCTTTTTTCGCCATGGCCGCTTTCACGAAGCTGGCAAAGAGCGGATGAGGCGCGAATGGGCGGCTTTTAAGTTCCGGATGGAACTGCACGCCGATAAACCAAGGATGATCCTTCAGCTCGGCGATTTCTGGCAGGCTACCGTCAGGCGAGAGGCCGGAAAATATCATGCCAGCTTTTTCAAACTGCTCGCGGTAGCTCATGTTGACTTCATAGCGGTGGCGATGGCGTTCGCTGATAACATTAGCGCTATACACCTGCTCAGCGAGTGATCCTTTGGCGATGTGGCAGTCATAAGCGCCAAGACGCATCGTGCCGCCAAGGTCGCCGCCGTCTTTGCGTTTTTCTGTCTGGTTACCCTTCAGCCATTCGGTCATCAGACCAACCAGTGGGACCATACCATTTTTCTGCTCGCCGAATTCACTCGAGGTAGCATCTTTGAGGTTAAGTGCGTTACGCGCAAATTCAATGCAGGCGAGCTGCATGCCAAAGCAAATACCGAGATAGGGTTTTTTCATTTCGCGGGCGCAGCGGATCGCCGCGATTTTACCATTCACGCCGCGCTCGCCGAATCCGCCCGGCACCAGTACGGCGTCCGCATCCGCCAGCTCTTTCGCCGCATCAAGCTTATCAAAATCACCGGCATCCACCCAGCGCACATTTACCTTCACCTGATTGGCGATACCGGCATGATCAAGTGCCTCGGTCAGCGATTTATAGGCATCGCCCATGCCCATATATTTGCCCACCAGCGCAATCGTCACTTCGCCTTTCGGATTTTGCACACGCTGCAAAATCGTATCCCATTTAGCAAGGTCAGGTTTGCCTGTCGTTTGCATGCCAAACAGCTTTAGCACCTGCGCGTCAAATCCCTGCTCGCTGTAGCGGCGCGGCACTTCATAGATCGAGGATACATCAAGCGCCTGAATCACGCATTCCTCGCGGATATTGCAAAACAGCGCGATCTTGCGGCGCTCAGCAACTGGTATTTCGCGATCAGCGCGGCAGAGCAGAATATCCGGCTGGATACCGATCATGCGCAGCTCTTTCACGCTATGCTGAGTCGGCTTGGTTTTAAGTTCTTTGGCGGCGGCGATGTAGGGCACGAGCGTGAGATGCACATAAAGCACGCGCTCCTTGCCGAGTTCCCATCCGAGCTGGCGAATGGCTTCTAAAAATGGCTGGCCTTCGATATCACCCACCGTGCCGCCAATCTCGCACAGCACAAAATCTTCGCCCTCAGTATCGCGCAGGATAAATTCTTTGATCAGGTCGGTCACATGTGGAATCACCTGCACCGTACCGCCCAAGTAATCACCGCGACGTTCTTTGGAAAGCAGCTGCGAATAAATCTGGCCGGTCGTCACCGAATCGCTGCGCCGCGCCGATACGCCGGTAAATCGCTCATAATGACCGAGATCAAGGTCAGTCTCCGCGCCGTCATCAGTCACGAACACTTCGCCATGCTGCGTGGGGTTCATCGTGCCGGGATCAACATTAAGATACGGATCGAGTTTGCGCAGCCGCACCTTGTAGCCGCGAGCCTGTAAGAGCGCGCCAAGCGATGCCGACGCGAGACCCTTGCCCAATGAGCTCACCACACCGCCGGTAATGAAGATAAAGCGGGCGGGCATACGCTATCCCCTCATGTATGAGAAAAATGTCAGCAGCAAACTAAAGAATATAATTATGACCAATGATTTTATCTTTTGTTCTTTAGATACCTCTACGGGAGAAATTCGCGCCTTAGAGATGAGCGCGCCGCGCTTAATTAAATAAGCAGGCAGGAAAAGTATAGCAAAAATCAACACCCCGGCAGCCCAACCACCTGCCTTCATGTTAAACAAAGACTTATCGGCAGGAATCTTGCCAATTCTATGCTTAATTGCATCAAGATAAACCAAGACTGGTGAGACCATGAGCAGTAAGCTCAAAATCATCACACCAGCAGCAACGATTAATTCATTAATTGCCGACATAGGTCATTCCGGCTTAGGAACGGTTGGCGTTACAGGCGCTTCAGTTTTAGCCGGCTCGCTGATCGGCGCTTCCTGCTGCACTGGCGCTGCTATACTGTCCACAATCGATGTATCCGTCATGCGATTAGCCATAATCGCGAGGATAATGCTGGTGACCATGAACGCGCCGGCAAGCATGGCGGTGGTGCGCGTGAGCAGGTTGGCCTGCGCGCGACCGGTCATGAACTGGTTGCCGCCGCCGCCACCGAGGCCGCCCATGCCATCGGAATCGGAGCGCTGGAGCAGCACAATCACGATCAAAAAAAGCACCAGAATGGTGTGGATGACGAGTAATATGGTGTACATCAAGAAACTCCTGGGTTTTTAGAGTGTGGAGTTTGGAGTGTGGAGTGTAGATTTCGGTTTCTTTCTTACCACACTCTACACTCTACACTCCACACTCAATAATCTTACAAAACTCTTCCGCCTTCAAACTCGCACCACCCACCAGCGCACCGGCCACATGGGAAGAAGCAAGTATTTCCTTTGCATTCTCTGCTTTCACCGAGCCACCGTATATAACCGGTGCCGGCTTACCAGTTTTTTTAAGCGCCACACGTTCAGCAAGAGCGTGCAGCGCCTCAATATCAGCTCTGGTCGCAGTATTGCCGGAACCAATAGCCCAAACCGGCTCATACGCAAGCAAAAAATCATATCCAGAGGCTTCTTCGGGGATCGATTCCCATAGCTGGCTATCCAACACGGCCTCGGCTCGACCTTCTTGACGCTCGGCTAAGGTTTCCCCGACACAGATAATCGGCTTTAAGCCAGTACGCATAGCTTTAAGCGCCTTTTTACGAACAATATCATTGGTTTCATGATGATGCTGACGGCGCTCGGAATGACCAAGTATGACGTATTGCGCGCCCGCTTCCTTCAGCATTCCCGCACTGATATCACCGGTAAAGGCACCATCGGTTTGTTCATGGCAATCCTGCCCGCCCACTGCAATGCCATAGGGCTTGGCAAGCCTTGCGGCGGCGCGCGTCAGGATGGCAGGTGGGCACAATACAATAAAGGCACGGCTGGCAAGCGGAGATATAGAGGTAACCATCGACTCGACCAAATCGATGTCGCCGTTCATTTTCCAATTAGCAACAATCAGGGGTTGTCCATTAGGCATAACAACTTAAGTACTGGATTAGAAATGTTTTTACAACGCCATTTTGTGCGTGTACACCTGCCCAAAATAGATGGGCGAGGCATTATGAATTTTCAAACAGGCATTGGCGGCTGGGCGGTAAAGATACTGCTGGGCTTACTGATTCTAAGTTTTGCGATCTGGGGCGTGGAGGACATGCTCTTTAAACAAGCTCGTAATGTCGATGTCGCCAAAGTAGGAGATGTGACGATCACCACCCAAATGCTTGGGCAGGCGGTTCGCCGTGAGGAGGAGAATTTGCGTGCTTCGCTTGGCAACCAATACTCACACGAACTAATGCAAAAACTAAATTTGGAAGAGCAGGTACTGGATAAGCTGATCAATCGAAATTTGATTCAAACGGAAAGCTTCAAGCTGGCACTGACCCCTTCAGATCAGGATATCCTTGAGCAAATTCGTAATAACCCGGCATTTCAAGGTGCCTCCGGCACATTTGATAAAGAGCAGTTTCTGGCAGTGCTCAGACGTAACAACCTCAATGAAAAATCCTATGTCGAACAGCTTCGTCAATCGATGGCGAGCAACATGCTCATGGATACAATTGGACGCGTAAAAATATCAGACAGCGAAATCATTGCACTTTATCGTGCATTACAAGAAGCCCGCAGTGGCAAGCTTTACACCCTGTCGCAACAGGCCGTCGACGCAGACACACCTGATGACACAGCGCTTGAGGCTTTTCACCGTGAAAATTCTTCGGCCTTTACCCTTCCGGAATATCGCTCGGCCAGCTATGTCGTGATTAAAGGTGAGGACATCAAGAAATCCCTTGATATCAGGGAATCTGATTTAGAAGCAGTTTATCAGGAGCGTATTGAAGAATTCAAACGCGGCGAACAGCGCAATATCCAGCAGCTATTGTTCGACAATGAAGCTTCTGCTGATAAAGCCTCTGAAATGCTTGCAGCCGGCAAATCGCTGGATCAGGTTGCGAAAGAATCGGGCGCACAAGGCAAAAAGCCAATCAGCATGGGTCTTATCGAACAATCGAAAATGATTGCTGAAGCAGCTGATGAAGTGTTTGATCTTGAGGTTGGTAAATTCAGCCAGCCGATCAAAAGTGCTTTCGGCTGGCATATTTTTTATGTAAGCGCCATAGAACCGCCACGCACCTTAGCATTCGCTGAAGTGAAGCAATCTCTTGAGACGGATGCAAAGCATTACGCAGCTGATCGCGCGCTCACGAAACTTACCAACCAGATTGAGGATGCGCTGGCATCGGGCAGCTCGCTGGCTGAAGTTGCAAAAGAAGTTGGCCTCGAAGTCAAAACTCTCGCCAGCGTCGATAAAAACGGCAAAACGCCAGCAGGCGTGGTAGCCAAGGATCTACCTGATCTGGACAAGTTTCTCGATATTCTGTTTGCCACGGATGAAAAAACGGATTCCGGAGTCAAGTCATCCAAAGGCGGGAATTTCTACCTGCTTCGCACCGAGAGCGTAACACCTGAGCATGTGCAGCCATTGGCTGATGTTAAAGCTCGCGTGATTGAAGCCGTGAAAGCACAAAATCGTAGGCAGAAACTAGCAGCACTTGCCAACGAGATTTCCAGCCAGTTTACTGATAGTAATGCCCGCGCCGGCCTAATCACCAAGTATCGACTGAAAGAAACAGGCTTTAGCAATGTCAAACGCAGCGATGAAAAACCGACCGTTCCAGACGCGCTGCTGAGTGAGTTGTTTGATAAACGCATTGGCGAATTGACCAGCATGGCACCAAGCGAATCCGGCGATTATGTACTGGCGATGGTGAAAGACATTACACCATCGAACGCGACGCCTTCTGCTGAATCTCTCGCTGAGCTCAGGCGCTCGATTGAAGAAAGCACCGGAAATGAAATGATGAAGCAATACATGGATTACCTAAAAACCAAACATGGCGTAACGGTGAATCAGACGGCGCTGGAGTCCATGCGCAAAGCAGCCCAATGATGATGGCGATTCAGCCCACACAGGAAAATTTCAGCCAGCAATTTAATCGCGGCATTTCTCAGATTGTTTGGATCAGCAAGCCAGCCGATCTCGACACGCCCGTCTCGGCGATGCTTCGGCTGATGCAGGATGATGCGCCGTGCTTTTTGCTGGAGTCCGTCGAAAAAGGTGAGATACGCGGCCGCTACAGCGTGATCGGCCTGATGCCGGATTTAATCTTTCGCTCGCGCGGAGAAAAAGCAGAAATTGCCCATAGCGATGTCATCGATGAATCTTGCTTCAAACCATGCGAAGGCGATACGCTAAGCGCGTTCAGGCAGCTATTTGAAGCATCAAAAATCGACATTCCCGAGGGCCTGCCCCCCATGGCCGCTGGCCTGGTCGGCTATATGAGCTACGACATGGTGCGGCTGATGGAAAAGCTACCCGATAGCAAAAAAGATTCCATCGGCATCCCTGACAGTTGCTTTATACGACCAAAATTGATGGTGATTTTTGACAATGTCAGCGACACCATGTTCATCGCCACCACCATCTGGGCTGACCCAGCTCGCGATGACGCAGCCGCAGCCTATGAGGCGGCGAAAAAACGCCTTGAGTATGCGCTTGAGCGATTAGCGCTCCCGCCATCGCAACCATCCGTTGCACCAGCAAGCGCTGTCAAAGTTTCAGATTTTGTGTCCAACACCCCGCGCGAGCATTATGACGCGATGATTGATAAAGCCAAAGAACATATCAAAGCTGGCGATATTTTTCAGGTGGTTCTCTCGCAGCGCTTCTCTGCTCCTTATACATTGCCGCCATTTGCGCTTTATCGCGCGCTGCGCCAGCTCAACCCCTCACCTTTCTTGTTTTACCTCAATTTCGGCAGCTACCAGCTGGTTGGCTCCAGCCCGGAGATTCTGGTGCGTTTGCAACATGGTGAAGTGACCATTCGCCCAATCGCCGGAACGAGGAAGCGTGGGCGCGACCGTGATGAAGACCGCATCTTAGCTGCCGACCTGCTGGCTGACGGCAAAGAAGTCTCCGAACATCTCATGCTACTTGATCTCGGGCGCAATGATGTTGGCCGCGTATCAAAAATCGGCACCGTGAAAACCACCCAGAAAATGACCATCGAGAACTATTCGCATGTCATGCATATTGTTTCGAATGTAGTCGGCGAGCTGGACCCTAAATATGATGCGCTGTCAGCAATGATCGCAGGTTTCCCAGCGGGCACAGTAAGCGGCGCGCCGAAAATCCGCGCCATGGAAATCATCGATGATTTGGAAACCGAAAAACGCAGCTTTTATGCTGGCGCTATCGGCTATTTCTCTGGCAGCGGCAATATGGATACCGCCATTACGCTCCGCACCGGCCTCATCAAGGATGGCAAGCTGCACTTGCAGGCTGGCGGCGGCATTGTCGCTGAAAGCGACACTGAAGCCGAATATCAGGAATCACTCAGCAAAGCCCGCGCCTTGATGCGCGCCGCCGAGGAGGCTATAAAATTCACATGAAAATCCTCCTTCTCGATAACTACGATTCGTTCACTTACAACCTCGTGCATTACATTGGCGAGCTGGGGGCTGAGGTCGCCGTCTATCGCAACGATCAAATAAGCGTTGTCGATATTTTGAAAATGAAGCCTGATGGCATCGTCATTTCCCCCGGCCCCGGCAATCCGCAGGAATCAGGCATCTGCCTTGACCTCATCAAACAGGCTTCAGGCAAAATCCCCATCCTTGGCGTGTGCCTCGGCCATCAGGCGATCGGTGAAGCGTTTGGTGGCAAGGTCATCCGCGCGCCAAAGCCAATGCACGGCAAGGTCAGCGCCATTTATCATGAAGGCACCAGCGTCTTTAAAGACCTCCCCATTCCCTTTAACGCCACGCGTTATCACTCGCTGATCGTCGATCGCGCCAGCCTGCCGGATTGCCTTGAGGTCACGGCTGTTACCTCCGATGACGGCCTGATTATGGGGCTAGCGCACAAAACCCACAACACCCACGGCGTGCAGTTCCATCCGGAATCCATCGCCTCTGAATATGGCCATGAGCTGATTCGGAATTTTCTTTCTCTGTTGTCATCCTGAGCGAGCGTAGCGAGTCGAAGGATCTTATGAAGCGTTATTTCATTTATATCCTGACTAACTGGAATAACGAAGTGATGTACATCGGCGTTACAAACAATCCCGAGCGAAGGCAGTGGCAACACCACAACAAACAGAATCAAAGCTTTACACAAAGGTATAATGTCAACAAACTTGTATATCTTGAAGAAACAAGCAATATTTTGGATGCAATAGCTCGTGAAAAACAGCTCAAAGGCTGGCGCCGAGATAAGAAAAACAAACTGGTGGAATCTATGAATCCTAACTGGCTCGATTTACTGGATGCCAACGAAGAAAGATCCCTCGCTTGCGCTCGGGATGACAAGGGAAAAAAGGCATGACCTTCCAGGACACACTTACACTGCTGGCGCAAAAGAAAAACCTGACGCGCGATCAGGCGACTCGTGCATTCCAGATCATCATGAATGGCGGCGCTACACCGGCGCAAATGGCGGCATTCCTCATGGGCCTGCGCATGAAAGGCGAAACCGCGCAGGAGCTTACTGCCGGTGCCATCGTGCTTCGAACCAAAGCGGCAAAAATCAAAACGCCCAGCGGCTGCATCGACACCTGCGGCACTGGCGGCGATCAGCGCGGCACCTATAACATCTCAACTGCGGTTGCATTGGTTTTGGCAGCGTGCGGCGTACCAGTCGCTAAACATGGGAACCGCTCCGTTTCTTCTAAATCAGGCTCGGCTGATGTGCTCGCTGCACTTGGCATCAAAATCGATGCGGAGATTCCCGCACTGGAACGATGCCTTCGCGAGTGCAACATCGCTTTTTTATACGCACCAAAGTTTCACAGCGCCATGCGCCATGTTGCGCCGGTGCGCCAAGAACTTGGGCTGCGCACCATTTTCAACTTGATCGGCCCGCTTTCAAACCCTGCCGCGCCTGACTACCAGCTGGTTGGTGTGTATAGCGAAGACTGGCTGGAACCCATGGCACAAGCGCTGAAAGAGCTGGGCTGCAAAGCAGCATGGGTGGTGCATGGCAGCGACGGGCTGGATGAAATCACCTTAACAGGCGTTACGCAAGTGGCCGCGCTTAAAGACGGCCAGGTCACCCGCTTCGAGATCACGCCGGAAGATGCTGGTCTAAAACGTGCTGCTCTGGAAGAGCTTAAGGGAGGCACTGCCGAAGAAAATGCTGAAGCCCTAAGAAAAGCGCTTTCCGGCATGGAATCGGCTTACCGCCGCGCCGTGCTATTGAATGCAGCGGCAGCACTTGTGATATGTGGCAACGCACTGGATCTGATGGCTGGCGCTGCTAAGGCCGCTGATGTCATTGACTCCGGCGCCGCTTTCAGCACACTGCAAAAATTGGTTCATCTCAGCCACGAACCGTCTTAGTTAAAAAGTAACGTTTTAGGCGCATAGTCAGTAAAACCATGCTGACTGTGCCATGATAACCGCTTTTCTCCGCCGCCCGCAAACTGAATTCACGGTTATCTTCGTTCTCGTTCCCATTTTGCTTTATATCTATCGGCCGGATAAATTACTGCTGGTGTGCCTGTGGTTTTTTGCGTTCCTTGCCATTCGCATGCTGCATATTCACTACCAGCAGAATTTCAGGAATGAGTGGAACCTTGCCGCCTTAAACCGCGCTGAGATTGCACGCATCCTGCTGCGTTTTCTGCCGTTTGCTGCGATCATGACCGCCTTCACCTGGTTCATGAAACCAGACCAGCTCTTCATTGTCCCGCAAACAAACATACAGCTATGGTTTGCGATCCTGATTTTTTATCCGCTGCTTTCTGTGCTGCCTCAGGAAATTATCTACCGCAGCTACTTCTTTAAACGCTACCTCGTATGGCCCGTAGACAGTGCGCAGCGTTTATTGCTCAACGCCTTTGCGTTTGGCTGGCTGCATATCGTGCTGCATAACTGGGTGGCGGTGGTGTTTTCGGCGATTGGCAGCATCATCTTCACCCAAACCTACCTGCGCACCAAATCACTCGCTGCGGTTTGTTTTGAACATTCGCTCTATGGTTGCTATATTTTCAGTGTCGGGCTTGGTTATTATTTTTATCATGGTGTAGCGCTTAGATAGGGTCACGTATGGACAGGGTGAAACATCAAAAACAAGGTTTCAGCTTAATCGAGCTCTCGATTGCGCTTGTTATCATTGGCTTGATTGTTGGCGGTATCTTCGTCGGCACAGATATGGTCAAGGGAGCAGAAATCCGCTCGACGCTTGGCCAGCTGGAAAGCTATAAAAACGCTGTTCACAGCTTCAAGGCTAAATACAAATGCCTGCCTGGGGATTGCTCGAATGCGGCGAATAAAGGGCTGAGTGCCGCAACTGGCTACAGCGATGTAGGCAATGACAATGGTCTAATTGCAGATAACCAATCCACTGCACTTGCTGGTGCTGGCAACACGCATTTACATCACGAAGCGGCCAATTTCTGGGCACATCTTCAGAATGCGGGCATGGTCACGTTTCCGCCAGGAACCGGTAGCTATTATCCCATGCCGCTTTCCTCACTAGGACGCGGCCATTGGAGTGTGTGGGTGGGCCCGCTGCCAGAAAATGCGCTGTACATCACTGAGCAGTGGGGCGGAAATTTAGCCACCTCACAATCTCGCTGTGAGGAGGCATTTTGTCCTTCTTTATCACCTGTCGAGGCATTTCAGATTGATAAAAAAATCGATGATGGCCTGCCAGATCCATTACTCAATGGTGTTTTTGCTTCAGCACCTGGAGATCCTTACTCGGGCGGCGGGCAGATCGGCAAAGTAAATGCCCTGTTTCCTTACACCAGCCTGGGGCAAATTCTTTTCCGAAGCTCAGTATCACAAGGCGCAGCCGGCAGCAATAACTGCCTGGATAGCAGCAAAACGCCAGTTGCCTATAACTCGCAGGTAAGCACACCCAACCTGTGCCTGCTGCAATTCAGGATGGATTATTAATCGTCCCCCTGGCGCATAGCAGTAATCACAATTAGTCGGTCCGCTTCGATAGCCACCACCACCTCAATGCGGCGACTGCCGTCAGGCGGCTCGTAGTTCATTTTATAAAGCCAGTTGCCTTGGTCGCTAAGGCCCGGCTCATCCCATACTTCGCCGCTGCGGAGTGCCTTTGCTATATGCGCAAACGACAAATTGCGCATTCTCATCCGTTTCTTTGCGTGGTTTGTAAGTATGATTGCCCCGCTACTTAGGCTCATATCTTGTATAAGCTTAGTTGCAGAATGATGAGGCAAAGGCAACGAATGAGATTCACGTTGATTCGCGTGTCTCTGTGGCACATGCGTGTTTGCTGAATCCAAAATGATCCAAAAAACGGACAATATGAATATACTTAGGAACCAGTATTTTTTCATGATGTTATTCAACGGCTAAGTGATAAATCATGAGAAAAAGATTAGTTAATGTCATTAAAAATTCACACAAGCGTAACATAAACGTCATTTTTCTCAGTCACACTAGACTCTAGTACATTCCAAAAAGGAGATTTGCTGTGAAAACGATATCATGGATGCTAGCCGTTGCTACCCTATCTGTATTGAGTGCTGGCACTGCGTTTGCCAATCAATCCCAATTAAGTCATGCCACTACCAATGACCGTATACACAACCGATGCGCTGCGACCTGCACAGTCGTAGACTATTTCGGCCCAGTAAATAAACTTACCAATGTTGGAAATCTAGCGTGGGAAGATGTCTATGAGGAGCACCCTGGCATAGAGGGATGCAGGCTGGCTGCAGCAACCGCTTGCGCTCAGCCTAACTTCCCTTGCAGATTCCTGAAAATTAAAGTTGATTTATCATACGATCTGTTTCCTGACATCGGTCTACCTGCAGTAACAGGCGTCATTATTCATCGCTGTGCTCGTTAGGAACGTCAGGCTTTACGCTCGTGGTCAAAATAATTTAATCCGACGCAGTCTACTAATCCGGTTAGTATGATTTTATGCTCAATTGGTAACATTTCCTCGCGCATGCCACGCAGCAGGTAAACGCGCTCATGGCACAGCGCCTGGCCATGCGCCTTGAATTCATGCTTTAGCTGCTCAATGGGAATATCACGTTTTCCCTCAATCACAATTTCATATTCGTGGTCGCTGACCGCGCGCGAATGAAGCTCATAGCTCGCAGCAGGCGCAGAGGACTTAAAAAAAATCACACGCGCTGAGCGACAGAAAAAATATAACGCAGACATATCTCATATGATCTATGCCCTATCGCGCAGGAAGGAATGAATCAAGATATTAGTTTGCTAAGATGTATTTTCTAGAAAACATGGATAGGATCTCAGCATTGCTTTTCGCTTATGCGGAGTAATTTCTGCCAATAAATAACAAGGCGTATTTTCATTAGTCTGAGCCAAATGCGAAGAGATTTCTAAAAATCAAATCGTGATATGACCGCAGCAGCGCGAATCAGTCTTGAGCCACTTTCATGCAAAAGCCAGTAGCCATTCGCGGAAACAAAAAACTTCAATAATCTGGAGAGTATTTTTTCATTAGTCTGAGCCAAATGCGAAGAAAAATTTGATTGAGCAGCGTAAGCGTACGAATAGTACGTGCGCAGCGCAGAGCAAAGTTTTCAAGCAAGTTGGCCAGAATAATGAAAATAAAAAAAACCTGATAGGAACTGGCGGCCACATACTCTCCCATATCTTAAGACATAGTACCATCTGCGTCCTGACGTTTCACGGTCGTGTTCGGAATGGGAACGGGTGTTTCCATCAGGGCTATAACCACCAGATCCTATCAGGCTTTTTCCTGAAGAATCGTGTTTAGGTTTTTCTGGCATCTTTACTTGTATTATATTGGGTGACTTATTTTGATGAGACGATGCTGAATTACTTAGCATGCCGCTTTGTGCTGCACGCTCATGATTCGAGCACATCAGTAAGAAATAAATCAATCGGATGATTAGTACTGGTTAGCTAAAGCGATTACTCGCCGTACACACCCAGCCTATCAACGTGGTGGTCTACCACGATCCTAATGGGGAAAACTTGTTTTGAGGCTGGTTTCACGCTTAGATGCATTCAGCGTTTATCCATTCCGTACGTAGCTACCCTGCGTATGCTCCTGGCGGAACAACAGGTACACCAGAGGTACGTCCAACCCGGTCCTCTCGTACTAAGGTCAGATCCTCTCAATTTTCCTACACCCACGGCAGATAGGGACCGAACTGTCTCACGACGTTCTAAACCCAACTCACGTACCACTTTAAATGGCGAACAGCCATACCCTTGGGACCTTCTCCAGCCCCAGGATGTGATGAGTCGACATCGAGGTG
>JAJTHB010000017.1 GCA_021299465.1 Rickettsiales bacterium | reverse complement strand
GGGAGTTGGTTCTGCCTTAAGTCGCCCTTAAAAGCGCCCACGGCAGGGTCAATGACTGGGGTGAAGTCGTAACAAGGTAGCCGTATCGGAAGGTGCGGCTGGATTACCTCCTTTCTAAGGATTTTGTTTATTCAACATGTCTGGATTATCCAGGCCTCTGTATGTTAAACGAATCATCTTACATAACATGTTCATCATCTGCGCTTAAATGCTCCCGCGTCTCGCCATAGCCCATAGGGCGAAGGCGGATCTTCACATGCTTAAAAGCCCCAAACTTTTTTTAGTTTGGGGCTTTAATTTTTTGGCAGTTCGTAGCCATTATTCATCTTTCCGCCAAAAATATCATTTGGACAGCTGAAAATTTTTACAAAACCTTCATTTTATTTAATAAATCATGTGTTAACATCATTCTATGAATAAAAAGTCTAAGAACTCACAGTATCGGGATGATGAGGATACGCCTCGCAGTAGCAATAGTTTTCGCAATGCTACCGCGTTTGCAATGGGGCTTGCGCTGGTTGGCGGGGCATGGGTAAATCGCGATTATATTACTGGAGAAATTAGTGGCGCAAACCGTCAAAAGGCTGCGCAAAAAGCACCCGAGCATCTGGTGAAGCCAGTGAGCGATGATGCCGAATGGCAAGAAAAAGAGAGGCGGCGAGATAAAAATGCTGGCTCCAGTCAGGATAAAACAAGGTGATTTCAAGGGTGGTAGTATGAGCGATACAAATGGTCGAGACGCTATGAGGCGGTCGTTGGAGAAGCTGGGTTGGAATAACAACGGCTCTTTGCCTGAACTTGATACATTTATTTCCGAAATTACCCCCGCTGCTTGAGAAAAAAGGGCTAACGCCAGAGCAAATGGCTGATTTTGCTCGGCTTTACCACAGTGCAATCACCCCTCCAAATGCAGAGGGGAAGCCGCCTCTAAAGTTGGCGGGTGGCGAAAATGCTGATCTTCACAGCGACTTTATCACCCATGATGAGCGCCAGCGCATGATCGAACAAGATCAGAAATATTTATTTTTGCTGCTTGATTGGGCGACCGTTCAGGAGCATGGGATGTCGCATAGACCAAATGTAGAGTCTTTACTCGCTAACTTGAGTGATAAGGATTTTGAGAATCTCTCTGAACCTGATGCCCGAACCCAAATTATTGATCGTCTCCGTTTGAAATATAAGGTGGGAACGCCGAGTAATCCTGAGGTATTTGAGCGTCCTGCGGGCTTGCGTATTGCTGGTTCAGAGATTGATGCGGATACGCAGGCAGTCATTGATGTGATGGAAGGTGGCAGAGTGGGGGCGGACTGGGCGACGAACGTTGCGAAGGATAGAGCCGCTGAGCCAAATGACGGGCGTTCCGCTGAGGGCGATAGTGGGAGTAAAGCCAGATAGTTCAGGGGCAGTCAAGGCAGTCCGCTAAGATGGCTAGAAAGGCGTTCTAATAATCGGGCTACATAGTGATGATGCTGACGGGGTTATGCTCGTCACCTGATAGATGGGTATTTCATCATGCGGAGGGCTGTCATTCACACAGGCATCAGCGAAGCCTGTTGAGGTCGTAATACCGGATGGACCTGCACATGTGGGATAAGGAAGACCGCCAACAAAAAAACATCCACCAACAATCGTACCTGTAAAACTCCTGATCGAACCACTGATTGGGAAGCCGTCATCAATCTTACTATCAAGCATGAACATATCCTGCGGCAGGTAGAGACCTGAGGGATTGCTTCCTCGCGTGCTCGCAGTAAAAATCCATGCATTTCGGAATTCTTGATAAAAGTGCCCAAGCAGGTAGCTATGGGCAAACCACCATCCGCCCTTAGTATTGCTCAGTTCAGGGTTGGGGGTGCCTATAGTTGAACCATTTCCGGGCATTTTTAAAGCAGGCGAGTGTATGCCTGGAATGGCGGTGCCGTTTCCGGCTGGTCCGTTATAGGGCGTAAAACCTTCAACCAGCTCAGCATTGCTAAGGTGCAGCCAGAAATCAATGGTTTCAGGGCTGTCGGCATTTGGGTAAGAGATATTATCGATCTCGTCGTTGCCGTTGCCATTCAGGCCAAGGTCTAGCTCTTCGGCTTTAGCACAGTCACCCGGCAGGCAATTATACTTATTTTTAAAGGCATAGACTGCGCTGTTATATGATTCAATCTGTGCGACCTGAGAGCGGACTTCAAACCCACGAATTAAGTCCCTTCCGACTAATACACCAGCTGAGACAAGGCCAATAATGACGAGCACAATAGAAAGCTCGATCAGGGTGAATGCTTTGGTTGAATTCATCTCAGTCCTTGTTTTTCAAGGCTAAGTTAGCATCAAGCTTTTTGTAATCCACCAAAAAAGAAATGGCCGCGCAAAGTGCCGCGCGGCCACGTCTGGTATTGGTTGTTAAGCGGTTTTCTTAAGAACCGTCGTATAGGTATCGAGCAGCATGTAGATGCCCGAAATACCGATCAGCACGTTGATCACATGGCTAAGGCCGCCGAACATGCCAATCAGGTTGATGCCGGTTAAGGTCACCAGACCGATATGCACCGCGCCAACAATCACCAAGAGCGTGGCTAATTTGTGTAACGTCATAGTCTCCTACCTCCATAGGTCAGGGCTAAAATGTTTTCTAACCCTGAACATATATTAACACAAAATGCTGCACTGCACAATAAAATAAATATAGCAATGCTGCATTGCAGCAATATCTGGTGACGAACCGAAAAGCAAGGCTGGCAAAGCCACACAGAAATGGCTTTACGCACCATTCAAAATAAGCTTAGCTGGCGGATGGGGATACCCCCGATTTTTTGATCATTTCAGGAGAAAGAACAATGTCCAAGACCACTGCTCAGATTGCCGAACTGGTTCGCGTATTTCAGGAAGAAGATGCCAAATTCGAAAATGGCAATAAATCAGCTGGCACACGTGCCCGTAAAGCACTGATGGACATCAAAAAAGCATGCGACGTCCGCCGCAAGGAAATTCAGGCAGAAAAGAACGCTGCCTAAGGTTTGAAGTGACTAAAAAAAGCCCCCGTTACGGGGGCTTTTTTTGTGGGTGTTGAATGGAAACAGGCTGGTTGAATGTTAGTAACCCTGCTGAGCTGGCCATGTGGGTGCTCATTGGCATCAGCGTTGCCGTTATTGCTGGTTTTACGGTTCTGCATCTAATCAATGAAGGTTCGGAGCACGCTATCCCAAGCATTGCAAATCCCTGGCAGAATCTTGCGCTGCGGCTGGTGGGAGTGCTGGTTGGCACCATCATTCTGATTTTATGGGTTTTTTATACTTAAAAGCCCATACCATTTGTCACCGAATCTTCATACTTTGATGTCCGCCTATTCGCTAAGATGATGTGATGAATTATACTGCATCATCTTCACCGTTAAAACCTGCTCTAACTACCGCAGAGGAAAAGGCTATATGCTGGTGTGCCGATGAGCAGGTTCGAATTGCGATAAAGCACGGTACGATCACGCCATCGCAAGCAGAACAGCACTGGTTTCAGGTTGCACAGGACTTAATCAACGAACCTGAATTACTTGGCATGATGGTGCGGGGACACAAGCGCTCGGCTCGTAATGCACGCATCACCAGCACCCGGATTTATCAGGAATATGATCAGGAAAAAGAAGCGGCTGCCCCTGATTCTGATCTGCTGGAGCCTAAGAACCAGCACCCCAGAGCCACGGCGATTGCAGGGGCAATTGTGCTGGCTGCTGCCGCGCCGCTGAGTCAGGTATTTGCTAATAACAGCGCTTATGCACCCGCTTCCAGCTCGATGACCAGTGGTGCAAACTGGCCAAGGAAAGAATCGGAGCTTCCGCCGCATGAACGCCCCCACGTTGTGCGTGTGGGTAAAAAACGTGATGAAAACGAAGAGCCAGGGGCAGGACGACAAAAATGATAAAACAATCAATAGCTGTTGCCACCGTTGCCCTGGGGGCAGCCATATCACCCGCTAATGCTCAGCAAAGCCATGTGCAGCGGGTTTCAGCACGTGAAGCGCAGGTGCAGCCGGAAATAGATCCGCAGTTTGATCCATTCAGCCAAGGCGGCCAGGGGCAGGCAGGAAGCCAGAAAGGTAGCAATCCCGATATTGATGTTTGCATAGGGGCATCGGTGCTTATTGGCGGGGGCATTGCGGCAATGGCTATGCGAGGCAAAAAACGGGAAGAACAGTTATTGAGTGAAAACCGCAAGAAGTCTGAAAAATGGTTTGAGCCGGGTCGAGAGGATCGCCGCCGCTGAAAATCTTTGTGTTCATTGCCAGAATCCCTATAATACCGCGCTCTTTATAGGATTTTGTGAGTATGGCGCTTTCGTTTATCAAGATGCATGGGCTGGGTAATGACTTCGTCATACTTGATGGTCGCGCTATAACCATTCGCCTGCCTTCCGCCGCCATCACCAAAATCTGCGACCGCCGTTTTGGCATCGGTTGCGACCAGCTGATTGTCATGGAACCATCGACCAAGGCTGATGTATTTATGCGTATCTATAATGCTGATGGTAGCGAGTCTGCCAGCTGCGGCAATGCGACGCGCTGTGTGGCGTGGCTTATCATGCAAGAGAGCTCCAAAAACGATGTTAGCGTTGAAACAAAAGTGGGTTTGCTAAATTGCAAGCAAACAGGCGATCAGCGCGTGATGGTGGATATGGGCGCGCCGATCTTTGACTGGCGTAACATTCCGCTTTCGAATGAGGTGGATGTGAATCATGTAGAGCTTGGCCCTCAGTACTCGATACTCGGTGCTGCATCTGTCCTCAGTATGGGCAACCCGCATGCGGTGTTTATCGTGTCAGATGCATCGGCCATTGATCTTGCCAAACTTGGCCCTGAGCTTGAGAATCATCCGCTATTTCCCGAGCGTGCCAATATCAGCATCGCGCAGGTTATTGCGCCAGATCGCATCAAACTACGAGTGTGGGAGCGCGGGGCAGGGACGACGCTTGCCTGCGGTACAGCGGCTTGTGCAGCGCTTGTAGCCTGCGCCAGAAAAGGCTTAGCCAGCCGCATCGCCAAGGTCAGCCTGCCGGGCGGCGATTTGGATATTCGCTGGGATGAGGCGACTGGCCATGTTGTCATGACCGGCGGGGTAGCGTTGGTGTTTGAAGGTCAGTGGCATGGTTGAGGTGATGAATTTTGGCTGCCGCCTTAACAGCTACGAGGGCGAAGTGATTCGCGCGCAGGCAGAGCAAGCCGGGCTGGAAGGTGCGCTGATTTTCAATAGCTGCGCTGTGACAGCAGAAGCAGAGCGGCAGGTGAAGCAGGCCATCCGCCGCGCGCGCAAAGAGAATCCCGATGCTAAAATCATCGTCACCGGCTGCGGCGCGCAGATTAGCCCGAAAGATTATGCCGCTATGCCGGAAGTCGACGCCGTGATCGGCAATGAGGAGAAGCTGAGGGCTGAGAGTTATTCTTTACTGTCATCCCGAGCGCAGTCGAGGGATCTTAGATCCTTCGACTCCGCTAACGCTAAGCTCGGGATGACAATTGAGGATAATCAAAAAATCCTCGTGAACGATATCATGTCGGTGAAGGAAACCGCGTCGCATATGGTGGCATCGTTTGATGGTCGCGCCCGTGCGTTCGTTCAGGTACAGAATGGCTGCAACCATCGCTGTACCTTTTGCATAATTCCTTATGGCCGCGGTAATTCGCGCTCAGTGCCGATCGGCGAAATTGTGGCGCAGGTACGCATGCTCGCACAGCAGGGCTACAACGAAATTGTGCTCACCGGTGTGGATATCAGCGATTATGGCAAGGATTTGCCGGGCGAGCCGACGCTAGGGCAGATGATGCGCCGCCTACTTGCACTCGTGCCGGAATTAAAAAGGCTACGCCTGTCATCGATTGATGCGGTGGAGGTGGATGACGATCTCTACCGGCTGATCGCCGAGGAGCCGCGCCTGATGCCGCATCTTCATATCAGCCTGCAGGCGGGGGATGATATGGTGCTCAAGCGCATGAAGCGCCGTCATCTTCGTCATGACATCGTGGCATTCGCCCAGAAAGTCCGAAGCCTTCGCCCTGACATGGTGTTTGGCGCTGATATTATCGCAGGCTTTCCAACCGAAACCGATGCAATGTTTGAAAACACCCTGAGATTAGTGGATGAGCTGCAATTGATACATCTGCATGTTTTTCCTTATTCAGCGCGCGAAGGAACGCCAGCTGCCAAAATGCCGCAAGTAGCGAAAACGCTACGCAAGGAGCGTGCGGCGAGGCTACGCGAAGCGGGCGAAAAGCAGCTTGCGGCGTGGCTTAAGGATCAGGTGGGTAAAACCGCTTCGGTGGTTGTGGAAAAGCCGCGCTTAGCGCGAAGCGAACATTTTGCCATGGTAGAACTGGATTGTGATTTAGTGCCCGGAAGCGTAGCCCAAGTAAGCTTGGTTGCACAAAACTCACAACTATTGCAGGGTAGGGTATGAACTTCCTTGCTCGCCTGAAATCCGGCCTATCCAAAACTTCCGGAAAACTAACCGATGGCGTGGTTGGAATTTTCACGCGGCGTAAACTGGATGACCTATCGCTCGAGCAGCTTGAAGAATTGCTGATCGAAACCGACATGGGAGCAAAACTGGCAGGTGAGTTATGCGCCAAGCTAGCCAAAGAACGTTTTGAAAAAGATACGTCTCCCGAACAGGTGCGTGAATTTCTGGCGGGTGAAATCGCAGCGATACTTGAGCCCGTGACCAAACCTCTTGTGATCGATCAATCGCCGTCCATCATGCTGGTGGTTGGCGTGAATGGGAACGGCAAGACCACCACGATCGGCAAGCTGGCGCTCAAATTCAAACAAGAAGGAAAAAAAGTAATGCTCGCTGCAGCGGATACATTTCGTGCGGCGGCGGTGGAGCAATTGGTTGAATGGTCGCGCCGCGCCGATGTGCCGATCATTACCGCCGAGGCTAATGCCGATCCCGCGAGTGTTGCTTACCGCGCCTGCGTCAGCGCAAAAGAGCAGGGGATCGATGTCCTAATGATCGATACTGCCGGAAGGCTGCATAATAAGTCAAACCTCATGCAGGAACTTCAAAAAATTGTGAATGTGATTCGCAAGGCTGATGCGGGTGCACCTCATCATGTGATTCAGGTGCTGGATGCCACCACCGGCCAGAACGCTATCAGCCAGGTACAAACATTCAGGGAAATGGTTGGGGTAAGCGGACTTGTCATCACCAAGCTTGATGGCACCGCCAAGGGCGGCATGGTTGTGGCGCTTGCCAGGCAATTTGGCCTGCCAATACATGCGCTTGGTGTTGGTGAGGCAATTGATGATTTGAACAGTTTTCAACCAACTGATTTTGCTAAAGATATGGTTGGTTTGAGCGATGATGACGCTTGATTAATCATTTGGTAATGATTATAGTCTACTGTTAAGTAGTCTAAAAGCGCCTGAGGGGGCGTATGTAGCGCATTCGACGTATCAGGAGGATACATGGTTACTGGCATCGGCGGCCTTGTTGGGGGCCAATCCCAACAGAATATTCAAAAAACAAACAATCGTTTGCAAGCGGCGATTGCTCAGCTTGTAAGTGGTTCGCGTGTCAATCGTGCGGCGGATGATGTTGCAGCACTCTCAATTGCTACACAGCTCCAATCTGAGGTATCAAGCCTAAAGCAAGCCTCCGGCAATATTGCCCAGGCTTCAAGCCTTGCTCAGGTTGCAGATGGTGGTATCGCACAGATTCGTGAAGTGCTTGACGAAGTTCGCGCCATCGCTCAGCAGGCGAGTTCCCCAACAACTAGCCCAGAATCACGCGAAGCGCTGAATCGTCAGGTGCAGAATTTAGTTGAAGAGATTGATCGTGTAGCTCGCAGCACAAGCTTTAATGGTCGCAGCCTTCTTGATGGCGGTGTGTCCGGCCAGAATGGCTTATCGCTTACCGGTCTGCTCGGAGCAGGTGAAACGCAGGATGGCGAAGGGTTGTCGATTGGAAGCCTTACCTCTGATGGTTTGTTTGGCAGTGAGTCGCTCAGCGTGCTTACACCGGAGGCCGTCACAGGAACGCTGCAAGCCATTGATGCGGCGATTGACCGTGTGAATACCGCTCGCGCAGATGTTGGTTCATTCCAGCAGGCGCTTAATTTCGCAGCCGCCAATATTGATTCGGCAGTGGCAAATCAGGAAGCAGCGCGTTCGATCCTGCAGGATACGGATTTTGCTGCAGCCGCTACGGAAAGTTCGATTGCTAATATACTGCGCAATGCCCAGATTGCTGTGCAGGCGCAAGGTAATCGTCTTCAGCCAAATATTCTGAAGCTCATTGGCTAGATAGCTACAGCACTCAAAAAGAACTAAAAAAACACATGAAGGCTTTGCGTGCCTTCCTGCGCGTAAAACTATTTGCTAATCACGAATGAAGCCATCAAGAAGCTAGCAACGTTATTGCTTTCTTTGATCCGATCTTCCTGAAGCTTGAATAAAATTGGTCAGTCTTTGTTGCCGCCAATTTTCTTATCCATGCGTGGATCACTCATAAGCTTCATGCCTAGATAGGTGCATAACCAGCATGCGAGTATAAAAACGACGAGCTGCATGAAGCCACTCGTTGGCGACATGAACGCCACGACAACTCCAAAGCCCGGAACGGCCATTACGGCAACAATTAGCGTGATCCACCACATCAGTTTATTGGTAGTTTGTTGATTAGGGGTGTTCATAGATTGTCTCCCAAGCGTGTTATAGAATAAAACCATACTATTTGCGTTTATCCAAGCTTACAAATTCTCTTTGCGGACTGCCAGTGAAAAGCTGACGAGGGCGACCAATCTTGGTTTTGGGATCCTCCATCATCTCTTTCCATTGTGCTACCCAGCCAACGGTTCGCGCAACCGCAAACAAGACCGTAAAGAGTTTGGATGGAATACCCATCGCCCGATAAATGATACCGGAATAGAAATCGACGTTTGGATAAAGCTTGCGCTCAACAAAATACTCGTCCGACAGGGCGATACGCTCAAGCTCAACGGCGATTTTAAGCAGCGGTTCATCCACTTGACCAAGCTCCGCCAGCACTTCCTGACACGTCTTGTGCAGCACTTTTGCACGCGGATCGTAATTTTTATACACGCGATGACCGAAGCCCATCAGTTTCACACCCGACTGTTTGTCTTTAACTTTTTTGATGAACTCAGGAATGTTTTTAACATCACCAATTTCACGAAGCATATGAATTACCGCTTCATTCGCGCCGCCATGTGCAGGACCCCACAGTGAAGCAATACCGGCACCTATACAGGCGAATGGATTAGCGCCTGATGACCCTGCCATACGCATGGTTGACGTTGAGGCATTTTGTTCGTGGTCAGCATGTAGAATAAGCAGTTTATCCATCGCGCGAATCATGGTCGGGCTAACTTTATACTTCTCGCATGGTGTGGCGAACATCATGTGCAGGAAATTTTCTGAGAAGCTCATATCATTTTGCGGATAAATGAATGGATGGCCGATCGAGTATTTATAGGCCATCGCTGCAAGCGTAGGCATTTTAGCGATCAGACGGTAGGCCGCTAGCTCGCGCTGCTCAGGAACGTTGATATCAAGAGAATCGTGATAGAATGCGGATAACGATGCGGCGGCTCCTACCATGATGGCCATTGGATGTGAGGCGCGCGGGAACCCACGAAACAGAAAATGTGCCTGCTCATGAATCATGGTATGAAGTGTTACTTTACGATCAAAGGCTGATTTCTGGTTTTTATTTGGAAGCTCGCCATTGAGAAGCAGGTAGGCGACTTCAAGAAAATCACACTTCTCAGCAAGTTGATCAATGTCATAGCCACGATAGCGCAGAATACCCTGATCGCCATCAATGAACGTAATTTTTGATTCGCAGCTGGCGGTCGACATAAAGCCAGGATCATATGTGAACATGCCGGTTTCGGCATAGAGTTTACTAATATCTATAACGCTCTGCCCTTCGGTTGGCTCATAGATGGGAAGGTTGACTGTTTTTCCATCCACGCTCAAACTGGCACTACGTTTAGATGGCTGCGCAACATTTACAGCTTTCTCAAGAGCGGACATCAGGAACTCCTATTTGTATCTTATGAATAAAGGATTATTTAAAAATCAACGCAAACATGGCAGAAAATAGTAAAGAAATGATTGATCTGCCTGCTTGGTTAATTCCGGTTCGTTGCACTAGAAATTCCCATCTAGTTATTGTAAGAGTGCCCTCATTGAAACCTCGTCAAGAATTGTCATGCTCAGCGCAGCAAGGTCGTTTTTCAAGTTAGAATCCGCATCCGGCATTGTTTTGATGGCGGCGGCCCTTCTTGCGATGCTAATTGCCAATTCTCCGGTTGCGCCAGATTACTTGCGTTTACTGGCGCCGTTTCAACTGCCGATCAAAGACGGCTTGATGGTAATTTTTTTCTGGCTGATTGGCCTTGAGATCAAGCGTGAAATAGTTGAGGGCGAGTTATCAACGGCTAAAAAAGCATCCCTGCCTTTGATTGGTGCTGCCGGCGGCGTAATATTTCCTGCACTGATTTATGCTTATTTTAATCAAGGCACACCAGAGATTCGCGGCTGGGCCGTGCCTTGCGCGACCGATATTGCCTTCGCGCTTGGTGTTGTAGCGCTATTTGGCAGCCGCATGAACAGCGCACTTAAAGTTTTTCTTATGGCGCTCGCCGTCATTGACGATCTGATTGCCGTAATGATCATTGCGTTATTTTACTCAGGCGGCCTTTCCTATCCTGCGCTCGGCGGCGTTCTTGCTTGCACGATTATTTTGTGGAGTATGAATCGTTCAGGTATCGATAAGATGCTTCCCTTTATATTAGTAGGGTTGGTGCTTTGGGTCTGCATGTTGCTTTCGGGAGTGCATGCAACTGTTGCGGGTGTGATCTTAGGTCTGATCATGCCTCTTGATCTGGCTAAGCGAGCTATACATGCTCTTCATCCATGGGTGGCGTTTGGCATCATGCCTATTTTTGCATTTGCCAATGCAGGTGTGCCGCTTGCTGGCATGACACTGGAGCATATGACCGCGCCGATGCCGCTTGGCATAATGCTTGGTTTGTTTTTTGGTAAACAGCTTGGTATTTTTGGCTTTTGCTGGGTGGCGGTCAAGATTGGTATTGCAAGGCTTCCCGAGCGAGCGACGTGGCTGGAGCTCTATGCCGTTGGTATCATTGCCGGTATTGGTTTTACCATGAGTTTGTTTATTGGCATGCTTGCGTTCCTTGATCCCAAGATACAGGATCAGATGCGCTTGGGGGTGTTGGCTGGATCATTACTATCGGCAGTTGTCGGTTCGGCGCTGATGGCGTATGCGCTGCGGCGTAAATTAAGTAAACCTTAAGCTCTCTGGGTTAAAAATTTCCTATGAACATGCGTCGTTGTAAAGCCATCCACTACACCATGACGCTGTGCCTTGTCGTGGCGTGTGCGCCGGCGAAGCGTAGCAAATGGGAAGATATTGACTACTCACGTGTCTACCGTGCTTACGAAGGGCGTCAAAACGATGCAGGCTACACGCCTCCGTCCTCGGTTAATAGCTGCATGGATGACGATTTTTGCAATTAGATCAACGAACCAGATCTTCGCCTAACTTCAACTTTGGTGTTTCGTTTTCTGCGAGAAGATGACGGTAAACCTGAAGGTTTTCTAAAACACGCTGAACATAATTTCGTGTCTCTTTGAAAGGGATTTTTTCAATCCACTGCACCGCGCTTTCGATATCGTTACCCGGCCTGCCAAATTCATTCACCCATTTGCGAACATTGCCCGGGCCTGCATTGTAGGAGGCAATCGCCAGAATATAGGACCCATCATAATGGTTGATCATTCGGTCCAGATAAAGGCTGCCAATCAGCCAGCTGTAATCCGGTTCGTAAAGCCGAGATACGTGATAGCCTAATGCGTTTTTGCGTGCAGTTTCTTTCGCGGTTCCCGGAAGAACCTGCATCATGCCCATCGCACTTGCCGGACTTTTTGCATAAGGGTCAAACTCACTTTCCTGCCTCGTAATGGCAAGAAGCAAAGGGCGGTCAACCGCCGCATCAGAAGGGGTTTTTGGGGTTGGATAACCAGCTTTGAGCAACACTGCATTATGAAATTGCAGTGCTTTTTTCGCTGTCCGCACACTAAGAAAATGTTCGCCAGCCTTGCTACCTATCATCGCCATCATTGCTGCTTCTTCTTTGCTCGACGCATGTTCCACCATCCCGGAAAGTAACCTGCTGGCGAGATCATCTTTACCCAAGCGGGATGCGATGATGACCGCCTGAACCAACTCTTGTTTTGAAAAACTTTCCAGCTCACTATTGGTAAGCGTAGGTTCAGCTGGAAAACGAAGCGGTGCTTGGCCATGGGCTTTAAGTGAAGCAAGTTGGCCATAGAAAGCAGTTGGGTAAGCGCTTGCGCGTTCATACCAGCGTGATGCTGCATTCTTATTGCCACTTGAATCCGCCGCCCGCGCTGCCCAGTATGCTGCTCGCGCTTTGCTGACTGGAAAGCGAACGGTATCATACATAGCCTCGAAGATAGGCAGTGCCTGTGATGGTTGATTCAGGAACTCAAGTTTGAGCCAGCCATGGAGCCAGCTGGCATCAACATAGTCTGGGCCTTCGCTTAGGCCGTGATGCTCCAGCAAGCGCGTTGCTAATTTATAGTTTCCCTCATCAATTGCCTCGCGCACCTGCCGCTCCCGATAATCCCACCATTTGGAGGCATACGGCGCCGTTTCTTTAACAGATAACAGAATCTCCCGAACACCGGCATCATTACCTTGCCGCGCACGGTAACGCATACGGTCATAAAGCAGCCCCTGATCCTTTCTGAGGGAATCCGGAACCTGCGCGATAGCTTTATCAGCATGGCTGTCCCTGCGAATCAGTGCTGCACGCGCTTTCAGCAGCTTCTGTTCGTCGCTGCTAAGCAGTGAAAGCATGTCCAGCGCTGGTGAAACTTTGTCTTCCCACATCAGTTGACTTGCTCGTTTGGCATGATCGTCTCTGGTTAGAAGTGCTCCATATTGCTGCAAAATACGATCGCGCTCAGCATCGTAAAAATCACCATGGATCCAGCCTTCACGAATGAGCTTGCTGCGTGACGCTTCATCACTCAGCCCTTCGCGCATTTGTGCCTCGGCAAGGGCAAGTTTACCGTTGCCGGTCACGGGTGGATTATCAGAAAACCACGCAATCAGATCATGGTCAGATACATTGCTGTTGTAGATCGCTTGTTCTGCGCGGGTACGAAGGCGCCTTGCTTCAGGCCATTTGGGGTGGTTGGCGATAAAGCTCGTAATCTCAGCAAAACTCGCGCCTGAAGCAGGATCAAGATAGGTCAGCCACTCGATCAGGCGCTCAAGCGCAGGGTCGCCGCTTCGCCTCGCATGTAAATTAGCATCGCTCCACTGCTTGCGATCGGCAAATAAAAACGCACTTCGAGCGTGTTCACTGGCTTCTTGCCTGCCATCGGCGATGGCCAGAGGTATCGACGCCCAAAACAAAATCACACTAAAAAAAACTAGGCGCAAGATCATAAGCACATTACTCTACATCCTCTAAACAAACTGGCAATGGATTTGCTGTGCTGACACCTGATGTTATTAGCCTCAAACAATATTATGCAAGCCCAGGCGGTGAAGTGGCCAGGAAGCTCATCGGTGATGCTGTGGCTCGGCTGTGGCCGGATGCAAACGGTGATACGATGCTTGGTTTGGGCTATACCGTGCCCTTGCTGGAGCCTTACCTTCAGCACTCACAGCAGATAATTGTTGGCATGTCGGGCGAGCAGGGGGCGGTCTACTGGCCGCCGGCACGTGCTAACCTGGTGTTCATGGCGCACGAATCAGAATTACCGCTGCGCGAAAACACGATGAATCGTGTATTGCTCTTACATAGCTTGGAAAATACCGAGCAGCTCACCGCATTGATGGAAGAATTATGGCGTGTGCTGACGCCCGGTGGGCGCCTGCTTGCTATTGTACCAAATCGATTAGGGTTTTGGTCACGCTCATCCAAAACGCCGTTTGGATATGGCAGGCCGTTTTCGATGATGCAGCTGCGCGATCTTATGGTGCGCAACCAATTCACGACACTAAGAACTGCCTCGGCCTTATTCGCGCCACCCACGCGCTGGCAATGGCTGCACAGGCTTGCTCCTCGCTTTGAAGTGCTGGGGCGAACGTTATGTCCATTCCTTGGAGGGGTGCTCATTATTGAAGCGGAGAAGCAGCTCTATGCTGCGATCAAGCAGCCCGCGCTGGCTAAAAGAGCCTATCGAGCGCGAGCTGCTTCACCAAAACCGGCAATGTCGAGCCAGCGAGATTAATCTTTATACTTTACGCCGCAACCATAAGGATCGGTTGAGCTAACGGCGACGGGCTTACCTTCTTTAAGCGCGGCGACCGCTTCGCGCACATAGTTTTTAGCGCCGGCAATGTCACTGCTTTTGGTGGTTGGTTTATCATCAATCGCGCCCATGTAAGCGATCATGCCTTTGGCATCAACGACAAACATATGCGGCGTGGTTTTGGCATCATACAATTTGCCAATCGTACCTTGATCATCAATGATGTAATGGTCGGTCGCTGATTTCTGCTCGGCGAGAAGCTTAGCTGCATCATCCGCTTTTAAGTGACCTTGTTTGCCTTCAGCTCCTGAATTGATGCTGATCCATACAGCACCTGCAGCTTTCATATCAGCCTGAAGTTTTTGCATATCGCCGCCGCCGTAAAATTTTTCGACAAACGGGCAGCCGGGGTTGTGCCATTCCAGAACGACGATTTTATCTTTGAGTGCCGAAAGTTTAACTTCTTTGCCCGTGATATCCTTGGCGGTGAAGTCTGGCGCTGGCTTACCGACAGCAGGCGCAGCAATGGCTTGGCTGGTGAGAGCAAAGCTGGCAACAATTGAAAGCAGTAATGAACGCATTATTTTTCTCCTTGGTTGGTAATGGTTTGAATGACGAGTGATTCAGTAAGCACCTGCGGCAACACCATCGGCTCGCCACCCGGTGGATAATACACATATAACGGTACGCCCTGATAACCAAAGCTTTTGAGGAGTTCAGTGATCTCGGCGTTTTTGAGCGTCCAGTCGGCGATCATCAGAATGGTGCCGCTATCCTTAAACGCTTTCATCGAGCCATCGGTATGAATGGCAACGGCAGCATTGACTTTGCAGGTGATACACCAGGCGGCGGTAGCATCAAGAAACACAGGTTTTCCCGCTGCGCGCAGTTCAGCAAGTTTGCTCGGTGAGTAATCCACCGTTTCGACATCATGCGCACTAACCGCCGCAGGCATCGTGCGTGGCGCCTCAAGTTTGTTGATGCTGGAAAAGCTGTAAGCGATAGCGGTGATAACCATGAGTCCGGCAACCGGCAGATACCATTTGCTTTCATAGGCAAATAAACGCTTCATCCAGATCGTGATCACAATCACCAGCATGGCGATCAAAGCAACCGCGACTCCACCAATGCCGGTTTGCAGTCCTAGCACCCATAAAAGCCAGATGACGGAGGCGTACATTGGAAACGCGAGGAACTGCTTGAATGTTTCCATCCAGGCGCCTGGCTTTGGCAAGAAACGAAGCAGTGCAGGAAACAAACTGATGAGCAGGAATGGTAACGCGAGGCCAAATCCCAGCGAAAGGAAAATCAGCATTGCCTGCCATGAGGGTAGGGTGAGCGCAAAACCAACAGCCGATGCCATGAATGGCGCGGTGCAGGGTGTGGCAACAGCGGTCGCGAGCACGCCGGTTGCAAAACTGCCTTTCGCGCTTGAGTCATTCAGTGCTGTTGCTTGATTCCCTAACAACACCGGTAAATCAAATAAACCCGATAAATTGAGGCCAACCAGAAATAATAGATAAACCAAGAAAGCCACGAAGACCGGCGATTGCATCTGATAACCCCAGCCGACTGATTCGCCGCTATGTTGCAATCCAATCAGCACTCCCGCAATGAGGCCGAATGAAACCAGAATACCCAGCGTATAGGCGATACCAACTTTTGCAACATGCGCTCTTTCATGACCAGTCTTTTTGGCGATAGCTAAAGCTTTCAACGAAAGTACAGGGAGCACACACGGCATGAGATTAAGAATCACACCGCCAAGAATCGCAAGTAGCAGCGCAGCCACAAAACCAAGTGAAGATTCGGGTGTTGCTGCTAAAGGCACTGCAGCTGGCGCTGCCACCTGACCTGCCACAAGCTTAATATCATAAGCACGGCTTCCACTCTCCGTTTCGACTGCAAGGAAACCGCTCAGCTCGCCGGTGGGCAGGTTATCGGTTGCCGTCGTGGTCAGCGTCAGCGTGTCGCCATCGACCTTGGTTTTTTGTTCGGATGAATAAACAATATGGCCTTGCTCGCGCGGAAAGAAAATCGCCGAGCTAATCTTGCCGCCTTCCAGTGCGGCAAGCGGAAAGGAAAGGCTGAAGCGCTTGGCCTGAATATCATAAAGCCCTTTTTCTTTGGCTGCTTTAGGCTTGGTCTGATCATGCGTTTCAAACATGCTTGCATAGATAGTTTCTTCAGTACTATCCGCGACAGGAAGTGCCAGCTCCAGTTCAGCAGATTCGGGGATGCAGATTTCCTTGCATACCAGCCAGTCGGCCTTGAGTTTGAAGGTCACGTTGCCATCCGTCAGTGTGGATGGGATAGTGATGGTCACCGGCAATAAAAACTGGCCATAATAAGAATGAACAAGCAGCGGGCCTTCGCGAAGTTGCTTGGGTAGCGGCCAGTCGATGCGGGATGCGCTGAAACCTTCCGGCAGCGTCCATTCCAGTGTGGTGGGAATACCTGCCTCGCCCGGGTTCTCCCAATAGCTATGCCAGCCCGTCTCATGATTAAGCACCAAACCAAGGCGCATGGTTTTACCGGGTGTAACGGCTTCCTGCTCGGAAATCAGCGTGGCTTGTGTGTGGGCGAGCTGCAAATTATCGCTTGCCGACAAAGTAGCGGGCGACGAGCATAAATATATGATTATTATGGATAAAATATTTTTTCTTAACATATTATTGATGTGTGAATTAGTGATTTATGAACGTGTTGTCATTATATTCGTAACAAACGACAAAATGGTTTCACTAAACTGTCATACATTAATTTAGTTTATTGCGGTAGAATTTAAAGCATACGTTACAACATGGGTGAGATTTATGGTTGAAGATCTAGAAGCGGCCAAAGCAGAGAAAGCACGTCGTGATCAAGCTGAAGAAGCACTTCGTGATGCTGAAAGAAAGGCTCGCTCTAACGAAGAGCAAAAGCCAACTACTCCTGCCGCAAGTGATGCGTCGCCTGCTCAAGCAACAGCTGAAGCCGGACCAGTAACTACCACACGGACTAAAGAGCCGAGTTTCTTTAATCGTGTTGCCTCGTTTTTAGGTATTGGAGGCGATCAACCATCAACTACTGCGAATGAAGCTAAGGCTCAGGCTACAGAAATGCCGCGCAGCCAGCAGTCTGCGCCAAGACCAAAACTTCCACTTTTTGAGGTGCGTTCCGTTGATAGCGCTGTCGGCGCGGAAGCGATCGATGGTGCTGACATATCGGTAGTCAGAGATGCTCAGCAACGTTGGGATAATGGACGTGCTCTTGAACAGCAACTATCGGATGTAGATTCAAGGCTTGCTAGCCGTGAAAACAAGGTTCTTATTGGCTATGACAAACAAGTCAGCGATATATTTGCTGGTGGCTATCGCGATGGTGGCGCGGCTGTTGATGCTCAGGCCGAACGAGTCAGGGAACTGCTCAATAGCGTAAATTACAGCGATTATCAATCAGCCGAAGGCACGTCGCATAGTGTCAGAATGGCGAAGCTGGATGCTTACATCGCAGCCAAAGAGGAGCAAACCAGACAGTTACAAAGTATTGGGGCTGGTTCGGTTGTAGCGGTATCGGGTGGTTATAAACCAATTAGCGAAGAAGCTGCTTCGCGCATGACCCCAGCTAATACAAGCATTGAGCGTTACCGAGAAGTCGCAAACCAGCTTCGTGAACTAGAAGGCGACAAAAACAAGGCATTTAATGAGGCTGGCGAAAAAGGAATGACGGATAGCCAGAAAAAATCATTGGCTGGAACGTCAGAAAGAATGATGGCGCTGCAGGAAGAGAGGGCGCTGATTGAAAATAGCCCTGAGTTTCAGAAGCGCGTCAGTGAAAGAATTGCTGAGATAGATAACCAACAAAAATCGATCGCAGAGCAGAAGGCAAAGCTGAGTACGTTCGATGGATTGTTTGAAAAAGCTCGTACCGAAACACTTACCAATGAAGAAAAAGAAAAATTCGGCCCTATGATTGAAAATCGTAGGGACTTACTGAGGCAGGAATCAGCGCTTAAAAATGAACGACTTGATCTCGTGGAAGCGCAGAATAATCCTAATTCTGAAGTTAACCGTATTGTCCTGCAAAATGTTAAGGAGCGTACGGAGAACCAGATAGCAGACCAGCGATTGAAAACAGTAAACGACAACTTCACCTCCGCCGGCAAAGCAGCTCTTGATTCAACGACTGGCTACATGGACAGGCTTGTTGAAGCACGTAGCGAGTCGCCTACAGGTCAGGCTGGCTGGAACGCAGGCGTAGTGGGCACTATGGTTGATCAAGCTAAGCTTGAGCGCGATAATAAACTCGCCCCTATTCAAAATGAGCGCACTCAGATCGCTCAGGCTCGCAATAATAATTTTATAACCAATCTGAATGTCGACACCATGGTTGATGCCCAGAATTCAAAAGGGCCTGATCTAAGTAACTTCATTGTTCAGAAAGATGAAGCGGGTCGTGTTACACAGCTTAATATGCCACCTGATGCCAGGCTTGAAATTATTCCAGCAGGTCTGGGGCAGGATGGTAAACGCAATTATAATATGAGAATTGTTGGCTCTTCGGATGCTGCTTTTCAGACAGTTGCTATAAATAATGTCAGCTCAAATGAACTGAAAACACTCATTAATGCAGGCGACGAAGGCACGCTGCGTGTTGTGTTTAAGGGAGATGCAAATAAAGCACCCGAGCTTAATATTGCCAGTAGTGGTGCGCAGGTTGAGTTCAGTAAAGTTCGTGTTAATGCCGTTGCGTCGGATGTTTCAAATTTTGAAGAGGCGGGTCAGGCTCGCGATCGCCGTTATGCTGAGACGCTCGACAGAAGGACAGAGCAGGCGCGAACAAATCTTGCTCGTGCGCAGCAGATTGGTGAGATCAAAGATCTGGAAAAGATGGCCAAACAAGCCGCTAAAGGGACATTAGCTCAAAATGTTGGTGAAGGCGATCTTGGTGGTATGAAAGCGCCGGTTCCTGGTAGAGCTAACAGCAATTATATTGGTTGATATTTCAGTGTATTAATCAGCCCTTCGAATGCGGCGGCGCGGTGGCTAATCTTATTTTTTACCGCCGGTTCTATCTCTGCCAAAGTTTGTATGAATCCATCCGGCACAAAAATCGGATCATAGCCGAATCCTTTTTCGCCGCGTGGCGGAAAAGTGAGTTGGCCGGTCAGCCTTCCTTCAAAAAAATCCACTTTGCCATCCGGCGCGCATAAACAGAGCACACAGATAAAATAAGCCTCTACATTTTTTTTGCCACCAAGTTCGCGCTGGATACGATCAAAAGCGATGCTGAAATTTTTGTCTGGGCCAGCCCAGCGCGCCGAATAAATGCCAGGTGCACCGCCAAGGGCAGGAATCACCAGCCCTGAGTCATCAGCCAGCGAAAGAAGGCCGCTCGCCGCCATGCATGCGCGTGCTTTCAGCTCGGCATTACCGTGAAAACTATCTGCCGTTTCTTCCGGTTCGGGAATGTTTAGTTCTCCGGCAGAAGTGACGTTCAGGCCAAGCGGCGCCAGCATCGCGCGGATCTCGGCAAGCTTTCCGGCATTGTGGGTGGCAAGAAGCAGCATCAGTGATTAAGTGCTTTTTTCTGTGCCTCGCAAAGCTCCTTGATGCCTGCTTTGGCGAGTGTAAATAAATCCGCAAGCTGTGATTCTGTCACCGGTTCATGCTCGGCAGTGCATTGCACTTCAATAATTCGGCCATCTTGCGTAAGCACAAAATTTGCATCCATCATTGCATTGCTGTCTTCATCATAGTCAAGGTCAAGCACGGGGATATTTTGATAAATGCCACACGAGACGGCTGCCACCTGACCATTCATCGGCGAGGCCACCAGCGCACCTTTCTTGATGAGATGCTGCACGGCCAGTGATAATGCGACATAGCTGCCGGTGATCGATGCGGTGCGTGTGCCGCCATCAGCTTCAATCACGTCGCAATCGATCGTGATCTGGCGCTCGCCTAACTTGCTAAGATCAATAATAGAGCGCAGGCTGCGGCCAATCAGGCGCTGGATTTCCTGCGTGCGGCCGGAAACTTTACCTTTTGCAGCCTCACGAGGCATTCGTGAATTAGTTGAACGTGGCAGCATGCCATACTCTGCCGTCACCCAGCCTTTACCGGTTTTTTTAAGAAAGGAAGGCACGCTTTCTTCTACACTTGCAGTGCATAGCACTTTCGTGTTACCGCAGCTGATCAGGCACGAGCCTTCGGCGTGGCGGCTGACAGCGGGTTCGATGATCAGGCGGCGAAGTTCACTGGGTTTTCTTCCGGATGGGCGCATGATGATTCCTTTACTGGTTAGCTTCCGCAAGCAAGCTGGCGGAGCGGGCTTCAATGATTTCTTTGAGTGTGGCGGCAAATGCGTCTTTCGGCAAGCCTGGCTTGATCGCCGGTAAAAACTCGATGATGACCTTGCCCGGTTTTTTCATAAATGCATCTTTGCCCCAATAATGGCCGGAATTGAGTGCGACCGGTATGACCGGTACTTTCAGCATGCTGTAAAGCGCTGTGGTGCCTGGGTGGTAGTCGGCATTTGCGCCCGGGCGCGTGCGCGTGCCTTCGGGATAGATAATGATCGGGCGGCTATCAGCGAGTGCTTCCCTTGATTCTTTAATCATCTGCTTGATACTTGACGGGCCGGCCGCGCGATCAATCGCGATCATCTTCATGCGCCATAAATACCAGCCCCAACCCGGGATACGCAGCAGCTCGCGCTTCAGCACATAGGCGGGGCGTTCAAACAGAATCAAAAAAATGATGGTGTCCCATGCCGATTGGTGTTTCGAGGCATAGATGAGTGGCCCGTCCTGAATATGGTCCTGTCCGCGCACTTCATAGCTCAGGCCAAGGATCATTCTCGCGAGCCACATGGACCCCAGCGCCCATGGTTTTCCTGAGCGTTGCGCTGTGCGCGGCGAAATAAGAAATAGCGGCGAAAAGATGACCGAGGCAAGCAATGCCCAAAGAATAAAGCATAGATTAAATATGAGTGAGCGCAGGGTCATTCGATGGCACCCGTCGCATACATGAACCAATGGCGTAATTTGCTCGCCACATATTTATGGTATTCCGATAAAGCCAGCTCACGGCTTTTATCATCGCGCCACCACTGGTTGGTGAAATCATCATCAACCACGGGAATGGGAACCACCAGTAATCCTGGCATCAGCGCATGAAATTCACTTAGCGAGCGGGGCATATGGTAATGTGAGGTAACAAGCAGAACCGATGTTTTTGGGTGATCCTGAAGCCATGCCATGGTTTCCTCTGCATTGCCGATGGTATTGCGCGCTTTATTGCCAAGCACAATCGACTTCGCCGGTAATGTGCGAAGTTTTTTTTGTAAGTCATCGGGCAGGTTGCGGGTGAGGTCGCCAATGCGTACCTCGTGACCTACACCACTAATAAAAAGCATCGGTGCCGCACCATCCGCCAGCCTGCGGAAGCCTTCTTCCAACCGCCCTTTGCCGCCGGTGAGCACAACAATCGCCTCAGCTCTCATGTCTGAAGCCGCCGGTTTAGACGGCATCATACTGACATACCAGAGTAAGCTTGCCAGCCAGAAAAAACCGCAAAGGAATAAACAAGAAACAATACGAATTAGCCAGATCACAAGCTACGTTCCAGCTGATGCATAACGGTAAAGCGCGCGACACCCCATGACAATGCAAGGCATAGAACTGGCATCGCAATCAACAGTAGTGCGTGTGACGCACCAAACCTAAGCGCTGGCATCATAGCGCTATCCAAGGAGGCGATAAAGAAGCACAGGCCAATAAATGCAATTGCAGCAGCAAGTGTACCAAACAAAGCGCCAGGAAGGGTTAGGCGAAGTGATTCAAATTGAAATTGTCTGGTGACATAGCGATCCTCTGCGCCGACCGAATGTAGCAGCTGAACGGTTTTGGCATGAAGTTTAAGGGCTGCTCGCGAGGTAAAGGCGATCATCATGGCAAGCCCACTAACGATCAGTGAGGCAAATACCGTCACTATTTGCTGAATGGCGCCAGAAAAACGCGCAAAGGCCTGTACCCATAGCTCCTGCGCATCTACTTCCACGCCAGCAGCAATCGTTCTCAGATTGTGTTGGATGGCTTTGTAATCAAGGCGTGTTGCTGCGTCCGGCATAAGATCGACTTCAACAACCATCGGAACGGGGAGCTTATCGCTGCGTGCCACATCGCCCAGCCAGGGTTTTAGAAGTTCGTTCATTTCATCATCAGACAGGCGCTTCACAGATTGCACCTGATCGAGTTTCATAAGCTCATCTTCAATGCGCTTGGTTTTATCTGCTAGGTCTTCTGTGCTCGCCGGAATATTGACCGTGAAGCGATCACTCAACACATCGTTTCTGGCGCTGACCCACTGGCCTACACTAATCCCCACACATAGCAGGAAGGCGGCCATAAAGATCATGATACCCATTATCCAGGGTAGAAAACGGTGGGAATCATCCCCAGCAAAATGAATATCCGAATGACGAGTGAACATCTACGTGAAGATAAGGGCTTCACGCATTGGTATCAACTTGTTTCGTTGGTTCACCCTGTTTGGATACGGCAACCATTGCGGGCCTGAGCAACCGGTCATGAATGATATAACCTGCCTGCACCACCTGAATAACTGTGCCCGCTGGAATGTCGGGGCGTTCAACCTGAACGACAGCCTGATGAAAATGATGGTCAAATTTTTCGCCCATCGGATCAATGCGCTTGATTTTATAACGTTCAAAAATAGAAAGCAGTTCCTGCAAGGTTAGATCAACACCCTCACCAAGCGTTTTTAATTTTTCATCACTGGCGCGAAGTTCTGCAGGAATACTCTCTGAGGCGCGCTTCAAGTTTTCCAGTACACTCACCATATCGCGCGCAAATGCAGAAACAGCGTATTTGCTGGTTTCTTCGCGATCGCGCTCGGCACGTTTGCGAACATTCTCTGTTTCCGCCACGGCGCGCAGCCATTGGTCACGCATGGCATTTAGTTGCTCAGCTAGATCAGGCGATGCCTGAGCATCCACTTGGTCATTGGATGCCGCGACGGTTTCCATGTTTTCGTTGGCGGCTTGTGGTTTGGCGGGTTCGGTCATGGTTATTTCTCTTGATATATTGGTTCGAGGTTAAAATGGTATAGTTATCTAAGTTTTTCAAGAATATGGTTGCAAAAAAAATATCTACCCCTATCTGTACCCTATCCAATGAAAAGCCATGTAAGGGAGAAACCATAATGAAGGCAAGTTGGGGACTTAAACGGCATTGCCCTAAATGCAGCAATCGATATTATGATCTGGGCAAGAACCCATCGATCTGTCCAAAATGTAAATTTGCGTATGATATTAATGTGCCTGTGAAAACAAGGCGTCGCGGAAAGGCGGCTGCTGCAGCTAAAGAAGAAATAGCTGCTCCGGTTATCAAGCCAGCGATTCAGGCTCTCAAGAAAAAGCCCATTAAAAAGATAGAAGGCGTTGATCTGGATGAGTTCGAGGATATCGAGGCAGCCGAGGGTGACGATCAAATCGAGGAAATTGAGGAAATCGATGATGTTGATGACCTTGAAGAACTTGAGGATGTTGAGGATGACGAAAGCGATATGGATGATGATATCACCCTCGATGAAGATGATGTTGGCGACGAAGCCTTAATCGATGATGTTGAGGATAGCGAAGAAGACGAAAGCGAGCTGGAAGAGGACGACGAGGAAGAAGAGGAAGAAGATAAAAAATCTAAGTCGAAATCAAAGACAAAAGCTAAGCAGGCCATAGTCACTTCAAAATCTAATAAATCGAAGCCTGCAGCCAAATCGCAAAAAAAGCGTTGATGAAATAAACTGTAAATAAAAAAAACCCCGCCTAGCTGGCGGGGTTTTTTATTGGGGCTAATTCGTAATAATTAAGACGACATTGATTTGCTTAATTGCTCGGTCGTCTGTGCGATACGCTCGTTGATTGGCTCGAGGGTCTCGCTGCTAAATTCAAAGAACATATTTGAATATTTCATCGATTGATTAAAGAAGTTATCAATCATATTGCGTGCTGCTTTGCTTTGCAGATCCATCATGTCATTGATGGTGCGGCAGGCGAAGAACGCTTTAGAGATCTCAACATTATCAGAATATGCTTTGTTAGCTGATTCCATCATTTCAGCCGACATATCCTTCGCGAATGAAGCGGTCATATTGCCGTACTCAATGCAGGTTTCGATATTGTCGCGCGACATTGCTACGGACTCAACCATCATCTTGCTCATCGCATCTGCTGATTTTGCAAATTGCTCAGCCTGATCACGGCCCATCGAGAACATTTTTTCCTGGGCTTTTTGTGCTTCGCCGGTGCTGCTGGAGAGGAATTCCTTCATAGCGCTCGAACCGATACGTACAACATTTTCGGCTGAGTGGCGGGTGGATTGCGCGGCATCATAAGCCTGCTTAGCGGCTTTATCAGCCATGTTTGAGGCTAGTTTAGCAGCAGGTTGAGCTGCTGATTTCTTTTGTGCTTGTGACATATATTTTGCTCCATGGCAGGGGGTGAACGCATCGCATACTGTAATGCAACATTGATTGCTATAGGTAGTGCTCAACACCCGACATGTCAAGCTAATGCGACTAATTTCTTTGTCTCCATATGAAACGATTTATCATCTTTCTGTGGAGGAATTATATTTGATTAAGGTAGTGTTAAATTTTATCGTTTACACTTCTGAGAGTACACATTAGCTTGTTGTTAATAATAGAGCCGCTACAATATTTGGTGGCATAAAAAATAAATAAACCAGGGGAATCATGTTTTTACGCAAGTCAGTTGCCCTGATGGCAGTCTCGATTTTGGCTTATACCTTAATAAGCCCAGTAGATGTGTCTGCAAATACATCACCAAATGCTAAAACAAAAGCAAGCGCCGTTCAAAAAAAACCTGCCGCTACCAAGCAAGCTAAGCCTGCTACAGCAAAGAAAGCGACCGCAAAAAGCAAGTCGCGCAAGAAAACCAGAACGAACAAACGCGCGCAACCAGCAGCTATTCAGGATCGCTTTTCTGCATTGGTTGTGGATGCTGGCACGGGGCGTGTTTTATACGAAAAAAATGCCGGTGCTAGCCGCTACCCGGCTTCGCTCACCAAGATGATGACGCTATACCTCACGTTTGATGCACTCAAGCGGGGGGCGCTCAGAATGGATGAACGCATGCCTGTATCTGCAAAAGCCGCGTCGCAGCCGCAGACCAATATCAGCCTTAATGAGGGCGATAGCCTGCCAGTGCGCAAGGCTATTGAAAGTCTTGTGGTTCGTTCGGCCAATGATGCGTCGATGGTGCTTGCCGAGGCCATTGGTGATACACAGTGGAATTTTGCTTTACTCATGACGCGCAAAGCCCGCCAGCTTGGGATGAAGAATACCGTGTTTAGAAATCCCAACGGCCTGCCCGATCCGCAGCAGGTGACCACCGCCTATGACATGGCGCGGCTTGGCATTGCGCTGAGGCGTGATTTCCCTGAATATTATAATTTCTTCAGGCTAAGGGAATTTGATTATAATGGTGTGAACTATACCACTCACAACCGCGTGTTGGATCGGTTTAATGGCGCAGACGGCATCAAGACAGGTTATATAAGGGCTTCCGGCTTTAATCTGGTAACGTCCGTTAAGCGTGGTAATAACAATATCGTTGCGGTAGTCATGGGTGGCAATACAGCCAATAGCCGCGATAACATGATGGTATCGATATTGGACCGCACCTTTGCAAGGCTCGAGGATCAAAATAGGGGGGTAGCCGGGCGGGCAGAGATTGATGAAATGAATATCGAGGCTGCCAACGATAACACCCCCGCAGCCTTAGAAACCGCCATGGGCGGGCGGTAATTGACTGCAATTGTCATAAAAGGTTCACATACTTTTTGGGCTATAAAGCGTAAAATGAGCGGGTAGAATGGTGATATTATGTCTCTAGAAAGTATGTTATCAGAAGGTGCCCAACGCTTCGGCGATCTGGTGACGGATATCATTGAAGGGTTCGGCAAACTGGCGACTGGTCTGGGTGCGGGTGCGGCTGGTGCAATTAGGAATAGAGGTGGGGATTCTGCGCCGCCTCTATCACGAAGCAGTGATCCCATGGATCGGTCTATGGATAGTTTGAGGCCTTCCAACTCACCAGTCATTGCTCAGGCGAAAGATAGAGATGCGGGGGTTCAGGCTGATGGCCTTGGTCGCGATACCGAACCTAAAAAAATCTCACTCAAATCAGCCAATGATATTGCCTTTTTAAAAGGTTTGGCTATGGACGACTCGAGGCTTTATGCCGCTAATGATGAATTGAGTCCCAGCGAGGCTGAGCTTGGGCTGATGGCGCCGCCATTGGCGCAGTTAGGCAAACAACAATCCCTGGCTGTAGGACGCTTTGCTTAGCAATATTGTTTCACGTGAAACAATTTCGCCTGAATTAGGATATATCAAAATAATATTTGTTTGATTTTTACTCTTCCTGCGCGAAGCGTTTTCTGCAGGATCGTCGCTAATGCGGAGGTGTAAAGAAAAACGCCGGACGAGGGGGCATCCGGCGTTTTGGGCGGGGCGTTTAGCTTTGCGCTTAGAAAGGAGCTAGGGCATCGACGACCTGGCTTCCCCAACGTCCCCGCTGAACATCGCTGAGTTGCCCGCGACCACCATAGGTGATGCGTGCTTCAGCGATCTGGGTTGAGTCAATGGTGTTATCCGACTTGATATCTTGCGGACGGATGACACCCCTGACAGTGAGTTCACGGATTTCTTTGTTGATGAGTATTTCCTGACTACCGTCGATCACGAAATTGCCGTTTGGCAATACCTGTGTGATCAGTGCGGCAATCTGGGTATCGATCTTTTCTTTGCGTTTGACTGCAGCGGTGCCCTGCGTGTTAGTGCTACCAGAGATATCAAGCAGGCTTGCCGGATTAGCTCGGTCTTTCAGCGGTATGCCGTCCAGACCGAGTGGTGGAATACGAACATTTCCAGCCAGCAGGTTCTCAAACCCCATCACACTTGGCGCGCCAACCGTCTCGCCGGTGGTGCGGTTGGCCTGAGTCTGGTTATCAACCTCGGCTTTGTCATCAATGCTGATGTTGATACGCAGAATATCACCAACACGCGCTGCGCGCTGGTCGCGGTAGAAGGCGCGCGCGCCAGGCTGCCATAGCGAATTCGCATATTGCTTGGCTGGTGGCGGCGTTTCCGGCATCGGCCAGCTTAGCGGTTTATAATCCGGTTTTTCCTGCGGGTTGACTACCTCAGTAAATGGCGGTGGCTTATTGATATTATCGAGCTTGTCGAGTGTGCTGGTACAGGCGGTAAGCGCTGATGCAGTGAGCAGTAAGTAAACACCTTTATTAATTGACTGCAGCATAACGCGCCCCTGAGCTTGAAATGATAACGGTTTTCTCATCCTGAACAATCGCACGAACGAGTTTTTTGCTAGAAAGATTGCGAACATTGATCGTGCTGCCTTTACTGCCATCTTCCATCGCCTGAGCGGTGGTGGTGATGGACACGCCTTGCGATCGATACTCAACCTGAATGATGTCATTTTTCTTGATGACTGCTGGCTGAGCAATTTCTTGTTCACGGATCGGACGTCCGGCAGAAATGCTTCGTATTGGCGCTTTACCAACCAGCGCAGATAAATCCGCAATCGTATCGCTGCGCGTCCGTGACAGGCTGAAATCGCGTAGTTCCAGATCCGCCTCCTGAATCACATCACCCGGGCGCACCTGACGCTTCAGGACCGGTACCTGCATCACCTCGTCATAGCGCCCTGAAACTGGCATGGCCGAGATAACCTGACCATCGCTTACAAACATCAGGCTGGCACTCCAGCGTGAATTGGTGCGGTCATATTGAAGGCCGCGAATCTCAACAGAGATTGGGCTATTATAGGAAAAAAGCGTTTCTTCGTTTCGCCCCTGAATGCTGGCAACGACACGCTGGCCGGCGCCGCGCTCTGCTAATGCAAAGCCGATTGCTCCTTCAGCATCTTGCGCCGAAAGCTCAAAAATCTGCTTCGGTGCACTGATGGCAACCGGCGGCTCTTCGATGGTTGCAAAGGCGAGGGTGGGGATCACAAACCCAACCGCACAACTTGCCACTAAATTTCTAAATATGATGCTCATAATTTTACACGCTCTGGGTTAGGGCTTGCAGCATTTCATCGGTTTTGGAGATGACACGGCTGTTGAGTTCATACACACGCTGCGCGCGGATCAGGTTGGTGAGCTCGCTGACGGGATTCACGTTCGACGTTTCAAGGAAACCTTGAATGATAGTGCCAAAACCATCAACCCCCGGGGTGCCGGTGGTAGGAGTGCCGGAAGCGGCCGTCTCAAGATAAAGATTCTGGCCGATTGCCTGCAGGCCCGCTTCGTTCACAAAGTTGGTCGTTTGCAGCTGGCCGAGATTCTGAGGCGCGGTCTGTCCGGGGATGGTAGCAAATACCTCCCCCGATTGGTTGACGCTGACGCTGGTGGCGTTGGTGGGAACCGTAATCGCCGGCTGCACTTCAAAGCCGTCAGTGGTGACGATTGTACCGGTTGGGCTGAGCTGGAAGGTTCCGGCACGTGTATAAGCGATGGTGCCGTCTGGCTGGTTGATCTGGAAATACCCCTTGCCCTGAATGGCGAGATCAAGCGGGTTTTCGGTGTTCTGAAGCGTACCCTGACCAGTGTTGCGATAGATTGCTGCGGTGCGAACGCCAAGGCCAATCTGAACGCCGGTTGGAACAATCGTGCCGGTATCTGCCGAGTTGGTGCCGACGCGGCGCGCATTCTGGTACAAGAGATCCTGAAATTCGGGACGCTGGAGCTTGTATGCAGTGGTGTTGATGTTCGCAAGGTTTTGCGAAGTAACATCTACATAAAGCTGCTGTGCCTGCATGCCGGTGGCGGCGATATCCAGAGAACGCATAAGCTTATCCTACCCTATCCTTGTTGTGCCCAGGCACTTGCTGCCTTGCGTTGCAATTCGTATACCACTTCAATGAAACGCGCGGTGCTGCCCACTGAGCGCGAGACGTCAATCATGTGCGTCATCTCGATTACCGGCTTAACATTAGAACTTTCAAGTGCGCCTTGCAGCACACGCGAGCCAATCGCTTCCTGCGGCGTTACTTCGCTTTTATAAAGCCTTCCATCGAGGCGTTCGAGCAGCTGCTCATTCTCAAAGCGTACAACCCCGATGCTGCCAAATTCTTCGCCGTTGACTTTAACATTGCCGCTTTCGCCAATCTCAATCTCGCGCGCATCGTCCGGTAACGTGATGCGCTGCTCGGATTGATCCAGTACCGCGTAACCTTCAACCGTAGTAAGAATACCGCTGGCATCGATCTGGAAATTGCCGGCGCGGGTGTAGCGCGTGCCGAGCGGTGTTTCGACCATGAAATAGCCATCGCCCTGAATCGCGACATCCAGCGGGTTGCCGGTCGAAGTCATGCTGCCGGTTTCAGTATTGCGGTAGCTGTTGATGTCGTAAGCAAACGACATCGGATTGACCACGCGCTGATTCACATCCTTGGTCAGGTAGGAGTTAAACAGCAGGTGCTCAGAATTGTAACCCGTGGTATTGGTGTTCGCGATATTATTCGCGGTAATTTCCATATCGCGGAACAGCGCCAGTTGGCGCGAGAGCATGATGTAGATGCCATTATCCATAGTGGTCGATGCTTGGTTGTTAATGACTCGCATCCAGCTATGCATGATCCATGCCAACTGGTGACGGGTCTTAAATTTAGTTGCGTTTTCTGGCCACTAACGTAATGGATAGTTCACTAAAATTTTTTTGATCAGGAGCTGGACATGGCTAAAGAGAATGCAAAGAAAAAAGAAGACGCTACCGAAGAAAAAGAAGACGCCAAACCTGAACAAGCCGAAGGTGAAGAGGGCGCAGAAGGTGCTGAGGGCGAAGCCAAGCCAAAAAAATCGAAAAAGAAAATAATCATTATTGGTGTGTTAGCGCTCTTGTTGCTGGTTGGCGGTGGAGCAGGTGCTTATTTTGCCGGTTTGATTGGTGGCCAAGGTAAAGGTGGTGATGATAGCGCCGGTGCTGGATCTGCCGAAAAACCAGTATTTTACACGTTGCCGGATTTTTTAGTGAACTTAAATACCGGTGGCAAGGCGACGAGTTTTTTAAAGACCACAGTGATTCTTGAGGTGGCTAAGCAGGAAGATATTGCTGTGATTGAGGCTAATATTCCCCGCTTGATGGATGCGGTTAACACGTACCTTCGTGAATTGCGTGCCAGCGACCTTTCAGGTTCGGCAGGTATTCAGCGACTTCGCGAAGAACTTCTAATACGCGCTAATAAATCCCTCGCCCCTGTAAAAATCAATGATGTGCTCTTCAAGGAAATCGTGGTTCAGTAGTGCATGTTGGCACAGCAATTGCCAGTCCGGCATTGTCCCAGCCAGTATGCTGTGGTATAAGTTACTGAACGATAAGGTCTCTTATGGCTGACACTGACCCAAACCAAGATGATGCTGCTGCCGCAGAATGGGCGGCTATGCTCGAAAAAGATGATGCGGCAGGCACCGGTGAAGCCGCTGCAGCGGATGGCGCGGGTGGCGATCCCCAGCGTATTCTGAATCAGAATGAAATTGATAGCTTGCTAGGTTTCGATACGAAAACCTCAGGTTCATCAAGAGCGGACGGCATCTTTGCCATCCTTGATAAGTCCATGACGGCTTATGAAAAGCTGCCAATGATCGAAGTGGTGTTTGATCGTATGGTGCGCCAGATGTCGACCAGCTTGCGTAACTTCACGTCTGAAAACGTTGATGTGAGTCTGGATTCGATGACCAGTATTCGTTTTGAAGATTACCTTAATTCCATTCCGCTACCGGCATTGCTCGTCGTGTTTCGTGCGGTGGAGTGGGAAAATTTTGGCATGGTCACCGTCGACAGTTCACAGATTTACTCGCTGGTGGATATTCTGCTTGGCGGTCGAAAAGCCAATCGTCCAGCACGTGTTGAAGGCAGGCCATATACCACCATCGAGCAGGATATTGTGAAGCGTGCGATTGATGTGGTCCTCGCTGATATGAGCACCTCGTTTGAGCCGATCTCGCCGATTACCTTTCATTTCGAGCGCTTGGAAACTAACCCGCGCTTTGCCACCATCACCCGCCCGGGTAACCCTGCGCTACTGGTGAAATTCCGTGTCGAGATAGTTGAAAATCGCGGTGGTATTATTGAGGTGCTGCTACCCCATACCACGCTGGAGCCAATACGCGATCTTCTATTGCAAATGTTCATGGGCGAAAATTTCGGTCAGGACACTGTGTGGGAAAAACATTTAGGCAAGGAGCTTCGCAATACGAATATCGAGCTGGAAGCCGTGCTCAAAGAAAAAATGGTAACACTGAAAGATGTGATGAGCCTAAAGGTTGGTAGCACCCTGCTACTGGATTGCACGCCGGATGACGAGATTACCATGCGCTGTGGCGGTATTCCTGTTACCACCGGTTTGCTAGGTAAGGTTGGCGAAAGCATGGCGATATCACTCAATGATGCGATTCAGCGCAAGATGAAGGAGACAACATGACCGGCATCATCGCAAACTTGCTTCTGAATATTCTCATTGTAGGTTTACTCGCTGCTACCATCAGCTACTGCTGGGTGCTTAATCGCCGGATCAAGATGCTACAAGATAGCAAGAGTGAGCTGGCCCAGCTCCTTGGGCACTTTGATGAATCCACACAGCGCGCCTCAGAGAGTATCGTTGCCTTGCAAACGGCCAGTAAGCGCATCGGCGAAAATATTCAGCACCGGATCGATAAAGCCAATTACCTGATCGATGACCTTGGCTTTTTAATCGAGCGTGGCAACAAACTTACCAACCAGATTGAAGCAAGCCTTGCGGTCAATCGCGCACGAAGCAAAGTTCAGCATGACCAAGAGGAAACGGTCGATGAGCCAATACTTGTTAAACCTGCGCCAACATTGGAGTCGCGCAAGCCTGCTGAAAAAGCAGGGAAGGAAAAAGCCGTTGCGTCACTTGAGGCTGTGTTAGAGCGCGTTGTGGGGCGTAGCAAGCAACAGGAGGCTGAGGAAGAGGAAACAAGACCAAAGCCATCAATTCGTGGCCGCTCCAAGGCTGAGCAAGAGTTGCTTGATATCGTTCGCAGCGGGCTAAAAGGATAGCGCATGCGCCTTATTCCCCTGACTATTACTGCCTCCTTCCTTTTTCTTGCTGTAAAAATTACGGATGTTGCAAGGGGAACGGAAGCCTTGTCAGAAGCATTGTTCGTGTCTCGAGTGCAGGCCCAATCTGCACAGGCGGCAACTGCAGCTGAGCCAGCCGAAAAATCTGAAGCAGCACCGCCAGGCGATAAAGCGGAAGAAGCAAAAAAAGATGAAAACAAACCAGCAGGGACAAAAAAAGAATCAAGCGAAAAGGGCGAAAAAAAAGAAGGAGATAATCCTAATGTTAAAGATAGCGCTGGAGAAGTTGCGGATCGCACCTTTTCAAAAGTAGAGCTCGAATTATTACAAAACCTTGGTAAGCGTCGTGAAGAACTTGAGCGTTGGGAGACCAATATTCAGGTGAAAGAGGCAGCGCTAGACGCTACAGAGAAACGTATCAATGACAAAATCGCCCAGATTGAAGCCATGAGAAAAGAGGTTTCTGATCTGCTAGCAGAATATAACGCCAAAGAAGATGCGAAGATCAAAAGTCTGGTTCGTATTTATGAAAATATGAAGCCGCGCGATGCAGCTCGTATTTTTGATGAGATTGAAATGCCGGTCCTTCTGATGGTGATCGACAGGATGGCAGAGAAAAAAGCGGCGCCGATTCTGGCTGAAATGTCGCCGCAAAAAGCAAAGCAGGTTACCGTGCAACTTGCCGCCGAGCGCCAGATCAATAATGAGAAATTTAATACCATTAGCGCGGAGCCTTCAGCCAATTAATTACATGCCCATTCCTTTAATTCACGATGCCATTTTCCGCGAGTATGATGTGCGCGGTGTTGTGGGTGAAAGTTTTTTTGCTGATACCGCTGCACTGATTGCGCGTGCTTTTGCTGAAGTTGTTCAGCAATCGGGTGCCAAGAGCATTTGCTTGGGGCGCGATGGAAGGTTAAGCTCCGCAGAGTTTGTTCAGGCCGTTGCGCAGGCGCTAAAAGAGCAGGGAATCGAAGTCATCGACATTGGCTTGGGGCCTACGCCGATGCTCTATTTTGCCGTGAAGCATTTTGGGGCTGGAGGTGGCATCATGATCACCGGTTCGCATAACCCGCCGAACCATAATGGTATGAAATTCATGTTAGGTGGTGGTGCGTTTTATGGCGCGCAGATTCAAGCCCTTAAAACACGGATTCGTTCGGGTGATTTTGCTAGCCATTCAGGCGGTTCAATTCAGGTGCATGACATTAAAGAGGTCTATACCAGCCGCTTACTCGAGCGAATAATAATAGCAAAGCCGCTTCGCATTGCCTGGGACGCTGGCAATGGCGCAACAGGCGAGATTATGCAGTTATTGTGTGAGCGGCTAAAAGGTGATCACACCACGCTAAATGCCACCATTGATGGTACATTTCCCGCGCATCACCCCGATCCCACGGTGCCAGAGAATCTTGTGCAACTAATTGATAAGGTTCGAGACAAAAAGCTCGATGCCGGTATTGCGTTTGATGGTGATGGTGATCGCCTCGGCGTGGTGGATGATGAGGGCGAAATCCTCTGGGGCGATCAGTTGCTCATGCTTTACAGCAGGGAAATATTGAAGGAGCGGCCAGGCGCCGTGATTATTGCCGATGTGAAGGCATCAGGCGCGCTGTTTGAAGAAGTTGAGCGCCTCGGTGGCAATGCGCTGATGTGGAAAACCGGCCATTCGCTGATCAAATCGAAAATGGCTGAAACTGGCGCGCCGCTAGCTGGCGAGATGAGCGGGCATCTGTTTTTTGCAGATCATTATTATGGTTTTGATGATGCGCTTTATGCCGCTCTCAGGCTTTTGCAATTATTATCGCACTCAGAGCAAAAACTGTCAGACATGCGCAGGTCTTTACCCGCCCGCATCAGCACGCCGGAGATTCGTTTCGCCTGCGATGACACCCGCAAGTTCAGCGTGATTGATGAAGTTAAGGCGAGGCTTCTCAAACAAAAGCGAAGCTTTCATGATGTTGATGGCGTTCGTGTGAGCCACCCCGATGGCTGGTGGTTGCTGCGTGCTTCAAACACCCAGCCCATGCTGGTTGCACGCTGCGAATCTGCGAGCCAAGACGGGCTTGGCCGCCTGAAAGAGGACTTGCGAAACGAGCTTGCCTTCAGTAATGTCGCGCTCCCTTAAATGCCCACCCCCGCATTTTTTGCGGGACTTTGTCGGAATGTAGCGCAGCCCGGTAGCGCACCAGTCTGGGGGACTGGGGGTCGCAGGTTCGAATCCTGTCATTCCGACCATCCGTTAATACAGCTAGCTTCGCTTGCTTGGATTAACGAGCTTCAAGGATTATTCGCAGGTAATGACATCACCGCCGGTGGTTTTTTAAAGACGCTGTAGATGACGCTGTCGCCGGGTTTGATCGTCAGCGTTTGATGCGCGCCCCCGCGCAAAAACAAAATACCAAGTGCTGCTTCTTTAGAGGTGATGGGCTCGCTAAGTTCAGCGAGCATCAGGTTGGGGTATATCTCGCGGATGACGCCTTCTTTATCAACAATCATAACATCCAGCGGCGCGTATTGCGACGAGGGGGGTATGGTAGCAATAGCGGGGGATGCAAACAGCAACAGCACCCCCTGATCGTAGGAGGGACTGCTTAAATTAAACCAGCCCGATTGAGTCATGAGTGTTTGCGCATCGCGTATCTCGGCATCAAGTTTGATATCAGGCAGGTTTTCAACTTGCCCAGTATCCTGCCAGGGCAGTGGTGTTTGTTTAACTGGTATGGCTCGCGCAATCGTGATCTCGGCACGTGAGTATAATATTGGCGCCGCATTATCAGCATGGCTCGGGCTATAGGCCAGAAGCATAAGCGAGAAAAATAAGCTGAGGCGGCGTTTTATCATAGTTTGAAATGCGAATGAATGACTCTGTCACCTACCGCAATACCAAAGCGCTTCGATGAACCGGCAACTAGTTCCAGCACGCCAGAAACAGGCGCGGTAGAATCAATAATGGCCTCGGAATTTGGCGTAGTATTCTCAGCAATGTGAATAATCATTCCTGTGCGGTCGATAAAAAACATATCGAGCGGAATCCATGTGTTTTTCATCCACATGGTTATGGGGATCTCTTGGTCCCATAAAAAGAGCATCCCCTCACGTTCTTTCATGGATGAGCGAAACATCAGGCCGCGAGATTGTTGTTCTTCGGTGATAGCAATCTCGACATGAAAACGCTCTTCAGCGGACTTTGTTTTAACCGTAACCACATCTTTGTTGAAGGTTACGAGCTTTATTGGCTGGTCGGTTATGCGATCTTTCGCCCATGACGGTGTAGTCGCAAGCAATTGAAACATCAGCAATACAAGGATCGACAAGGCCAAGCGCATGATTATGACAATTTCATGAAATTTGAGGTAAACCACTAGGTTATCGCTACAAAATCCTATATACTGTTTGTATGGTTGCTCCAAGACAATTTAACGGTGGGCGTAGTAGTAACGGCGGGCGTATGGGCGCTGCCAGCGAGATGATGCGTCTTGAAATCACCAAGAAAGGCAAGCTTCCAGCCGCCGAACGCTATAAGCGTATCGTGGCCAAAAAAATGGAAGAGAATAAGCAGAAAGCACTCGGCGCGGCCTACAAGAAGCCGTTTAGCCTCTCCGGAAAAATGCAAATAGGAAAAATGGGTGCGCGTGCCGAGCAGGCGCTTAAAGAAATTGCTCTGAAAAAAGCCCGCAAGCTTGCCAAGGATGAACGCAAAATGGTGATCGTGGAGGCGCGCAATTTCCACAACGGCCATATCACTAAAAAAGGCGAAATCTACGATATTGCTGGTAACGTGATCGGTAAAGTTAACACGAAAAACGGGTCAATCGTATCCAATACCGGTTGGGGAATTGGCAAGTATAAGCCCAAATCCATGTTCACCAATACCGTAATCACCGATGCGATCAATAAATATAGTCCTTACTACATCAACCTTCGCCGCCAGCAAATGCTCGAGCAACAAATGGCTATGGCGCAAATGGGCGGTGTTTATGGGGCTATGACACCGGACGTGATCAATGTTCATGGGCAAGTCAACACCCCTGGTGCAACTAGTGCCTATGGCTATAACCCGCATGGTTACACCCAAGAAGAAATTGAACATCATGCCCGCTATGGAGCCGATCTGGTGGGAACGCGCCAGAATGTTGGTGTCACGGCGTGGGGGGTTCGCAGTGATAACGTTCATGGTACATTCAATGACAACGTTTGGGGTGGAACGGGCGATAACGTGTGGGGTGGCTACAGCACCGACGTATGGGGTGGAACCGGTGGTCAAAGCATGTGGGGACAAAAAGGCTATCGTCTCTGGGGTACGGGATCAGGTACGAACTTTCTGAAACCTATTACCAATGCGATCGTAGGTTTATTTTCCAGAATATTCGGTATCACCAGTCGTAAAAACCGTGAAGCGCTGCGCCAGATGAATGCACTCGCCAACGCCTACCGAAACAGCGCCAACGCACAGGCTGGTCGCGGTGCGCCATCGCAGTCCGGCCGCCGCCGTTAACTCTTCCTATTTACCGCAAAGGCTGAGAATGCCTGCATCACCGGCATGATTTCCACGCGATTGATATTGACATGTTCCGGCTGGGTGATCGTCCAGAAAATCGTCTGCGCGATATCTTCAGCGCTGAGCGGTTTCATACCGGCATAGATACTATCGGCTTTAGCTTTGTCTCCGTGAAAACGTACCGTGGAAAATTCTGTATCACACATACCGGGCTCGATGTTCGTGACGCGGATATTTTTTCCCAGTAAATCTGCCCTCAGATTAAGTGAGAACTGCGTAATAAATGCTTTAGTTGCCCCATACACATTGCCGCCAGGGTAGGGGTAGGTGCCAGCAATCGAACTTAAATTCACGATATGACCGTAATTTCGTGCGAGCATGCCGGGAAGTAGCGCATGGGTGCAATGCATCACGCCCTTGATGTTGGTATCAACCATCTGCTCAAGGTCATCCGGCGGCTGTTGTTCATATGAGCCGAGACCAAGTGCAAGGCCAGCATTGTTGATGAGGATATCCACGGCAGAAAAAGGCTCCGGCAGCTGGCTGATCGCGCTTTCAACCGCCGCGCGGTCGCGAACATCGAGTGCAATGGCATGAATGGAGCTGCTTTCTGCTCTAAGCGCATCCAACCTTTCCTTGCGCCGACCGGTCGCAATCACCTTAGCGCCGTGTGAAATAAAGAGTTTAGCGCATGCAAGCCCAAAGCCTGCCGTGGCGCCCGTGATGAAGATGGTTTTATTGCTGAGCATAGAAGTTGCTGGTTGCTAGTTGCTAGCCTATTTCTTATACCAACAACTAGAAACCAGCAACCATTCGCCAATTTTATGCACCGTCTTGCAAAACCCGCCAGCTTCATCCGCCTTGCTGATATGTTGATGCCTTGGCTTTCAACGCTGCTGGTAATATCGCTCGCCTTTGGGCTCTGGCAGGCGCTGGTTGTTTCGCCAGATGACTATCAGCAGGGCGATACCGTGCGCATCATGTATGTGCATGTGCCGAGCGCATGGATGGCGATTGGGATTTATGTTGGTATGGCAATTTCGAGTGCGATGTTCCTGATTTGGAAACATCCGCTAGCTGATATTATCGCTCGTCAAAGCGCGATGGCTGGCGCCGGTTTTACACTTATATGCCTTGTAACCGGCTCGCTGTGGGGCAGGCCAATGTGGGGCGCTTACTGGGTATGGGATGCGCGGCTCACCTCGGTGCTGATTTTATTCTTTCTGTATATTGGTTACATTGCGCTCGCTGATGCTTATGAAGGAAAAGAACAAGGTAAAAAACTCTGCGCAATTCTTGCTTTAATTGGCCTGGTCAATATTCCGATTATTCGTTTCTCCGTCGATTGGTGGAACACGCTGCATCAGCCAGCCAGCGTGATTCGTGAGGGGGGCATCTCCATTCACCATAGTATGCAATTGCCATTGTTTTCGATGGCTATTGCGTTCGCCGCATTTTATCTCGTGCTTCTTGGTATACGCGTCAAGGCGGAGCTTCTAAAGCAAAAGATCCGGCGCCTACAAGCTGGGTTTTAGTTGAAATTTGTCGGACTGGTGTTATACAGCCTCGCAATGAATAGATCTGAGGAGCTGCTGTGACCTTCGTTGTTACCGATGCCTGCGTAAAATGCAAATATACTGACTGCGTGGAAGTCTGCCCGGTAGACTGTTTTTACGAGGGTGAAAACATGCTCGTCATCAACCCTGACGAATGTATTGACTGTGGTGTTTGTGAGCCAGAGTGCCCAGCAGAAGCCATCAAGCCGGAATCTGACGAGCTGCTTAAATGGGTTGAAGTCAACCGCGAATATGCGGCAAAATGGCCCAATCTTACGGTCAAAAAACCAAGCCCCACTGATGCTGATAGCTTTAAAGGCATCGCTGGCAAATTTGAGGCGCATTTCAGCCCCAATCCTGGCACCGGCAACGCCAAATAGCGCCTTTACGAATAAATGGTTTCTTTTTCCTTAATTTTGTGGTAGGTTATCGCTCGTTTTAAGGAAATTCGTCATCTAATGGTGTTTTTCCCCAAGAGCCCTACAATATATAGTTTAACCGCCGGAGTGATCTGGCCTCAGTAGAGTACAAGGAACAAACTATGTCTAAAAAAATGACCAAAAAATCCGCAACAAAATCTGCTAAACAACCTGTTAAAAAGGCTGCTGCCAAGAAGCCTGTGGCTAAAAAGTCGGCTGTCAAGATGGCAGCTAAGGTTAGTGCTAAAAAGCCAGTTGCCAAGCCCGCTGTGAAGAAAATTGTCATGAAGGCTCAGGCTAAGAGAAACATTGTTGCCGAGAAGCCGGTCGCTAAACCTGCTGCTAAATTGCCTTCGGCAAAGCCCCTCCAGGCAAAGCCAACAGCAGCTGTTGTTCCGATGAGCAAAGTGCTTTATAAAGTTGGTAACTATGTCGTGTATCCAACGCATGGCGTTGGTAAGATTATGGCCGAAGAAACCCAGATGATTGGCGATCATGCTCTGCGTTTGCTGGTGATTAATTTCGAGCGCGATAAAATGACGCTACGCGTGCCTATGTCGCGCGCTGCTGCCGCTGGCCTTCGCCCAATCAGCAGCTCCGATCAGATCAAGAAAATGATCGATGTGCTCAAAAGCAAAGCGAAAATAAGCCGTGGCATGTGGTCGCGTCGTGCGCAGGAATATGAGACAAAAATCAATTCCGGCAATCTGCTTTCCGTATCGGAAGTTGTGCGTGATTTGCATCAGAACGTAGATCAATCCGAGCGTTCCTATTCCGAGCGTATGATCTATGAAAATGCGCTGAACCGTATCGTTGCTGAATACGCAGCATCGGAAGGTATGGATCAAAAAACAGCCTATGATAAACTGATGAAGCTGCTGCGTGGTAAAGTTGCCGCCGCTGCCGCTGCGGTGAAAGAGGCTGCTTAAGCTTTAGTCATCCCGAGCTTAGCCGAGGGATCTTTTAAGATGTCTCGGCTTCGCTCGACATGACAAGTAATCAAAAGGCGGCTTCAGGCCGCCTTTTTTCCTTGAATTTCAGCTCTATGATACCACTTTTGCATTGTCATGAATTCTTCATTTGCGTTGCAGGGTAAAATCCCGTTAAGCTATGCTCAGACTTAGCGATTGCCCTTAGGAATCATGGAAGAAGCCCTCTACATCAAGACCGACAAGAAACCGACCCTGCTCAACCAGGAAATGGCGATCGGCGCCTTGCTTTTACCAACCGTGATCGGCCTAGGAACTTTTGCGGCTGGAGCCGCCGTTGGGTTTCCGTTGCTCCTGGGTGCGCTCGGAGTAGGGGCGGGGGCGGGTGCGCTACTCGGCATGGCGCGCATGCGGCAGGAACAAGTGACAGGCAAAAAGATAGACCGTAAAGCCTCAATCTTCAACAAAGATGCATTGCTCGCAGGTTTGCTCGTGCTGGTCATCGGCGCAGGGCTGACATTTGGCGTCTCTACATTAGGCGGCGCCGTGCTTGGATTGACTGGTGCCATACCTACATTCACTCTAAGCGGTGTTGTCGCTGAAGGTGCCGCTAATCTCACCCATGCTGTATTTCCATATATTATGCCACCTTTGACGGTTGCAAGCGCATTAGGCGCAAGTTTAATAGTGGGTATCGGTAGCAAATTAAAAGAAGAGTTAACATTCTCCCAGATCAAGCTGCAAGAGGGTTTAGAATTAGAGCGGGAACGGCAATCCGTTCGCACTCCGCAGCTGGAGCAACAAGCCGATCCGCAAAAGAGTTTCCTTGCTGAGCTAATGCGTCAGCGCGCGCAAAGCGCCGAGACGAAAATAGTTCGCTAAGCCACTTTCTTGCCCTTCTTGAGCAGCGGCTTTAGATATTCACCGGTAACGCTTTCCTTGCATGCCGCGATATCCTCCGGCGTACCGCTGGCGACGACTTTGCCGCCTTTATTGCCGCCGCCGGGGCCAATATCGATCACCCAATCAGCGGTTTTAATCACATCCAGATTATGTTCGATGCAGATGATGGTATTGCCGCTATCGACCAGCGTGTGCAATACCCCAAGCAGCTTGCGGATATCATCGCTATGCAGACCGGTGGTTGGTTCATCGAGAATATAAAGCGTGCGGCCGGTCGCACGCTTGGAAAGTTCTTTCGCAAGTTTAATTCGCTGCGCCTCGCCGCCCGATAGCGTCGTCGCCGATTGGCCGATGGCGATATAACCCAGCCCGACCTCCTGCAGCGCGACCAGCTTTTCGCGAATAGAAGTCTGCGCAGAAAAGAAGCTGGCGCCTTCATCGACCGTCATCTCAAGCACATCCGCGATTGATTTGTCTTTGTACCTGATATCCAGAGTTTCACGGTTATAGCGCTTGCCATGACAAACATCGCATTTCACATACACATCGGGCAGGAAGTGCATCTCGATCTTGATCAGGCCATCGCCCTGACAGGCTTCACAGCGACCGCCTTTGACGTTAAACGAGAAACGCCCCGCCTGATAGCCGCGCGCCTTGGCTTCCGGCAACGCCGCGAACCAATCGCGGATCGGCGTGAAGGCGCCGGTGTAGGTGGCGGGGTTTGAGCGCGGTGTACGTCCAATCGGTGATTGATCAATCTCAATGATTTTATCGATGGACTCCAAACCAGTGATGCTATCATGCACGCCGGCCATATCACGACTACCATGCATGCGTTTGGCGATGGCTTTGTAGAGCGTTTCGATGACCAGGGAGGATTTGCCGCCCCCAGACACGCCGGTGACACAGGTGAAGGTGGAAAGCGGAAACTCCGCTTTGATATTTTTTAAGTTATTTGCGCGCGCGCCGCTAACAACGATTTTACGGCTGCGTTGAATAGGGCGGCGTTCGCTGGGAACCGCAATGAACTTGTCGCCGCTTAGGTACTGACCGGTGAGGCTTGATTTGTTCTTCATGACCTGCTGGCAGCTGCCTTCCGCGACAATCCGCCCGCCATGCACGCCAGCGCCCGGCCCCATATCAATCAGGTAATCCGAGGCGCGCATGGTATCTTCGTCATGCTCGACGACGATCACGGTATTGCCCAGATCCCGAAGATGCTTGAGGGTGGTTAGTAATCGCTGGTTATCGCATTGATGAAGGCCAATCGATGGTTCATCCAAAACATAAAGCACGCCAGACAAACCCGAGCCGATCTGAGATGCAAGCCTGATGCGTTGTGATTCTCCGCCGGAAAGTGTACCGGATTCACGCGATAAGGTGAGATATTCAAGACCGACATTAACCAGGAAGGTAAGGCGCTCGCGGATTTCTTTTAAAATTTTCTGGGCGATATCCTGCTGCTTCTTGCTGAGCTTTTTTTCCAGCTTGCCGAACCAGTCATGCGCGGTGTCGATTGGAAACTGCGTCACTTCGCCAATATGCAGTCCGCCAACTTTTACACAAAGCGCTTCTGGTTTCAGGCGATGGCCACCACAGGATTCACAAGGATGATCGTTCTGATATTTCGTGATCTCATCACGCATCCACTCGCTTTCTGTTTCTTTCCAGCGACGCTCCAAGCTGGGAATGACACCCTCATAAGGCTTATGGCTCATGTAGGTGCGGGGGCCATCAGTGTAGGCAATTTTAATAGGCTCCTCGCCAGAGCCATAAAGTATTATTTCCTGAATCTCTTTTGGAAGGTCACGAAATGCCGTGGTAAGTTTGAAGCCATAGTGGGCGCTTAGGCCGTCTAATGTTTGGATATAATATTTGCTGGTACTATTCGCCCAAGGTGCAATCGCTTTATCCAGCAATGATAATTTTGTATCTGGCACGACCAGATCTGGATCAAAAAACATCTGCATGCCCAGCCCATCGCATGTCGGGCAAGCGCCGTATGGGCTATTGAATGAAAATAGCCTTGGCTCGATTTCAGAAAGGGTAAAGCCAGAGATGGGGCAGGCGAATTTTGAAGAGAAGGTGATGGTTGTTATATCCTCGGGCGCGCCCTTGGTGCGACCCGGGGATCTTGTACCTTTTGTTTCAGGATTCAGGATCCCTGCTTTCGCAGGGATTGATACCACCTCAACCTTCACCAGCCCATCACCAAGCTGAAGCGCCGTTTCGAGTGAATCCGGAAGGCGGTTGCCGAGCTCCCCTGAGACAACAATGCGATCCACGACCACATCGATCTCATGTTTTTTATTCTTATCAAGCGCCGGAAGTTCATCAGCCTCATAAAGCGAGCCATTGATTTTGAAGCGCTGAAAACCTTTCTTTTTCCACTCGGCGAGTTCTTTCCTATATTCACCCTTGTGCCCGCGAACGACTGGCGCGAGAAGCATAATCTTGGTACCTTCCGGCAGCTCTAAAATGCGATCAGCCATCTGCGATACGGTCTGGCTTTCAATTGGAAGGCCGGTTGCAGGCGAGTAAGGCACGCCGACGCGGGCATAGAGCAAGCGCAGGTAATCATAGATTTCGGTAACCGTACCCACCGTCGAGCGCGGGTTGCGCGAAGTGGTTTTCTGATCAATAGCAATCGCCGGTGACAGCCCATCAATCGATTCAACATCCGGCTTGTCCTGAATATTCAGGAACTGCCGCGCATAGGAAGAAAGGGACTCTACGTAGCGCCGCTGGCCTTCAGCGTAGATTGTGTCAAACGCCAGTGAAGATTTGCCAGAGCCGGAAGGGCCGGTGATGACGACCAGCTGGTTTTTCGGAATTGCCGCATCGATATTTTTAAGATTATGCTCTTTTGCGCCGCGAATTATAATGGCGTTGTCTGACTTGGTCATATATTACAATATGTTAATACTTGCGATTGAACGAGGGCGAATTTTGCTATAAAATTCTATGCAAAGCAAGCCTAACATGGGGTTCTATGAGTGGTTTTCAAGGATTGTTTGGGCCGTTGATATCCTTGTTCGCAATTGCTAAAGGAACTGAAGCCGTTGTGACACAAGAGCCGCCCATGTCATCCGCAGCGCCCCTTCAGCCAAAAGAAGAAGATGATTCGTGGCGCAGCCGCGTCAGCTCAACGCCCCCTGCCTCGATGAGCATGGACATGTAGTTTAGGCTTGTATCGCGTTTTTTTTCTGTTTTACTCATACCATGTAGTAGCAATCAATTAATAAACGCGGCTTGTGTAAAACAAGCTGGCATACGGAGTTTTTATGGCAGGCAGTGTGAATAAAGTGATTCTAGTAGGCAACCTCGGACGTGATCCCGAGATCCGCACCACGCAAGACGGCAAGGAAATTGCCAATTTTTCTATCGCAACATCAGAAAGCTGGAAAGATAAAAACAGCGGTGAGCGCAAAGAGAAAACCGAGTGGCACCGTGTAGTTGTGTTCAATGACAATCTGGTGAAAGTGGTCAAAAGCTACGTCAAAAAAGGCTCAAAGCTTTATATTGAAGGCGCGTTGCAGACCCGCAAATGGACCGATAAAGACGGCCAGGAAAAATACTCAACCGAAGTCGTATTACAAGGTTATAACGGTAACCTCACGATGCTTGATGGAAAGCGTGACGGCGAATCAAGCTATGATGGTGGTGGATATAACCAGAGCCAACCACAGTCTAGCAGCCGCAGCCCGCAAGCAGCACCTCAGCTAGCGGATGATGAGATTCCGTTCTAATTTAGCGGGATTTGCCACGGACTTTAGACATTGATTCCAGCTCAGCTGAAGCGCCTGCAAGCTTGTCTAATTCGGTTGTTGGTATTTTGTAGACAACGTCCACTTGATTTTTAAAGTGTTTGTTGGTTTCTGTCCTTAATTTAACAAAGCTTATCTTATTGGTTTCGTTGCGAGGCCGTAACTTCACATAGGCCGTATCTGTTGCGATATAATCCTTTGCGGGGTTCGTGATCTCTGAGGTTAATGCATTAACTGCATACTTTTTGAGCAGGGTATCGATTTCAGATTTGATGGATTCTGAGATACTTTTCGGCATGACGTCGCATTTGGGCATCCTGAGATGAACGGTAAACCCTACCTCTGACTGATCGTTTAGGTATTGTCTGCGAACGACAATTTTTCCATCAGGTGATGTGCCAATAAGTGCATTGAGATGTTTCTTGAACGAATTCTTTTGAAATGTCCCGCACGTGAAGTCCACGTAACACTCCGAAAGCGATGGAAGCTTTGGGGAGCCAGTCATCTGCTATGCGTTATCCCTTGGCAGCTGCCTGCGCTTGCGATCCGGGCGCACTTTGCGCTTGAGTGTAAACTCTGCCATTCGCTGGCTGACATAATCGCCAACGACATTACCCAGCTCTTCCTCTACGCCGCGATAATAATGATCCGCGCCATCGATGATGTTATATTTCACATTGCTTCCATGCTGCACGCCGAGCTTGGATGCAAGCTTGCCTACATATTCCTCAGAGACCACATCATCCTTGTTACCCTGAGTGATAAGGCCGCCGGCAGGGCAGGGTGAAAGAAACGAGAAATCATAAAGGTTCGCAGGCGGTGATACAGCAACAAAGCCCTCAATCTCAGGCCTGCGCATCAGCAGTTGCAGGGCTATCCATGCTCCAAACGAAAAGCCGGCAATCCAGCAGGTCGGTGCATCCGGATTATTTTGTTGCAGCCAATCGAGTGCGGTTGCCGCATCAGATAGCTCGCCAATACCTTCATCATACTTGCCTTGCGATTTGCCAACACCACGAAAATTAAAGCGCAGAACCGAAAAACCATTCTGGGCAAACGTATGGTACAGCCGATAAACAATTTTGTTGTTCATTGTGCCACCATAAAGCGGGTGGGGGTGGAGTACGAGTACGACTGGGGCTTGTTTGTTTTCGCTGTGACTGTAACGGCCTTCAATGCGGCCTTCGGAACCGTTAATGATAATTTCTGGCATGGGGTGACCGCGCTTTATAGTTGATTGATTTAGTATGTTACTATAGCTTAAGAAGCTAGTGTTATAAGGAATTTTAAGCCCAATGTTCAAGCAAATAGTGAATGAGATTGATTCTGTCTTTGCACGCGACCCTGCGGCGCGGTCGCGCTTAGAGGTGGTACTTTGCTATCCCGGCCTGCATGCGCTGCTTTTTTACCGCCTGTCTAACTGGCTCTGGCGCAAAGGACTCCGCTTGCTTGGGCGCGTCGTATCGCATATCGCCCGCTTTTTAACGGGGATCGAAATTCATCCTGGGGCGACCATCGGCAATCGGTTTTTTATCGATCACGGTATGGGTGTGGTCATCGGTGAAACGGCGACCATAGGTGACGACGTCACAATCTATCATGGTGTCACGCTGGGTGGTGTTGCGCCTGGCGATTCAGCGAAGGGCGCGCAGCGCCACCCGCAGATCGGTCATAAAGTGATTATCGGTTCAGGTGCGCAGCTGCTAGGGCCGATATTGGTAGGGGATCATGCGCGAGTTGGGTCTAATGCGGTGGTGGTGAAAGATGTACCTGCTGGGGCGATCGTGGTTGGTGTGCCCGCTCATGAGGTTGGAAACAAACCGAAATCTACTCCGAAAGAGCATTTCGATGCTTATGGTACGCCGAAAGATGCGTCCGCTGATCCGGTTTTCTCTGCTATGAGGCAAATGCAAGATGAACTCGATATTTTAAGAAGACGCGTGACCGAGTTAGAGGCTGACGATGCTAGCCTGCTTGGCAGCGCTAAAAAATGGGAGCCCAGATAATATGATTCTTGGAACAAAAGCGCGTTATGCTGTGATGGCGATGGTAGAGCTGGCGGGCCGTGAGGAAGGCAAGCCCGTGGCGCTCGCGGAGATTGCTGAGTCGCAAGAAATTACCGTGCCCTACCTGGAGCAGATATTCGGAAAGCTGCGATCAAATGGCCTCGTGAAATCTGTGCGCGGCCCCGGCGGCGGTTATGTGCTGGCCAGATCGCCCAAAGATATTTTTGTGCATGATATTGTCTCGGCTGCGGAAGAATCATTACAGATGACACGCTGCGGCAACAGTGGCAAAGGCTGCATGGCAACTAAAACCCAGTGCGTCACGCATCATCTCTGGGAAGGCCTTGAGCATAAGATCGGCGGATACCTGAAATCTGTCTCACTCGATGATGTTCGAAACCGCCGCTTCGACCACTAATGTCCACCTATCTTGATTATAACGCCACCGCGCCGGTTCGTCCGCAAGTGATCGAACGGATGCAGGAGATCATGGCTGAGCCTATGAACGCATCATCCGTTCACCGCTATGGCAGGAACGCCAAAAAATGGCTGGAAGATTCTCGCAAAATTATTGCAGAAAGCATCAGCACTTTTCCGAATGAAATCATCTTCACCGCCACCGGCACCGAGGCCAATGTTATGGCGCTTTCAGGGTTTCCGGAAAGATCAGTACTGGTTAGTGCAGTGGAGCATAGCTCGATTCTTGCCATGTCTCGTGTGGCTTTATTGCCGGTCAATTCCGAGGGAATAATTGACCTGACATTGTTAGATGAGGCGCTTCGAAACCATAAGCCTGCTCTTGTCTCCATCCAGCTTGCCAATAACGAAACCGGTATTATTCAGCCGATCGCCGAGATCGCTGCTATGTGTAAAAAACATGGTGCGCTACTTCACGCCGATGCAGTGCAGGCGCTGGGTAAAATCCCTGTCGATTTTAGCATGCTTGGCGCAGATATGATGACGCTTTCTGCCCATAAAATGGGCGGGCCAGTGGGCGCTGCCTGTCTGGTGGTCAGGCAAAACCTTGCCATTAGGCCGCTATTTTCCGGTGGACAGGAGCTTGGCCGCCGCGCCGGAACCGAAAACATCCCCGCGATTTGCGGCTTTGCGAAAGCGGCGGAGCTGATGGATCTATCACAGATGAAAACCATCAGGAATTGGCTGGATGCTCTAGAGGAAGTGGTCATTCGTCATTCGTCATCCGTCATCGGCCAAGCCTCGCCGCGCCTGCCCAACACTTCTTTAATCATTATGCCGAATGTATCGAGCGAAGTGCAGCTGATGAACGCTGATCTGGCCGGTTTTGCGGTATCGGCTGGCTCTGCCTGTTCGTCCGGACGTGTGGAGTCTTCTCACGTGCTTAAGGCGATGGATATTCATGATGATTTGGCTTCCGGTGCTATTCGTGTGAGCGCTGGTTGGAAAACGACGCAAACTGACATTTTATCCTACATTAACTATTGGGAAAAAACCTATTGCCGGCTTGTAAAATCTAGTATAGTGAATGGCTAACTCAATAGTTGATTAAAATAGTAGGAAATAGTATAATGCCAAGCATGCAAACACCTGCCAACACTAACATGAAACTACCGGTCTATATGGACTATCAGGCGACAACGCCGATGGACCCCCGTGTGCTGGAAAAAATGATTCCCTATTTCACGGAAAAGTTCGGCAATCCCCATTCGCGCAGCCATGCGTATGGCTGGGAATCGGAAGCCGCGACCGACCTTGCCCGCGAGCAGGTGGCAGAGCTGATCGGCGCGACGGAAAAAGAAATCATCTTCACTTCTGGTGCGACCGAATCCAACAATATCGCCATCAAGGGCGTCGCGCATTTTTACAAAGATAAAAAGAATCACATTATCACGCCGGTCACTGAGCATAAATGCGTGCTGGATTCCTGCCGCCACCTTGAGCAGGAAGGGTTTGAAGTGACCTACCTACCAGTGAAGCCGAATGGCCTCATTGATTTAGATCAGCTGAAAGCCGCGATCAAAGATAACACGTTGATGGTGTCGGTGATGGCGATCAATAACGAGATTGGTACCATCCAGCCACTGGGGGAAATCGGTGCGATCTGCCGCGAGCGCGGTATATTTTTCCATACCGATGCCGCGCAAGCTTTTGGCAAAATTCCGCTGAATGTCGATGAGATGAATATCGACCTGATGAGCATCTCTGGCCATAAATGCTATGGCCCCAAAGGCATTGGCGCGCTGTATGTTCGCCGCAGGCCGCGTGTGCGCTTAGAGGCGCTGTTTTCTGGCGGTGGTCAGGAACGTGGCTTTCGCTCCGGCACACTGCCGACGCCGCTGGTGGTTGGCCTTGGCGAAGCTGCGCGCATTGCTAAGCTTGAAATGGGTAAGGATACCGAGCATGTGAAGCGCCTCTCGGATAAGTTCCTGAAAGCGATCATGGATGACATGAAAGATGTGTTCATGAACGGGGATCGCGAGCAGCGCTACCCGGGGAATATAAATTTAAGTTTTGCCTATGTCGAAGGTGAGTCGATGATCATGGCGATTAAAGACCTCGCCGTTTCCAGCGGTTCGGCCTGCACCTCTGCCTCGCTGGAGCCAAGCTATGTGCTGCGCGCGCTCGGTGTGAATGAAGAGCTGGCGCATACGTCCATCCGCTTCGGCATTGGCCGTTTTACCACCGAGGAAGAAATCGATTTTGCGATTAAAACCGTGAAAGGTAGCATCGACAAGCTGCGCGAAATGTCCCCGCTTTGGGAGATGGTACAGGAAGGCGTGGATCTTTCAAAAATAGAATGGGCAGCGCATTGATTTTATGAATGTCCCCGTGATTTTCTCCTGAAAATCACATGGGACGCGCTTCGCGGCTCAAGGCTTTCTCAGCCTGCTGGCTTCGAAGAAAAAAATAGGAGAAGTATTATGGCATACAGCGAAAAAGTAATCGACCACTACGAAAACCCGCGCAATGTGGGGTCGATGGATAAGAATGATGATTCGGTCGGTACCGGACTAGTCGGCGCGCCGGCCTGCGGCGACGTGATGAAACTGCAGATCAAAGTCAGTCCGAATGGCATCATCGAGGATGCGAAATTCAAAACCTTCGGCTGCGGCTCGGCGATTGCTTCCAGCTCGCTAATTACCGAATGGGTGAAAGGCAAATCCATCGATGAAGCGCAGGAAATCAAGAATACGCAAATCGCTGAGCACCTCGCACTGCCACCGGTGAAGATTCACTGCTCAGTGCTGGCTGAAGATGCGATTAAAGCCGCGATTGCCGATTATAAAGCCAAACACGGCGAGAAAAGCGACGCCGCCTGAGCCATGCCCGCACCCGTTGTCACTATTTCTGATGCTGCGCTTTCACGCATTAACGCGTTGATCGCTAGCCGTGGCAAACCCACCGCGGGTATCAAGGTGAATATCCGCACGCGTGGTTGCTCCGGTCTTTCCTACACGATTGAATATGCCGACGAGATTAGCAAATTTGACGAGGTGGTGGAGCGTGACGGCGTGAAGGTGTTGATTGACCCGAAAGCCGTGATGTTCCTGATTGGCACCGAAATGGATTATGTCGAGGACAAATTCAAAAGCGGTTTTACCTTCCGCAACCCCAATGAAAAAGGCCGCTGTGGCTGCGGTGAATCTTTCCATGTTTAATTGTCATCCTGAGCGGAGGCCGTAGGCCGCAGTCGAAGGATCTAAAGATCCCTCGGCTTCGCTCGGGATGACATGAACTATTTTGATTTACTGGGTCTTTCGTGCAGTTTTTCTCTTGAATTATCTGTTTTGGAATCCGCATATTTTGCCGCCCAGCGCCAGTTTCATCCTGACCGTTTTATCGGTAAGTCTGAAGCCGAGCGCCTAAAGGCTGCTCAGGCCTCCGCTGATGCTAATAAGGCCTACCGCATCCTCAAAGACCCTCTAACACGCGCACAGCATCTACTGGCGCTGCAAGGCGTTGTCGTTGGGACGGATCATGATAGCGTGAAGCCATCGCAGGCGCTGCTGATGGAGGTCATGGAGCTTCGCGAAAGCCCGCCGGATGCTAAAATACTTGATAAGCTGCGTGAGGCG